>NZ_CP072610.1:3768066-4452100 GCF_021029445.1 Pseudomonas wenzhouensis
GTCGACCCCGCTAACCTAGCGTTGTTCGATCAAACCAGCGCGTTCATTGCCGCCTTAGCGCTAAAGCCTACGCCCTTGTCGCTGGGCTTCGGGATCGAGTCGAGGGTCGGCAGCGCGGCCTTTGCTAGTGCCGAGAGCGGGGACTTTTGTCCGTCAGGTCTACTGGTTGTGGCGATTGGGCGTACTGAGACCAGCATTCAGCTGACATCGGTCGAAAGCATCGACTTGGTCGAGGTAGGTACTGCTGCGTTGATCGATGACGAGATCATCCGGGTTGTGGCGGTCGACCTCGGCACGTTGGTAGTGACCATCGCCCGTGGCTGCGTGGACACCGTGCCAGGCTCTCACCTTGCGGGCGCGCGCGTGTGGTTCTTCGATGACTATGCAGGGGCTGACCCTACGGAGTACTCCGCTGGTGTCAGCGTGCAGATGCGGCTGCGCAGCATCACTAGCAGCGGCATGCTGGCTCCAGAGCTGGCTCCGATCGATACCCTGGCACTGGTTGGGCGTCAGGCGCTGCCGTACCCACCGGGCCGGCTGCTTATCGGCGGCGCCAGCTATCCGGCCTCGGTCGTTGGTGATGTGGTTGCCAGCTGGGCGCACCGTGATCGCATCGTCCAGGCCGACCAGTTGATCGACACCACGACAGGCGATATCGGCCCTGAACCAGGTACCACTTACAGCTGCAGGTTGCTCAGGGCTGATAACAGCAGCGTGCTGGCAAGCCAGACCGGTATCAGTGGCACGACCGCTACGCTGACCACCACCTATGTGGGCCAGGTCATTCTGGAGGTCTGGTCGGTTCGGGGAGGGTTGAACAGTTGGCAGCGGCACCGAGTCCAGTTCAGCAGGACGGACCCGGTGCCGTGATTTGGCAATTCCGTTGCCATGCGTGAAAATGTCAGCTCACTGCATTTATCGCGCAAACGGCACCAGTTTTTCGCGCGGCGCTACACAACGCAGCATCACCGAGCGCAGGCACTTTTCGTACAGAGCTCAGCACTTGCCGCCTGCCACTACCTGCCCCTACCCTTGCGCCACCCCGCTTCCAAGGATCTGCTCATGCTGCAATGGATCACCCGTCCGGGCTGGCCCGGTCATCTGCTCGCCTGCGGCGCAGGCGCCATCACCACCTTGGCGCTCGCCCCGTACGACCTCTGGCCATTGGCCGTGTTGTCCATTGCCCTGTTCTATTTCAGCTTGCGCCATTTGCGCCCTGGCCAGGCCGCAGTGCGCGGCTGGAGCTATGGTTTCGGCCTGTTCGCCGCCGGCACCAGCTGGGTGTACGTCAGTATCCATGACTACGGCGCCGCCTCGCCGGCACTGGCCGGCCTGCTCACCCTGGGTTTCGTCGCCGGTCTGGGCCTGTTCTTCGCCCTGATGGCCGCGCTCTGGGCGCGCTGGATCCGCCGCAGCGAAGCGCCGCTGGCCGACGCCCTGGCCTTCGCCGCGCTGTGGGTCGCCCAGGAAGTGTTCCGTGGCTGGTTCCTCACCGGCTTTCCCTGGCTCTATGCTGGCTACAGCCAACTCGAAGGCCCACTGAGCGGGCTGGTGCCGGTCGGCGGCGTCTGGCTGGCCTCCTTCGTCATCGCCCTGTCAGCCGCGCTGATCATCAACCTGGAGCAACTGCGCAAGCACAAACCGCGCTATGCCTGCGCCCTGCTCCTGCTGCTGAGCCCCTGGGTCGCCGGCCTGGCGCTGAATGATCACAGCTGGACGCGGCCGGCCGGCAACAGCCTGAGCGTTGCCGCCGTGCAAGGTAATGTCGAACAGAATCTGAAATGGGATCCGGAGCAACTCAACGCGCAGCTGGCGCTGTACCGTGATCTCAGTTTCAGCGCCGAACGCGTCGATCTGCTGGTCTGGCCGGAAACGGCCATACCGCTACTCAAGGACCTGGCCCAGGGCTATATCGGCGTGATGGATCGTTTCGCCCGCGACCGTAACAGCGCGCTGATCACCGGCGTGCCGGTACGCCAGTCCAACGAGCGCGGCGAGGTTCGTTATTACAATGCGATCACCAGCTTCGGCGACGCTCAGGGCACCTACCTCAAGCAGAAGTTGGTGCCCTTCGGTGAATACGTGCCGCTGCAGGAGCTTCTGCGCGGGCTGATCGCCTTCTTCGACCTGCCCATGTCCGACTTCGCCCGAGGCCCGGCCGGGCAACCGCCACTGCTGACCAAGGGGCAGCGCATTGCGCCGTTCATCTGCTACGAAGTGGTCTACCCGGAGTTCGCCGCAGAACTGGCCGCAGACAGCGAAATCCTCCTGACGGTAAGCAATGACGCCTGGTTCGGCACCTCCATCGGCCCCCTGCAGCACCTGCAGATGGCGCAGATGCGTGCCCTGGAAGCCGGACGCTGGATGATCCGCGCCACCAACAACGGCATGACGGTGATCATCGACCCGCAGGGGCGCATCCAGTTTGCCCTGCCGCAGTTCGAGCGCGGCGTGCTCTACGGCGAAGTCGTGCCGATGCAGGGGCTGACGCCCTACCTGCAATGGCGCATCTGGCCACTGGCGATTCTCTGCGCCCTGCTGCTGGGCTGGGCGCTGCTGGCCAGCCGCATGGCCAAGACGGTCTAAACGCGGCGGCAAGCGAACGTAGCCCGGATGAAATCCGGGAGTAAGCCGTCACGACGCCTCGGATTGCATCCGGGCTACGGGCTGGCCAGGATTTATAGGGCGGTTTCGCGAGAGCAGAGAGCGGCCCGCCAGCTCTCGTAACGCAGAATCCGCAGGCGTACTGCCTGCGGCGAGTACGCCCTACTGCTTGCCGTGGACGATGGGATACGCCAGCAGCCCGATGGCTTCGTTGAGCAACAGGCTGCTCTGCCAGATCACCCGCGACTCCGGCAGCCAGCCGCCCAGCGGGCGCTCGTAACCTGCGCTGAGGTAGCCCATCGGTGCCGTGATCACCTCGAAGCCAGCCTGCTCGAAACACCAGCGCGCACGCGGCATATGCCAGGCCTGGGTGACCAGCACCACACGACGCACGCCCTGCGGCTGCAGCAACTCAGCACTCAGCAGCGCGTTTTCCCAAGTCGTGCGGCTCTGCTCCTCCAGCCAGCGAATCTCCAGGCCGTAATCACGCTGCATGGCATCAGCCATCAGCGCCGCTTCACTGGGCGGCTGGCCGTAATGCAGGCCACCGCTGGCCGCCATCGGCAGGCCGGATGCACGCGCCAGGCGAGCGGCATAGCGCAGGCGCTCCAGGGCCATCAGCCCCGGCTGATCGGTTGCACCCCAGCCTGGATCGTTCTGCTCACGTCCGGCGCCAAGAATCACGATGGCATCGGCACGCTGCGCCAGCGTCGCCCACTGCGCCTCTTCAAGCGCAGGCTCACGTTCGAGCAGGCCTGCACTCCATTGCATCACCGCTGGCAAGCTCATCAGCCACAGCCCACCGAAGCCCGTCAGCAAACAGGCCATAGCCAAGCGGGGAAAACGGCGACGCAACCACCAACCCAGCAACATCAGCAGAAGCAGGATGCCGGGCGGCATCAGCAGTTGTTTGAGAATGTAGCGAATCGGCATCAGGCACCTCCGGGGCGCCTGATCCTAGCGGGTATTGCCGCTGCGAAACAGCTTTGAACCACAGGCCTGGCACGCCTGCGCATCCTGCCCGCGATGCCAGCTCACCGACGTCCCACAAAACGCGCAACAGAGCGCCTGGCGACGCTTCATCAGGGGTTTGGGTCTGCCCATCGGCTTGCTGCCTGCCGCCTTGCCGCTGCGCAATGGCTGACGCTGAATCAACGCCAGCTCTTCGGCTGCCGCGTGCCAGCCGCGCAGCCAGTGCAGGTCACGGTTGAGATAGGCGCGGATCAGCTCCAGCTCCGCCGGGCTAAGCCCATCGAGCTCCAGTTCGCGAAGGGGTTCGGCATGCAGGCGACTGGCGGTATCGGCCTCTTCCAGCGCCAGCGCAAGGCGCTGCAGCAGTCGCCCATAGAGGCCATCTCCCCTCTCCGCTTGCCGTGCAACAGCCATTTGACACCTCACGATAGCCGACATGTGCGAGCCATGACTAAAGCTTAGCGAAGACGCTGCAAGCAGCGTTGCGCCGCGACCAACGGCGTGCGCATGCAATCTGGGTTTCCCTCGATAGACGGCGCTCATGTATGCTACGACGTTTTCCGCAAGCCCCATTCCTTCAGCGCCAGAGCCATGCACGAACAGTACTCGCCCCGTGAAATAGAAGCCGCCGCGCAGTCCCACTGGGACGCGCAGAAATCCTTCGTCGTCAGCGAACAGCCGGGCAAGGACACCTTCTACTGCCTGTCGATGTTCCCCTACCCCAGCGGCAAGCTACACATGGGGCACGTGCGCAACTACACCATCGGTGACGTGATCGCCCGCTACCAGCGCATGCAGGGCAAGAACGTGCTGCAACCGATGGGCTGGGACGCCTTCGGCATGCCGGCGGAAAACGCCGCGATGAAGAACCAGGTGGCGCCGGCCAAGTGGACCTACGAGAACATCGCCTACATGAAGTCCCAGCTCAAATCGCTGGGCCTGGCCATCGACTGGACGCGCGAAGTCACCACCTGCAAGCCGGATTACTACCGCTGGGAGCAGTGGCTGTTCACCCGCCTGTTCGAGAAGGGCGTGATCTACCGCAAGAACGGCACCGTCAACTGGGACCCGGTCGACCAGACCGTGCTGGCCAACGAGCAGGTCATCGACGGCCGTGGCTGGCGTTCGGGCGCGCTGATCGAGAAGCGCGAAATCCCGATGTACTACTTCAAGATCACCGCCTATGCCGAAGAGCTGCTGAGCAGCCTGGATGAGTTGGATGGCTGGCCCGAGCAGGTCAAGACCATGCAGCGCAACTGGATCGGCAAGAGCTTCGGTGCCGACATCGTGTTCGACTACGACGTCGCCAGCATCGGCATCGATGGCCAGCTCAAGGTCTACTCGACCCGCCCGGACACCCTGATGGGCGCCACCTACGTGGCAGTGGCCGCCGAGCACCCGCTGGCCCAGCGCGCCGCCGAATCCAACCCGGCCATCGCCGCCTTTATCGCCGAGTGCAAGGCCGGTTCCGTGGCCGAGGCCGACATGGCCACCATGGAGAAGAAGGGCGTTGCCACCGGCCAGTTCGTCATCCATCCGCTGACCGGCGACAAGCTGCCGGTATTCGTCGCCAACTACGTGCTCTGGGGCTACGGCGAAGGCGCGGTGATGGCCGTGCCGGCGCATGACGAGCGTGACTTCGAATTCGCCAACAAGTACGACCTGCCGATCAAGCAGGTCTACACCGGCGAAGGCAAGGACTACGACACCAGCACCTGGCAGGACTGGTACGGCAACAAGGCCGGCCTGACCACCCTCAACTCCGGCAAGTACGACGGCCTGGACTTCAGCGCCGCCTTCGACGCCATCGTCGCCGACCTGGAAGCTAGCGCCCATGGCGCGCGCAAGACCCAGTTCCGCCTGCGCGACTGGGGCATCAGCCGCCAGCGCTACTGGGGCTGCCCGATCCCGATCATCCACTGCGACGCCTGCGGCGACGTGCCGGTACCGGAAGACCAGTTGCCGGTGGTGCTGCCCGAAGACGTGGTGCCGGACGGTGCAGGCTCGCCGCTGGCGCGCATGCCCGAGTTCTACCAGTGCAAGTGCCCGAAGTGCGGTGCCGATGCCAAGCGCGAAACCGACACCATGGACACCTTCGTCGAGTCGTCCTGGTACTTCGCTCGCTACGCCAGCCCGAACTACGACAAGGGCATGGTCGACCCAGCTGCAGCCAACCACTGGCTGCCGGTAGACCAGTACATCGGCGGCATCGAACACGCCATCCTGCACCTGCTCTACGCGCGCTTCTTCCACAAGCTGATGCGTGACGAAGGCCTGGTGTCGTCCAACGAGCCGTTCAAGAACCTGCTGACCCAGGGCATGGTGGTCGCCGAGACCTATTACCGCACCCTGGAAAACGGCGGCAAGGACTGGTTCAACCCGGCCGACGTGGAAGTCGAGCGTGATGCCAAGGCCAAGGTCATCGGCGCCAAGCTCAAGAGCGACGGCCTGCCGGTGGAAATCGGCGGCACCGAGAAGATGTCCAAGTCGAAGAACAACGGCGTCGACCCGCAGGACATGATCGATGCCTATGGTGCCGATACCTGCCGCCTGTTCATGATGTTCGCCTCGCCGCCCGACCAGAGCTGCGAATGGTCGGATGCCGGCGTCGAGGGCGCCAACCGCTTCCTGCGCCGCGTCTGGCGTCTGGCTCACGGCCATGTCAGCGCCGGCCTGCCGGGCAAGCTGGATGTCGCCAGCCTGAATGACGAGCAGAAAGCCGTGCGCCGCGCCATCCACCTGGCCATCAAGCAGGCCAGCAACGATATCGGCCAGCACCACAAGTTCAACACCGCCGTCGCCCAGGTGATGACGCTGATGAACGTGCTGGAAAAGGCCGCTACCGCCACCGAACAGGACCGCGCGCTGGTGCACGAAGGCCTGGAAGTTGTCACCCTGTTGCTGGCGCCGATCACTCCGCACATCAGCCACGAGCTGTGGCAGCGCCTGGGGCATGCCGATGCGGTGATCGACGCGCAGTGGCCGCAGGTCGACGAATCCGCCCTGGTGCAGGACAGCCTGACCCTGGTGGTGCAGGTCAACGGCAAGCTGCGCGGGCAGATCGAAGTGCCGGCCAGCGCATCGCGCGAGGAAGTCGAGGCCGCCGCTCGTGCCAACGAGAACGTCCTGCGCTTCACCGAGGGCCTGAGCATTCGCAAGGTCATCGTGGTGCCAGGCAAGCTGGTCAACATAGTCGCCAACTGATTAAGCTCGGCGCCACCACGACGTGGCGCCGCGATCCGCCAAGGGGATATGAGAATGATGAAACGGAATCTACTGATCATCGGCCTGGCCGGTCTGCTCAGCGCCTGCGGTTTCCAGCTGCGCGGCACCGGCGATGTGCAGTTCGCCCTCCAGGAGCTCGATGTCAGTGCGCGCGATGCCTACGGTGATACCGTGCAGCAGGTACGCGAAGTGCTGGAGAGAAACGACGTTCGCGTTTATGCCGGCGCGCCCTACAAGCTGGTCATCACCCGCGAAAGCGAGAATCGTCGTAGCGCCAGCTACAGCAGCGGTGCACGTACCGCCGAGTACGAGCTGACCATGGCCCTGGAGTATGAGATCCGTGGCACGCAGAACCTGCTGCTGACCGGCAACAAGGTGGAAGTGCAGAACTACTACCAGCAGGACGACAACAACCTGGCCGGCTCCGATCAGGAAGCCGCTCAGTTGCGCAGCGAACTGCGCCGGGAAATGATCCAGCAACTGATGCTCACCCTGCAGCAGATTACCCCGGCGCAGCTCGACCAGTTGCAGCAGACCGCCGAAGCCCGCGCCAAGGCTGAAGCCGAGGCACTGGAAGCCGCTCGCCGGGTTCGTGAGAGCCAGGTCGCCCCGCAGCAGTCGCCGATCGAACTGCCGATTCAGTAAGGTGCCGGGGCCGCATTGCGGCCCCCTGCCCGTTCGCCTCATGACCTCACCTCGATGAAGCTCGCCCCCGCGCAACTCGGCAAACACCTGCAGGGCGCACTGGCGCCTGTCTATGCGATCAGCGGTGACGAGCCGCTGCTCTGCCAGGAAGCGGCCGATGCCATCCGCAACGCCTGCCGCCAGCAGGGGTTTGGCGAGCGTCAGGTGTTCAACGCCGAAGCCAACTTCGACTGGGGCAATCTGCTACAGGCCGGCGCCAGCCTCTCGCTGTTCGCCGAGAAGCGCCTGCTGGAACTGCGCCTGCCCTCCGGCAAACCGGGGGATAAAGGCGCCGCAGCACTGCTGGAATACCTGGCACGGCCGCCTGAAGATACCGTCCTGCTGCTGAGCCTGCCCAAGCTCGACGGCAGCACACAGAAATCCAAATGGGCCAAGGCGCTGATCGACGGTCAGGCTTGCCAGTTCATCCAGATCTGGCCGGTGGACGCCAACCAGTTGCCGCAGTGGATTCGCCAGCGCCTCGCTCAGGCCGGCCTGAGCGCCAGCGCCGATGCCGTGGACATGATCGCCGCGCGGGTAGAAGGCAACCTGCTGGCCGCCGCCCAGGAAGTGGAAAAGCTCAAGCTACTTGCCGAAGGCAATCAGGTGGACGCCGAAACCGTGCAGGCCGCCGTGGCCGACAGCGCCCGCTTCGATGTGTTCGGCCTGATCGATTGCGCCCTGACTGGCGATGCCAGCCATGCCCTGCGCGTGCTCGAAGGCCTGCGCGGCGAGGGTGTGGAAACCCCGGTAATCCTCTGGGCGCTGGCACGCGAAATTCGCCTGCTGGCCGGCATCGCCCACCAGCAAAGCCAGGGCATACCCCTGGACAAGGCCTTCTCCAGCGCGCGTCCGCCAGTGTGGGACAAGCGCCGGCCGCTGATTTCCAAGGCGCTGCAGCGTCACAGCAGCAAGCGCTGGGGCCAATTGTTGCAGCAGGCGCAGTTGATCGATGCACAGATCAAGGGCCAGGCGGCTGGCGATCCGTGGAGCGAGCTGGCCATGCTGACCCTGCAACTGGCCGGGCAGCGCCTGCGCCTGTAAGTGTTGCGGCCTCTTCCTTTCTCGTAGGGTGGGCTTTAGCCCACGTCCACCACCGTTGGTGGGCTAAAGCGGAGCGCCGCCCGGCCCACACTCCGCACTGAAAGGCTTCGCGAGCAGAGCTCGCTCCTACGCCCCATTCAGACCGCAATCTGGACATTTTCCGTACAGCGGCGCATAGTCCGCGCGCCTGCGCTGGAAGCAGGCTCTAGCGAGGAACCCCTATGAGCAAGAAAACCGGCAAACGGCCGAACAAGGCCAAATCCATCGTCGCCCAGCCACTGTTTCGCTGCCGCCAGGAACGACCACAGAAAGGCAAAGGCAGCTACCGCCGCGAAGCCTCCCACAATTGGGAGGCTTCTTGCTTTATGGGCTTGCTCACTGCGCTGATCGCCCAGATTCCAGCCCGAGCGTGATAAGGTAGCCACCTGCTTAAACGCCCTGAGATAGACATGCCACACCAGTTTCCTCGTCGCGCCCTGGCCCTGCTTCCTCTCCTGCTGCTGGCGGCCTGCGCCCAGGCCCCAGCGGAAAACCTGCCCACAGCCAACGCGCCGGCCACGGCGCAGGCTGCACCTGCAGATGCACTGACCAGTTTCGCCGACTGGCGCCAGGCATTGCGTGACGAAGCGCTTGCCGCCGGCATTGACGCCGCGCTGTTCGATCGCATATTCGCCGGCGTCACCCCTGACCCGGCGGTGCTCAAGGCCGACAGCAGCCAGCCCGAATTCACCCGCCCGGTGTGGGAATACCTCGACGGCGCCGTGTCCTCCAGCCGCATCGGTCGTGGCCGAGTGCTGTTGGCGCAGCACAGCCTGGTGCTGCAACGCATCGAGCAGCAGTACGGCGTCGAGGCCCCGATCCTGGTGGCCATCTGGGGTCTGGAGAGCAACTTCGGCAACAATATCGGCAGCCACAGCGTTATCCGCTCTCTCGCCACCCTGGCCTACGACGGTCGTCGCCAGGGCTTCTGGCGTGCGCAGTTGCTGGCTGCCCTGCAGATTCTGCAGAACGGCGATGTGCCCAGCGAACGCATGATCGGCTCCTGGGCCGGCGCCATGGGGCAGACCCAGTTCATGCCCACTACCTACAACCAGCATGCGGTGGATTTCGACGGCGACGGCAAGCGCGACCTGTGGAACTCCTCGGCCGATGCCCTGGCTTCGGCGGCTCATTACCTGCAAGCGTCAGGATGGCAGCGCGGCCAGCCCTGGGGATTCGAGGTGCGCCTGCCGAGCGACTTCGACTACGCCCTGGCTGACCCGGACCAGCGTCGCAGCCTGACCGAGTGGGCCGAACTCGGCGTGCGCCCGCTGGCACCGACCGGCGCCGCCGCCAGCGCGCGCGCCAGCCTGCAGCTACCGGCCGGACACAAAGGCCCGGCCTTCCTGCTGCTGGACAATTTCCGCAGCATCCTCAAGTACAACAACTCCACCTCATACGCGCTGGCCATCGGCCTGCTCGCCGACAACCTGGTGCGCCCCAGCGAAGTGCAGGGCCAGTGGCCACGCGGCGAACGCCAGCTCGGTCGCAGCGAGCGCGTCGAGCTGCAGGAGCTGCTGGCCCAGGCCGGTTTCGACCCGGGCCCGGCCGACGGCATCATCGGCGCCAACACGCGCAAGGCCATCCGCGCCCTGCAGCTGCAATTGAACTGGCCTGCCGATGGCTACCCCAATACCGAGCTGCTGCAACAGCTGCGCGCACGCTAAGCCTGGGCCTCGCTGAACGCTGCCTCGTCGCCCCTTGGCCGACAGGCGGTCTCAGCGTGCCCATGAGCCTTCTGTGATAGACTGGCCAGCGGCCACAAGCCACCTGCCCACGGAGCCTCTAGCGGAGCCCTGATTCCCGATGTCCGACACCTCCCCGCCCAAATCCGTCGCCAGCGGCGAAAAATTTCGCACCGCCCAAGGCATCACCGCCATCAAGGATGGCCAGAAGCGTCGCGCCTCGGCCGAACCTCAGGTGTTCGAGCCCAAGCCCAAGTGGCTGCGGGTCAAGGCACCTGGCGGTAGCCGTTTCGAGGCCGTCAAGCGCAACGTTGGCGAACACCGCCTGAGCACCGTCTGCCAGGAGTCACACTGCCCGAACATGGGTGAGTGCTGGTCCAACGGCACGGCCACCATCATGCTGATGGGCTCGGTGTGCACCCGCGCCTGCCGTTTCTGCGCCGTGGACACCGGCAACCCCAATGGCTGGCTGGATCTGGAAGAGCCGCAGAACACCGCCAAGTCGGTGGAGCTGATGGCCCTGCGTTACATCGTGCTGACCTCGGTGGACCGTGACGACCTCGAAGACGGCGGCGCCGGCCACTACGCCGCCTGCGTGCGCGCCATCAAGGCAAACACCCCGCAGGTGGTGGTCGAGGCCCTGACCCCGGATTTCGACGGTGATCACCAGGCCATCGAGCGCGTCGTCGACTCCGGCCTGGAAGTCTTCGCGCAGAACGTTGAGACAGTCAAACGTCTTACCCACGTGGTTCGCGATCCGCGCGCCGGCTACGAGAAGACCCTCAAGGTGCTCGAGCACGCCAAGAAGCACCGCCCGGACGTACTGACCAAGACCAGCCTGATGCTCGGCCTGGGTGAAACCGACGAGGAAATTCTCGAAACCATGGATGACCTGCGCGCCATCGGCGTGGACATCCTCACCCTCGGCCAGTACCTGCAGCCGACGCGCAACCACCTCAAGGTGCAGCGCTGGGTCAGCCCGGAAGAGTTCAATCGCCTGCGCGATATCGGCCTGGAGAAAGGCTTCATGGAAGTCGCCGCCGGCCCGCTGGTACGTTCCAGCTACCGCGCTGACCGCGTGTTCGAGAAGAACAACCTGGGGCTTGCCGCACCGGTTCCGGTGCCCGGCCAGGAAGTCAATGCCAGCCTGATTCCGGCGCTGAATCTGAACTGAGACAGTTCCTCTGGGAAAACCAAAGGGACGCCTCGGCGTCCCTTTTCGTTGCTGTCAGTATGTATGCGTGGCGACGCGCCTGTGCAGGAACCCCGCACCGGGGCGAAGCGTTCTACGGTTGGCGGCGAGGCGCCGCACCTACACGTTCTCTCGCATTAGCCTACACGTAACCCAGACGGCCACGCAGCACCTGCTCCAGGCGTTGCGCCACTTCGTCGAATGCTGGCGGCGCTGGCAGCAGATCACGCATCTGCACCATCTTCAGCCCCGCGAAGCCGCACGGATTGATGCGCAGGAAGGGCGACAAGTCCATGTCGACGTTCAGCGCCAGGCCGTGGAAGGAACAACCACGACTGACGCGCAGGCCCAGTGAGGCGATCTTGTCGCCGGCCACATACACGCCCGGCGCATCCGCCTTCGGCGCAGCCTCGATACCGTAGCCGGCCAGCAGATCGACCAGGCTTTGCTCCATGGTCGTGACCAGTTCACGCACCCCAAGGTCGAGGCGGCGCAGATCGAGCATCAGGTAGGCCACCAGTTGGCCAGGGCCGTGATAGGTCACCTGGCCGCCGCGCTCGACCTGCACCACCGGAATATCGCCCGCCGCCAGCACATGCTCGGCCTTGCCGGCCTGCCCTTGAGTGAAGACCCGGGGGTGCTGCAGCAGCCAGACTTCATCCGGCGTCTGCTCATCGCGCTCACGGGTCAACTGGCGCATGGCCTCCAGCGTCGGCTGATAGTCGACCAGCCCGAGGTGACGAACGACGAGTTCGGGCATGAGGATCACAGCACCATGTGCACGCGGCCAGTGGCACGCAGATCGACATGAATCGCCTGCAACTGCTCGACGCTGGTGGCGGTGATCAGCACCTGCACGGAGAGGAAGTTGCCGTTACGGCTGTCACGCAGCACCAGCGTGGAGGCATCCAGATCCGGCGCATGGCGCTGGATCACCTCGATCACCAGATCGGAGAAACCCTCACCCGCAATGCCGATTACCTTGATCGGGTAACGCTCGCAGGGAAATTCGATTTTAGGGGCTTGAACGTCGTTATCGGTCATGGCGTCAGCGGGCTCGCGACCCGTCCAGAAAAGGGCCGCTCCATCAGGAGCGGCCAGGCTTGTCAGTTGAAAAGGCCGAAGAAGAACAGGCGAATGCTGTCCCATAGACGGCGCATCAGGCTGCCCTCGTCCACCGATTCCAGAGCCACCAGGTCGGTGCTGCGCACCACCTCGTCACCCAGTTTGACGTCGACCTTGCCGATCACATCGCCCTGCTGGATCGGGGCGATCAGTTGCGGATTGAGGGTCATGCTGGCCTGCAGCTTTTCCAACTGCCCCTTGGCCATGGTCATGGTCAGATCTTCCGCCAGACCGGCCTTGACCTGACTCGCCGCGCCTTTCCACACGGTGGCCTGGGCCAGTTCAGCGCCCTTCTGATAGAAGGTGCGGCTTTCGAAGAAACGGAAACCATAGGTCAGCAGCTTCTGGGTTTCCGCTGCGCGGGCCTGCTCGCTGTCAGTACCGAATACCGAGGTAATCATGCGCGAACCATCACGCACGGCCGAGGCGACCAGGCAGAAGCCAGCCTCCGACGTGTGGCCGGTCTTCAGGCCATCGACGGTGCGGTCACGCCACAGCAGCAGGTTGCGGTTGGGCTGCTTGATGTTGTTCCAGAGAAACTCTTTCTGCGAGTAGATCGCGTAGTGCTCGGCATCTTCATTGATGATCGCGCGGGCCAGAATCGCCATGTCATGGGCGCTGGAGTAGTGCTCGGGATGCGGCAGGCCGGTAGAGTTCATGAAGTGGCTGTTCTTCATGCCCAGACGCTCGGCGGTGGCGTTCATCATGTCCGCGAAGGCATCTTCGCTGCCGGCGATGTATTCGGCGATGGCGATGCTGGCATCGTTACCGGACTGAATGATGATGCCGTGCAGCAAGTCGTCGACCGTGGCCTGGCTGTTCACCGGCAGGAACATGGTGGAACCACCGGACGCAGCACCACCTGTGCGCCAGGCGTGCTCGCTGATGGTCACCAGATCCTGCTCGCCGATCTTGCCATTACGGATTTCCAGGGTCGCGATGTAGGCCGTCATCAGCTTGGTCAGGCTGGCGGGCGGCAGGCGCTCGTCAGCGTTGTTCTCGACCAGGATATTGCCGCTGGCGGCGTCCATCAGCACGTAGGATTTCGCGGCCAGTTGCGGCGGCGCCGGCACCACCTGCGGGTTGGCCATGGCCAGGGGTGCGGCCAGAAGGGTAAGAACCAGTGAAGCACGTTGCACGAAGCTGGTGATGTTCATCCGTCTCTCGAAAATCATTGCTTGGGTTGTACGGCCCCACAGGGCCATCTTTCGACTCGCACCAGGCAAGCCTCGGATTTAGTCCGGCAAAGGCCGGTTAAGTTGCCATCAGTCGGCGCGCACCAGCGTGGCCTGGCCGAGGTTGGCCAGACGCACGCTGCTCTGCAGCTGCTCAGCCTCGCCCTGATTGCTGATCGGCCCCATGCGGACGCGGTGCAGTATCTGCTGGTCGCGCACCACTGAGCTGATGAATACCGGCACACTGCTGGTCTGGCTCAGCTTGGACTTGAGCAGTTCCGCAGCGTCCGGATTGGCGAAGGCTCCCACCTGGAGATACAGGCCAGAGGCTGCGAGTGAATCGTTTTTTTTTGCGTCGATCTGTACCGGCACCACCGCAGCGGCGTGCTGCGTGGGCGGCGGCGAGTAGTGTTCGATGGGCTGCGACACGGGTTGCGCAACGGTCTGCACCGCGCTTGCCCTGGCCGGCTGGTTGTTGGCCAGTACCAGCGGCACCGGACGGCCCTGTTGCGCCCACCACTCATGCGGGTCGATGCCTTCGACCTTGACCCGCGCAGTGCCTTTTTCAGCGAAGCCGAGCTTTTTGGCCGCGGCAAAGGACAGGTCGATGATACGGTCGGAGTAGAACGGCCCACGGTCGTTGACCCGCAGGATCACCACCTTGTCGTTTTCCAGGTTGGTCACCCGTACGTAGCTGGGCAGCGGCAGCGTCTTGTGTGCCGCCGTCATGCCGTACAGATCGTAAGTCTCGCCATTGGCCGTGGCCTGGCCATGGAACTTGGTACCGTACCAGGAGGCCGGGCCGACCGCCTGGTAGCGCCGCGCATCCTGAATCGGGAAATACTGCTTGCCGAACACCACATAGGGGCTGGCCTTGACCGGTCCGTAGTGCGGCATGGGAATGGCGTCCTGAATCTTCGAGACGTCGACATCCCACCAGGGCGCGCCATCCTTGTGCGGCCGGTTGTAATCATCAGGCCCGGAGATGCCCGTCGACTGACCGGGCACCACAGCGGGCTGCGGTGCCCGATTGGACGAGCAACTCGCCAGCAGCAGGGCTGCCGTTATGCAGGCAGCCAGCGGCAGCAGTTTGTGCGCACTCATTGTTTACTCCGCGCTTCGACCAGCAGCTCAGCCAGTTGGTTGACCGCCATGGCATACATCACGCTGCGATTGTAGCGGGTGATGGTGTAGAAGTTGGGCAAACCGAACCAGTATTCGTCGCCTTGCGCACCTTCCAGACGAAATGCGGTCACCGGCAGATCTTCGGCCAACTTGTCCTGGCTCTGCCAGCCCAGTGCGCGCAGCTCGGCAACATTCTTCACCGGATCCAGGCCCTGGGTCAGGCCTTCGTCGACGCGCGCACCGCTGACCTCGACGCGACTGGCCACCTGGCCGCCGGCCTGCCAGCCGTGACGTTTGAAATAGCTGGCGACACTGCCGATGGCATCGGTCGGGTTGCTCCAGATGTTGATATGGCCGTCACCGTCGAAGTCCACGGCATAGGCGCGGAAGCTGCTCGGCATGAACTGCGGCAAACCCATTGCGCCGGCGTAAGAACCCTTGAGGGTAATCGGGTCGACCTGCTCCTCACGGGTCAGCAGCAGAAACTCGCGCAGCTCCTTGCGGAAGAACGGCGCACGCGGCGGATAATCGAAGGCCAGGGTCGACAGGGCGTCCATCACCCGCCAACTACCGGTGTTGCCGCCATAGAAGGTTTCCACGCCGATGATGGCGACGATGAACTGCGGCGGTACACCGTACTCGGCTTCGGCCTTCTCCAGTGCAGCCTGGTTGTTTTTCCAGAATTCCACACCCTGGGCGATGCGCTTGTCGGTAATGAAGATCGGCCGGTATTCCTTCCAGGGTTTGACCTTCTCGGCCGGACGCGAGATGGCATCGAGAATCGCCTGCTTGCGCTCGACATCGGCGAACAGCGCGTACAGCTGCTCGCTGGCGAAACCGTAGTCACGGGTCATTTCCTCGACGAACTCGGTCACCTGCGGCGAGTTCTGGTAATCGGCAGCCAACGCCTGGGCGCCGCCACCGAGCACCCCGGCCAGACCTACGCCCATGAATGCCCGAGCGGCCCAACTGCGCAATGCATGCATTTAACTCAAAACCCCCAAATCAAACCTGAGCGATCCACTTTCTGTGGGTGTGGATCGCCATCAATATCCCGAAGCCTGACAACAGCGTGACCAGATGGGTTCCGCCGTAGCTAATGAAGGGCAACGGCACCCCAACCACCGGCAACAGTCCGCTGACCATACCGATGTTGACGAATACGTAGACGAAGAAGGTCATGGTCAACGCACCCGCCAGCAACTTGCCGAACAGCGTCTGAGCCTGGACGGTAATCACCAGACCGCGAGCAAGCAACAGCAGGTACAACAACAGCAACAAACAGACGCCAACCAGGCCGAACTCCTCCGCAAGCACGGCAATGATAAAGTCCGTATGGCTTTCCGGCAAAAAATCCAGGTGCGACTGCGTGCCCAGCAGCCAGCCCTTGCCCAGCACGCCCCCGGAGCCGATCGCCGCCTTGGACTGGATGATGTTCCAGCCTGCCCCCAGCGGATCACTCTCCGGATTGAGGAAGGTCAGCACGCGGCGCTTCTGGTAGTCGTGCATGACGAAGTACCACATGCCTATCGCAATCGGCACCACCGCCGCCGCTGCACCGACAATCCAGCGCCACTGCAGACCGGCCATGAACACGACGAAAGCGCCCGACGCCAGTACCAGCAGCGAAGTGCCGAGATCCGGCTGCTTGAGGATCAGCACGAAAGGCACGCCAATCATCGCCAGGCTGATGACGATGTGCTTGAAGCGCGGCGGCAGGTTATGCCGCGACAGGTACCAGGCGATGGTCATCGGCATGATGATCTTCATCAGCTCTGACGGCTGGAAACGGATCACGCCGGGGATGTTGATCCAGCGCGTCGCGCCCATCGCCGTGTGTCCCATCACCTCCACTACCGCCAACAGGGCAACCCCAATGAGATAGGCGAGCGGCACCCAGCGCGCCATGAAGCGCGGGTCGAACTGGGCGATCACCACCACCCCGACCATGCCGATACCGAAGGAGGACGCCTGCTTGAGCAGCAAATCGATGTTCTTGCCACTGGCCGAATACAGGATGAACAGGCTGCCGGCCCCCAGAACCAGCAGCAGTAACAGCAACCAGCCATCGATATGCATGCGCTGCAACAGGGTGGCGCGACGGCGCAGCACATCCTCGTCGGACAGGGTACGGTCGAAATTACTGATCATCGCTGGCTGACCTCGGCAGGCTTGGGCATCGCGAACTCGGCCTTGAGCTGACCGGTTTCCTTGTCCAGCAGCCAGGCGTCCATGACCTGCTTGACCACTGGCGCGGCGACGCCAGAGCCGGACTCACCGTTTTCCACCATCACCGCGACGGCGATCTGCGGGTTGTTCGCAGGCGCAAAACCGACGAACAGGGCATGGTCGCGGTGACGTTCCTGGAGTTTTTCACGGTCGTACTTCTCGCCCTGCTTGATCGCCACCACCTGCGCCGTACCGCTCTTACCGGCAATGCGATAGACCGAGCTGTCGCCGACCTTGCGCGCCGTGCCACGGGGGCCATGCAGCACTTCTTCCATGCCATGGATGCCGTACTCCCAGAACTTCGGATCACGCAGGACGATATCCGGCATCGGGTTGGGATCCACGGGCAAGTGCCCGCCGACGCTCCTGGCCAGGTGCGGACGAATCCACTTGCCGCGTGTGGCCATCAGCGCCGTGGCCTGCGCCAGCTGTAGCGGTGTGGTCTGCATATAACCCTGGCCAATGCCGAGAATCAGCGTCTCGCCCGGGTACCAGGGCTGGCGGTAACGCGCCCGCTTCCAGTCGCGCGAAGGCATGAGGCCGGCGGTTTCCTCGAACATGTCCAGCGCCACGCGCTGACCGAGGCCGAAACGGCTCATGTAGTCGTGCATACGATCGATGCCCATCTTGTGCGCCAGATCGTAAAAGTAGGTGTCGTTGGAACGGGCGATGGCCAGGTTGAGATCGACCCAGCCATCACCGCTGCGGTTCCAGTTACGGTACTTGTGGCTGTGATTGGGCAACTGATAGAAGCCGGGGTCGAACACCCGGCTCTGCGGCGTGACCACGCCAGCATCGAGACCGGCTACGGCCACCATCGGCTTGATGGTCGAGCCCGGCGGATAGAGGCCACGCAATACGCGGTTGTACAGCGGCTGGTCGATGGAGTCGCGCAGCTCGCCATAGGCCTTGAAACTGATGCCGGTGACGAAGGGATTCGGATCGAAACTGGGCTGGCTGACCATCGCCAGCACTTCGCCATTGTTCGGATCAAGGGCCACCACCGCGCCACGACGCCCGCCGAGGGCATTCTCGGCCGCCTCCTGCAGGTGTACATCGAGACCGAGGACGATGTCCTTGCCCGGTTTCGGATCGACGCGATTGAGCACACGCAGGACACGACCACGCGCGTTGGTCTCGACCTCTTCGTAGCCTACTTCGCCGTGCAGCTCATCTTCGTAAAAGCGCTCGATACCCGTCTTGCCGATATGGTGGGTGCCGGCGTAATCGGTTGGGTCGAGACGCTTGAGTTCCTGCTCGTTGATCCGCCCGACATAGCCGACCGAATGAGCGAAATGCTCCTGCTGCGGGTAATGCCGCACCAACTGCGCAGCCACCTCGACACCCGGCAGGCGGAACTGATTGACCGCGATGCGGGCGATCTGCTCCTCGGACAGCTCGAACAGAATCGGCACCGGCTCGAACGGACGCCGCCCCTGGCGCACGCGGCGCTCGAACAGGGCACGATCATCCTCGCTGAGTTCCAGCACCTCGACCACCGCATCGAGCACGCTCGGCCAGTCACCGGCGCGTTCGCGGGTCACGGTCAGACTAAAGCTGGGGCGGTTGTCGGCGATGATCACGCCGTTGCGGTCGAAGATCAGCCCGCGGGTCGGCGGGATCGGCTGCACGTGGATGCGGTTGTTTTCCGCAAGGGTGCTGTGATGCTCGTACTGAATCACCTGCAGGTAGTACATGCGCATGATCAGCACGCAGGTCAGCAGGATGATCACGGCGCCGCCAACGAGCACCCGGCGCTTGACCAGGCGAGCATCCTTTTCATGATCCTTGAGGCGAATCGGCTGCGGCATGACTAAGTGATCACTTGTGGTACGGGTGGCCGGACAATACGGTCCAGGCGCGGTAAATCTGCTCGCCAAGCAGGATACGCACCAGCGGATGGGGCAGGGTCAGCGGCGACAGCGACCAGCGCTGCTCACTGCGCGCGCACACTTCCGGCGCCAGCCCTTCCGGGCCGCCGACCATGAGGTTGACGTTGCGCGCATCGAGACGCCAGCGCTCCAGCTCCGCTGCCAGTTGCTCGGTGCTCCAGGGCTTGCCATGGACCTCCAGCGTGACGATACGTTCGCCGGGCTGCACCTTGCTCAGCATGGCCTCGCCCTCCTGACGGATCAGGCGGGCGAAATCGGCATTCTTGCCACGGGTGTTGAGGGGAATTTCCACCAGTTCCAGCGGCAGCTCGGCCGGCAGGCGCTTGACGTACTCCTGCCAGCCCTCCTCGACCCAGCGCGGCATGCGCGAACCGACAGCGATCAGCTTGATCCGCATTACTCGGCGCTGTGCTGGGCGCGACTCTGCTCGGCGCCCTGCCACAGGCGCTCGAGATCATAGAACTGACGCGCGGTCGGCAGCATCACGTGTACGACGATGTCGCCCAGGTCGAGCAGGGCCCATTCGCCGCTGTCCAGACCTTCGCTACCGATGGGGCGCACGCCCTGCTCCTTGACCTTCTCCAGCACGTTTTCCACCAGGGATTTGACCTGACGGCTGGAGCTACCGCTGGCGATCACCATGAAGTCGGTGATGCTGGTCTTGTCCTTGACGTCGATCACGGTGATGTCGGTCGCCTTGATCTCTTCCAGCGCCGCCACGGCGATCTTGACCAGCTCGTCGCTGGGCATATTCTGCTTGCTCATAAAAACTCATTTGCCTCGTGTAATGGACGCCAGCGCACCTGCGCGGCGTTTCAAGCATTAGGCGCACGGTACAGATCGTGCGCCTGAATATAGGCCAATACCGCATCGGGCAGCAGGTAGCGCGCCGAGCGGCCGGATGCCAGTAAATGGCGGATCTGCGTGGCGGAAATCGCCAGCGGAGTCTGCCAGATGAAACTGATTTGCCCACCTGCACCCTGCAGGCTGAGCGGGTCGCTGACACTGCGCGCGGCCAGCAGATCGCGCAGCGCCTCCGGCGCTTCGCTGTCGGCATCCGGCCGTTGCAGCACCAACAGGTGGCCGTGCTGCAGAAATTCCTGCCAGCGATGCCAACTGGGCAAGCCGCAGAAGGCATCCCAACCGAGCAACAAGAACAGCTGATCGTCCGCTGCCAGTTCGGCGCGTATCGACTCCAGCGTATCCACCGTGTAGGACGGCTTGTCGCGACGCAGCTCGCGGTCATCGACCGTCAGCAGCGTTTCCCCCTCTACCGCCAGCTCGACCATCGCCAAGCGCTGCTCGGCCGTGGCCTGCGGCAGATCACGGTGCGGCGGCCTGGCGCTGGGGATCAGCCGCAGCTCGTCCAGCACCATGAACTCGGCCACTTCCAGCGCCGCACGCAGGTGCCCGTTGTGCACCGGGTTGAAGGTACCGCCGAGCAGGCCGATGCGTCGGGCGCCGATCCGTTTCATTTATGTGCGAATGTGTCCGTCGCCGAAGACCACGTACTTCTCGCTGGTCAGCCCTTCCAGGCCGACCGGGCCACGGGCGTGCAGCTTGTCGGTGGAAATGCCGATCTCCGCGCCCAGGCCGTACTCGAAACCATCGGCGAAGCGGGTCGAGGCATTGACCATCACCGACGCGGAGTCAACCTCGGTAAGGAAGCGCCGCGCATCACTGAAGTTCTCGGTGATGATCGCATCGGTGTGCTGCGAACCGTAGTGGTTGATGTGCTCGATGGCCGCCTCCAGCGAGTCGACGATGCGAATCGCCAGAATCGGCGCGTTGTATTCGGCGAACCAGTCGTCTTCGCTCGCTTCCAGCACATCGCTGCCGAGCAGTTCGCGGGTGGCGGTATCGCCGCGCAGCTCAACGCCCTTGTCGCGGTAGATGGCCGCCAGCGGCGGCAGCACCTTGGCGGCCACGGCAGCGTGTACCAACAAGGTTTCCATGGCGTTGCACGGCGAATAACGCTGGGTCTTGGCGTTATCACAGACGCGAATGGCCTTGTCCAGGTCGGCCGCGACATCGACATAAACGTGGCAAACGCCGTCCAGGTGCTTGATCACCGGCACCTTGGCGTCGCGGCTGATGCGCTCGATCAGCCCCTTGCCACCGCGCGGCACGATCACGTCGACGAACTTCGGCATGGCGATCAGCTCGCCCACCGCAGCGCGGTCGGTGGTTTCCACCACCTGCACGGCAGCCGCCGGCAAATCAGCCTCGGCCAGACCCTGCTGAATGCAGCGGGCAATCGCCTGGTTGGAATGAATCGCTTCGGAACCACCACGCAGGATAGTGGCGTTGCCGGACTTCAGGCACAGGCTGGCGGCATCGATGGTCACGTTCGGCCGCGACTCGTAGATGATGCCGATCACGCCCAGCGGCACGCGCATCTTGCCCACCTGAATACCGGACGGCAGGTAGCGCATGCCCTGAATCTCGCCAATCGGATCAGGCAGGGTCGCCACCTGGCGCAGGCCTTCGATCATGCTGTCGATCACCTTCGGCGTCAGCGCCAGGCGGTCGACCATGGCCGGCTCCAGGCCGCTGGCGCGAGCAGCGGCCAGGTCCAGCTCATTGGCAGCAGCCAGCTCGGCGCGCGCGGCGTCGAGGGCATTGGCAGCAGCCTGCAACGCGCGATTCTTCTGCGCGGTGCTGGCACGGGCGAGCACCTTTGATGCCTGGCGGGCGGCCCGGCCCAGGCGGGTCATGTAGTCGTGCACGGACTCGGTCATGGCGGCGGAGGTCTGGCAGTTGGAAAAAGGGGCTGATTATAGCGGGCTCGCGAGGCTGCGCCCAGCGGCGTCTGGCAAGCGGTACAGGATGCCGACCTGAAACGCGGCAACGACAGGCCGAACACGCCACCCCGGCCAGCCAAACCCGATACAGACCCATTCAGGCAATTTTAAGGTGCTTGTTGTTATGCTCGCCGCCCGAATCAGCCCACTTCGAGCCCTGCGCATAGATCATGCCCGCCACACCGCCCTCAAACCTGCCCTGGCCCGGCGCCAGGCCATTGCCGGATAGCTTCTTCGACCGCGACGCTCAGCTGCTCGCCCGTGAGCTGCTCGGCAAGGTGATTCGCCATCGCGTCGCCGGGCTATGGCTGAGCGCCCGGATCATCGAGACCGAGGCCTACTACCTGGTCGACAAGGGCAGCCACGCTTCGCTCGGCTACACCGAGAAACGCAAGGCACTGTTCGCCGACGGCGGGCACATCTATATGTATTACGCGCGCGGTGGCGACTCGCTGAACTTCAGCGCTCGGGGCGCAGGCAATGCCGTGCTGATCAAATCCGGCCATCCGTGGCTGGATGCGGTCAGCGGTGCCGAGGCACTCGCGGCCATGCAATGCAACAACCCGGACACCCAGGGCCGGCCCCGCGCCCCCGAACGACTGTGTGCCGGGCAAACCCTGCTATGCAAGGCGCTGGGCCTGAAAGTGCCGGACTGGGATGCACGCCGCTTCGACCTGCAACGGCTGTTCGTCGAGGACGTTGGCCAGCAGCCGCAGTCGATCATCCAGTGCGCGCGCCTGGGCATCCCCAAGGGCCGCGACGAACATCTGCCCTACCGTTTCGTCGACGCGCAGTACGCACGCCACTGCACGCGCAACCCGCTGCGTCGTGGGCAGGTCGAAGGACGTGACTATCAACACCATGCGCTGGAGCCCAGCCCATCATGATGCAGTGGTTCGACAGCATGAACACCTGGCTGCAAGCCAGCCCGCAGTGGCTGGCATTGGCCATTTTCCTGGTCGCCTGCCTGGAGTGCCTGGCAATCGCCGGCATCATCATCCCCGGCACCGTGGTGCTGTTCACTCTCGCAGCGCTGGCCGGCAATGGCGCCCTGGAGTTGTGGCAAACGCTGTTGCTCGCCTATGCAGGTGGCCTGCTCGGTGATGCGATTTCCTACACCTTGGGTCGCCGTTTCCATCAGGGTATCCGGCGCCTGCCGGTGCTGCGCGAGCATCCCGAGTGGCTGATCGGCGCCGAGAACTACTTCCAGCGTTACGGAGTAATCAGCCTGCTGGTCGGCCGCTATATCGGCCCACTGCGGCCGATGCTGCCACTGGTGGCCGGCATGCTGGATATGCCTGCAGTGCGCTTCGCGCTGGTCAGCATACTTGCCGCTGCCGGCTGGGCAGTCGCCTACATGCTGCCTGGCTGGGCCACTGGCGCGGCCTTGCGCCTGCCGCTACCGGAAGGCTTCTGGGGCGCTGCCGGCATCGTCTGTGCCGGCCTGGCGGTGGTGGTGTTGCTGATCATCCAGGCCAGCCTGCGTGAAAGGCGCTGGGCCGCCAGCCTGGCCGCATTGCTCGGCGCCATCGCCCTGGCCGCGCTGCTGATCGGCTTTCCCCATCTGGACAGCCTCGATCAGGGACTGATGACCCTGGTGCAGGACGAACGCAGCCGTGCCTTCGATGCCATCGCGGTGCTGATCACCCGCCTCGGCGACTTCCATGTGCAACTGGCTACCGGCACCCTGCTGATCGTGCTGCTTTTGGCAGCACGTCGCTGGCAGGCCGGCCTGTTCGTCACGGCCAGCCTGCTGCTGGCCGCCACCGCCACCACCATCCTGAAGCACCTGCTGGAGCGCACACGCCCGGATGTCCTGCTACACCCCCTGGAGAGCTACAGCCTGCCGAGCGGCCATACCTCGGCGGCGTTCGCGTTCTTTCTGGCCCTGGGTGTACTTGCAGGACGCGGCAGCGCGGCACGGACACGTCTGAGTTGGCTGGTGGTAGCCACGCTACCGGCCCTGGCCATCGCCCTGTCGCGGGTCTACCTGGGCGTGCACTGGCCCAGCGACATCATCGCTGGCGCCCTGGTAGCCCTGACCAGTTGCGCCCTCAGCCTGGCTCTGGTTCAGCGCGCCGCGCCGATGCAGGCCCTGCCGGCCAGAGTGTGGTGGCTGGTGATTCCGGCATGCGCCGCATTGTTCGGTGCCATGGTCACCTGGGAGCTATCGACGGCCCTGCTGCGCTATCGCTATTGAACAAGGCGTGACGGGCAATCTATCCACCGTCACCCTGCAGACGCTCGACCATGGCCTGCAACTGATCGAGGCGCTGCTCGGGATCGTCCATCTGCAGCAACTGCAGTTTCTGCTGCGGCTCCAGCGGCAGCAGGTAGGCCAGTCGATTGGCCAGTTGCCATTGCCCTTCAGGCAGCTCGGTCATACCCAGACCTGCGACCAGCGGATGCTGAGCCAGAGCCAGGAGCAGCGCCGCCAGATCGGCATGTTCGCCGCGCAGTGGTCGCTCCTCGGGGGCGTCGAGCCATTGCACGTCGGCGATGGTCAATTGATCCGGCAGCACCTGGGCGCGCTCGACCCTGAAGCGCCGACCACCCTCCACGCGAATGCCCAGCAGGCCATTGGGGCGCTGCTGAAAATCGCAGACCCGCGCCTCGCAGCCGATAGCCGCGAAATGGCTGGCCGCATCGCCGACCTCGGCACCCTCGATGATGCACACCACGCCAAAGCCTGAACCCTGCTTCATGCAGCGGCTGATCATGTCCAGGTAGCGTGCCTCGAATATCTGCAAATCGAGCACGCAACCGGGAAACAGTACGGTGTTAAGGGGGAACAGCGGCAGATTCATCAGTTCATGACCTGTTATTCATGCAAGGTGCCAAGGCATCGCCAATCGCCTGGCAGGCTCTCACAGCAACAGGACAATCGCCAGAGGCAACAGCACGGCGGTGATCACCCCCATCAGGCTCATCGCCAGGGCGGCAAAAGCACCGCATTCGTCACTTTCCTGCAGCGCCCGCGCCGTGCCCACGGCATGCGCGGTGATGCCCAGCGCCATACCCTGCGCCGCCGGATGGTGCACCCGGCACAATCGCAGAATGGATGGCCCGACGATAGCGCCGATGACCCCGGTGATCATCACGAACACCGCCGCCAATGCAGCGATACCGCCAATCTGATCGGCCACCAGCATGGCGATCGGCGAGGTCACCGATTTGGGCGCCATGCTCATCAGCATCGGCCGCTCGGCGCCGAACAGCCAGGCCAGCCCGGCCCCGAGTACGGTGGCGAAGGTGCCGGCGATCAGCAAGGTCAGGATGATGGGCCAGAACAGCTGGCGAATCCGCCGCAGGTTGAGGTACAGCGGCACCGCCAGGGCCACGGTGGCCGGGCCAAGCAGCAGGGTCAGCGGTGCCACACTGCTGCGGTATTCGGCGAAACTCAGGCCGCACAGCAGCAGGATGCCGATCACCGTGAGCATCGACACCAGCACCGGCTGCAGGAACACCCAGCGCGTGCGCTCGTAAGCGGCCATGGCCAACTGATAGGCGCCCAGGGTGATGCCAATGCCGAACAGCGGGTGATGGGTCAGCGCCTGCCAGGCACCCTGCCAATCCAGGCTCATACATCCTCCCGGCGCTGCTGGCGCTCGATCAGTTTCTGCATCAGCCAGCCGGCGAAAGCCAGCGAGATCAGCAGCGACAACACCAACGCGCCAACCACCGCCCAGAAATCGGCGGCGATATCACTGGCATAGGCCATCACGCCCACAGCGGGCGGCACCAGGATCAGCGGCAGGTACTTGAGCAGGCTGCTGGACGCCACGCTGAGCGGCTCGCCCACCTCACCATGCACGATGAGAAAGCCGAACAACAGCAACATGCCGATGATCGGCCCGGGCAGCATCGGCAACAGCAGAACGTTGATGACGGTGCCGAGCAACTGGCACAACACCAGCCAGGAAAGGCCGCGAAGTAGCATGAGCAATCTCCGAAACGAACGATGCACGGCACCGCTGCCAACAGCAGGGGTATCCGGGCAATCTTGAAGGCATGCCGGCCATTATAGGCGTGATGACAGGCCGCTGGCCTCTGTATTGCCTCAGCCATGCGGCCTATGCCGTGCCATTCAGTCGATCAAGGCAGGCTTGACCCGCTGCCGCCCCCATGATGATCTAGGCCGCAACGGTTTCACGCACACAATAAAAACACCCGCGTCCTCAAGGAGGAACTATGCCGTTCGTACCCGTAGCAGAACTCAAGGATCATGTTGGCAAGGAACTCGGCAAGTCCGAGTGGCTGACCATCGATCAGCAGCGTATCAACCAGTTCGCCGAATGCACCGGCGACCATCAGTTCATCCACGTCGACCCGGAAAAAGCCAAGCTGACGCCCTTCGGCACCACCATCGCCCATGGTTTCCTCTCGCTGTCGCTGATACCGATGCTGATGGAAAAGATCATGATCATGCCCAAGGATCTGAAGATGGCGGTGAACTACGGTCTGGACAGCGTACGCTTCATTCAGCCGGTCAAGGTCAACTCCAGGGTGCGCCTGGTGGTGACGCTGACCGACGCCACCGAGAAGAACCCTGGCCAGTGGCTGCTCAAGGCACGCGCCGTGCTGGAGATCGAAGGCCAGGAAAAACCGGCCTATATCGCCGAACCGCTGACCCTCTGCTTCGTCTGACCCACCGCGCAACCCGTCCGCTCCCGTTTCCCGCCCAGGCGCCGGAACGGGAGCGTTGCCGCAAAGCGTGCGTTCAGACAGCGCAAACATCCAGGCTTGCGGCATACTGCGGCGCAAAGCACCGACCTGGATGTCTGCCATGAATCCGCTTGCCCAGCGCCTGCTGCCTGTTTGCCTGTCCCTGCTGCTCGCCGGCTGCGACGACGCACGCCCACTGTTACCCGCCAACGCCACCCTACCCGATGGCGGCCAGTATCGAGGCGAGATCGTCGATGGTCTGCTGCAAGGGCCGGGACGCCTGGACTACCGCAATGGCAGCTGGTTCGTCGGCCAGTTCAAGGACGGCATGCTCGAAGGCAGCGGTGAATGGCAAGGCCCGGGAGGCGAGCACTATCTGGGGGAATTTCATCAGGGCATGTTCCATGGCCAGGGCACCCTGACCTACAGCGACGGCAGTCGCTACACAGGCACGTTCGAACGCAACCGTTTCAGCGGCGTCGGCCTGCTCGAACAGGGCGACCAGCGTTACCAGGGCGAATTTCTCAACGACCGCTTTCATGGCCTGGGCAAGCTGGAGATGGCTGATGGCAGCAGCTTTCAGGGCCAGTTCGTCAAGGGCCAGCCCGAGGGTCAGGGGGTGCGCAGCGATGCCTACGGCAACCAGTACAGCGGCGTATTCGTCCAGGGGCTGCTCAATGGCCAGGGCAGTTACCAGAATGCCGATGGCGACCACTACAGCGGCGGCTTCCAGAATGACCAGTTCCACGGCAAGGGCCGCTACCAGAGCGCCAGTGGCGAGACCTGGGCCGGCGAGTTCGTTGCCGGGGTGATGCAGGGCGCGGGGGAATACACCGATGGCCAGGGCACCCGCTACCTTGGTGAGTTCGCCGACTGGCAATATGATGGCGAAGGCCTGCTCACCCTGGCCGATGGCAGCGCCTACCAGGGCCGCTTTTCTGCGGGTGAGTACAGTGGCAAGGGCACGTTGACCCTGGCTGACGGCAGCCGTCAGTCCGGCACCTGGCAGCGCGGGCGCCTGCTCCGCGATGAACAGGGCCGGATGCTGCCCGACAGCCTCGAGCTGGGCCTGCTGCTGCAAGGGCAACTGCTCGATGAAGCCATCGCCGCCATTGCGCCCTCAACCTCGGCGCGTGAGCTGTATGCACTGACCCTGGCCGGCGACGGCAAGCAGAGTGTGTTCATGCGCGAGGCCGACTATGTCAGCCGGCTAATGCGCGAGCGCTTCGGTGCTCATGGCAGCGTCAGCCTGATCAACCACCGCGACCACCTTGCCGACCGCCCACTGGCCACCCGCGAGAACCTCACCCGCGTGGTGCAGGCGCTGGCCGAACGCAGCGGCGAGGAAGACCTGATCTTCATCTACCTGACCAGCCATGGCTCAAGCCGCCACGAACTCAATCTCGACCAGCCGCGCCTGCAACTGGCCGATCTGCCGGCCAGCGAGCTGGCCGCGCTGCTGGCGCCACTCAAACAACGCAACAAGGTGGTGGTGGTTTCGGCCTGCTACTCCGGCGGCTTCATCCCGCCGCTCAAGGATGAGAAAACCCTGGTGATGACCGCCGCCCGTGCCGACCGGGTGTCCTTCGGCTGCAGCGAGGAGAACAACTTCACCTACTTCGGCCGCGCCCTGTTCGCCGAAGCGCTGGGCGAAACCGATAACCTGGAACGGGCCTTCGAGCTGGCCAGGGAACGCGTCGCCGAGCGCGAGCAGATCGACGGTTTCGAACCTTCCGAACCGCAGATCTGGGCGCCACGCGGCGTACTCCAGCATTGGCGTGAACTGCGTCAGAGCCAGGCCGAACGCGCGCTCGGCGCCGTGGCCAGCAGCCCGGCAAAGGACTGACAGGTCGCAGATCATTGCCTGACTGCAGAAATCGGAGCGCCGCAGGCGGGCAAGGCCAGGTTAGTTTTGCCACGGCCTGTTAACCTGAACTGTAACGGACAAGAGACAACCGCATGTACCTGACCCCGCAGCACATCCTTATCGCCGGTGCCACCGGACTCACCGGTGAGCACCTGCTCGATCGTCTGCTCAGCGAGCCGACGGTCACCCGCGTGCTGGCGCCGACCCGCCGCCCATTGGCCGCCCATCCGCATCTGGAAAACCCGGTGGGCGACCTGCAGGCGCTACTGCCGCAACTGTCCGGCCAGGTCGATACCGCCTTCTGCTGCCTGGGCAGTACCATCAAGCAGGCCGGCTCGCAGGAGGCCTTTCGTGCTGTCGACCACGATCTCGTGCTGGCTTTCGCCCGCCGCGCTCGCGAGCTGGGCGCGCGGCATCTGGTGGTGATCAGCGCTCTGGGCGCCAGCCCCGACTCTTCGGTGTTCTACAACCGCGTCAAAGGCGAGACCGAAGAAGCGCTGAAAGCCATGGACTGGCCACAACTGACCATCGCCCGCCCGTCGCTGCTGCTCGGAAAGCGCCATGAGTTTCGTCTTGGCGAGCGCCTGGCGGCACCGCTGCTGCGCTGGCTGCCGGGCAGGTACCGTGGCATCGACGCCTGTGCCCTGGCTCGCGCCCTGTGGCGCCTGGCCCTGGAAGAGGAAGACGGTGTGCGCGTGATAGAGTCTGCCGACCTGCGCCGCCTGGGGCGCTGATGCCGTGGATGAAGCGATGAAACCGACAAGCCTGATCGAGGCCCTGCAAGACGCCGACATGCTCGAGATCGACAGTCTGTATGCCTGGCAGTTCGACCTCGACACCGAACTGCTGGCGCAGATCAGCGCCGGCACGGCTGGCAGCGACAGCGCCGCCAAACCGCTGTTGCAGGTGCACTGCATCGATGGTCGCGAACGCCGCCAATGGACGTTCTCCCTGGCTGCGGTACAGGCTGCGCGCTACAGCGAAGCGGACGACAGCTGGCTGATCGCAGGCAACGACGCCAGCCACGCCCTCAAATGCTTCGCCGCCTATCGCGGCGACAATGATGAGGACGACGACGAGCAAGACGAAGCCTGAACCATGCGCGTCTATGACCGCTATATCCTGCCGCACCTGATCGATTTCGCCTGCGGCATGGGCGCGGTGATGAAGGCGCGCTCGCAACTCGTGCCACTGGCGCAGGGCCGTGTGCTGGAAATCGGTATCGGCAGCGGCCTCAACCTGAGTTTCTACGATCCACAGCGGGTCGAGAAGGTCGTTGGCGTCGACCCGTCCGCCGAGTTGCAGCGTCTGGCGCGCGAACGTGCCGCGTGCTGCCAGGTGCCGGTGGAGATGATCGCCCTGGAACTGGGGCAGATTCAGGCTGAGAGCGCCAGCTTCGACGACATCGTCTGCACCTTCACCCTGTGCACCATCCCCGATGCGCTCGGCGCCCTGCGCGAGATGCGCCGCGTGCTCAAGCCTGGCGGACGTCTGCTTTTCTGCGAACACGGCCTGGCGCCAGACCTGCCGGTGCTACGCTGGCAGAAACGCCTGACGCCGCTGTGGAAACCGCTGGCCGGCGGCTGCCATCTGGATCGCGACATACCCGCACTGATCGAGGCTGGAGGCTTTCATATCCGCCAACTGGATACCGGCTATCTCAAGGGCCCCAGGCCGATGACCCATGTCTTTCGCGGCTGGGCCGACTGAGCAGGCGGTAACTATCGGCCAAGCACCTCAGCAAACTCGCATACTCGGCATACACAGCCATACTGCAGAACACTTGCAGGCATTCTGCGAATGGACGTCGACGCGCGCATGAAGCTCCCCTCACCCGGTTTCGCTCACCTGCTGCTGTATGCGTGCCTGCTGTGCTGCGCCTGCAACACCTTCGCCGAAGCACGCACGGTCAAGGTTGGCGTCTATGCCAACGAGCCAAAGATCTTTGCCGATGCCAACGCACAGCCTTCGGGCATCCTCGGTGAACTGCTGCAGGCGATTGCCAACGAGGAACGCTGGCAACTACAAACGCTGCCCTGCGCCTGGCAGCAATGCCTGCAACTGCTGCAGGACGGCGAGATCGACCTGCTACCGGACGTCGCCTTCAGCGAGGAACGCGCACGCCTGATTGACTTCCATCAAACACCTTCGCTGTTCAGCTGGTCGCAGCTATACGCCCGCCAGACCCTGAGCCTGCAGAGCGTGCTCGATCTGCGCGGCCTGCGCATCGTTGCGCTGGAAGGCTCGATCCAGTTCCAGTATCTGCACAGCCTGCTCGACAGCTTCGGCCTGCAAGCGCAGATGATTGCGCTCAGCGACCTGAGCCAGGGTTTTGCCATGGTGCGCGCCGGACAGGCCGATGCCGTGGTGGCCAACCAGCTGTTCGGTGACTACCACGCCGCCAGCTACCGCCTGAGCGCCACACCGATCATGTTCCAGCCGGTGCAGCTGTTCTACGCCACCCGCAAAGGCGAAAACGCCGACCTGCTCAGCGCCATCGACCGACACCTGCAAAGCTGGCAGGCCGCGCCCGGCTCCACCTACTTTCAGGTGCTGCAGCGCTGGCGCGGTGAAACGCCGGCGCGCGACGCTCCCGCCCTGCTCTGGTGGGGGCTGGTGCTGCTGGCCATATTGCTGACGCTGGCCATCGGCGGCAGCCTGCTGCTGCGCCGTCAGGTCGCGGACAAGACCCGCCACCTCAAGGCCAGCGAGGCGCGCCTCAATACCATCCTCGACAGCGTCGAGGCGCATATCTACATCAAGGACCCGCAACTGCGTTATCAGTACGCCAATCGCAAGGTTTGCGAGCTGTTCGGCCGCAGCGCCGAGCAGGTCATCGGCCATAGCGATGCCGACTTCTTCGACAACGACACGGCGCTGGCCCTGGGCAACAACGACCGACGCGTGCTGGCTGGCGAACGCATCGAAAGCGAGGAAACCAACCGTGATCGCCACGGCCGCAACGAACGCACCTACTTCTCGGTGAAGCTGCCGTTGCGCGCAGCCGACGGCAGCATCTATGCGCTGTGTGGCATCTCCACCGACATCACCGAGCACAAGAAGAACCTCGAACAGATTCATCAACTCGCCTATTACGACGCGCTTACCGGCCTGCCCAATCGCCGCCTGTTGCTCGAACATCTGCAGTTCGCCCTGGCCCGCAGCGCGCGCAGTCGACGTGAGGGCGCACTGCTGTTCATCGATCTGGATAACTTCAAGCAACTCAACGACACCCTCGGCCACGACATGGGTGACCTGCTGCTGCAACAGGTCAGCGAGCGTCTGCTCAATCAGATACGCCGGGAAGACAACCTGTCGCGCCTGGGCGGCGATGAGTTCGTGCTGATACTGGAAAACCTCGACCCCGATCCGCAGACCGCCATCGCCACCATCGAACATGTCGCGGACAAACTGCTGCACGCCCTGGCCAGGCCATTCGAGCTGCCCGGGCACAGCCATAGCAGCAGCGCCAGCATCGGTGTCGCACTGTTTTCCCAGCCTCACGACAAACCTGAGGAACTGCTCAAGCATGCCGATCTGGCGATGTATGAAGCCAAGGCTGCCGGGCGTAACACGCTGCGCTTCTTCGATCCGCGCATGCAGCAGGCATTGGCGGCCCGTGCCACCCTGGAGCACGAGCTGCGCCAGGCACTGAACGAGGCGCAGTTGCTGCTGCATTACCAACCACAAGTCAATGCGCAGGGGCAGCTATTGGGCGTCGAAGCACTGGTGCGCTGGCAGCATCCGCAACGCGGCCTGGTGCCACCTGGCGACTTCATTCCACTGGCGGAAAATACCGGGTTGATCCTGCCCATGGGCCGCTGGATCCTGCATACCGCCTGCCGGCAACTTGCCGCATGGCGCAATGACCTGCTGCGCGCCGGGCTGACCGTGGCGATCAACATCAGCGCCCGCCAGGTTCATCACCCGGATTTCGTCCGCGATGTGCTCACGGCCGTGAAAGAGACTGGCGCCGATCCGCAGCGGCTGGAGCTGGAGCTGACCGAAAGCCAGTTGGTGCAGGATATCGAAGCGCTGATCGACAAGATGGCGCAACTCAAGGCCCATGGCGTGCGCTTCTCGCTGGATGATTTCGGCACCGGTTACTCGTCGCTCAGCTACCTCAAGCGTCTGCCGCTCGATCAGTTGAAAATCGACCGCAGCTTCGTCCACGACCTGCTCGACAACACCAGCGATACTGCCATCGTGAGGACCATCCTCGCCCTGGGCCAGGCGCTGGAGTTGCGCGTCATCGCCGAAGGCGTGGAGAGCCTTGCCCAGCGCGATGCCCTGCTGCAGCTGGGCTGCCGCCACTTCCAGGGCTACCTGTACGGCGTACCCCAGGCGGCAGAACAGATCGGCGCCCACGGTCGAGCCACCCTCGACCTGCACCAGAGCTCCGCCTGAAGGCTCAGGTGCGCGCCGGCTCGCGCAGCGCCAGCCCATCGACCAGCCCGGCAGCGATGACCATCCCCACCAGTTCGGCCAGGGTCTCGGCCTGCATCCGCTTCATCACCCGCGAGCGGTACAGGTCGACGGTCTTCACGCTGATATCGAGCTGCTCGGCCACTTCGCGATTGGTGTAGCCGCGCACCAGTGGCAGCAGCACGTCACGCTCCCGCGGGGTCAGTTGCTCGAGTCGGGCCTGCACTTCGACCAGACGCGGGTCGTGCCGGGCCTGCGGCGCGCGACGTGCAAGCGCCTGCTGCACGCTGTCGAGCAGCAGTTGCTCGTTATAGGGTTTCTCGATGAAATCCAACGCGCCAGCCTTGAACGCCCGCACCACGATGGGCACGTCGGCATGGCCGCTGACGAAGATCACCGGCAGGTCGATACCCCGTGCACGCATCTCCTCCTGCACGTTCAACCCGCCCATGCCCGGCATGCGCACATCGAGCAACACGCAGGCGTTGGCCGTCCGGTCGCAGGCCTCGAGAAAGGCGCGACCGCTGGTGAAGGGCACACCGCTCAGCCCTACCGACTCCAGCAGCCAGAGCGTCGAATCGAGCATGCCCTGATCGTCATCGACCACATAAACCAACTGTTGCATCCGTATGCAGCTCCTCTTGTAGTTATGGCGCTAGTTGCCCGACGACTCATCGTCTCGCCCCAGCGGCAAGCGGCACTCCAGGCAGAGCCCGCCACCCTCGGCCGGCAATGCCTCCAACGCACCGCCAAAGCCCTCGACGATGCTGCGACTCATGGACAGCCCAAGCCCCAGACCATCGACCTTGCTGGTGTAAAAGGGCGTGAACAGCTTGCCCAGTTGTTCGTCGCTGACGCCCGGCCCCTCATCGATGACCTGGATGATCAGGTTGCCGTCACGCTCCTGCGCCTGCAGACGAATCTGCGATGGCGCACCCGAATGTTGATCACGGTTGGCCTCGATGGCATTGCGCAGCAGGTTGAGCAACACCTGTTCGAGCAACACGCGGTCGGCGAATACCGCCGGCAGATTGTCCGGCAAGCCGTCGCTGACCACCACCTGCGCCGCGCCCGCTTCCCAGTTGCACAGGCGCACCGCTTCGCGCGCCACCTCGGCCAGGTTCAGCGCCTGCATGCGCCGCTGCCCCTTGCGCAGGAAGGCGCGCAGGCGCCTGATCACGGCCGAGGCGTGGTTGGCGTGCTCGGTGATACGCGCCAGCCCCTGCGCCACCTTGTCGACAGCGGCCTGATCGCCGCCGACGCCCTGCAGGTAGCGCTGGCTGGCGCTGGCGTAGTTGACCACTGCCGCCAGCGGCTGATTGATCTCGTGGGCGATGCCCGAAGCCAGTTCACCCAGGGTGATCAGCCGCGTGGTATGCGCCAGCTCGTCCTCCAGGCGGCGCTTGTTTTCCTCGGCCTGGATGCGTGCACTGATGTCACGCGACACGCTGACCACCTCCACCACCGCGCCGGTGTAGGTCTCGCGAATCGCGCGGCTGGCGGTCTCGAACCAGAGATAGCGCCCGTCGCGATGCCGGATGCGATAGGTCATGGTGTGGTAGCCGTCCTGCTCCAGTGCTTCGCGCGCCTGCTTGGCCTGCTGCAACTGATCCTGCGGATGCAGCAGGCTGTCGACGGCCATGCCACGCAGCTCTTCCGGCCAATAGCCGAGCAATGTCCAGCTGGCGGGTGTGGCGTCGAGAAACACGCCATCCGGGGTATGCCGGGAAATCAGGTCGGTGGTGTTCTCGGTGATCAGCCGATACAGCCGCCGGGCGCGCGTCGCCTCGCGCTGCTCAAGGACTTCGCGGGTGGCCTCACGGCAACGCGCCAGCACCCGCTGCTCTGTCACATCGGGGATGAAGCTCCAGATCAGGATGCGCGCGCCGTCCTGTGCCTCCACGGCCTCGATGGCCCGTGCCTGCTCCAGGCAGGCGCGCACCAGCGGCAGATGATTGACCGGCAGCAACTCGCCCACCTGCGCCAGCGCGCGCTCACCGAGCAGCCCCTGCAACGCCGCGTTGCTCTCCAGCAGACGCGCCTCGGCGTCGAGCAGCAGCGCCGGCTGCGGGTCGGCCGACAGAAGCGGTGCGCTGCGCGCCAGTCCCGAGGCCAGCTCGACCATCTGCAGCAGCAGCTCGCGCAACCAGGGCAGCCACTCCAGCCCGGCCGCCTCGTCGACCTGCAACAGCAGCACGCCCGGTTGGCCAGGCTGCAGTTGCAGGGCCAGCGCCTGGCCATGATGCAGCGCGGCACGACGCAAACGCCCGGCCAGCCAGCACGGTAGCTGGCGCAGGGCGTCGAAGGTCAGGCTGGCCTGCACGCCAAGCGCGGTGAACAGTGTCTCGTCACTGGCTTCCAGCGGATCGCCCATGCCGGGTGGCAGGCGCGGGCCGTCATCGACCTGGGCATAGGTGCGACTGGCCGGCTGCCAGGTGAGGTACCAGGCCTGGCGCACCTGCGGGCACCCCAGCAAGGCCTGGCGCAACGCCTCGGCACGCACCCCCAGCGGCGGTGCCTCACGCTGGATGCGCAGCCAGGACTGCAGGGGAACAGCGGAAAGATGAGCGTCGATATTCATATAGTAATTATTCTATAAAACCTTGGTACAACTTCCATAAAAAATAGAAATGACCTATAAATTGCCGCCAGCAAGCTTCGGTAATGCCTGCATCATTACCGGAATAACCAGAGCTAACAATCAGCCAAAGGTGTATCCGCCATGTCGATCTACGAGCAGGGCCTCGGCCGCGCCGCCGTCAACCATGTTGCCCTCAGCCCCCTGAGCTTCATCGAGCGTACGGCGGCGGTCTACCCGCACTACCCGGCGGTGGTGCATGGCTCGATTCGCCGTAACTGGGCCGAGACCTACGCGCGCTGCCGGCGCCTGGCCTCGGCCCTGGCCGGCCGTGGCATCGGACAGGGCGACACGGTGGCGGTGATGCTGCCGAACATCCCGGCGATGCTCGAAGTGCATTTCGGCGTGCCAATGATCGGCGCGGTGCTCAACACCCTCAACGTGCGCCTGGATGCCGAAGCCATCTCCTTCATGCTGCAGCACGGCGAAGCCAAGGTGGTGATCGCCGACCGCGAGTTCTTCGATGTGATCCACGCCGCCATCGGCATGCTCGATCACCCGCCGCTGGTGATCGACGTCGACGACCCCGAGTACGGCGAAGGCCAGGCAGTCAGCGATCTAGACTACGAGGCCTTCCTCGCCGAAGGCGACCCGGAATTTGCCTGGCAGTGGCCGGAAGACGAGTGGCAGGCCATCAGCCTCAACTACACCTCCGGCACCACCGGCAACCCCAAGGGCGTGGTCTATCACCACCGTGGCGCCTTCCTCAACGCCATGGGCAACCAGATGACCTGGAACATGGGCAACCACCCGGTCTACCTGTGGACGTTGCCGATGTTCCACTGCAACGGCTGGTGCTACCCCTGGACGATCACCGCCCTGGCGGGCGTGCATGTGTTCCTGCGCCGCGTCGACCCGGCGAAGATCCTCACCCTGATCCGCGACGAGCAGGTCACCCACCTGTGCGGCGCACCCATCGTGCTCAACGCCCTGGTGAACATGCCGGCCGAGGCCAAGGCAGCCATCGACCATCCGGTCAAGGCCATGGTCGCCGGCGCCGCGCCACCCGCCAAGGTGATCGGCGCGGTAGAGGAAATGGGCATCGCCGTGACCCACGTCTACGGCCTGACCGAGGTCTACGGCCCGGTGACCCTGTGCGCCTGGCACGCCGAATGGGACGAACTGCCGCTGGAAGAACGCGCCACCATCAAGGCGCGCCAGGGCGTGCGCTACCCGACCCTGGAAGGGGTGATGGTCGCCGACCCGAAAACCCTCGAGCCGGTGCCGCGTGACGGCCAGACCATCGGCGAGATCTTCATGCGCGGCAACACCGTGATGAAGGGCTACCTGAAGAACCCCAGCGCCACCGCCGAGGCCTTCGAGGGCGGCTGGTTCCACACTGGCGACCTCGGTGTGTGCCACGCCGATGGCTACGTGGAAATCCGCGATCGTCTCAAGGACATCATCATCTCCGGCGGCGAGAACATCTCCACCATCGAGGTCGAGGGCGTGCTCTATCGCCACCCGGCGGTGCTGGAAGCGGCCGTGGTCGCCCGCCCGGACGAGAAATGGGGCGAGACGCCCTGCGCCTTCATCACCCTGAAGACCGGCCAGCAGGCCAGCGACAGCGAGATCATGACCTTCTGCCGCGAGCACCTGGCCGGCTTCAAGGTGCCCAAGACCGTGGTCTTCACCCAGCTGCCGAAGACCAGCACCGGCAAGATCCAGAAGTTCGTCCTGCGCGATATGGCCAAGGCGCTGTAGAAGCGGCCCTCACCCCCGGCCCCTCTCCCGCAGGGAGAGGGGTGAATGAACCGTTTTCACAACAACAAGAACCGGCCCTGGCGGCCGACGGAGAACCTTCATGCAAATTTTCAAGCGCCGTGACGGCGACGAACAACCTTACTGGCCCTTCGGTCCGTTCAAGGTGCGTCTACCCTTCGTGCATTACCGCTGGGAAACCGCCGAGATGCTGCAGGCGCTGATCATGTTCGTGGTCAGCCTGGCGATGATCCCGCTGCTGGAGAAATACCTCGGCCTGCCCTATGACGTGGCCCTGGCCTATGTAGTGGTGTGCGGCATCGGCTTCATGCTGCCGGCGCTGCTCGGTGTGCCGCTGGTGCCGGGTTGGATCACCCCCGGCATCCCCGTGGTGCTGCTGTTTCTCGGCAACTACGAGCCGGGCCCTGCGGCCATTCAGGCGCTGTTCGCCCTGCAGTTTCTGGTGTTCGTGATCTTCCTGTTCCTCGGCGTCACCCGCCTGGGCAGTGTCCTGGTGCGACTGATCCCCAACTCGATGAAGGGCGGCATCATCATCGGTGCCGGTATCGCCGCGCTGATGGGCGAAATCAGCGCCGGCGGCCGTCTGGCCAACACGCCGATCTCCCTGGTGCTGGGCAGTCTGATCTGCCTGTACCTGATGTTCTCAGTGTCGTTCAAGGGCCTGACCGAGCGCGTGCCCTTCGCCCGCAAGATCGTCAACTACGGCATGGTGCCGGGCATGCTGATCGCCATCTTCATCGGCATCGCCGTGGGCGAGTACAAGATGCCGGATTTGAAATGGGGCATCACCGCGCCGGCCTTCGGCGAGATGTGGAACTACCTGCCGTTCAACGTCGGCTTCCCCAGCCTCGACGTGTTCCTGCTGGCCGTGCCCACCGCAGTGATCGCCTATGTGATCGCCTTCGGCGACATCATCGTCGGCCAGTCGCTGATGCAGCGCGCCGATGAGCTGCGCACCGACGAGGTGATCGAAAACAACGTCGACCGCATCCACCTGGTCACCGCCATCCGCAACGCCCTGCACGCCTTCTTCGCGCCCTACCCGGGCCTGGCCGGCCCGCTGTGGACAGCCGTGGCGGCGACCATGGCCGAACGCTACAAGTACGGGCGCAAGGCGATGGACTCGATCTACAGCGGCGCCGGCACCTTCTGGATCACTGGCTTCGCCGCGCTGTTCATGCTGCCGCTGGTCAGTTTCTTCCAGCCGGTGCTGCCGATTGCCCTGTCGCTGACGCTGATCCTGACCGGCTACATCTGCCTGATGGTCGGCTTCGAACAACTGAACAACAACACCGAACGTGGCATCGCCGGCACCATGGGTGTGGTGCTCGCCGTCTACGGCGCGGGCTGGGGCCTGGCCGCAGGCGCGGCGCTGTACATCCTGGTCGAGCGCACCCATCTGCTTAAATTCACCAGTGTCAAAGACCAGCGGCGCGAGACGACCGAAGCCGACTGACACCTTTCGTTCCATGCGCCGCGCTTGTCGCGGCGCCCCTGCTGTCGAGGTTGCACCATGCCCGAATTCAACGCCCCGCTGCGCGACATGCGCTTCGTCCTCCATGACGTGTTCCAGGCGCCGAGCCTGTGGGCACGCCTGCCGGCCCTGGCGGACACCGTCGATGCCGACACCGCCGATGCCATCCTCGAAGAGGCGGCCAAGGTCACCGGCAATCTGATCGCCCCGCTCAATCGCAGCGGCGACGAGGAAGGCGCGCAGTGGGAAGGCGGCGACGTGCGTACCCCGACCGGTTTCCGCGAGGCCTACGCCACATATATCGAAGGCGGCTGGGTCGGCCTGTCCGGCAACCCAGAGTACGGCGGCATGGGCATGCCCAAGATGCTCGCCGTGGCCTTCGAGGAAATGCTCTACGCCGCCGGCTCCAGCTTCGCGCTGTATTCGGCACTGAGTTCCGGCGCCTGCCTGGCCATCGATGCCCACGCCAGCGAAGCGTTGAAAACCACCTATCTACCGCCAATGTACGAAGGCCGCTGGGCCGGCTCCATGTGCCTGACCGAGGCCCATGCCGGCACCGACCTGGGCATCATCAGAACCAAGGCAGAGCCACAGGCCGATGGCAGCTACAAGGTCACTGGCAGCAAGATCTTTATCACCGGTGGCGAGCAGGATCTGACCGAGAACATCATCCACCTGGTGCTGGCCAAACTGCCGGACGCGCCGGCCGGGCCGAAGGGCATCTCGCTGTTTCTGGTACCCAAGGTAATGGTCAACGCCGATGGCAGCCTCGGCGAGCGCAACGCCGTAAGCTGCGGCTCCATCGAGCACAAGATGGGCATCAAGGCCTCAGCCACCTGCGTGATGAATTTCGACGGCGCCACCGGCTACCTGATCGGTGAGGTCAACAAGGGCCTGGCGGCGATGTTCACCATGATGAACTACGAGCGCCTGTCCATCGGCATCCAGGGCATCGGCTGCGCCGAGGCGTCCTACCAGTCGGCGGTGGCCTACGCCCGTGAACGTATCCAGAGCCGCGCCGCCACTGGTCCGGTCAATCAGGACAAGATCGCCGACCCGATCATTGTGCACGCCGACGTGCGCCGCATGCTGCTGACCATGAAGGCACTGAACGAAGGCGGTCGTGCCTTCGCCTGCTACGTTGGCCAGCAGCTCGATCTGGCCAAGTACGCCGAGGACGCCAGCGAGCGGCAGAACGCCGAAGCGCTGGTCGCCCTGCTGACTCCGGTGGCCAAGGCCTTCTTCACCGACACCGGGCTGGAAAGCTGCGTGCACGGCCAGCAGGTGTTCGGCGGCCATGGCTATATCCGCGAATGGGGCCAGGAACAACTGGTGCGTGACGTGCGCATCGCGCAGATCTACGAAGGCACCAACGGCATCCAGGCGCTCGATCTGCTCGGGCGCAAGGTAGTAGCCAACGGCGGTGCCGCGCTGCGCCTGTTCGCCAGCGAAGTCCGTGACTTCGCCCATGCCCATGAATCGCCCTTCGGTGATCGCCTGGTGGAAGCGCTGGAACGCCTGGAAGCGGTCAGCGGCTGGCTGCTGGAGCAGGCCAAGGTTGACCCGAACTCGGTCGGCGCCGCCTCGGTGGAGTACCTGCACCTGTTCGGCTACGTCGCCTACGCCTACATGTGGGCACGCATGGCCGCAGTGGCGCAGAACAAGCAGGCAGAGGATGAAGCCTTCTACGGCGGCAAGCTCGCCACCGCCGAGTTCTTCTTCGCCCGCCTGCTGCCGCGCACCCTGGGCCTGGAGGCGAGCATTCGGGGTGGTAGCCAGCCGCTTTATGGTCTGGCTGCCGAGCAATTTTGAAGACTGTGTCTGCGTTATCTGTGCCGGAGCTCATGGGGTGGACCGAACAGCCGCGTGGGCTAAAGCCCACCCTACAAGACCGTAGTCTGGAAGCGAGCATTCGCGCCGGCAGCCAGTCGTTGTATGGCCTGACTGCCGAGCAGTTTTAAACGTAGGGCGGGTGCAACCCGCCACCGCCGAATCGGCGGTTCCACAAGGTTGAGCGTGTTGCGCGGCGCTTCGGCGCCGCGCTTTTTTATTCGAGCCTCGGCTGGCCCCTGCCCAGCCGACGAGGAGCCCTTATGCGTGAAGTCGTAATCGTCGCTGCCTGCCGTACCGCCATCGGCAGCTTTCAGGGTGCGTTGAGCCGCATTCCCGCGCCACAACTGGGCGCGGCGGTGATCCGTGAACTGCTGGCCCGCACGGGAATCGAGGGTGAGCAGGTCGACGAAGTGATCCTCGGCCAGGTGCTCACCGCAGGCAGCGGGCAGAACCCGGCGCGGCAGAGCGTGTTGCTCGCCGGCCTGCCGCACACGGTACCGGCCATGACCCTGAACAAGGTCTGCGGCTCCGGCCTCAAGGCGGTGATTCTCGGCGCGCAGGCCATTCGTGGCGGCGATGCCGAGATCATCATTGCCGGCGGCCAGGAGAACATGAGCCTGGCGCCCTACGTCATGCCCGGCGCCCGCAGCGGCCTGCGCATGGGCCATGCGCAACTGGTCGACACCATGATTCAGGACGGCCTGTGGGACGCTTTCAACAACTACCACATGGGTATCACCGCCGAGAACCTGGCCGAGCAGTACGGCGTCACCCGTGCCGAACAGGACGCCTTCGCCCTGCGCTCGCAACAGCGCGCCCAGGCCGCCATCGAGGCCGGTCGCTTCGCCGATGAGATCGTCCCGCTGGACATTCCCCAGCGCGGTGCCGAGCCGCTGCGTTTTGCCCAGGACGAACAACCGCGCGCCGGCACCAGCCTGGATAGCCTGGGCAAGCTGCGCCCGGCGTTCAAGAATGACGGCACGGTAACTGCCGGCAACGCCTCGACGCTCAACGATGGCGCCGCCGCTGTGCTGCTGATGAGCGCCGAGAAAGCCGCCGAGCTGCAACTGCCGGTGCTGGCCCGTATCGCCGCCCACGCCAGCGCCGGGGTCGACCCGGCAGTGATGGGCATCGGCCCGGTATTCGCCAGCTGCAAGGCGCTGGAGCGTGCCGGCTGGAGCCTGGAACAGCTCGACCTGATCGAGGCCAACGAAGCCTTCGCCGCCCAGGCCATCGCCGTTGGCCGCGAGCTGCATTGGGACAGTGCCAAGGTCAACGTCAACGGCGGTGCCATCGCCCTCGGCCACCCCATCGGCGCCTCCGGCTGCCGCATCCTGGTCAGCCTGGTGCACGAAATGCAGCGTCGCGATGCCCGCCGTGGCCTGGCCACCCTGTGCATCGGTGGCGGCCAGGGTGTGGCCTTGGCCATCGAACGCTGAAACAATCGCCGCCACTGCACAAGAACAAGAGAATCCCCATGCGAACCCTGACCACCCTGACCGGCAACAGCCAGAAACTCGATGGCGGCGCCATGTTCGGCAACGCGCCCAAGGCCCTCTGGCAACGCTGGATGCCGGCCGACGAACTGAACCGCATCGACCTCGGCTGCCGCGCCCTGCTGGTGCAGGAAGACGCGCGCAACATCCTGGTGGAAACCGGTATCGGCGCCTTCTTCAGCCCCGAGCTGAAGCAGCGCTTCGGCGTGCAGGAAGACCAGCACGTGCTGCTCGACGAACTGGCGAAGGTCGGTTTGAGCGATGCCGATATCGATATCGTCGTGCTCACCCACCTGCACTTCGACCACGCCGGCGGCCTGCTCGCCGCCTGGCAGGATGGCGAGCCGGCACGCCTGCTGTTTCCCAACGCGCGCTTCGTCACCGGTCGACGTCAGTGGCAGCGAGCCTGCACGCCACACGCCCGCGATAAGGCCTCCTATATCCCGGAACTACTGGCTCTGCTGGAGGCAAGCGGACGCCTGCATCTGATCGATGAAACCGAGCACTGCGAATTGCTCGGTAGCGACTGGCGCCTGCACTGGAGCGACGGCCACACGCCCGGCCAGTTGCTGCCGGAAGTGGCCATGCCGGGCGGGCCGGTGGTGTTTCCCGGCGACCTGATTCCCGGCGCACCCTGGGTGCACCTGCCGATCACCATGGGCTACGACCGCTTCCCCGAAGGCCTGATCGAGGAGAAGGAAGCACTGCTGAGCGACCTGCATGCTCGCGGCGGCCGGCTGGTATTCACCCACGACCCGGACGTGGCCATGGGTCGGGTAACGCGAGACGCAAAAGGCCGCTACGGGCTCGATGCAGCGGTAAAAGCAGCGCATCTGCTGGCAAACTGACGCCATCAGCCCTTGACGAGCCGGCCATGCAGCGCGAGCATGGCCGCTTGTTTTTTCGCCGTGGTCACGACCACACCAGCATCCCCAAGGAGGGGGTTGTGCCTGGCCAGCGTGAGACTGGCCGTGGTGCCGTACCCACCTCGACAGCCCTGGGGGAATCGCTTCATGAGCCTGGCCTCTGTACGCGCCTTCTTCGCCGCCAAGGCGCCCGACATCACGATCATCGAATTGCAGACCAGCACCGCCACCGTGGCGCTGGCGGCCGAAGCGCATGGCGTGGCGCCAGGGCAGATCGCCAAAACCCTGGCCTTCCGCATCGCCGAGCGTGACGTGCTGATCGTCGCCCGTGGCGATGCGCGCATCGACAATCGCAAGATGAAGGAATGCTTTGGCACCAAGGCACGCATGCTCGATGCGCAAACGGTGGTCGAACTGACCAGCCATCCGGTCGGCGGCGTTTGCCCATTCGGCCTGGCCACGCCCCTGAGCGTCTACTGCGACCGCTCGCTGCTGGCTTTCGATGAAGTGCTGCCAGCGGCCGGCGCCACCCACAGCGCGGTACGCATCGCCCCGCAGCGCATGGCCGAACTGGTCGGTGCCGAGTGGATCGACGTGTGCCAGGAAGTGGAAACGGCAACCTGCTGAACGGGCGACGTCGGGTGCACCCCGCGCCCCGGGGCGTTTGCGGATTAACTCCAGGCTACGCACCGCCCCCAAAAACCGGTGCGCACAGCGCACCCTACGGCGCCCTGGCACCATCTCGGGTTGCATCCGGGCTACAGATTTCCAGACACCGCAGCCTTCCGTAGCCCGGATGCAATCCGGGGCCAGTTATCAGAAAGTGGCGTATCTCGTTGGCCTACAACCCGCCGCTGACGCCTAGGCTGAAGCCCAGCGCGGTGGCCAGCGAGAACGGCAACAGCAGGGTATCGAGCAGCGCGCTGGCCGGCAGATCCAGCCCCGCGTAACGCGGTGCCTCGGCGCCGAAACGATCCAGCGGGCAGCAGCCGCCATTGATCGTGTACCAATCCAGCCGCGTACCGGCGTAAACCACCGGCGCACCGGGCTTGGCCGCATCCAGCGTGCGCACCGTGGCACAGCCGCTCAGGCTCAGCAGCGCCACAGCGCAAACGAACAGCCGCACGGAGTTAGTCATCCGACACCACATGATGCTCGCCCCAGCGCGGCAGCATGTCCTGCGGGATGTTCAGGCAATTGAGGATGCGCGCGACAACGAAGTCCACCAGATCATCCAGCGTCTGCGGCTGGTGATAGAAGCCGGGCGAAGCCGGCAGGATGGTCACGCCCAGATTCGACAGCTTGAGCATGTTTTCCAGATGGATACTCGAATACGGCGCCTCGCGCGGCACCACGATTAACTGGCGACGCTCCTTCAGCGCTACGTCGGCGGCACGCTCGATCAGGTTGTTGCAGGCACCGCTAGCGATGGCCGACAAGGTGCCGGTGCTGCACGGCACCACCACCATGGCCGTTGGCGCGCCGGAGCCGGAAGCGGCCGGGGCCATCCAGTCTTCCTTGCCATAGACGCGGATCTGCCCCGCCGCCGCACCGGTGTACTCGGTAAGAAACTGCGCCATGGCCTGCGGCTTGGCCGGCAGCGCCACGTCGGTTTCGGTGGCCATCACCAGTTGTGCCGCCTTGGAAATCAGGAAATGAACCTCGCGTTCTTCCTGCACCAGACAATCGAGCAGGCGCAGGCCGTATTGCGCGCCCGAGGCGCCGGTCATCGCCAGCGTTATGCGTTCCGGACCTGACATTCAACCCTCCAGTGCAGCGGCCAGCTTGCCGTGCAAACCGCCAAAACCGCCGTTGCTCATGACCACCACCTGCGTACCCGGTCGCACCAGCGCCTTCACGCCGTCGATGATCGACTCCAGCGAGTCGCACACGCGCGTCGGGTTCGGCGCCTGCGCCACGGTGGCGGCCAGGTCCCAGCCGAGATTCGGCGGCGCATACCAGAACACCGCATCGGCCTGCCCGGCCGATTCGGCCAGACCGTCACGGTGCGCACCGAGCTTCATCGAGTTGGAGCGCGGCTCGATCACCGCAATCACCTGGGTATCGTCGCCGACACGCTTGCGCAGGCCGTCGAGCGTGGTAGCGATGGCCGTGGGGTGGTGGGCGAAATCATCGAAAATGGTCACGCCATTGACCTCGGCGACCTTCTCCATGCGCCGCTTGGCGTTGACGAACCGGCCCAGCGCCTCGATGCCCAGCGCCGGCACCACGCCGACATGGCGCGCCGCAGCGAGTACGGCCAGGGCGTTGGCGACGTTGTGTTGGCCGGTCAGGTTCCACTCCACGGTACCCTCGACCTTGCCGTCGAAGCTCACCTCGAAGCGCGAGCCATCGGCGCTGAGCAAACGCGCCTGCCACTGGCCACCTTCACCAGTGGTCTGCACGGGCGTCCAGCAGCCCATCTCGATCACCCGCGCCAACGCGGTTTCGCTGGCCGGGTGGATGACCAGGCCTTCGCTGGGAATGATCCGCACCAGATGGTGGAACTGCCGCTCGATAGCAGCCAGATCCGGGAAGATGTCTGCGTGATCGAATTCCAGGTTATTGAGGATCGCCGTGCGCGGACGGTAGTGGACGAACTTGCTGCGCTTGTCGAAAAAGGCGCTGTCGTACTCGTCGGCCTCGACCACGAAGAAGGGTGTCTCGCCCAGGCGCGCGGAAATGCCGAAGTTCTGCGGCACACCGCCGATCAGAAAGCCTGGCGCCATGCCGGCGTGCTCCAGCACCCAGGCCAGCATGCTGGAACTGCTGGTCTTACCATGGGTGCCGGCCACCGCCATCACCCAACGGCCCTGCAGCACGTGGTCAGCCAGCCACTGCGGGCCGGATACATAGGGCAAGCCCTTGTTCAGTACGTATTCGACGGCGGGATTACCACGACTCATGGCGTTGCCCACCACCACCAGATCCGGCGCCGGCTGCAAGTGCGCGGGGTCATAGCCCTGCATCAGCTCGATGCCCTGAGCCTCCAATTGCGTGCTCATGGGCGGGTAAACGTTGGCATCGGAGCCGGTGACGCGGTGGCCAAGCTCCTTGGCCAGCACCGCGAGCGAACCCATGAAGGTGCCGCAGATGCCGAGAATATGGATATGCATGAATGACCTCTTGAGGTGCCCTATTCACCGGGCTTAACGCGATGGCGGCAGGTTAGCACAGCGTCCGACGGGCGGCTGCTGCGCCCTGTTCAGACCAGGACGCGAAAACCAAGTTGCCCGGCCGGTAAAAATCAAACGCTTGCTTGGATTGCGCATTCAACTGGCTTTGAGGCAGCATCGACCGAGTCGCTGGCATATACAGCTGCATCGCCGCTGCTGCCCACCACAAAGAGAAGCCGAGGCCCACCATGCGCATCGTCCAAGCCACCCTGGAGCACCTGGATCTGTTGACCCCGCTGTTCGTCAAATACCGCGAGTTCTACAACGAGCTGCCCTACCCCGAGTCGTCGCGCAAGTTTCTCGAGAAGCGCCTGCGCCGCAAGGAGTCGGTGATCTACCTGGCCCTGGCCGACGACGAAGACAAGCTGCTCGGCTTCTGCCAGCTCTACCCCAGCTATTCCTCGCTGTCGCTCAAACGCGTGTGGATTCTCAACGACATTTATGTAGCCGAAGACGCTCGCCGCCAACTGGTGGCCGACCGTCTGCTGCACACGGCCAAACAGATGGCCAAGGACACCAACGCCGTGCGCATGCGCGTAGCCACCAGCCGCGACAACGAAGTGGCGCAGAAAGTCTACGAGTCCATCGGCTTCGTCGAGGACGAGCAATTCAAGAACTACGTGCTGCCGATCAACGTCGACTGAGCCAGCGAGCGCTCGCCACGGCTTGCCGCGAACGGCCACCGCCCTTATGGTGGCCGGGTTTTCCGCCACGAAGCATTCCCCATGTGGTCACTCAAGGCCTGGCGCCGTCGTCGCATTCTCGAACGCAACCCCGTCGATCCGACTCACTGGGCCGAGGTTCGCAAGCGCCTGCCCATCCTTGATGGCCTCGAAGAACACGAAGAGCAGCACCTGCGCGAACGCGCCGTGCTGTTCCTGCATGACAAGCACCTGACAGCACTGCCCGGCCTCGAACTCGGCCTGGTCGAACACCTGCTGCTGGCGGCTCAGGCGCAATTGCCCCTGCTGCACCTGGGCGATCTGGACTGGTACCGGGGTTTTCACGAAATCGTCCTCTACCCGGATGACTTCATCAGCCCGCAGCGCCACCGCGACGCCAGCGGCATCGAACACGAATGGGACGACGCGCGCAGCGGCGAGGCCTGGCAACAGGGCCCGGTGATCCTCGCCTGGCCCGGGGTCGAGGCCAGTGGCGGCTGGGAAGGTTACAACCTGGTGATCCACGAACTGGCACACAAGCTGGACATGCTCGAAGGCGGCGCCAATGGCCTGCCGCCGCTGCACCGCGACATGCGCGTGCAGGACTGGGCCCACGCCATGCAGAGCGCCTATGACGCCCTGAACGCCGAGCTGGACGCCAACCCCGAGGCCGAAACCGCCATCGACCCTTACGCCGCCGAAGACCCGGCGGAATTCTTTGCCGTCACCAGCGAATACTTCTTCACCGCCCCGGACCTACTGGCCGACGCCTTCCCGGATGTCTACCGGCAACTGGCGCTGTTCTACCGTCAGGACACACTCGCCCGATTGCAGCGTTTGCAGGCGCAACACCCCGATTACCAGGAGGTCGAAAACGCGACCAATGGCTGAGTAGGACGCCGTAGTAACGCACTGCGAATACGCCTATAATGCGCCCCACTTTTTTGGCCCTCCCTGGGAGTTTCCCCCATGAGCTACAGCAAGATCCCGGCTGGTAAAGACCTGCCGAACGACATCTACGTTGCCATCGAAATCCCGGCCAATCACGCGCCGATCAAATACGAGATCGACCACGATACCGATTGCCTGATGGTCGATCGCTTCATGGCCACTCCGATGTTCTACCCGGCCAACTACGGTTTCATCCCGCACACCCTGGCCGATGACGGCGACCCCCTCGACGTGCTGGTCGTGACCCCTTACCCGGTTGCTCCGGGTTCGGTGATCCGCGCCCGTCCGGTCGGCGTCCTGCACATGAGCGACGAAGCCGGCGGCGACGCCAAGCTGGTTGCCATACCACACGACAAACTGACCGTTCTGTACAAGGACGTTCAGGAATACACCGACCTGCCCGCACTGCTGATCGAACAGATCAAGCACTTCTTCGAGAACTACAAGGATCTCGAGAAGGGCAAGTGGGTCAAGGTAGAAGGCTGGGGCAACGCTGAAGAAGCCCGTGGCCTGATCAACAAGGCAGTCGCGGCTTATCAAAAATAAGCCCTGACAACCTCCGAAAAGCCGGCCACAAGCCGGCTTTTTTATGCCTGCAGTCCCGCCCTGAACAAGGCTTACAGCGTTCATTTCCATGCAGCCGCCTGCATCTCACACCTACCGCATCCGATAATCGCACCATTTTGTGCACAGACATCATCCAGGCTTGGATGCTTACAAGCCTTGCCATTCCTGGCTTTCAGACTTTATTCAGATATTTTTCGGCGCTCGTCAGTGGCCCTGAGCAGGCCGCGCAATTGACTGGATTAACCAGTTAGTACATTTTCTCTCGCTGTCACGTCACAACAACAAGAGACAGCCCATGACGCCCTGCATTCTGGTACTCAATGGCCCCAATCTGAACCTGCTCGGCACGCGCGAACCGGCCACCTACGGGCATGAGACCCTCGCCGATATTTCCCAACTCTGCGCAGACACGGCCGCCGAACACGGCTTGAAGATCGAGTTTCGTCAGACCAATAACGAAGGTGAACTGCTCGACTGGATTCATGCAGCGCGTGGGCGCTGCGCCGGCATTCTGATCAATCCGGCAGCCTGGACCCACACCTCGGTAGCCATTCGCGATGCGCTGGTGGCCAGCGAGCTGCCGGTGATCGAGGTGCACCTGTCCAATGTGCACAAGCGCGAAGCGTTCCGTCATCACTCTTTCGTCTCGCCCATCGCCGTGGGCGTGATCTGCGGGCTCGGCAGCCAGGGCTACCGCCTGGGCCTGCAGTACTTCGCTCACTCGCTCAAGGATTAAGCAACATGTCATCCGTTACCCATGGCATTCTTGCCGGCCTGATTGGCAAAGGCATTCAGGCCTCCCGCACGCCCGCCCTGCACGAACGGGAAGGCGATGCACAGGGCCTGCGTTATCTCTATCGACTGATCGACCTGGACAAGCTCGGCCTGGATATCGACGCGTTGCCGAGCCTGCTCGATGCCGCGCAGCAGATGGGCTTTACCGGCCTCAACATCACCTTTCCGGCCAAGCAGGCGATCATCCCGTTGCTCGATGAGCTGTCGAGCGAGGCGCGTGGCATTGGCGCGGTGAACACCGTGGTACTCAAGGACGGCAAGCGTGTCGGTCACAATACCGACTGCCTGGGCTTCGCCGAGGGTTTTCGCCGTGGCCTGCCCAATGTATCCCGTCGACGCGTGGTGCAGATGGGCGCGGGCGGTGCCGGTGCCGCCGTGGCGCATGCACTGCTGGCAGAAGGTGTCGAGCGACTGTGCATTTTCGAAGTGGAACCCGGCCGCGCCCAGGCCCTGGCGGACAATCTCAACGCACACTTCGGCAGCGAGCGTGCCGTGGCAGGCACCGACCTGGCTGCCGAAGTGGCAGCAGCCGACGGTCTAGTCAACACAACGCCGGTGGGCATGGCCAAACTGCCCGGCACACCGCTGCCGGTTGAGTTGCTGCACAGCGGGTTGTGGGTAGCCGAGATCATCTACTTCCCGCTGGAAACCGAGCTGCTGCGCCACGCCCGCGCGCTGGGTTGCCGCACCCTGGACGGCGGCAATATGGCGGTATTCCAGGCGGTCAAGGCGTTCGAGCTGTTCAGCGGCCGCCCAGCCGATGCCGAGCGTATGCAGGCGCACTTCGCTAGTTTCCGCTGAGCTTGCCCCAGGCGGGGCGCATCATACGCCCCTCCGCCTCTCATCCTGCTAGCCGAGAATCGGCTTCAACAGCGCCTGCGCCTCGTACAGCGGGGTGAGATAGCGCTGACGCATCTCGTCGATCGCCATCCGCGAGGCGTGAGTGGTCAGCGCCATCGCCGCCTTCAGCTCACCCTTGCGATCCCGTAGCGGCACCCCCAGAACGCGCATCCCCACTTCATACTCGCCGTCGACCGTGCAATAACCCTGACGATTGATCCTCTGCAGTTCTTCACGAAACTGCTCGGGATCGATTTGAGTGTAAGGCGTGAGATTGCGCAGCTCGATACGCTGCAGATACTGATCAAGTTCCTCTGCTGGCAAGTTGGCCAGCCAGATCCGCCCACTGGCCGTGCAGTACAGCGGCATGCGCGCGCCAGGGCGAATCGACAACGACGAAATATGGCTGTAGCGGCTACGCACGATATGCACGATGTCGTCGCCGTCACGCACGCCAACCGAGATGTGCTCACCAGTAATGCGCGCCACCTGCTCAACGATTGGCCGCAGCATCAGCGGCAATTGCGCCGAGTCCACATACGCCTGGCCAATACGCAATGCCTTGGCCGTCAGCCAGTAGTGGCGCCCATCCGTCTCGGCGAACCCTTCGTGCACCAGCGTCAGCAGAAAGCGCCGCGTCGCACTGCTGGTCATGTCGCAGCGCCGTGCCGCGTCGGGCACCGTCAGCCGAGGCGTCTCCACGCTGAACAGCTGCATCAGCGCCAGGCCCTTCTGTAACCCAGCAATCAGATCACGCGGATGGATCACCGGACTCTTCATATCGGCCTCAATTCATGCAAACACTGCGATTATCGCACTAGCACTGCGATAAACAACCAAAAACTCGATCTGCCGCGTTGTGAGGGGGGCAATGCTCGCCGCACCATGCTGGCCAACAACAACTCCAATACGCAGGCACCTTGCATGGTCAACGGCTCCACAGAACTGGTCGCGATCGTCGGCTCGCCCATCGCCCAGGTCAAATCCCCGGAAAACTTCAATCGCTGGTTCGAAGGCAACGCTCTGAACCGGGTGATGCTGCCAATCGACATCAGCGCCCAGGCACTATCCTCCTTCATCGATACCCTGCGCGGCTGGCAGAACCTGCGCGGCTGCGTGGTGACCATTCCCTACAAGCAGCAGGTGGTCGAGCACCTCGACGAACTCAGCGAGCGCGCCAGCGCCCTGCGCTCGGTCAACGTGATTCGCCGCGAGGCTGACGGCCGCCTGATCGGCGACAACGTCGATGGTGAAGGCTTCCTCAACGCCGGCCGCCAGCAGGGTTTCGATGCCAAGGGCAAACGTGCGTTAGTCATCGGTGCCGGAGGCGTCGGCAGCGCCATCGCCTATTCGCTGTGCCAGGCCGGCGTTTCCGCCCTGAGCCTGTCCGACGTCAGCCATGAGCGTGTGGAGGCGCTGGCACAACTGCTACGCAGCGCCTTCCCCGAGCTGCCGGTCAGTACCCGAGTCGACAGCCTGAGCGCGTTCGACCTGATCGCCAACGCCTCCCCGGTGGGCATGGGCGACAGCGGCGAGTTGCCGCTACCGCAAGCATTACTACAGAGCCTGCCGGCCAGCGCGCACGTAGCAGATGTGGTGACGGCCCCGGAAATCACACCCCTGCTGGCCCTGGCCAAAGCCCGTGGTTGCAGCATCCAAACCGGCCCGCAGATGGCCCTGGCACAAGCTGGCAACCTCGGCCACTTCATGGGCGCAACCGCGCTGGTTCTGTGAGGAGAATAGGATGAACGCAGCCATTCAAACTGCCACCACTCAAACCACTCCAGGCAACGCGCAGGTCTACGACCTGATCGTGCTGGGTAGCGGCGCAGCCGGTTTTGCCGCCGCCACCACCGCTTCCTGCCGTGGCTTAAAGGTGCTGATGGTGGAGAAGGCTTCCACCTTCGGCGGCACCTCGGCGATTTCCGGTGGCGCCGTATGGATCTATGGCACAGACCAGGCCAAGGCCGCTGGAGCCAAGGACAGCGCCGAGGCGATGCGCAGCTACCTGCAGCATGTGATCGGTGCCGGCTACGACGCAGAACTGATCGACGCCTTCATCGAGCGAGGCCATGAGGCGATGCGCTGGCTGCATGCCAACACCGAGTTGAGCTATAGCCTGCGCCCGCATTCGCCGGACTATTACCCAGATGCTCCCGGCGGCACCGAGCGCGGCCGCGCGCTGGAAATCGACGAGTACGACGGCAATCGTCTGGGCGAACACTTCGCCAAGCTGCGCATGCCGCCACCAGGCATGCTGCTGTTCGGCGGCATGATGGTGAACCGCGTCGACATCCAGCATTTTCTCAGCTTCCGTCGCTCGCCCGCCTCGCTGTGGCACTGCATCAAACTGATGAGCCGCTATGTGCTGGATCGCCTGCGCCACCCGCGCGGCACCCGCCTGACCACTGGCAACGCACTGATCGCTCGCCTGGCCACCACCGCGTTCGCCAATGGCGTGGAGCTGTGGCTGGACAGCCAGGCGCAGGAACTGATCATCGAGGACGGCGCCGTGCGCGGCGCCCGTATCACCCGCGATGGCCGCACGCAGGACGTACGCTCGCGTGGCGGCGTGGTCTGCGCCATGGGAGGTTTTGCTGCCAGCGCCATGGCTGCCGACTTCCGCCCGCCCAGCCCCGATCCGCATCTGAGCATGTCGCCGGCCAGCAACATCGGCGACGGCCTGCGCCTGAGCACAGCGGCCAATGCCGCAGCTGGAGAAGGCCTGGCAGCGAATTTCTTCTGGGCTCCGGTTTCCGAAGCAGTGCATGCCAATGGCGAACGCGAGCGCTTCCCGCATCTGGTGACCGACCGCGCCAAGCCCGGCGTGATTGCGGTCAACCAGGCCGCCCAGCGCTTCGTCAACGAATCCAACTCCTACCACCACTTCGTGCAGACCATGTTCGCCACAGGCAACACCCGTTGTTGGCTGATCTGTGATGCCACCGCGATGAGCAGCTATGGCATGGGCCTGGCTCGGCCAAGCCCGGTGGACAACAGCGCACTGGTTGCCTCCGGCTACCTCAAGCAAGGCAAAACCATCGAGCAACTGGCGCAGAGCATTGGCCTGGACCCGCTCGCCCTGCGCCAGACCCTCGAGCGCTACAACCAGGACGCTCGCCAAGGCGTCGACCGTGCGTTCGAAAAAGGCGGCAACAGCTATAACCGCTACATGGGCGACCCGGCCCGCCGCCCGAACCCATGCCTGGCGCCACTGGAACGTGGCCCGTTTTACGCCATCGAGATCCATACCGGCGATCTCGGCTCGGCACGCGGCCTGCGTACCGACCGTTTCGCCAACGTACTGGACAACAACGGCAAGCCCATCGAAGGCCTGTACGCCGGCGGCAACGACATGAACTCGATCATGGACGGTACCTACCCCGGCCCCGGCATCACCCTCGGCCCGGGCCTGACCTTCGGCTACATCGCCGCCACCCATATCGCCGAGCGCCTCGCCTCGGCCACCACGACGCCCAAGGAGTAATTCATGTTCTACGAAATGCGCACCTACACCCTCAAACCTACCCGCATGGCCGATTGGCTGGCCCTGTATCAGAGCGATGCGCTGGCCGTACAGAGCGAGCACCTGGGGCAACTCGTCGGTTTCTTCACCACCGAGTTCGGTGAAGCCAATCAGGTGGTGCACATCTGGGCTTACGACAGCCTAGATGATCGCAGCAAGCGCCGCGCCGCCATGGCTGCCGACCCGCGTTGGGCTGCCTTCGGCCGCAAGAACAAGGAATTGGATGCGGTCGTCACCCTGGAGTCGCGCATCTTGCGACCGACCGGGTTCTCGCCCCTGCAGTGACCTGACCTAGCTTCCTACCCACTACAAACGCAGGCGCCACGGTGCCTGCGCAGGACTCGCTCGCCCATGCAAAACGACAAGAACAAGCAGGCTAGGCGTACGCTCGACTGTGACGTACTGGTGATCGGCTCCGGCGCTGCCGGGCTGGCAGCGGCAGTGACCGCGGCAGAGCATGGTTTGAGCGTGGTGGTCGCGGAAAAGGCCGAACAACTCGGCGGCACCAGCGCCTGGTCCGGCGGCTGGCTATGGATACCGCGCAACCCGCTGGCCAAGGCTGAAGGTATGGTCGAAGAAGGCGATGCGCCAGAGCGCTACCTGCGCGAGCAGACCCATTGTCAGCGACTCGACGCGCTGCAGCAGGCCTACCTGCAACGCGGCCCGGAGATGGTCGAGTTCTTCCACAAGCGTACTGCCGTGCAGTTCTACTCAGGCAGCCGCATGCCGGACATGCGCGATGGCGATGGTTCGGCAGCCGGCGGGCGCTCGTTGTGCGCCCAGCCGTTCGACGGACGCCTACTCGGCGACGAACTTAAACGGATGCGCGCACCGCTGGATATCGTCAGCCTTTTCGGCATGGGCATCGCCGGCGGCGCCGACATGGCGGCCTTCTTCAACACCCGACGCTCACCACGCGCCGCCCTGCATGTGGCCAGCCGTCTGCTGCGTCATATGCGCGACTGCCTGCTACAAGGTCGCGGCATGCAACTGGTCAACGGCAACGCATTGGTGGCGCGCCTGCTACGTAGCGCCCTGGATCGCCAAGTTGAGCTGTTATGTGCCAGTCCCGCTCGCCAACTGTTGCACGAAAACGGTCGGGTCTACGGCGCCGTGCTGCAACAGGCGCAGGGCGAACTGCTGGTCAATGCGCGCCGCGGCGTGGTACTGGCCTGCGGCGGCTTTCCCCATGATCGCCAGCGCATCGCCCAACTGATCGCGCACGCCCCCACCGGTACCGGACATCACAGCGCCGCCCCGCTGGAAAACAGTGGCGATGGCCTGCGCCTGGGCGAAGCGGTAGGGGCCGTGGTCGCTGCAGACCTGGCGCATGCCGGCGCCTGGGCACCGGTCTCGCGCGTGCCGCGTCGTGATGGCAGCATCGGCAACTTCCCGCATCTGGTCGACCGGGCCAAACCGGGCTTCATCGCCGTGCGTCGTGATGGCAAGCGCTTCACCAACGAAGCCGATTGTTATCACGACTTCATGAACGCGCTGATCGAGGCCACGCCCGCTGGCGAGCCCATCGAAGCCTGGCTGATCTGCGACGCCAGGGCGCGCTGGCGCTACGGCATTGGCTGGGCCAAGCCCCTGCCATTCAGCGATGGCTACTACCAGCGTTGTGGCTATCTGCACAGCGGCACCAACAGCGCCGAACTCGCGGCCCGCTGCGCCATCGATGCGCCGGCACTGCAAGCCACGCTGGAGCGCTTCAATCGCTTCGCCAGCCAAGGTGAAGACCCCGATTTCCAGCGCGGTCGCTCGGCCTACAACCGAGCCCAGGGCGAGGTGCTACAGCAGCCCAATGCCTCATTGCGCGCCCTGCGCGGACGCCTCTACGCGGTGAAGTTGCACCCCGGCAGCCTGGGCACCTTTGCCGGCCTGCGCACCGATGCCGACGCGCGCGTATTGGACGGTGACAGCCACGTAATCAGCGGACTGTTCGCCGTGGGCAACGATATGAACAGCGTGATGGCCGGCCATTACCCCAGCGGCGGCATCACCCTTGGCCCCGCGCTGACCTTCGGTTACCTGGCCGGCCTGGCGCTGGCCAACGCCAGCACATCCTGCCACCTCACTCTCACCCGGCAGGAGGCACAGGCGCTGTAGCTGGGCGCCTCGTCTGCTCTCGACTCACCAGCAAGACAAGGTATACCCCGGCCTGAACAGGGGTTCACAACAACAACCGATGGAGAACATCCACATGCTCAAATCCCTACTGACCGGCGCAGCTCTCGGACTCAGCGCCCTCAGCATCACATTACCGGCTCACGCCACCTACCCCGAACGCAGTATCCAGGCCATAGTCCCATGGGGTGCCGGTGGCGCCACCGATAACGTGATGCGCAGCCTGAGCGCTCATGTCGAGAAAGAACTTGGCACCAAGCTGGTCATCACCAACCGTCCTGGCGGCACCGCGCTCATCGGTGGCACCTACGTCAGGCAGCAACGCCCCAACGGTTATACCCTGCTGCTGGGCGCAGAAAACCCGCAGCTATATCAAGTGATGGGCCTGGCGGACTTCGACTACAGCGCCTTCTACCCGATCAACATCATTGCCCAGAACAACGTTCTGATCGCAGTCAAAGCCGACAGCCCATGGAAAACCATGGACGACCTGCTCGATGCCATCCGCCAGGGCGAGGGCAATATCCGTATGGGCAGTACCGGCGTTGGAGCGTTACAGAACACCGTTTTCTCGATGTTCCGTGCAGTTGAAGATCTCAAGGTTCGAGAAGTCAACTTCCAAGGCGAAGGCCCGATCGTCAGTGCTCTGCTTGGTGGGCATATCGACTTCACGCCACTGTCCTTCGCCGCCAGCAAAGAGATGGTTGCGTCAGGGAAATTCCGCGCATTGGCAGTATTTTCCACGGATGAGCTGCCAGAACTGCCAGGCGTTGAGCCAATCACCAAAACCCTGCCGGACTTGGCGCAGTACCTGCCATGGGGCCCGTTCTACGGCGTGTTCGTCCACAAGGACACCCCGGACGAGATCAAGCAAGTGCTGGTCAAGGCTTACGCCAATGCGGTGGCGAGCGATGACTACCAGGCTTTCCTGAAGAACTTCGGCGCCCAAACCCTGAACATCCACGGAGACGATGCCGCAACCTTCCTCAACCGCTGGCAGTCAGTCACCACCTGGTCGATGTACAAGGCCAAGGCGGTATCAATCTCGCCGGAGTCGGTCGGCATCGCCAAACCATAGAGGACAAAAAAGCCCCTGTCAGTGAGATGACAGGGGCTCCTGGGATGCGCGAACTAACGCTGCACGAAGCGCAGCACAGCCTCGCAGATCATGTCTTTGTGACGCTGTTTTATCTCATCACCCTGAAAGTCGATGGCAAAAATATGCCCAAAGGTATGCCGGTTCGATACGCGGTAAAAACAGAACGAGCTCATCAGCAAGTGTACGTCCAGCACATTGATGCCTGGGCGGAACACGCCCTCTTCCTCGCCGCGGCGCAGGGTCTTGCCGAGGGTATCGAGCACCACGTTGCTCATCTGGCGGATGACCGGCGACTGCTTGACGTATTCGCCGTAGTGGATGTTCTCGATGCTGACGATGCGCACGAAGTCGACGTTGCGGTCATGGTGATCGAAGGTGAACTCCACCAGCCGACGAATCGCCAGGACCGGCGGCAGCGAGGCCAGGTCGAGGCGACTCTCGGTGCCGCGAATATCGCCGTAGAGCTTGACCAGCACTTCGAGGTAGAGCTGCTCCTTGCTGCCGAAGTAGTAGTAGATCATCCGCTTGGACGTGGCGGTGCGCTCGGCAATGGCGTCCACACGCGCCCCGGACAGCCCCTGCTGGACGAACTCGGTGATGGCAGCCTGGAGAATGCTTTCGCGGGTCTTCTCCGGATTGTTCTTACGTACCTTGCGCACCACCTCAGGAGGTTGGCTGGCCAGGTTGGCAACGGCTTCGGTCATACGGCAATGGTCTTTTTTATAGGTATGGGTAGTGCGGATTATGGCAGGCCGCACAGACGTCGTGCAGCGGCAACCGAAGGGTTGCCGCATCGCCCGCCTTACAACCGCGGCCGCTTCAAACCGCCGCTACGCGCCTTGGCCATGGCCGCCAGGCGTACCGCGACGTTGGCCGCGCCATAGCCCACGTAGCCACCCTTGCGCTGAATGATTTCGAAGAAGAAACGCTCCTCGAACGGCTCGGTGTAGACGTGAAACAGCTCGCCACCCTGAGCATCGCGGTCATACAGCACGTTGTAGTAGGCCAGCTCGCTGAGAAACTCGTCGTCGAAGTCGAAACGGGCAGCCAGATCATCGTAGTAGTTCAGCGGGATCTCCAGCAGCGGCACGCCGGCCTCCTTGGCCCGCGCCACTTCGGCGAAGATGTCCTCGCAGGAGAACGCGATGTGATGCACGCCGGAGCCCTGGTAGCTGGACAAGGCATGAGCAATCGCGGTGTTGCGGTTCTCGGAGATGTTCAGCGGCAGACGGATCGAGCTGCAACGGCTGCGGATCGCGCGGCTTTTCACCAGACCGTAAGGATCGGGCAGCACCACTTCGTCATCGGCCTCGAAGTCCAGTAGGCTCTTGTAGAAGAGCACCCAACTGTCCATGGAGTCGGCCGGCAGTGCCAGCGCCATATGGTCGATGCGCTGCAGCCCGCCACTGGCCTGGACGCTGGCATCCAGAGTGAAGTCGCTGTGGTAGATGGTCTGCTCCTCGGCAGCCTGCTCCACCAGGTAGATCAGGCTACCGTCCGGAGCGCGTACAGCCGGGATTTCCCGCTCGTTGGGGCCGACCAGACCACGATAGGGCTGGCCGCGATAGTCACATGCGCGCTGCAGCGCCTCGGCGCCATTCCTTACCCGCAGGGCCGTGGCGCAGAGTGACGGGCCGTGCGACTCGAAGAAATTGTGGGCGAAGGAATAGGGCTCGGCGTTGAGCACGATATTGATATCGCCCTGACGCAGCAGGCTGACAGCCTTGGAACGATGCTGCCCGGCATGGGCGAACCCCAGGCGCTCCAACCAGCCGGACAGGCGCGCACCGACGGCCTCGTCGACGGCGAACTCGAGAAACTCCACACCGTCGTAGCGGTGCGCCACAGGCGGGGCGAAAAGCACGCCGGGCTCGATCTGATAGCCCTCCTTCTCCAGGCGCTTGCGGGTCTTTTCTTCCAGGTAGAGCAGCGAACGCAGGCCGTCGGCAGCGTTCTGCCGTGGCGGCGCGGCGCGGAAGCCGTCGTTGAAGATTTCCAGCGACAGCGGGCCGCGATAGCCGGTGCGCAGAATCGGCGCGAGGAAACCGGCCAGGTCGAACTCGCCCTGCCCCGGGAAGCAGCGGAAGTGGCGGCTCCACTCCAGCACGTCCATGGCCAGGATCGGTGCATCGGCCATCTGTACGAAGAAAATCTTGTCGCCCGGAATATCGGCGATGGCGCGAGGGTCACCCTTGAGCGACAGGGTATGGAAACTGTCGAGGATGACTCCGACGGCCGGATGGTCGGCCTGGCGCACCAGGTTCCACACCTGCTGGTAGGTGTTGACATGACGGCCCCAGGCCAGCGCTTCGTAACCGATACGCAGGCCGCGCGCGCCTGCACGCTCGCCGAGCAGGCGCAGGTCATCGATGAGGATTTCTTCGTCACCCAGCGAGTCGGCGGCGACGTTGCTGCACACCAGCACCAGGTCGGTACCCAGCTCCTGCATCAGGTCGAATTTGCGCTCGGCACGGTCGATGTTGCGCTGCAGACGATCGCGGCGGCAGCCCTCGAAATCACGGAACGGCTGGAACAGGGTGATGGCCAGGCCCAGGTCGGCGCAGCGCTTGCGAATCTCGCTGGGGCTGCCGTCGTAATAGAGCAGGTCGTTCTCGAAGATTTCCACACCGTCGAAACCCGCAGCGGCGATGGCTTCGAGCTTCTCGGGCAGGGTACCGCTGAGGGAAACGGTGGCAATTGAACGCTGCATAGTCGGCTCCGGGCTTAAGCGGCGCCGTGGCAGGCAAAGTGAGGTCGAGATGCTCCAGAGCCTCACTCGGCCGGTTGGTCGGCGCTCATGGATTGTTCGTAGCCTGGATTATTGGCAGGGTTGGGACTGCCGGCAATGCAAAATGGACGAACTGGTTAGTTTTCTGTTCGATAATCGAACATCTTCATTTGCGTGACTGTCGCCGACTCTGCCAGGCCGCCGCAAAGCCACTGCAACAGATGATGAAGATGCCGATCAGCGCCGTGCTATCGGGCGTGTGCTGGAACACCAGCAAACCCAACAGACCGGCGAAGACGATCTGCACATAACCGAACGGTGCCAGCAAAGCCGGAGCAGCATGCCGAAAGGCATGGGTCAGCAGTAGGTGCGCCGCCATGCCAAAGCCGCCCAGCGCCAGCATCATCAGGCCATGGGTGACGCTTGGAATCTGCCAGAAGAACGGCACCAGCAGGCTCATCACCAGGGTGTTGACCAGACCGGCAAAGAAGTTGCTGGTGGTCGCGCTATCCACTTCACTCAGCCGCCGGGTGAGTATCTGGTAAAAGCTGAAGCACAGTGCGGCGCTCAACGGCAGCAATACCGCCGGCGTAAACAGGCTGCCGCCGGGATGGACGATGATCAGCACCCCGACGAAACCGACGACCACCGCCGCCCACTGGCCCGCGCTGACGCGCTCACCGAGCAGTGGCACCGAGAGTGCCGTCACCAGCAGTGGCGCGAGAAAGATCACCGAGGTTGCTTCGGCCAGTGGCATGTACATCAGTCCGGCAGTGAACAGCAGGCTGACGCCCAGCAGACTCAGCGCCCGCAGTATCTGCAGGCCAGGACGTTTGGTGCGCAACACGCGCAGGCCGGATTGCGGCAGGAAGATGCCGGCCATCAACAGGGTGTGCACCAGGTAGCGCGCCCAGACGATGAGGATGATCGGGTAGAAACCCGACAGGTACTTGGACATGGCATCGTGACTGGCGAACAGGAAGGTCGCCAGCACCATCAGGCCGATCCCCTTGAGCGGGTGATTGATGCCGGATAGCGGTTTGGAGCTCATGAGGTACTCGGCATGCGGCAAGCCGCGAAACCATAGATAGGTAGCTAAATATACAGGTCTCCCTATCCTGCCGCCTATGACCCGCATGACGGTATTTGACCCGCGGATGAAGGGCGGCATCAAGGAGCTACAAGCGCCCCAGTAGTCGCAGGGTCTTGTCCATGGCCATCTGCGCCCGCTCCAGCGCGCTGACGCCCTGTTCGAGCAGCTGACGCGTAGGTATTTCCAGGCTCAGGGTAATGTTCGACGGCAGAGCACGCAGCAGACCGAGCAAGTCGCTATCGCCATCACCGGGGAAACGTCGTTCGTTGCGCGCCTGGCGCAAGATCTCGTCCATGTCGTCCGGGCACGGACCGTTAACGTCGCACAGTTGAGCGTAACGCATGCGTGCAGCCGGCACCTGCACCAAGTCCGTCAGGCTCGAGCCCGAGCGATCGAAGTGGAAGGCATCGACCAGGATACAGCCGTTGGGCCGGTTGGCCGCATCGACGATGCGCTTGGCCTGGGTCAGGTCGCGCGCGTTGGTCCAGGGCATGAATTCTAGGTGCGGGAACAAACCAAATGGCGCAGCCAGGTCACAGACTGCTGCGAAGTTCTCGGTCAGACGCGCTTCGTCTGGGTCATTGCCGGCGATCAGCACGTCTGTAGCACCAAACTCAGCACCTACGTCGAAAATGGCTTCGAAGTCGCTGACCTGGGTATCGGGCTTCAGACGCAGAATCTCGATATCCGCCACCTTGATCCCGGTATCGCGCAGGCGCTTGAGCGTCTGCGCACGCAATCCAGCATCAGCCATCAACGGAAAGTGGTGCTCCTCGGCCGTGGCCGGCACCAGGCGCAGGCCCACATGGCTATAGCCAGTGCGCGCAGCGACATCGACCATTTCCGGCGGTGACACTTCGAGGACAGTGAGGGCTGCTAGGGATAGGATACGTTCGCTCATGATGAGTCTCTGCTCAGAGGGTTTCAGGGGTGATGGCCTGGCGGTGTTCCGCTGCCTGACGAATGGCCTCGACCAGCGCCAGGGTACGCCCGGCATCGGCAGCGCTGACCAGCGGTTGCGCCCGGCCACGGACAACCTCGACGAAATGCAGCAGCTGGCGACGCAAGGCTTCATCGGCATCGAAACCCTCCTGCACCTGCTGCAGCGGCTGCTGCCAGCCGGCTCCAGGCTCGGCGTAGTGCCAGTGCCTGAGCTGCGGAACGCTCAGGGCTCCGCGTGTGCCGGCGAGCAGGTAACAGGGCTGATCGGCCTGGCGTGGGTAGACCGGGTTCTCGCCCGAGGTCAGCTCCCAACTCCAGGGCGCGGCGCTGGCGTCAGAGCCGGTAAGGCTGCCCAGCGCACCACTCTCGAACTGCAACAGCACCACCGCGCAGTCCTCGTTGGCAAAGCCACGCACGCCATTGCTGGTGATGGCTTGCACCTGACGCACCTCGCCGCACAGGTGCCGCAGCAGATCGAGGTCATGGATCAGGTTGGTCAGCAACATGCCGGCACCAGCCTCGCGGCGCCAGGCAATGTCGTAATAGCTGTCGGGCTTTTGCACCTGCCACAACGCGGTCACCGTGGTCAGCCGTCCCAGCGTGCCCTGCTCGATCAGCTCGCGGGCACGGGCGACCAGCGGATTGTGCCGGCGATGATGACCGACCAGCACCGGTACGCCCGTGCGCTCGCTGGCCGATACCAGCTCGCGCACTTCATCCAGGTGCACGCCCACCGGTTTTTCCAGCAACACCGGCACACCGGCGGCTATGCACTCAAGCGCAGTGCTGACATGCAGGGCGTTGGGGTTGGCGACGATCACTGCTTCAGGCTGCACCTGCGCCAGCATCTGCCGATGATCGGCGAAACAGGGCACGTTGCATCCAGCGGCGAATTCGCCTGCCTGCGGGCCTGGGTCGGCGATGGCACACAGCTGCACTTGAGCCAGATGCTGCAGGTACTGACAGTGCTGGCGACCCATGACGCCAGCGCCGATCAAGGCAATACGCAGGGGAACGGTCACTCGGAAGCCCTCTCATTGTCTTCTTGTATGGCGGCGCCGAACGCATCAGGCGCAAACCTTTTTAATATTTAGAACTTAGTTCCAAAATTTACGCAAGCCGAAATGCAGCGCATGGCGCAGGCATCGACGCATGATTGCCTGTGAGGGCTGTGCGCATCACGTTTACAGGAGCACTCGCGGATCTGGGATCAGACCTGCGGATTACCAGCAGGCGCGGCGCTGCAGCGACGCTTGTTGAGTCGCGGCTGAGACCTGCGCGAAACGAGTTGGGCGTGTCGCTTGCTATGTGTTCAGGCAAACAACTCGGAGGCTGGGCTGGCGGCGGAGAGTTCGCTGGCGGCGGCCAGCAACTCTGGCGCCAGTTGCTCGATTCGCGCCAGCGGCAGACGCGCACTGGGCCCGGCAATGCTCAGTACACCGATCACCCGGTCTTCGACAGGGTGACGCACCACGGCCGCCAACGCTGCGGTGCCAATCGATGAACTCTCCATGACCCAGGCATAGCCTTGCTGACGCGCCAGAACCAGGCGTTGCAGCAGCGCCTGCTCATTGCGCGGCGCATTGGGGCCGAAGTCGGCGGGATCGGCAACACCCTGCCGGGCAACCAGCGCCAGGGCCTCGGTATCGCTCATGCTGGCCAACCAGGCATGCCCGGAGGCAGTGTAAAACAGCGGTGCGTCACGCCCCATATCAGGGTCGTAGCGCAGACCGGAGCGCGCCCCCTGGCTCTTGGCGATCCAGGTTTGACGCTCGCCTTCGATCACGCCCAGACGCACCAGCTCGCCACTGCGTTCGGCCAGGCCATCGAGAATCGGCTGCACCACGTCTGCGCCACTGTTGGCCAGGTAGCGGAAGCCCAGCGCCACCAGTTTGGTGGACAGCCGATAACGGCTGGTCAACGCATCCTGGCGTACGTAGCCCAGGCGCATCAGCTCGGCAAGCATGCGATGCGTGGCGCTCTTGGGAATACCCAGCTCATCGGCCAGCGCCTGCATCTGCACGCCGCGGGCATCACGCGTAAGGCTTTCGAGAAGACTAAGCGCACGTTCGATCTGACTGCCGGCCATAAGAGCGTCCTGGAAAATTTGCGCCGATTCTAAGAGACAAGTACGTGGCGATGCGAGTCGAGCGCACACCTGGCTCTGGATGCACGGACGCGGACGCGCGATACTGCCAACGCAACGCGTAATGTACTAACCAGTTCGTTCTTGTTCGATTATCGAACAAAACCCCATTTAGCGAATTGAAATGGCCGGCGTGGTCAGCCCACTATTGTGACCACGCCTGAAAACGAAGTGATCCTCTGCCTGGTGCATCACGCTTCGCTTGTTTCAGCAGCCAATAAATATAAGAAGGTCAATTGTCATGTCACAGCCCATGCACCTGCGTGTCCCGGCCGCCCATGCCACAGCCAGGGCCATTCCCCGCCCGGCTACCCGCTCGTTACTCGACGACCGGTCCTCCCTGTCGACGCCAGCCATGCCCGCCCTTGCCCCTGCCCGTCATGACAGAGGCTCACGGCCGCGCATGATCAGCTCGTGGCTTGCCAGGCTGCTGCGTGCACGCCAAGCCTGACTCAGCCCCTTACCCTCCCCCATTCTGTCGGAGCGATAGCATGAACAAGACAGACAAGATGCTGGTCGGCGAGCGCACCTTCTGCGCCCTGCTGCTGGTATTCAGCCTGGCGATCTTCTACCTGGCTTACCAGATTTCCGGCTTTTCCTCGGCCAACTCTCCGGGTGCCTTTCCCATCGGTGTAGCGCTGGTGATGATCCTCTCGGCCGTGAAGATTGCCTTTGAATTGATCGGCAAGGCACGGCCCGACTGCAGCGGCTGGCTTGATGCAGCCCGGCAATTTCGTCTTCAGCATTTTCCCAGGCGTACGTTGATCTTCGGCCTGTTGGCCGTGCTCTACCTGGCCGCCATCCAGTGGGCCAGCTTCTACATCAGCACCTTCTTTTTCCTGGTACTGGCAATCGTCTACCTGCGCGGCGGCCGTGTGTTGAACGCCGCTGGCGTAGCCGTACTGCTGCTGACCGTGATCTACCTGATGTTCACCCTGGCTTTCAGCGTTTACCTGCCATAACGAGGCACCGAGATGAGCGATAACTTTTCCTACCTGCTGATGGCCTGGAGCGATCCGCAGCTGCTGATGCTGACGGCGCTGGGTACCTTCGCCGGCATTTATATCGGCGCCATTCCTGGCCTGTCGGTGACCATGGCGGTGTCCATCCTGGTGTCCTTCACCTTCGCCTGGGACGTCAACGACGCCCTGGCACTGATCGTCGGCATCTTCATTGGTGGCGTGTATGGCGGCTCACGCAGCGCCATCCTGCTGAATATTCCCGGCGGCCCGTCGTCGGTCGCCACGTCGTTCGATGGTTATCCGCTGGCCCAGCAAGGCGAGGCCGGTCGTGCCATCGGTCTGAGCACCGTGATGTCGGTGGTGGGCGGCCTGGTGGGCACCATTGTCCTGGCCAGCGCAGCGCCGATGATCGGTGACCTGGCTCTGAAGTTCGCCCCGCGCGACTACTTCCTGGTCGCAGCCATTGGCCTGCTGCTGGTTGGCAGCCTGGCTGAAGGCTCGCTGGCCAAGGGCATCTTCGCCGCGGCGCTGGGTGCGATCATCGGCCTGGTGGGCATGGATCCGGTCACCGCCCAAGGTCGCTTCACTCTCGGCCAGGTCGAACTGATGGGTGGCATCCATTATGTAGTGCTGATGATCGGCCTGTTCGGTGTCGCCGAAGTCTTCTATCAGTTGCACAACCTGGATGCGCCGGTGAAGCGCCAGGTCGTCGACAAGATCATTCCGTCCTTCGCCATGGTGCTGAAGTTCCTGCCGCTGTCGATCCGCACCTCGATCATCGGCGTGGTCGTGGGTGTCCTGCCGGGCGTAGGTGGCGACATCGCTGCGCTGATGGCCTATGACCATGCCAAGCGCACCGTGAAGAATCCAAGCAAGCCATTCGGCAAGGGCGCCTATGAAGGCCTGGTCGCACCGGAAACCGCCAACAGCGCGGCCGTCGGCGGCGCCTACGTGCCCATGTTGACCCTGGGCATGCCGGGCGATGCAGTGACCGCAGTGATCATCGGCGCACTGGTGATTCACGGCCTCAACCCCGGCCCGATGCTGATGGTGGAGAACCCGCACATCTTCTACTTCACCGTCGGCAACCTGCTGCTGGCCAACATCTTCCTGCTGATCTTCGGCCTGATGGGCATCAAGCTGTTCGCCAAGTTCGTGGAAATGCCCAAGGCCGTGCTGATTCCGCTGATCCTGGTGCTGTGCGTGGTCGGTACCTATTCGATCAACAGCAGCATGACCGAGGTGTACTGGATGCTCGGCTTCGGCGTACTGGGTTACCTGCTGAAGATCTTCGGTTTCCAGATGGGCCCGATCATCCTCGGTGCCATTCTCGGCCCGCTGATGGACACCTCGTACCGCCAGGCCATGTCCTCGGCCGGCGATAACCCGGTGGAGCTGCTGCAGGGGCTGGTCACCAGCCCGCTATCGCTCATTCTGAGCAGTGCCGTGGTGCTGATCCTGCTGGGCAACACGCCGCTACTGAAGAAACTCAAGAACAGGTTCAGCCCGGCTTCGGCGCGCGGCTGATAGCCGATTTCACCAGGCGTGCCCCGGCCTACAGGGGCTCACAACAACAACCGATGGAGAGTCTCCACATGTTCAAATCGCTACTGACTGGCGCCGCTCTCGGACTCAGCGCCCTCACCATGGCTCTGCCAGCCCACGCCGAATACCCCGAGCGCAGCATCCAGGCGGTCATTCCCTGGGGTGCAGGTGGCGCCACCGACAACGTCATGCGCAGCCTGACCCCGTACGTGGAGAAGGAATTGGGCGGCAAGTTCATCCTCAACAACCGCCCGGGCGGTACCGCCGTGATCGGCAGTACCTTCGTCAAGACCCAGCGCCCCGACGGCTACACCGTACTGCTCGGCGCCGAGAACCCGCAGCTGTACAAGGTGCTGAAACTGGCCGACTTCGACTACGCCGACTTCTACCCGGTCAGCATCATCGGCCAGAACGTGGTGGTGATCGCCGCCAACGCCGACGCGCCGTTCAACAACATGGCCGAACTGATGGCCGCTGCCAAAGCCAACCCGGACACCCTGCGTATGGGCTCCACCGGTGCCGGTGGCCTGCCGAGCACCGTCAGCGCCATGATCAACGCAGTGGACGAGTTGAAAGTGCGTGAAGTGACCTTCGGCGGCGACGGTCCCGGCATCACTGCACTGATGGGCAACCACATCGACTTCATGCCGCTTAGCCTGGCCGCCGCGCGCGAACTGGTACGCAGTGGCAAGCTCAAGGCACTGGCCGTGTTCGCCACCGAGGAAACCCCGGAACTGCCGGGCGTGGAGCCGATCACCAAGTCGCTGCCGGCCATTGCCGAGTACCTGCCGTGGGGGCCGTTCTGGGGCGCTTTCGTGCACAAGGACACCCCGGATGACGTCAAGCAGAAGCTGGTCGATGCCTACGCCAAGGCCATCGCCAACCCCGAGTTCCAGGGCTTCCTGAAGAATTTCGGCGCACAGAGCCTGAACCTCAGCGGCGCTGAAGCCGAAGAGTTCCTCAAGCGCTGGCAGTCGGTCACCACCTGGTCGATGTACAAGGCCAAGGCCATCGAAATGTCCCCGGACTCGGTCGGCATCGCCCAACCCTGATGCCATGAAACGCCGCCGGTCAGGTTGAACCGGCGGCCCTCTCCCTCATTTCTGCTGTATCTGCGCACGCGGAGGGATTCGTGCGCCCCGAAGAATCTGTCAACGAAGAGGTACAACAACAATGAAATCCACTCTTAACCATCTGTTGCCCAGTGCTCTGGCTCTGGCCGTCATCGCCACACTGCCGGTCGGCAGCGTCCACGCCGCCGGCTTCGTCGAAGACGCCAAGGTCACCCTCGGCCTGCGCAACTACTACTTCAACCGTAACTACCTGAACAGTACCGATCCGCGAATTCAGGGCGAGCGCCAGGGCCAGGCCGAAGGCTGGACGCAGAACTTCATTCTCGATGCCCGCTCCGGCTTCACCGAAGGCACCGTCGGCTTTGGCCTGGACGTGCTCGGTCTGTACAGCCTCAAGCTGGACGGCAACCGTGGCGCCGCCAATACCCAACTGATGCCGATCCACGATGACGGCCAGGCGGCTGATCAGTTCGGCCGCACCGCCGTGGCCGCCAAAGCCAAGCTCTCCAAGACCGAGTTGAAGGTCGGCGAGTGGTTCGCCGTACTGCCGATCCTGCGTGCCGACGACGGCCGTTCGCTGCCGCAAACCTTCCAGGGCGCACAGCTGACCTCCAACGAGATCGACGGCCTGACCCTGTACGGTGGCCAGTTCTGGAAGAACAGCCAGCGTAACGACGCCAGCCGTGAGGAGATGTCTTTCAGCGGCGTAGAGGGTGATGACTTCAACTTCGGCGGTGGTGAATACCGCTTCAACGGCAACAACACCATGGTCGGCGTCTGGCACGCACGCCTGGAAGACGTCTATCAGCAGAGCTACGTGCAGTTGACCCACAGCCAAGCGGTCGGTGACTGGGTGCTGGGCGCCAATCTCGGCTACGTCACCGGTAAGGAAGAAGGCGCGGCCAAGGCCGGCAACCTGGACAACAAGGTCTACCAGGGTGCGCTCACTGCCAAGACCGGCAACAACAGTTTCATGGTTGCCTACCAAAAGCTCAGCGGCGACACCAAGTTCATGCGTATCGACGGTGCCAGCGGCGGCACCCTGGTCAACGACGGTTTCACCAACAGCTATGACAACCCGGAAGAACGCTCCTGGCAGATCCGCCATGACTACAACTTCGCCGGCCTCGGCATTCCCGGCCTGACCCTGATGAACCGTTACGTCAGCGGCGATAACGCCACCATCAATGGCCGTAAAAATTCCGAAGAGTGGGGCCGTGAATCCGAGCTGGCCTACACCATTCAGGAAGGCAACCTGAAGAACCTGAGCATTCGCTGGCGCAACTCTGATGTACGCCGCGATGGCACGGCTCAGGACATCCACGAGAACCGCCTGATCATCAACTATCCGCTGTCGATCCTGTAAGCATCACGCGACATTGCTGCACAAGTGACTCCTAGTGTTACGGCACGTTCAGCCCGTCCTCGTGACGGGCTTTTTTTCATGTGCACCTGTTCGAGGAAATACCCCCATGCGCTGGATCATCGAACGCTGCGCCGACCTCAAGGTCGGGCACAAGCTTCTGCTGGGCTTTTCACTGGTCATGCTGCTGACCCTGGCTGTCGCCCTGGGTGGCTGGCGCACCGCCAGCGACATCCTCGGGCATGCCGGACAATCACTCCAGGTGGCCGATCTGAAGCAGCAGATTGTGCAACTGCGCCTCGCCGAAAAGGATTACCTGCTGACTCCGCAGGCCGCTCACGCAGCGTTGATAGCCGATCAGCACGCCGCCATCACCGAACAACTGACCACCCTCACCACCGACACCGAACAACTGCAGCAGGACAACAGCGCTTATCTGCAGCAGTTCGCTCTGCTGCGAGCGACGCAGTCACAGGCCAGCACCGCGCAGACCGGCATGGCGATACGTGCTGACGAAGCGCTGATCCAGTTCGAGATGGTCACTCAGGATTTGTTCAACCTGCTTCGCAATCAACTGTTCGAAGGCGCAGCGGGTACTCAGAGTAGCGTCGATCAGACCGAGGCTGCAGCGCGCCTGAGTCAGAGCCTGCTGCAACTGCGCCAGGCAGAAAGCCGCTTCATCACCCACCACGACGCTGCCGATGCTGCTCTATGGCAGGCACGCTTCAGCAGCATGACCGAAGCAGCGCAACAGTTGCGTGCACAACTCGCCGCACTGCAGCAGGCATCGCTGGACGAAGCACTGCGCGCGCTCGACAGCTATCGCGAATCCTTCGAACATTACCGGCAGAGCCATGAGGCCGAACAGCAGAGTCGTCAGCAACTGACCGAGCTGGCGCGGGGCATGCTTGAGCACGGCGACGCCTTGCAGAAACGCCAGCAGCAGAACATGCGCGAGGGCAACCGCGAGTCCCTGCAAGCTCTGGCCCTGCTGACCGCTGCCGCCTTGCTTCTGGCGCTGCTGGCCAGTTGGCTGATACGCCGAATGATCGTCGGCCCACTGCACACGTGCCTGCAACTGGCCCAACAGGTCGCAGACGGCAATCTCAGTGGCACTCGCAGCGTCACGAGGCGCGACGAAGTCGGTCAACTCCTTGGTGCACTGCAGAGCATGCGTGACCACCTGCGCGAATTGATCGGGCAGATTGGCGGTAGCGCGACGCAGATCGCCGCTGCCGCAGAGGAGCTGTCTGCCGTCAGCGAACAGACCCGCGCCGGCGTGCGCGAACAGAGCGAAGAGTCCAGCCAGACGGCCTGTGCCATGCAGCAAATGGTCGCCAGCGTGCAACAGGTAGCCGGTGACGCCGAGCACGCCTCACAAGCCGCGCAACAGGCCGAAGCGCAAACCCGCGACGGTGATCTCCAGGTGCGCCAGGTCGTCGAGCAGATCGAGCGCCTGGCCACCGAAGTGGCGCACACCGGGCAGACCGTCAGCCAGGTGCAAGGCGAGAGCCAACGCATTGGCAGTGTGCTGGATGTGATCAAATCCATCGCCGAGCAGACCAACCTGCTTGCGCTCAATGCCGCCATCGAGGCGGCGCGTGCCGGTGAACAAGGCCGCGGCTTCGCCGTGGTCGCCGATGAAGTACGCGCCCTGGCGCGCCGCACCCAGGACTCGACTCGCGAGATCGAAGCGCTGATTGCCAGCCTGCAGCATCGCGTGCAGCAGGCCGTCGCTCAGACGCAGGCCAGCCAGAGCCTCAGCCATGACGCAGTAAGCAGCGTCGAGCGGGCCGGCCAGAGCCTCACGCAGATCAATCAGGCCGTTGCGCTGATCGAGCAGATGAACCAGCAGATCGCCAGTGCCGCCGAGCAACAGAGTGCGGTGGCGATGGACATCAACCGTAGCCTGGACAACGTGCGCAGCATCGGTGAACAAAGCGCCAACGCGACCGAACAAACTGCACTGTCCAGTGCCGAGTTGGCCAGGCTGGGGGGCGAGTTGCAGCTGCGCATCGGCCGTTTTCGTACCTGAACATCCCAGCCGTAGGGTGGACAACCCGCGGCTTGTCCACCATCGCGGCTCATGCGCAAGACGCAGTCACTGCCCTTTCACGGATTGCATCTGCGCTACACCTTCAATAATTGACCGCTAACCGCACGACTTCCCGGGCGAATCATCCGACAGTGCTTGGCGCCTCGACATTCATCACATAAAATCCGGAACCAAGTTCCAATAAATAACAAATGCGGAGATCAGCCATGCCCAACGCCTCACTCGACTGCGATCTGCTGGTGGTCGGTTCCGGCGCGGCCGGGCTGGCGGCCGCTGTCAGCGCCGCGCACCTGGGCAAACGGGTGATCCTGGTGGAGAAGGACGCGGTGCTGGGCGGCGCGACTGCATGGTCCGGCGGCTGGCTGTGGGCGCCACGCAACCCGCTGGCCCAGCGCGCCGGCATCATTGAAGACATCGAGCAGCCGCGCACCTACCTGCGCAACGAGCTGGGCGAGCATTATCGCCCCGAGCTGGTGGACGCCTTTCTGCAGCACTGCCCGGAGATGGTCGCCTTCTTCGAGCAGCACACCGCGCTGCAGTTCGTCGATGGCAACGGTATTCCCGACATGCACGGCGACACACCAGGCGCCGCCACCGGCGGTCATCAGGTGATCGCCGCGCCCTACGATGGCCGCGAGGTGCTCGACCTGCTACCACGCCTGCGCAAGACCATGCGCGAGACCTCCTTCATGGGCATGCCGATCATGGCCGGTGCCGATCTGGCCGCCTTCCTCAACATGACCCGCTCGCCCAAGGCGCTGCTGCACGTCATCCGCCGCTTCACCCGCCACCTCTACCACCTGGCCCGCTATGGTCGCGCCATGCACCTGGTCAACGGCGTGGCACTGATCGCCCGTCTGGCCCGCTCGGCGCAGGATCTCGGTGTGCAGATGCTGGAGTCCACGCCCGCGCAGCGCCTGATCGTCGAGAACAGCAGCGTATGTGGCGCCGTGGTGCTGCATGCCGGCGAGGACATGACTATCCGCGCCAAGGCCGTGGTGCTGGCAGCCGGCGGCTTCCCCAATGATCCGCAGCGGCGCCAGGCGATGTTCCCGCGCGATGCCAGCGGCCATGACAACCTCGCCTTGCCGCCGCTCAGTTGCTCCGGTGACGGCCTGCGCCTGGGCGAAAGCGTTGGCGGACGTGTGGCCGACGACCTGCGCTCGCCGGTGGCCTGGGCGCCGGTGTCGAAGGTGCCCTACCCCGACGGCAGCGTCGGTCACTTCCCCCACATCATCGACCGCGGCAAGCCCGGCATCATCGGCGTGCTGCAAAACGGCCAGCGCTTCGTCAACGAGGCCGGCGGCTACTACGACTACGTCGACGCCATGCTCAAGGCAATCCCCGAGGATCAGGAGGCCTGCTCCTGGCTGATCTGCGACCACCGCTTCCAGCGTCGTTATGGCCTCGGCTTCGCCCGCCCGGCGCCGCTGCCGGTGGCGCCGCATATCCGCAACGGCTACCTCAAGCGCGGCGCCACCCTGGAAGAGCTGGCCGTTGCCTGCGGCATCGATCCGCTTGGCCTGGTTGCCACCGTCAATGACTTCAACCGCCACGCGCGCCTCGGTGAAGACCCGCAATTCGGCCGTGGCAGCACGCCCTTCAATCGCCGCAGTGGCGACGCCCAGCACGCCGGCCCTAACCCCTGCGTGGCGCCCATCGAGCACGGCCCGTTCTATGCGGTGAAGGTACAGCCCGGCTGCTTCGGCACCTTCGCTGGTTTACGCACCGATGGCCTGGCGCGAGTGCTGGATGCTGCTGGCCAACCGATTGCAGGGCTCTATGCAGCGGGGACGGATATGGCCAGCCCCCTGGGTGGACATTATCCGTCAGGCGGGATCAACCTCGGGCCGGCGCTTACCTTCGGCTATATCGCCGGACGCCACGCGGCCACGCTCTGAACTGCAGTAGCCATGGGTGGCGGGCGTGAATATCGCGGTAAAGCGCATGGCAAACGGGCAGCGATCAAAGTCGCAATCGCCGGACACCCTCTTCAGCTGTGGCGCATGCTGTTGATGCAACCGGACAGTTCAGCGATGCAGCCGAAACGCCTTAGGCGCCATGCCGGTGCCACGCTTGAAGAAGCGCGAGAAGTAGCCCGGTTCGGAAAAGCCCAGGCTGTCTGAAACCTGGCTCACCGTCATGGTGGTATACACCAGGCACCGTTTGGCCTCGAACAGCAGCCGCTGATTGACCAGTTGCAAGGCGGACTGCCCGGCCAGCCGCCGGCACAGCGCATTGAGGTGCGCAGCACTGATGCCCAGGCGCGTGGCGTAGTGCTCGATGGGCAGATGTTCGCGAAAATGGACTTCGAGCAACTGCACGAATGCCTGCACATGCTCGCGCCCTCTGGCATCGGCAGGTTCCTGCGCCTGAGTGTGCGCCAGTTGACGACGTGCGATAGTCACCAGCAGGACACTGATCAGCAATTGCAGCATCAGCTCCCGCGCGGGTTCGAAGCGGCCGTACTCCTGGGCGATCGACTCGAACAGGGCATCCAGATAACGGCGCTGCTCACCCACTTCGTAGTACATGGGGCTCTGCAGTGCCTGCTGCCCCAGTGGTGCGGCCAGCCGTTCAACCAACGGACGCGCCAGGCTCAGCACATACCCCTGAATGTCATGCGAGAAGCGAAAACCGTGCACGCACAGCGCCGGCACGATCTGCAGCGATGCGCTACGCACCTGACGTAGTTGGCCCTCGACCTCCAGCTCCGCCACCCCTGCCTGTACATAGAGCAACTGCAACAGATCCGCATGCCGGTGCGGTTTGATCTCCCAGCCGTGCAACTGACTGCGCTCGGGAATCGACTCGCAATGGATCAGGTCAGGTGTCGGCCACGCAGCAGTCTCACCGTAGAGTTTGAACACCGGCACCAGGGGCGCTTTCGAAGCAATCATGGCAGGACTCCGGAACCCTCGAAAAATCCAATGGCACTTGCCAGATACTGCCCTGCAAGCAGGCTTTGATCCATAAGAAGGCAGACTCGGGCATAGGCCCGCATACAGCGCCACCTCTCGGAAAAATCATCGTACAGGCATTATGGGAGAGATGATCACTGGGAGGGTTGTGATTGGCGAAGCCCCCCCTCAGTCACGCGCATCAGGCATAAAAAGCGCCGCCCGGATGCGTGGTCCGTGCGGCGCTGCATTACTCGCGGGTTCAGTCCTGCTGGGACTCGACACCCAGCTCGTCCCACACGGCTTCGGCCAGGTGGAAGGTGGCATTGGCCGCCGGGATGCCGCAGTAGATGGCGCTCTGCATGATCACTTCCTTGATCTCTTCGCGGCTCACCCCGTTGTTCTTCGCCGCACGCAGGTGCAGCTTCAGTTCGCCTTCGCGGTTCATGCCGATGAGCATGGCGATGGTGATCAGGCTGCGGGTGTGGCGCGGCAGGCCGGGGCGCGTCCAGATATCGCCCCAGGCGTGACGGGTGATCATCTCCTGGAATTCTTCGTTGAACGGCGTCAGATTCTGCAGGCTGCGGTCGACGTGGGCATCGCCCAGTACCGCACGGCGCACCTGCATGCCGGCTTCGTAGCGTTGTTTCTCGTCCATAGCATCACTCCCAAAAGAAGCGGTGCGCACGGCGCACCCTACTGTTCCACACACACCGTAGGGTGCGCCGTGCGCACCATGACAGGCTCAGGCGCGCAGAAAATCCAACACGCGCTGGCTGAAGTCATCGCCCGCCTGCACGTTGGACAGGTGCGCGGCGTGGAACTCAACTAACTCGGCACCCGCGATGCGCTCCTGCATGAAGCGGCCATGCTCAGTGGTGGTCACCGGGTCGCCGCTACCACAGACGATCAAGGTCGGTGCGCGGATGGCGCCGAGTTGCTCACGGTAATCGGCATCACGCACCGCTGCACAGTTGGCCGCGTAGCCTTCGGGCGAAGTCTGCGCCAGCATGCCGACGATGGGCTCGACCTTGTCCAGATTGGCCTCGGCGAAGTCAGCGGTGAACCAGCGCGAGATCGACGCATCACGCAGATCACGCATGGCCTGAGCGCCACCGGCCAGCACGGTTTCGATGCGCGGGTTCCACACCTCCGGCGTGCCGATCTTGGCGGCGGTGTTGCACAGCACCAGGCGCTCGATGCGCTCGGGCGCGTTGATGCCCAGCCACTGGCCGATCAACCCGCCCATGGACAGCCCACAGAAATGCGCCTTGGCGATGCCCAGCGCATCGAGCAGGGCCAGCACGTCGCGGCCGTTCTGTTCGATGCTGTACGGGCCTTCGGTCACCAGCGAAGCGCCATGACCACGGGTGTCGTAACGCAGCACCTGGAAGTGCTGGGTGAAGGCCGCGATCTGCGCGTCCCACATGTGCAGGTCGGTGCCCAGCGAGTTGGACAGCACCAGCACCGGCGCACCGGCCGGCCCTTCGAGCAGGTAGTTCAAATCGCCATCGGCGAGACGTACGGCAGGCATGAATGACTCCTAACGCGACAATTGGTTGTGTTCGGCAACGGCCCGCTCGACCCAACGGCGAGCCTGGCCCAGGTAATGCGCCGCATCGAGCAGACGATCAAGCTCGGCAGCAGAAAGTTGTGCGCTGACCTCGGCGTTGGCGCCGAGCACGGCGCGCAGGTGAACGCCCTCGCGCACGGCCTGTTTGCAGCACTGTTCGATCAGGTGATGGGCAGCATCGCGACCGATCTTCTGCGCCAGGGCGATGCTCACCGCCTCGGCCAGCACCAGCCCCTGGGTCAGCTCAAGATTGGCGCGCATACGCGCGGCATCCACCTCCAGCCCCGGCACCACCAAGAGCGCCTGCTGCAGGGCGCCGGAGACCAGGCAGCACAGCTCCGGCAGGGTGTCCCACTCGGCGTGCCACAGGCCGAGGCTGCGCTCGTGCTCCTGCGGCATGGCGGCGAACATGGTCGCCACCAGGCCCGGCGCGCGCGTGGCGGCGCCGATCAGCACGGCAGCGCTGACCGGGTTGCGCTTATGCGGCATGGTCGACGAGCCGCCCTTGCCCGGCGCAGCCGGCTCGAAGACTTCGCCGGCTTCGGTCTGCATCAGCAGGCTGAGGTCGCGGCCCAGCTTGCCGAGGCTGCCGGCGATCATCCCCAGCAGGCTGGCGAATTCCACCAGGCGATCACGCTGGGTGTGCCAGGGTTGCTCGGGCTGGGTCAGCTCCAACTCCTGCGCCAGCGCACCGCTGACCGACCAGCCAGCCTCGCCCAGTGCCGCCAGGCTGCCGGAGGCGCCGCCGAACTGCAGGCTCAGCAGGCGCGGCTTGAGTTCGCTCAGGCGCTGGCGATGGCGGGTAACGGCGCCGAGCACACCGGCCAACTTCATGCCGAGGGTGACCGGCGTGGCCTGCTGCAGCCAGGTACGCCCGGCCAGCGGAGTGTCGATATGGCGCTCGGCCTGCGCCACCAGGGCATCGCCCAGCTTCGCCAGATCGCTTTCCAGCAGGCCGATGGCAGCGCGCAGTTGCAGCATCAGGCCGCTGTCCATGGCGTCCTGGCTGGTGGCACCGAGGTGCACATAACGTTCGGCCTCAGGGGCAGTGACAGCGATGCGCTTACCCAATGCCTTGACCAGCGGGATGGCGGAATTACCCGCCGTGGCGATGGCCTGGGCCAGCGCCGGGTAATCATAGAGTTCGGCCTTGCAGGCGGCCTCGATGGGCGCCACGGCCTCGGCGGGGATCAGCCCCACGCGCGCCTCAGCCCGCGCCAGGGCGGCCTCGAAGTCGAGCATGCCCTGCACCCGCCCGGCGTCGCAGAAGATCGCGCGCATGGCCGGCGCGGTGAAATAGGCATCGAAAAGTTGGTTGCTCACGCGCGCAACGCTCCTGGGAAAAATGTACGGCTAGTGTGGCATCAACCGGCGGCGCCGCGCACGGCACCGTGGGAGGGGCGTAGGGGGGGCCGGGCGGCGATCCGTTTTAGCCCACCGCCGTAAATGGTGGGCTGAAGCCCACCCTACAGTGCTCGACAGGCCTCACACCCGCTCGATGGCCAGCGCCAGGCCCTGGCCGACGCCCACGCACATGGTCGCCAGACCGAGCTTGCCGCCGGTCTTTTCCAGGTGATGCACGGCGGTAAGCACCAGGCGGTTGCCGCTCATGCCCAGCGGGTGACCGAGGGCGATGGCGCCGCCGTTCGGGTTGACCTTGGGGCTGTCGTCCGGCAGACCGAGGTCGCGGGTGACGGCCAGGCCCTGGGCGGCGAAGGCTTCGTTCAGCTCGATCACATCGAACTGCTCGATGCTCAGGTTCAGCCGCGCCAGCAGCTTGCGCACCGCCGGCACCGGGCCGACGCCCATGATGCGCGGAGCCACGCCGCCGCTGGCCATGCCCAACACCTTGGCGCGTGGCTTGAGGCCGTACTTCTGCACCGCTTCAGCGGACGCCAGGATCATCGCCGAGGCGCCGTCGTTGAGGCCCGAGGCGTTGCCGGCGGTGACGGTCTTGCCGTCACCGTTGACCGGTTTGAGTTTGGCCAGGCCTTCGGCGGTGGTGTCGGCACGCGGGTGCTCGTCACGCTCGACGACGATCTCGCCCTTCTTGGTCTTGATCACCACCGGGACAATTTCCTCGGCGTAGTAACCGCTCTCCTGAGCGGCTGCCGCACGCTGCTGGCTACGCAGGCCGAAGGCGTCCTGGTCGGCGCGGCTGACGCCGTAATCCTCGGCGACGTTGTCACCGGTGACCGGCATCGGATCGACGCCGTACTGCTCTTTCATCAGCGGGTTGACGAAGCGCCAGCCCAGGGTGGTGTCTTCCAGCTTCTGGCTACGGCCAAAGGCGCTGTCGGCCTTGCCCATCACGTAGGGCGCGCGGGTCATCGACTCGACGCCAGCGGCGATGGCCAACTCCATCTCGCCCGAGGCGATGGCGCGGAAGGCGGCGCCCACCGCTTCCATGCCCGAGGCGCACAGGCGGTTGAGGGTCACGCCCGGCACCGTTTCCGGCAGACCGGCGAGCAGCAGGGCCATGCGCGCCACGTTGCGGTTGTCCTCGCCGGACTGGTTGGCGCAGCCCATGAACACTTCATCAACTGCCGACCAGTCGACCTGCGGGTTACGCTCGACCAGCGCCTTGAGCGGAATCGCCGCCAGGTCGTCGGCGCGCACCGCCGACAGCGCGCCATTGAGGCGACCAATCGGCGTGCGCACGGCGTCGCAGATGAATACGTCGCGGCTCATTCTTCACCCCCAGCCTGGCCGTGGGCGGCAGCGGTGCGCGCTTCCAGATCACGCAGGGCGGCCAGTTCCGCGGCGGTCGGCGCCTCGGTGGTGCCCACGCTGTCGGCGAAACGAATCTGCCAGCCGGTGTTCTCGATCACCTGCTCGCGGGTCACGCCCGGATGCAGCGAGGTAACGATGAATTCGTTGGTGCCGGCTTCCGGCTCCATGATGCACAGGTCGGTGATGATCGCCACCGGGCCTTCGCCCGGCAGGCCGAGGCGCTTACGATGATCGCCGCCTTCGCCATGGCCGACCGAGGTGATGAAGGCCAGCTTGTCGACGAAGGTGCGATGGCCCTGCTTGAGGATGATCAGCACCTTCTTCGCCGAGCCTGCGATTTCCGGCGCGCCACCGGCGCCCGGCAGGCGCACTTTCGGCGCGTGGTAATCGCCGATCACGGTGGTGTTGATGTTGCCGTACTTGTCGACCTGGGCGGCGCCGAGAAAGCCGACATCGATGCGCCCGCCCTGCAGCCAGTAGCGGAAGATTTCGCCGGTCGGTACCACGGTGTCGGCGGTTTCGGCCAGTTCGCCGTCACCGATGGACAACGGCAGCACGCTCGGCTTGGCGCCAATAGGGCCGGATTCGTAGATCAGTACCACTTCCGGGGCATGGGTCAGGCGCGCCAGGTTGGCGGCCTTGGATGGCAGGCCGATGCCGACGAAGCAGACGCTGCCATTGCCGAGGCGGCGTGCGGCAGCCACGGTCATCATTTCATTGGTGTTGAACGCGCTCATCACTTGGCCTCCCCATTCACTTTCGCCTGGTACTGCGCAAAATCCTCGGTGCCACGGATGTACTCATCGATCCAGGCGGTGAAGGTGTCGCGGTCGCGGGCAATCGGGTCCCAGGCCTGGTAGAAGCGGTTGTCACGCTCGTAGTAGCCATGGGCGTAGGACGGATGGGCGCCGCCAGGCACCACGCAGACCGCGCTGATGGCCCAGGTCGGCAGCACACAGGCGTTCATCGGCGCCTGCAGGTCGTCGACGATTTCTTCCACCGTGACGATGCAGCGCTTGGCCGCCAGGGCGGCTTCCTTCTGCACACCGAGGATGCCCTGGATCAGCACATTGCCTTTGCGGTCGGCCTTCTGCGCGTGGATCACGGTGACGTCCGGGCGCACGCTGGGGATCGCGGCCAGCTTCTCGCCGCTGAACGGGCAGTCGATGAATTTGATGTCCGGGTTGACCTTGACCAGGTCGGAACCCTGGTAGCCACGCAGCACGGCGAACGGCAGGTTGGAGGCACCGGCCACGTAGGCGTTGGCCATGGCGGCGTGGCTGTGCTCGCTGATTTCCAGCTTGTGCGGCCAGTGCTTCTCCACCGCGTCGCGCAGGCGGTGCAGCGAACCGACACCGGGGTTACCGCCCCAGGAGAAGGTCAGCTTGCGCGCGCAACCGGCGCCGATCAGCAGGTCATAGACCAAGTCCGGAGTCATGCGCACCAGGTGCAGGTCTTGCTTGCCCTGGCGGATGATCTCGTGCGCGGCGGCAGTGGGAATCAGGTGAGTGAAGCCTTCGAGGGCGACGCAATCGCCGTCGTGGACATGGCGCGAAATGGCCTCGCGCAGGGTGATGATGTCGGCCATCGTTGGAGGTCTCTTCAGGTTGCAGGTGCCACCGTTCCAGGGTGGCGAGTGAGCCCAGATTAGGGCGGTGCATCCGGCCAAACAATCCGATAATCGCCTTATCGTGCGATTATCGAACAATTCCTGAATGCATACGCCAGCGCCTTACAGCAGATTCCAGGTGTAACTGAGGATCAGCCGGTTCTCGTCGATATCGCTGCGGTAGTTGGAGCGGGCAACGACATTGCGCACCCGCACATTCAGGCCTTTGAGCGAACCGCTTTGCAGGGTGTAGCCAATGTCCAGATCACGCTCCCAATCCTGCCCCTCGTAGCGCGGGCCGCCGCGATTGGTGGCCTGGGCGTCGACATTGTCGCCACGGATGTAACGCACTCCGGCCACCAGACCGGGTACGCCCATGGCGGTGAAGTCGTAGTCGTAGCGCAGTTGCCAGGAGCGCTCGTCGGCGGAGGCGAACTCGAACGTGGGCACCTCGTTGCCCAGCGGCGTGACATTGGCGAACACGCGGGGAAAAGCCGTATCGCCGAACATCGCCTGGTAACCGGCATAGAAGGTATGCCCGCCGTACCTGGCCGAAAGCAGGGCAAACAGCGCCTGGTTGTCGATATCGCCGAGCAGGCCCTTGCCGTCTTCGCTGGAGTCGTAGAAGCCGAGGTTGGCGCCCAGCGTCCAGGCGCCCAGCGGCTCGCTGTGCTTGAAGCCGAGGAAGCGCTGCTGGTAGATGTCCTCGAGCTGGCCGTACCAGGCACTCAGCGAGCTGCGTGCACTATTGAAGGCATAGTCGCCGCCGGCATAGTTGAAGGCATCGCTGGTTGCCCCGCGCTGCGGCAGATGGCCGAGCATGGCCAGCATCTTGTCGTCGCCGGCCTCGTTGCGCAGGCTGGTGGAATTGAGGTGGCCGGCCTGCAGGGTCAGGCCGGCGAACTCGTTGGAGACCAGGCTCACGCCCTGGTAACTGGGCGGCAGCAGGCGAATGTCGGAGAAGCTCAGCACCGGCAGGTTGGGTTGCAGCTCGCCCACCTTCAGCTCGGTCTTGGACACCCGCATCTTTGCCGCCACACCCAGGCGGCTGTAGTCATCTGCTGCCTTGCCGCTCTCGCGAGTGGGCAACAGGCCGCTGTTGACCCGATCGGGGCTGCTGTCGAGCTTGATGCCGAGCAGGCCGATGGCATCGACGCCAAACCCTACCGGCCCCGGCGTGTAGCCGGATTTGACGTTGAGGATAAAGCCCTGCGCCCACTCCTCGGCCCTGGATTGCCGGTTCGGCCCGACGATGTCGGAGAAGTCGCGGCTGAAGTAGTAGTTGCGCGCCGTCAGGGTGGCGCTGGCATCGTCGATGAAACCGCCCTCGCCGGCCTGGCTCAGGCTCGGCAGGCAGGCGGCGATGGCGGTGGACAGCAGGCAAAGACGTGGGGTGTGGGTCATGGCTCGTACTCTTTGTTGTTATCGAGGTTGCAGAAACCCATCCGGCAGCCAGGGGGCAGCCGGTTGGGAGGATGAATCGGGTCTGGATGGGGTGCGCGCAGCGCCCCCTACGAAGGCCGAGGTTTCAGCGTGCAGGGTGCGCTGTGCGTACCAGGTATTGCCGTTGCTAGCGGTGCGCACGGCGCACCCTACGGCCGTCTCACTCGCGCAGCGGCGCGGCCCGCGGGGCATTCGTGGCACTTGGCGCTTGCCGCCTTGCCCGCAGCAACAGATGCGCAGCCAGGCCGAACAACAGCCCCCAGAAGGCTGCCGACAAGCCGAGCAAGGTCACTCCGGAAGCCGTCACCAGAAAGGTGAACAGCCCGGCATCACGCTCCTGTGGCTCGCTCAGGCTGCGCGCCAGGGCCTCGCTGAAGGCGCCATACAGGGCCAACCCGGCCAGGGCGGCGATCAACGCCGCGGGAAAGGCGGCGAACAGCGACACCAGCGTGGCGCCGGCGATGCCGAACACCAGGTAGGCGAGACTGCCGGCCACTGCGGCGACATAACGGCGCTTGGGGTCTTCATGGGCTTCGCGCCCGGTGCACAGGCTGGCGGTGACCGCCGCCAGGTTCAGGCCATGGCAGCCGAAGGGCGCCAGCAGCACTCCGCCAATGGCGCTGGCACCGATGATGGGGCTGGCCGGGGTGGCATAGCCGGCATTGCGCAACACCGCCATGCCCGGCATGAATTGTCCGGTCAGCGCCACCAGCACCAGCGGCAGCGCCAGGTTGAGGGTGGCGGCGAGGCTGAACTCGGGGGCGATCCACTGCGGCGTGGCCAGCTCCAACACCAGCGCCTCGCTACGCAGTTGTCCGCCGAACAGGGTCAGCGCCGCGCCCACGGCCAATACGCCGGCCACCGCATAACGCGGCGCCACCCGGCGCAGCAGCAGGTAGGTGACGAACATGCAGGCAATCAGCAGCGGCTGCTCTGGCAGTGCCTTGAACACCTCGATGCCGAAGGCGAAGAGGATGCCGGCCTGCAACCCTGCCGCGATGGAACCGGGCAGGCGCGCCAGCAGACGGTCGAAGCTGCCGCTCAGGGCGATCAGCAGCAGGATCAGGTTGGCCACCAGATAGGCACCAATGGCCTGGTTCAGCCCCAGCGTGGGCAGCGCCCCCACCAGCAGCGCACTGCCGGGGATCGACCAGGCGATCACCACTGGCGTGCGGTAGCGCAGGCTGAGCACGAGACCCAGCACGCCACTGCCGATGGAAATGGCCCAGACCCAGGACGACAACAGTGCCTGCGACAGGCCGGCGCTTTCCGCCGCATGAAAGATCAGCACCAGTGGCCCGGCGTAGGAGATGGTGGTGGCGAGCAGCCCGGCCACCAGGGCCGGCAGGCTGAAATCGTTGAGCAGGGCTTTCATGATCCCTCGCAAGGTCAGGCAGGCGTTTCTTGGGAAACGCTCTTGTTGTGGCCTATCCCATAAGGAGAGGCTCTTGAGAATGAGGGTGGCAGGCAACACTGCGTTGCCTGCCTTGCCCTCTCCCCACCCCTCTCCCAAGAGGAGAGGGAGCTGGATGCAGCGTTCACATCCGCGCGCGGCGCTTGTCTCCCCTCTCCCTCCGGGAGAGGGGTTGGGGCAGAGGGTGTCAGCGATCACGCCCCCTGCAAGGCCCGTGGCCGCGCGCTGCGCTGTTCGGCCTTGGCGCTGGGTGCCTGTTGCAGCACGAAGTCGAAGGTCAGGGTGGCGAAGCGCTTGCCGTCGAGACCACGGTCACGGACGGCCGCTTCGTCCTCGACGAACTGGATATCGCCGACCAGGCCGTCGCGGGTGGCATAGGCGAAGTCGTCCCACAGGTACTTTTCACCGGCCAGGTTGATCTGCGTGGTCAGGTGGCGATGGCCGGGCGCGGAAACGAAAAAGTGGATATGCGCCGGGCGCTGGCCATGGCGGCCGAGCAGATCGAGGCATTCCTGGGTCGGGCCGTCCGGGGCGCAGCCATAGCCGCAGGGCACGATGCTGCGGGCGCGATAGCGGCCCTCACTGTCGGTGACGATGCGCCGACGCAGGTTGTAATCGCTCTGGCTCTTGTCGAAGTAGGAATAGTTGCCCTGAGTATTGGCGTGCCACAGATCGACCACCGCACCAGCCACCGGCTTGCCCTGGGTATCGGTCACCACGCCGTCGAGGAACATCACCGTGGCGCGATCCAGCTCGCTGCCATCATCCATCCGCGCCTCACCTTCGACCAGCGGAGCGCCAGCAACATAAAGCGGGCCTTCGATGGTGCGCGGGGTGCCGCCGGTCAGGCCGGCCTCGGCGTCCTTGGCATCCTGCAGCACGTCGAGGAAGTGCTCCAGACCCAGGCCCGGCACCAGCAGGCCAACTTCATTGCGGCCACCGAGGCGGTTGAGGTAATCGACGGTCTTCCAGAATTCATCTTCGCTTATCTCCAGATCTTCGATTAGCTTGGCCGCATCGTTGATCAGACGCAGCATGATCTGCTTGACCCGTGGGCTGCCCTGGTCGTTGTTTAGGCCGGCAGCCTCCTTGAACAGGGCTTGCATGGCGGCAGTGTGGCTAACTTTAACGGTCATGATGGCGTACCTCGTTGTTGTTCTGAGAGATCAGCGGTCGTCGGCATGGATCGACGAGGGATGCCGGCACAGCGGCGTGACCTCGATATCCATGTAGGGAAACAGCGGCAGTTGCAGCAGGGTGTCGTGCAGCGCCTCGACGCTGGCCACGTCGAATACGCTGTAGTTGGCGTAGTGCCCGGCAATGCGCCACAGGTGGCGCCAGGTGCCCTCGCGCATCAGGCGCTGGGCCAGTTCCTTCTCCTCGGCCTTGATCTGCGCGGCGCGGGCCGGGTCCATATCGGCCGGTAGTTTTACGGTCATCTTGACGTGGAACAGCATGGGGATTGCCTCCGTTTCACTTACGGGCGAAGAACGCCAGGCGCTCTTCGTCCAGGGTCAGGCCCAGGCCGGGGGTACGCGGCACCTGCAGGGCAAAATCACGGTATTGCGGCGCCTCGGTGACGATTTCCTCAGTCAGCAGCAACGGGCCGAACAGCTCGGTGCCCCAGGTCAGTTGCTTGAGGGTGAGAAAGGCGTGGGCCGAGGCCAGAGTGCCGATGGCGCCTTCGAGCATGGTCCCGCCGTACAGGGCGATACCGGCGGCTTCAGCGATGGCGGCGGTGCGCAGCACGGCGCGCGGGCCGCCGTTCTTGGCGATCTTCAGGGCGAAGACAGACGCGGCGCCGTCGGCCGCCAGGCTGAAGGCGTCCTCGACGCTTTCGATGGATTCGTCGGCCATGATCGGCGCCGGGCTGCGCTGATTCAGACGCACCTGACCGGCGCGGTTGATGCGGGAAATCGGCTGTTCGATCAGATCGATGCCGTTGTCACCCAGCACCTGGCAGGCGCGGATGGCCTGGGACTCGTCCCAGCCCTGGTTGACGTCGACGCGCACACTGCCGCGCTCGCCCAGGGCTTTTTTGATGGCGATAACGTGCTTGAAGTCGGCATTGACCTCGTTGGCACCGATCTTCAGCTTGAAGATGCGGTGGCGGCGCACATCCAGCATCTGCTCGGCTTCGGCGATGTCCTTGGCGGTGTCGCCGCTGGCCAATGTCCAGGCCACTTCCAGGCTGTCACGCACGCGGCCGCCGAGCAGCTCGCTGACCGGCAGGCCGAGGCGCTTGCCCTGGGCATCGAGCAATGCGCTTTCGATACCGGATTTGGCGAAGGTGTTGCCCTTGGCAATCTTGTCCAGGCGCTGCATGCAGGCGTTGACGTTGGCCGCGTCCTGGCCGAGCAGCACCGGCGCCAGGTGGCTGTCGATGTTCTGCTTGATGCTCTCCGGGCTTTCGTTGCCGTAGGCCAGGCCACCGATGGTGGTGGCCTCGCCGATGCCTTCGATGCCGTCGCTGCAGCGCAGGCGGATGATCACCAGCGTCTGCTGCTGCATGGTGTGCATGGCCAGCTTGTGCGGGCGGATGGTCGGCAGGTCGACGATGGTCGCCGTCAGGCTTTCGATCAGGACGTGGCTCATTTCACTCTTCCAATCAGTCGCCCTCCCCTGAACACGGGGAGGGTCGAGGGTTAAAGGCTCAGGCCTTGGCCGCCGTCAGCGCTGCGTTCGCCGCCTGGCGCCGCTGCCCGCTGAGGGTGAACAGCGCCATGGCCAGGGCGGCGATGGCACCGGGGATGGCGAAGGCGATGAAATTCAGTTGCAGCGGCAGGTTGATGGCCATCAGCGCGCCGCCGAGCAGCGGGCCGACGATGGCGCCGTTGCGGCCGATACCGGAGGCCCAGCCCAGGCCCGTGGAGCGGATCGACAGGCCATAGAACTGCGCGGCACCGGCGTAGAGCAGGATCTGCGTGCCGATGGTGGTGGCGCCGGCGACGAAGATCAGCAGATAGAGCACCGGCGTCGGGCTCTTGAAGCCGAGCAGGCTGATCGACACGGCAGCGGCGACGAAGAACGCCACCATCACCTTGCCCAGGTTGAAGCGATCACCCAGCCAGCCGCCGAGAATGGCCCCGGCCATGCCGCCAAAATTCAGCGCCAGCAAGAACGACAGGCTCGAACCCAGGCTGTAGCCGGCATTGGCCATCAGCTTGGGCAGCCAGGAACTGAGCGCGTAGACCATCAGCAGGCAGCAGAAGAACGCCAGCCACAGACACAGGGTGCGCAGCGCGCGGCCCTCGCGAAACAGCTCGAAGACACCGACGCCCTGGCCCTTGCCATCGCTCATCTGCAGTTGGTCGCTCGCCTCCAGCCGCAGGCCCGGTTCGACCTTGGCCAGCACCGCACGGGCCTGCTCATGACGGCCCTGGCGCACCAGAAAGCCCACCGACTCCGGCAGTTTCCACAGGATCAGCGGCAACAGCAGCAGCGGCACGGCGGCGGCGAAGAACATCGACTCCCAGCCGAAGCGCGGCAGCATGTAGATGCCCACGCCGGCGGCGAGCATGCCGCCCAGCGAGTAGCCGCTGAACATCACCGCCACCAGGGTGCTGCGCAGGCGCTTGGGCGCGTACTCGTTCATCAGCGCCACGGCATTGGGCATCAGCCCGCCGCAGCCCAGCCCGGCGATAAAGCGGAAGATGCCAAACTCGGTCGGGCTGCTAGCAAAGCCATTGAGAATGGTCGCCGTGGAAAACAGCACGAAGCAGATGGCGATGCCCTTCTTGCGCCCGATCCGGTCGGCCAGGGTGCCGAACGCCAGGGCGCCGAACATCATGCCGAACAGCGCGTAGCTGCCCAGGGCACCGGCTTCAATGGGGGTGAGGTTCCACTGCTGCATGATCGACGGCAGCACCACGCCGAAGATGAACAGGTCGTAGCCATCGAAGATCAGCAGCAGCGCGCAGAGCGCCATGACCATCCAATGGAAGCGGCTGAAACGCGCGTTGTCGATAACCGGGTGAACGTCTATCTGTCGCATGGCAGGGGTTCTCTCTGTTGTTTTTGTTGTGAACGGTTCGGTTGTTTGGCGTAGGAGCCGGCTTGCCGGCGCTGCTCTTGATGGATCGCCGGCAAGAACCAGGCGTCCCCCAAGCGCCTACGAGGTTGTGCTAGCCCAGATCGCCGCCGCCCACCGGCAGGGTCACACCGGTGATATAGGAGGCTTCGTCGGAGGCCAGGAAGAGGATCGCGCCGACCTGCTCGTCGATGGTGCCGTAGCGCTTCATCAGGCTGCTGTGCACGGTCTGGTCGACGATCTGCTGATACCAGCCTTTCTCCTCGGCACTCTGCTCGGCACTGTTGCGCGGGATGCGCCGGGGGGGCGCCTCGGTGCCACCGGGGGCGGTGGCGTTGACCCGAATGCCGCGCTCGGCGGTCTCGAACGCCAGGCAGGCGGTCAGCGCGTTGACGCCGCCCTTGGCCGCGCCGTAGGGCACGCGGTTGACCCCACGGGTGGCGATGGAGGAGACGTTGACGATGGCGCCTGCGCCCTGCGCCAGCATCTGCGGCAGCGCGGCATGGCAGCACCACAAAGTAGGGAACAGCGAGCGACGCACCTCGGCCTCGATTTGCGCCGTTTCGTAGTGCTCGAAGGGCTTGGCCCAGATGGTGCCGCCGACGTTGTTGATCAGGATGTCGAGGCGGCCGAAGCGCTCGACGGCAGAGCGCATCACGCCCTGGCAGTCGCCGGCCTGTTCCAGGTCGGCGGTCAGGCACAGCACGCCTGCATGCTCGGCCAGCTCGAAGACCAGCTCGGAACGATCCACCGCCACCACCTGCGCGCCCTCCTCCAGCAACCGCTCGGCGACGCGGCGGCCGATGCCCTGGGCGGCGCCGGTGACCACGGCGACCTTGTCTTGGAAACGCTTATGCATAACCCACCTCGGTTAAGGCCCGGACAGGATCCGGGGGTATTCGCGATCTGCCCCCTCTCCCGCAAGCGGGAGAGGGGAGACTCGGCCCGTAGCCCGGATGCAATCCGGGGCTGATGCGCGGGCTTCCCCCGGATTTCATCCGGGCTACCAATGCCCTGCTCGCAGCTAGGCGCTGGCGGCAAACTTCTCGTAATAGAAATTGGCCGGGGCGATGCCCTGCTCGCGGATGTAGGCGCTGACCGCCTCAACCATCGGTGGCGGGCCGCACAGGTAGATGTCCACCTCGCCCTCGTTGAGGTGCCTGGGCTCGATGTGCTGGGTGACGTAGCCCTTGTGCGGGTAGCTGCTCTCGGGGCTGGCCACGCAGGCGCTGAAGGTGAAGCCGGGGATGCGCGCGGCGAAGGCCTCCAGCTTGTCCAGCTCGACCAGGTCCTGGTCGTGGGTCACGCCGTAGATCAGGTGCAGCGGATGCGCGCAGCCTTCGGCGGCGATCTTCTCCAGCATCGCGGTAAAGGGCGCGAGGCCGGTGCCACCAGCCAGCAGCAGCAGCGGGCGCTTGATCTCGCGCAGGTAGAAGCTGCCCAGCGGGCCGGCCAGGCTGATGCTGTCGCCGGTCTTGGCCAGGTTGCTCAAAAAGCTGCTCATCAGCCCGCCCGGCACGTTGCGGATCAGGAAGCTGACCTCGCCGTCCTTCTGCAGGCTGCTGAAGGAGTAGGCGCGGGTCTGCTCGCTGCCCGGTACCTTGAGGTTGACGTACTGCCCGGGCAGGAACGCCAGCTGATTGAGCGCCTCCCCTTTGACCGACAGCGCGATGGTGCTGTCGGAGAGCTTGCGCACCGCGCTGATGGCGGCCTCGAAGCTGGCCTGCTGGGTCTTGCACACCTGCGAGGACGCCGGCACGCGGATCACGCAGTCGCTCTCGGCGCGCATCTGGCAGGTCAACACATAGCCCTGCTCGGCCTCGGCCTCGCTCAGGGCATCCTCGATGTATTCCTCGCCGAGGTCGTACTGCCCCGCTTCGGCGAAGCACTTGCAGGCACCACAGGCGCCGTCGCGGCAGTCCAGCGGAATGTTGATGCCCTGGCGGTAGGCCGCGTCGGCCACCGTCTCACCCAGGTTGGCATCGATGAAACGGGTCACCCCGTCTTCGAAATTCAGTGCGATCTTGTGGCTCATGGCGCACCTCGCTAAGCAATTTTGGCGTGCAGCGACCCGAGGCGGGAGCCCATGGCCCCACCAACAACGCAGCAGCGGATTCAGATGTGATAAACGTCGATGACTTGGCGCACGTAATCGTTCTTCAGCACGACCTTCTTGGCCTTGATCAGCGGGTTCTCGCCGCGTGTATCGAGGGTGTAGAAGCTGGTGCCGTAGAAATGGTCGACGGTCTTGTAACGAAAGCTCAGGGTGTGCCAGTTGAAGCGCACCTTGCTCACGCCCTCGCCCTGCTCGACGATCTCGATGTTGTTGATGTTGTGCGAAGTCCGGGTGTCCGGAATGGTGGCGCTGGAGCGTTCGGTACGGATGCGGAACACCCGGTCTTCCAGGCCGCTGCGGTTGCCGTACCAGATCAGTGAGATCTCGGTTTGCGGGTTTTCCACCAGCTGATCGTGGTCATCCCAGGCCGGCATCCAGAACTCGGCGTCCGGCGCGTACAGCTCCAGCCATTCGTCCCACTGCTTGTCGTCCAGGTAGCGCGCTTCGCGGTAGAGGAAGTCGCGCACGGCGTCATAAGTCAGGCTCATTTACGCGCCCTCCACGTGGATCAGCTGATCCTGTTGTTTCTTCAGCGCCTCGATCATCTGCTGCTGCCAGTAGTGGTGCTGCAGCACGAACAGGCCTTCGTCCTCGGTGCGCACGCCACTCATCAGCGGCTGCAGGTCGATCTCGCGGGCCGAGTCGTCGGCGCCGTCGATCCAGTGCCTGGCGCCGCGGGACATGTCGTTCCACTCCATGGCGCGGCCGGCGAAGCCCTGCTGGCAGGCGCGGAATTCTTCCAGGTCATCGGGGGTGGCCATGCCGGAGACGTTGAAGAAGTCCTCGTACTGGCGGATACGCCGGGCACGCGCCTCGGCACTCTCGCCCTTGGGCGCGATGCAGTAGATGGTCACCTCGGTCTTGTCCACCGACAGCGGGCGGGCCACGCGCAGTTGCGAGCCGAACTGGTCCATCAGGTACAGGTTGGGGTACAGGCAGAGGTTGCGCGAATGGCCGATCATCCAGTCGGCGCGGGCCTCGCCGAACTCGGCGGCCAGGCGCTCGCGGTCGGCGAACAGCGGGCGATCCTCGGGGTTGTCCCAGCGCGTCCAGAGCAGCAGGTGGCCGTTCTCGAAGGAGTAGAAACCACCGCCCTTCTTGCCCCAGCCACCGGCGCTCATGGCGCGGATGTCGTCGCCGGCTTCCTTGAGTTTGCGTTGCTGCTGGGTGGCGGCGTAGTTCCAGTGCACGGCGGTGACGTGGTAGCCGTCGGCGCCGTTCTCCGCCTGCAGTTTCCAGTTGCCTTCGTAGACGTAGGTGCTGGAGCCGCGCAGCACTTCCAGGCCTTCGCTGGACTGGTCGCAGACCATGTCGATGATCTTCTTCGACTCGCCGAGGAAGTCCTCCAGCGGCGCCACGTCCTCACGCAGGCTGCCGAACAGGAAGCCGCGATAGGACTCGAAGCGCGCGACCTTCTTCAGATCATGGCTGCCGTCGCAGTTGAAGCTGTCCGGGTAGCCGGCGTCCCTGGGATCCTTGACCTTGAGCAGCTTGCCGCTGTTGTTGAAGGTCCAGCCGTGGAACGGGCAGGTGTAGCTGGCCTTGTTGCCGCTCTTGAAGCGGCAGAGCATGGCGCCACGATGGCTGCAGGCGTTGATGAAGGCGTTGAGTTCACCGTCCTTGTTGCGCGCGATGAAGATCGGCTGACGCCCCATGTAGGTGGTGTAGTAGTCGTTGACGTTGGGGATCTGGCTTTCATGAGCCAGGTACAGCCAGTTGCCCTCGAAGATGTGCTGCATCTCCAGATCGAACAGGCGCGGGTCGGTGAACATCTCGCGCTTGCAGCGGAAGATGCCCTTGTCCTTGTCTTCTTCAAGCAGGCTGTTGAGGTAATCGAGTCCCAGGGTCATAGCCATGGCTCCGTTGTTATTGTTTCAACGGTATGAAGGCTATGGCGTAGGACTGTCGGACAATATCCAGTTAATGCAGGACCTTTATCCGTTTTCTGCAGTACCAATAAACGGCCGCCATGCGGCCTTCTGATGACCCTCCCCCTCGCAGCGACGCAGGGTATCGGAGTAGCCAACCGGAAGAGATACGGCGCGTGTTTTATCGGTGGACAAGCTACCCGCTCGTAGGGTGCGCCGTGCGCACCGAAAACGCGTGGGATCAGGACTCGCGGCGACGCAGGGTATCCGATGGCAATTCACCGAAGGCGCTCTTGTAGCTCTCGGAGAAGCGGCCGAGGTGAAGGAAGCCGTAGTCCAGCGCCACCTCGGTGACGTTGCGTACCCGGGCCGCAGGATCCTTCAGGCAGGCATGCACGCGCTCCAGCTTGCGCTGGCGGATGTAGTGCTTGGGCGTGGTACCCAGGTGCTTGTCGAACAGGGCATACAGCGAACGCGGGCTCATGTGCGCCAGTTGTGCCAGTTGCTCGAGGCTGATGTCCTGCTTGAGGTTATCGTCGATGAACTGCACCAGACGCTCGAACGACGGGTTGCTCTCGGCCAGCTCCGCGCGGCTCACGTTGTTGCCGAGCAGACCGAGCAGCTTGCTGGCGATGATACGCGTGTAATGCTCCTGCACCGAAGGCAGCGACTGCTCGCTCTCGGCCTCGTCACACACCAGCCCCAGCAGGTTGGTAAAGCCCTCGAGCTGCTGCAACTGGTGACGCGAGGCGAAGCGCACGCCGTCGGCCGGGCGTTGCCAGTGGTTGTCGTGGCAGGCGCGCTCGATCAGTTGGCTTGGCAACTTGACGATGAACTTCTCGCAGTCGTCGGAATAGGTCAGGTCGACCGGATCATCCGGGTTGATCAACAGCAGCTCGCCGGGAGTGAAGTAGTGCTCCTGACCATGACCACGCCACAGGCAATGGCCTTGCAGCAACACCTGCAGGTGATAGATGGTCTCCAGCGCCGGCGACGTGACGCGCACGCTACCGCCGTAGCTGATGCGACACAGATCGAGACTGGCGAAGCTGCGATGGCTGAGGCTGGCGGCGGGGCGGCCGCTGCGGGGCAGGCGAATGCAGTGCGAGCCGACATGCTGGTTGACATAGTCGGATACCGCATAGGGGTCGGCATTGGCGAACAGCCGGCTCTTCTCGTTCAGCAGGCGACAGTCCATGACTCAAGGCACTCTTATCTTTGTTATTCGGGTGGCGAGTACTGACGGGCCACGGCAGCCCTCCTCGCTCGACCATTGATACAGGCAAATGGCCCATATCTGATCACAAACCGATCAACGGTTGACCGCAGAGGTTAGCGATGTGACGAGCTTAGGCAATCGGACCTTGGGCGAATATCGCAGCGGGCGATTACCGCCCGCTTTCATGAATGGCTGCAGCAGGCACGCAGGGCGAGGCGCCTACGAACCAGCGTCTAGCCAGCGGCTCAGGCCGGATGAAACAGCTGACTGCTGAGTTCGCGGCTGGCACTGAGCATCAGCGGCAGGTAGCGCTTCTCCAACTCGCTGACGGGGACGCGGCCGGCGTGGGTGCTGACGTTCATCGCCGCCAGCACATGCCCGGCCGAGTCGTAGACTGGCACCGCCAGCGAGCGCAGGCCCTGTTCCAGCTCCTGATCGACCACGCACCAGCCCTGGTGGCGCACGCGCTGCAGGCATTCCCACAGCGCTTCGGGGGTGTGCAGGGTGCGGCTGGTCTTGGCCTGCAGGTCGGCGTGGGCCAGGTAGTCCTGCAATTGGTCATCGTCCAGCGCAGCCAGCAGGATGCGACCCATGGACGTGCAATAGGCCGGCAGGCGGCTGCCGACGCTGAGATCCACCGAGATCAGCCGCTGCGGAATCGCCGAGCGGGCGATGTAGAGCACCTGCTCACCCTCCAGCGTAGCCAGGTTGCAGGCCTCGTGCAGTTGCTCGCTGAGGCGGTCGAGAAACGGCTGCGCGGACACCGCCAATGGCGTCGACGACAGGTAGGCGTGGCCGAGGGTCAGCACCTTGGGCAGCAGCGAATAGGTGCGCCCGTCAGTGGTGACGTAGCCCAGCTTCATCAGCGAGTACAGGCAACGACGCACGGCGGCGCGGGGTATCTCGGTGCGGTGGCTGATCTGCGCGATGGTCAGGTGGCGCTTGCGCTCCTGAAAGGCATTGATCACCGCCAGGCCACGGGCCAGGGAGGTCATGAAGTTGGGATCGCCAGCGAACTCCTCGATACGCTTGGCCGGCGACACATAGGGCGGCGGCGCAAGACTGGTCAGTGGCGGACGGGATTCACTCATGGGGCCTCCGAAGCTGGATGGACAGCGCCTGGCGATTATCGAACCAGTGTGCGGTTATCGTAAATAGGCGATGACACATCCGTGGGAGGGCTTTAGTCGCGACTGCTGTCGATGATTTTACCGCTAACGCACCTAGCACCAATGCGTAGCCCGGATGCAATCCGGGGCAGCCTTAAGGTGCCGGACGATTTCCCGGATTGCATCCGGGCTACCCAGCCAAGCCACTCACCCCGGCAACAGCCCCTGCCAACGCAGCAGCGCCAGCACCGCGCTGACGCTGAAGAAGGCCAGCACCGTGCAGCCCACCAGCGCGGCGGCGCAACGCTGCTCAAGACCAAAGCGCTGCCCGAGAATGGGGAACACGCTCATCATCGGCGCGCTGGCGAACAGCAGGCCGGCCACCATCAACAGCGGGTCGACACCCGGCACCAGCATCAACGCCGCCAACATCAGCAAGGGGTGCAGGATCAGCTTGCCGATCGCGGTCTGCGCCAGATCCGCCGCCATGCCGCCGATTTTCATGCCGTAGAGGGTGGCGCCGATCACGAACAGCGCCACCGGCGCCGAAGCCGCGGCGAGCATCTCGACCACCCGCGCAGGCACCAGCGGCAGGCGCAGGCCCGACAGCGACATGGCCAGGCCCAGCACGATGGCGATGATCAGCGGGTTGCGCAGCAGGCGCCGCGCCGTCTCGCGCAGCACCGTCAGCGCCCTGCCCTGCTGCTGCCCGGCTTCGGCCAGAGCCAGCGCCAGAGGCACCATCAGCAGGTTTTCCACCAGCATGCCGAGCGCCATGGCCAGCCCCGCCGTGGGGCCAATCACCATCACCGCGATGGGGTAGCCGATGAAGCCACTGTTGGGCACCGACATGCCCATGGCCAGAATCGCACTCTGCGAAAGGCTCTGCCCACGCCAGCGCCATGCCAGTAGCAAGCCGAAACCAAACAGGCTCAGCGAGGCCAGGGCATAGGCACCCAGGTAGGGCCAGTTGAGCACCTCGTCCAGGCTGCGCTCGGCCAACGCCTTGAACACCAGCGCGGGCAGCGCGAAGTGGATGACGAAAGCGCCCATGCCGCGCGCCTGTTCGCGGTTGACCAGGCCGATGCGCGCCGAGAAAAACCCGAGACCGATAAGGACGAAGATCGGCGCCGTGATGCTCAACACCGCTAACATGCCAGGCACTCCGCCTGCTCCTGGCGCAGTTGCGCCAGGCGGCTGCGCGTACGGGAAAAGTCATGGTGAGCGACACCCGCACACAGGGCTTCAAGGCTGTGTTCGGCCTGCAGCCACAGCTCGCAGCCCTGGTCGTAGGCGATGTCGATGAAGTTGAGCAGACGCTGCTGTTCGTCCAGCGAACAGCGCGCCAACAGCGGCAACTCGCCAATGGCGATGTGAGCAAAGCGCTGGCACAGATACAGATAATCACTGCTGGCCAGCGGCTGGCGACAGAGTGCGGGAAAATCCAGCCAGATCGTGCGTTCATCCATGCCACGCAGTGTCAGGGCACGGCGTTGCACCAGCAACTGTGCAGTGGCCGGCAAGTGCGCCAGGCACGCACCCAGCAGGCTCGCGGGGCCTTGCAGATAGCGCCCCCAGTGCTGGGCGCCGAGCGTGCGATAGTCGCTGCCGGCCTCCATTTGCAGCACCAGGCAGCGTTTTTCCAGCAGCGTGGCGAAGGGTTTGAAACGGCTGTGATACAGCGGATTCGGGCATAGCTGCGGCGGCGCGTAGTTGGAGCTCAGCAGCAGGATGCAGTCGCGCTCGAGCAACGCCTGCAACAGGCGCCCAAGCACAATCGCATCACCAATATCGTGGACGTGAAACTCATCGACAAAGAGCAGCTGCGCTTCGCCGGCCAGCTCCTCGGCGACCCGCTGCAAGGGGTCGCTGTGCCCGCTATGGTGCAGCATGCGCTGCTGCACCTCCTGCAACAGGGCGTGAATGTGCACGCGGCGCTTGGTCTGACAGGGGGCAGCCTGAAACAGCGCCTCCAGCAACAGACTCTTGCCGCGCCCGACACCGCCCCAGAGGTACACGCCAGACGCCGGCCGGCGCCAGACAGACGGCCGCAAGCGCGCCTGCAGCCAAGTGGCCAGGCGCGCGAGCATGCGCTGCTGGGCAGCGTCCAACTGCAGGCCGCGCGCATCGATCGAGCGCGCGGCCTGTGCCTGCAACTCAGAAGTCAAAGAAGACCGTCTCGCCCTCACCCTGGATGCGGATATCGAAGCGATAGGCCGGTTTGCCATCGACTTCGCAGCGTTTGGCGATCAGCGTCTGGCGACGCTCGGGCTGCTCGATCAGATTGAGCACCGGGTCCTTGGCGTTGGCCTCGGCTTCATCCTCGAAATACAGACGGGTGTTGAGGTGGATGTTGATACCACGAGCGAACAGCGCGACGTTGATGTGCGGCGCCATCGGTACGCCAGCGGCGTTGTTCACCACACCCGGTTTGACCGTATAGGCGAACCACTCGCTGCCAGCATCGAAGGTGGTGGCGGTGCGGCCAAAACCGTTGAAGGCTTTGGCCTGGTCGTAGTCCTCGTCGTACTGGCCCTGGTGATCGGCCTGCCACAATTCGAGGAAGGCATCGCGCACCAGGTGGCCGTTACCGTCATAGACATGGCCAAGCAGGACGATGTGCTCACCCGGCGCGTCGGCTTTGGCCATCTGATTCCAGATTTCCTGCTCGCGGGTCGGGTTGCCGGCGGCGGCCAGGGCCAGGCCGATATGTACGTAGGGGCCGGCGGTCTGCGAAGGGGTTTCCGGCAGCAATTCAACAGGCATGGCCATCACTCCTTATTTATTCTCGAAATGGGTCTGGCGCTGGCCACGCAGCACGATATCGAAGCGATAGGCCAGGCAATCCATCGGGTTAGCGGTGCTCATGTCCAGCTTGGCGATCAGCGTCTGCACCGCGTCCGGGTTGGCGATGGATTTGACGATGGGGCACAGCGGAATCAGTGGGTCCCCCTCGAAATACAGCTGGGTGATCAGCCGCGTGGCGATCGACGGTCCACTGATGGAGAAGTGGATATGCGCCGGTCGCCAATCGTTGGGGTTGTTGCGCCACGGATAGGGGCCGGGCTTGATGGTGCGGAAGATATAGCGACCTTCACTGTCGGTCAGGGCACGGCCGACGCCACCGAAGTTGGGGTCGAGCGGTGCCAGGTAGCGGTCGTTCTTGTGCCGGTAGCGGCCACCGGCGTTGGCTTGCCACATTTCCACCAGGGTATGCGGGATCGGCTTGCCGTACTGATCCATCACCCGCCCGGAAACGATGATGCGCTCGCCGATGGGCAGGCCACCATTGTTGAAGTTGAGCAGCAGGTCGTTGTCGTGCTCGGCGAACTTCAGGTGCGAGAAGTCCGGGCCGCTGGTTTCGGAAACCGACTGCGGGATGCTCACCAGCGCCTGGCGCGGCGAGCGGGCGATGGAGGTCTTGTAGTCGGGGGTGAAGGCTTTCGGGTGCCAGTTGCGGTCACGGATGACGAAACGGCGATTATCCTCGGCAGGCATGGCGCGCTCCTGTTGTGGGTTTTGTCACCACAGTGTCTGGCAAAACGCACAGCCGGAACATTGAAAAGACGCCGACAATCCATAACCAAATGGTTATGGAAAAACACCCTCACGATAGGCCAGCGCCACCTCGCGCAGTGCATCGCAGAAACGTTCGGCAGCCAGCGGCAGGCTCAGCGCGCCATTGCGACAAATGCCCACCGAGCCACCCGGTTCGCGTACCGGCAGTTGCAACTCGACCAACTCGCCACGCTGCACATCCAGGCACACCGCGTCCTGCGGCGCCACCCACAGCGCATCGCTGCACAGCACGTAGCGGCGGCTCAACGCCGGCGACAGGGTTTCCAGACGCTGGCGCGAGGGCGTCACCGCGCACTGCACGAACAGGCTGTCGGCATGCTTGCGAATGGTGGTGCCCGCCGTCGGCAATACCAGCGGGTAATCGCCCAGCCGCCCCAGCCCCTCATCACCGGCAGCCAGCAGCGGATGCCCGGGACGTACCACCAGGGTCATGGCTTCGCTGTACAGATGCTCGAAGGTCAGCCCCTGGATATCCGGGCTGTCGGTCATACGGCCGATCACCAGATCCAGTTCGCCCACGCGCAACTGGCTCAACAGATAAGCACCTGGCCCGGTAGCGACGCTGACCACCAGCGCGCTGTGACGCTCGTGCAAACGCCTGACCACTTCGGGAATCAGCAGGCTCTCCACCGTCGACAACACGCCGACACGCACCTGCCCGGCCTCGTGTTCGCCTTCACGCAGGCTGTTCACGCCATCGCGCAGCGCCTGCACGCAGGGGCCGGCGTAACGCATAAAGGCGACCCCGGCGCTGGTCAGGCTGACGCCCTGTTTGCCGCGCTCGAACAGGCTGGCAGCGAGGATTTCCTCCAGCTCCCTGAGTGTCTTGGAAATCGCCGGCTGGCTCACCGCCAGGGCATCGGCGGCCTTGGCGAAGCTGCGCTGGCGGGCAATTTCGAGAAAGCACAGCAGGTGACGAAACTTGATTCGGGTGTCGATGTTCATCGCAGGCACCAAAGGCAGATGCCTGCGATGATGCCGCAAAGCACAGACCCGGCACAGACGACAATTGGCCGGATCGTCACTTTGGTCGCACTTGGCTGACCGTAAGGTCAGGCCTATGCTGCACCCTTTTTGTGCGAGCCTGACCGATGACGTTGTTCGACCTGCTGCTGTTGGCCCTCGCCGGTTTCGCTGCTGGCGGCATGAATGCCCTGGCCGGCGGCGGCACCTTCTTCTCCTTCCCGGCCCTGCTCGCTGCCGGCCTGCCGCCGGTGACGGCCAACGCCACCAACGCCGTGGCGCTGTGGCCGGCCAGTCTTGCTGGCGCCTGGGCCGCGCGCGCCTCGCTGCGACCGCTGGGCCGCTACCTGATTCCGCTGTTGCTGGCCGGCCTGGCTGGAGGCCTGCTCGGCGGTCTGTTGCTGCTGGCCGGCGGCGATGACGTGTTCCGCGTACTGATCCCCTGGCTGCTACTGGCCGCCACTGCGCTGTTCGCCGCCAGTCCCTGGCTGGGACGCTGGCTGGCCGAGCGGCGCAAGAGCAAGGCATCCGCACACCCGCCGCACACGCCGCTGTCGCTGGGCGCACATATCGGCGTGTCGATCTACGGCGGCTACTTCGGCGCCGGCATGGGCATCCTGCAGCTGGCTGCATTTTCCATCGAAGGTCATCCGCTGGCCCGCGCCAACGCCCTGAAGAACCTGATCTCGGCGGTGATCTACAGCATCGCCACCCTGACCTTCGTGATCGCCGGCCGGGTCAGTTGGTACGAGCTGGCGATCCTGCTTACCGGCGCCACCATCGGCGGCTACGCCGGTGGTGCACTGGGCGAGAAGTTGCCACCTGCGTTGTTGCGCAGCTTCGTCATTCTGGTCGGCAGCACGATGACGCTGTACTACTTCTGGGCCACCTATCTGGGATAGGCCGTAGGGTGCGCTGTGCGCACCATCGCGGTCTTGTTGGTGCGCACAGCGCCCCCCTACGCAGAGCCCAATTCCGGAGCACACTCCGGGGCCCGCTGATTTGCCCGAGTGGCGCGGCTCTGCTAGTGTCGCGCCCGATCCGGAATCAGCGAGAACCCGCACCATGGCCCGCAAGAAAGCCGCCCCCGACTTCGAACACTCCCTCGCCGAGTTGCAGACGCTGGTCGAGCGCATGGAGAGCGGCGAACTGTCGCTGGAAGACTCGCTGACCGCTTTCGAGCAGGGCATCGGCCTGACCCGCGAATGCCAGGCCGCCCTGGCCCAGGCCGAGCAGAAGGTGCAGATCCTGCTGGAGCGCGACGGTGAGCTGCAGGCAGCGCCCTTCGACACGGACGAAACGGCATGATCGCCGCGTACCAGAAGCGCTGCCAGACGCGCGTCGATGCGGCCCTGGACGCCCTGTTCCAGGCGCCACGCACAGAACTCGACCGGCTCTACCAGGCCATGCGCTACAGCGTGATGAACGGTGGCAAGCGGGTGCGCCCGCTGCTGGTCTATGCCGCCTGTGAAGCACTGGAAGGCGATATCGCGCGCGCCGACGGCGCCGCCTGCGCAGTGGAGCTGATCCATGCCTATTCGCTGGTGCATGACGACCTGCCGGCCATGGACGACGATGACCTGCGACGCGGCCAGCCAACCACGCACAAGGCCTTCGACGAAGCCAGCGCCATCCTCGCTGGCGACGCCCTGCAAAGCCTGGCCTTCGGCGTGCTCGTCGACCGCAGGCGCAATCCACAGAATGCCGAGACGCGCCTGCAGATGATCGAATTGCTCAGCCAGGCCGCAGGCCCGGCCGGCATGGTTGGTGGCCAGGCCATCGACCTTGGTTCGGTCGGCCTGCAACTCGACCAGCAGGCGCTGGAAGTCATGCACCGGCACAAGACCGGCGCACTGATCGAGGCCAGTGTCGGGCTCGGTGCCCTGGCCAGTGGCAATACCGATGAACTGGCGTGCAAGGCCTTGCTGCACTACGCCCGCGCCATCGGCCTGGCCTTCCAAGTGCAGGACGACATCCTCGACGTGGAAAGCGATACCGCCACCTTGGGCAAGACCCAGGGCAAGGACGAAGCTCACGACAAGCCCACCTACCCCGCCCTGCTCGGCCTCGATGCCGCCAAGGACTACGCTCTGGAACTGCGCGACCAGGCGCTGCACGTGCTGCGCCCGTTCGGCAACAGTGCCGAACCGATGCGCGAGCTGGCGCGCTATATCGTCGAGCGGCGTAGCTGATTCGATGCGCCCTGGCGCGTCATCATTGCAATCTATGCCGGCATGATCGCCATATGAGGCTTGCTTTACCCCGGCCACCAGCCACCTAAGATGGGCTCCATAACGACAAGACGTCCGGAGCCGCCATGCCCTTCCCCGCCCTGCTGATCGCCAACCGTGGCGAAATTGCCATTCGCATCGCCCAGGCCTGCGCCGACCTCGGTATCCGCAGCTTGGCGGTGTACGCCGAAGACGACAGCGCCAGCCTGCATACACGCAAGGCCGACCTGGCCGTGGCGCTGGCCGGTCGCGGCGTCGCGGCCTATCTGGACATGGATCAGCTGATCAGCATTGCCCGTGAGCAGGGCTGCATGGCCATCCACCCTGGCTACGGTTTTCTCGCCGAGAACGCTGAGTTCGCCCGCCATTGCCAGGAGGCCGGGCTGACCTTCGTCGGCCCGACGCCCGAGACGCTGCAACTGTTCGGCGACAAGGCCGCCGCCCGAGAGCTGGCCGAGCGCTGCGACGTGCCCCTGGTGCCCGGCATCAACCAGGCGGTGACGCTGGAGCAGGCAAGCGCCTTTCTCGCCGAACACGGCAGCGTGATGCTAAAGGCCCTGGCCGGCGGTGGTGGGCGCGGCATGCGTGCGGTGGATGATCCGGCGCAACTGGCCGAGGCCTTCACCCGCTGCACCTCCGAAGCCCAGGGCGCCTTCGGCAGTGGCGCGCTGTACGTGGAAAAGCGTGTGCGCCGTGCCCGGCATATCGAAGTGCAGGTGCTCGGTGACGGCAGCGGCACAGTCAGCCACCTGTGGGAGCGTGACTGCAGCCTGCAACGCCGTCACCAGAAACTGGTGGAAATCGCGCCCAGCCCCGATCTGGATGCGGCCACCCGTGACGCGATCACCGCCAGCGCCCTGCGCCTGGCCGCCGAGGTGCGCTACCAGGGTATCGGCACCTTCGAATTCCTCCTCGACCTCGACCAGCCGGGGCGCTTCTATTTCATGGAAGCCAACCCGCGCGTGCAGGTGGAGCACACCGTCACCGAGCAGGTCACCGGCGTCGATCTGCTGCACACGCAACTGCACCTGGCCGCTGGCAAAAGCCTGGCCGAGCTGAACCTGCTCACACCGCCCGCGACCAAGGGCTATGCCGTGCAGGTGCGCCTGAATCTGGAAACCCTGCTCGCCGATGGCAGCGCGCGCCCGGCCAGCGGCGTGCTCGCCGCCTATCAGCCGCCCTCTGGCCCGGGCCTGCGGGTGGATGGCTGCGGCTATGCCGGTTATGTCGTGAGCCCGGCCTACGATTCGCTGATCGCCAAGCTGATCGCCAGCGCCAACGACTATCCCAGCGCCCTGCGCCGTGCCTATCGGGGGCTGTGCGAGTTCCGCCTCGACGGCGTGGCGAGCAACCTGCACCTGCTGCAAAACCTACTGCACTGCGAGGCGGTGATCGCCAATCAGGTCGACACCACTTATGTCGAGCGCCACTTGGGCGAGTTGCTGGCCCCTCGCGAGCAGGCCCATCCACACCGCTACTTCGCCACTGACGCCTCGCTGCATAGCGCCAAGACCACTGTCGACGCGCCGCCCGGCACCCTGGCGCTGAATGCGCCCAGCGCCGGCGTGCTGGTCAGCCTGTCCGTGGCCGACGGCGACACCGTAGCCACCGGTCAGGTCATCGCCGTACTGGAGGCGATGAAGATGGAATTCGAGGTCAAGGCCGAGCACAGCGGCATCGTCCGCGCGCTGGCCGTGGCCCCCGGTGACGCCATCGGTGAGGGCCAGGCGCTGGCGTTCCTGCAGCCAGCCGAGGTGGATGGCCTCACCGAGCACGGCGAACAGGTAGTCGATCTGGCGCATATCCGCGCCGATCTGGCCGAAGTGCTCGAGCGCCATGCCCGCCTAACCGATGCACGCCGCCCCGAAGCCGTGGCGAAAAGGCGCAAGACCGGCCAGCGCACGGTGCGGGAAAACCTGGCCGACCTGCTCGATGCAGACAGCTTTATCGAATACGGCGCCATGGCCCTGGCCGCCCAGCGCCGCCGACGTTCGCCCGAGGAACTGCTGGAACTGAGCCCGGCCGATGGCCTGGTCGCCGGTATCGGCACGGTGAACGCCGCGAGTTTCGGCAGCGAGGCCGCGCGCTGCATGGCCATCGCCTACGACTACACCGTCTTCGCCGGCACCCAGGGGGTGATGAACCACAAGAAGACCGACCGCATGCTGGCCCTGGCCGAGCAATGGCGCCTGCCCGTGGTGCTGTTCGCCGAAGGCGGCGGCGGCCGACCGGGGGATACCGACTTCGTTGGCGTGGCCGGGCTGGACTGCCACACCTTCGTCGCCATGGCCAAACTCTCCGGCCTGGTACCGACGGTGGGCGTGGTCTCCGGCCGCTGCTTCGCCGGCAACGCCGCGCTGCTCGGCTGCTGCGATGTGATCATCGCGACGAGGAACGCGACTATCGGTATGGCCGGCCCGGCGATGATCGAAGGCGGCGGCCTCGGCAGTTTCACCCCCGAACAGGTCGGCCCGACCGACGTGCAAGGCCCCAACGGGGTGATCGACGTGCTGGTGGAGGACGAAGCCGCAGCGGTCGCCGTGGCCAAGCAGTACCTGGGCTATTTCCAGGGCCCGCTGAGCGACTGGCAGTGCAGCGATCCCCGCGCGCTGCGCCATGTGACCCCGGAAAGCCGCCTGCGCGTATACGACATCCGCAAGGTGATCGAGCTGCTGGCCGATGACGGCAGCGTGCTGGAGCTGCGTCGCCAGTTCGCTCCCGGCCTGATCACCGCGCTGATTCGTATCGAAGGCAAGCCCTTCGGCCTTATCGCCAACAACCCCGCGCACCTGGGCGGCGCCATCGATGCGGTGGCCGGCGACAAGGCCGCGCGTTTTTTGCAACTGTGCGAGGCCCATGACCTGCCCATCGTCTCGCTGTGCGACACCCCCGGTTTCATGGTCGGCCCGGAGGCGGAGAAACAGGCCACGGTGCGCCACGTTTCGCGCCTGTTCGTCACCGCCGCCAGCCTCACGGTGCCCTTCTTCACCCTGGTGCTGCGCAAGGGCTATGGCCTCGGCGCCCAAGCCATGGCGGCCGGCAGCTTCCATTCGCCGCTGTTCACCGCGGCCTGGCCCAGTGGCGAATTCGGTGCCATGGGTCTGGAGGGTGCAGTGCGCCTGGGCTTCGCCAAGGAGCTGGCAGCGCAGCCGGACGACGCCACGCGCCAGGCACTGTTCGACAAGCTGGTGGCCAAGGCCTACGACAACGGCAAGGCGCTGAACATGGCCAGCTATCTTGAGATCGACGCCGTGATCGACCCGGCCGACAGCCGCGCCTGGCTGCTGCGCGGGCTCAATGCGGCGCCGCGTCCGCCGCGACGCGACGGCAAGAAACGTCCCTTCATCGACACCTGGTAAGGAATTGGCGATGTCCGCGTTAGCTGTTGCCAAGCAGTTCCGGGAAGGTTCGGAGCCTTGTAGGGTGGGCTTTAGCCCACGCTGACCGTCGGTGGTGGGCTGAAGCGGAGCGCCGCCCGGCCCACCCTACGGCCCTTTACCCCCCAACACTTAACTCAGACATGCCAAGGAATTATCCATGCACCTCGATCACCGCCTGCTCGCCGTCAACGGCATCGAACTCAGCCTGTACAGCGCCGGCCCCGAGCACGGCAAGCCGGTGTGGCTGCTGCACGGGTTCCCCGAGTGCTGGTACGCCTGGCATCCGCAGATCGAGGCGCTGGCCGCCGCCGGCTACCGGGTGTTCGCCCCGGAGATGCGCGGCTACGGCGCCAGCAGCGCGCCGGCCGATCCGGCGGCCTATGACCTGATCACTCTGTGCGGTGATATCCAGGCGGCCATGGACATGCTCGACCAGCGTGAGGTGGCAGTGATCGGCCATGACTGGGGCGCGCCGGTGGCCTGGCACCTGGCGCTGCTGGAGCCCGAGCGGGTCAAGGTGCTCGGCGCGCTGTCGGTGCCCTTCGGTGGCCGGCCGAAACGCCCCGCCATCGAGATGATGCGCGAGGCCTATGCCGGGCGCTTCCACTACATCCTCTACTTCCAGCAACCGGGGCTGGCCGAGGCCGAGCTGGACGACGACATCGCCCGCAGCCTGCGTCTGCTGCTTGGCGGCCTCGGCGATGCCCTGCTGGCGACGGACAAACCGGCCGATGCGCGGCTGTTCGATGGCATGCCGGACGACCTGCCACTGCCGGCCTGGTGCAGCAAGGCGATGTTCGCCCACTACCTGCGCACCTTCGAGCGCCACGGCTTTCGCGGCGCGCTGAACTGGTACCGCAACTTCGAACGCAACTGGCAACGCACCGAGCATCTGGCTGGGCTGCAGGTGATGCAGCCGACGCTGTTCCTGCTCGGGGAAAACGACCCGGTCGGCCGCTTCGAAGCGCCGACGCTCAAGCGCATGGGCGACAAGGTGCCGCACCTGGAACGCCACGACCTGCCCGGCGCCGGCCACTGGCTGCAGGCCGAATGCGGCGCACGGGTCAGTGCATTGCTGCTGGATTTCCTCGCACGAAACTACCGGTAACGCCGATGTGGTCAGCAGATTGGGCTGTTTTCCCGGCATCAGGTAAACTGCCGCATCTTTTACACCTATAACGATTCGCCTGATGCCGACCACTTTCCACGAGATCCCCCGCGAGCGCCCGTTGACGCCGCTGCTCGACAGCGCCAACACGCCCGACGAACTGCGCCGCCTGGCCGAAGCGGACCTGGAAACCCTCGCTGACGAACTGCGCCAATACCTGCTCTACAGCGTTGGCCAGAGCGGCGGGCACTTCGGTGCCGGGCTCGGCGTGATCGAGCTGACCATCGCCCTGCACTATGTCTTCGACACCCCCGATGACCGCCTGGTGTGGGACGTCGGCCACCAGGCCTACCCGCACAAGATCCTCACCGGTCGTCGCGAACGCATGGGCACCCTGCGCCAGAAGGACGGCCTGGCCGCCTTCCCGCGACGCAGCGAGAGCGAGTACGACACCTTCGGCGTCGGCCACTCCAGCACCAGCATCAGCGCGGCGCTGGGCATGGCCATCGCCGCCCGTCTCAAGGGCGAGAAGCGCAAGAGCGTGGCGGTGATCGGCGACGGCGCCCTGACCGCCGGCATGGCCTTCGAGGCGCTCAACCACGCCACCGACGTCAACGCCAACATGCTGGTGATCCTCAACGACAACGACATGTCGATCTCCAAGAATGTCGGCGGCCTGTCCAACTACCTGGCCAAGATCATCTCCAGCCGCACCTACGCCAGCATGCGCGAGGGCAGCAAGAAGATCCTCTCGCGCCTGCCCGGCGCCTGGGAAATCGCGCGCAAGGTCGAGGAACACGCCAAGGGCATGCTGGTGCCCGGCACCCTGTTCGAAGAACTGGGCTGGAACTACGTCGGCCCGATCGACGGCCACGACCTGCCCACCCTGGTGACCACACTACGCAACATGCGCGACCTCGACGGCCCGCAGTTCCTTCATGTGGTGACCAAGAAGGGCAAGGGTTTCGCCCCGGCCGAGCTTGACCCCATCGGCTACCACGCCATCACCAAGCTGGAGCCGGTAACGCCCGTCGCCGCGCCCAAGAAACCCAGCGGCCCGAAATACTCCAACGTGTTCGGCCAGTGGCTGTGCGACATGGCCGAGCAGGACGCGCGCCTGGTCGGCATCACCCCGGCGATGAAGGAAGGCTCGGATCTGGTGGCGTTCAGCGAGCGCTTCCCCGAGCGCTACTTCGACGTCGCCATTGCCGAGCAGCACGCCGTCACCCTCGCGGCCGGCATGGCCTGCGAAGGTGCCAAGCCGGTGGTGGCAATCTACTCCACCTTCCTCCAGCGTGCCTATGACCAACTGATCCACGACGTCGCCGTGCAGCACCTCGACGTGCTGTTCGCCATCGACCGCGCCGGCCTGGTCGGCGAAGACGGCCCGACCCACGCGGGCAGCTTCGACCTGTCCTACCTGCGCTGCATCCCCGGCATGCTGGTGATGACCCCGAGCGACGAGAACGAGCTGCGCCGCATGCTCACCACCGGCCACCTGTTCGACGGCCCGGCCGCCGTGCGCTACCCGCGCGGCAGCGGCCCCAACGCGCCGCTCGATGCTGGCCTGGAGCCGCTCGAGATCGGCAAGGCGGTGGTGCGTCGTCAGGGCCAGGGCGTCGCCCTGCTGGCCTTCGGCGTGCAACTGGCCGAAGCCCTGCGCGTCGGTGAAACGCTGGATGCCACCGTGGTCGACATGCGTTTCGTCAAACCGCTGGACGAAGCCCTGCTGCGCGAACTGGCAGACAGCCATGGACTGCTGGTGACTCTCGAGGAAAACAGCATCATGGGTGGCGCCGGCAGCGCGGTCAGCGAATTTTTCGCCGCCGAGAACCGCCAGGTACCGATGCTGCACCTCGGCCTGCCGGACTACTACGTCGAGCACGCCAAGCCGAGCCAGATGCTTGCCGAGTGCGGCCTCGACGAAGCCGGCATCGAACGTGCGGTACGTGAGCGTCTCAGCCTGCTGCAAGCCTGAGCATGAAGCCCGCTCATCGTTGAATGAGCGGAGCTTGCTTGTCATTCATACGCGCGCACACTAAGGTGCGCGCCATTCATGTTCCGCCAGGGTGCGCTGCGCAAGCAGTGTTAAACGGGAAGTCGGTGCGCTCATCACGAGCAATGCCGACGCTGCCCCCGCAACGGTAATCGACTGCAAGCCTCGGTGCTTGCGCCACGTCCAACAGCCACTGGGGCAACCTGGGAAGGCGGATCTGGGTCGAGAGCCCGGAGACCGGCCAAGGCGGTGCGACTGGTGTTGCGGAGGGCGACACGGTCAAGCGCCGCCTGTCCGCGCGCTTGCGCCTGCCCTCCTCGAACGTCTGCCGACCTTTGAGGAAAGAAAATGAAACTGTCACGCCTGGCCCTGGCCATTACTCTCGCGCCCGCTCTGTCATGGGCGGCCGAGCCCTATCTGAGCGAGCCTCTGGTGGTGACCTCCGGGCGCCAGGCCGAACCACTGGCGCAGGCCACTGCCGCCACCACAGTATTCCAGCGGGCCGACATCGAACGTCTGCAGGTCAGTAGCGTCGCCGAGTTGCTCGAACGCGTCCCCGGTATCAGCGTCGTCCGCACGGGCGGCGCCGGCAGCCAGACGGGCGTCTTTCTGCGCGGCACAAGCACTGCACAGACTCTGGTACTGGTCGATGGACAACGCATCGCGGCAGCCTCAAGCGGCACCAGCAGCCTGGAGTTTCTCGCCCCCGAGCAGATCGAGCGTATCGAAGTGGTACGCGGCGCCCGTTCCGCGCTGTATGGCTCCGACGCCATTGGTGGGGTAATTCAGATCTTCACCCGTCAGGGCGATGGCCGGAGCCTCAAGCCTTACGCGCGCCTGGCGGCAGGCAGCGACAGCACTTACCAGCGCAGCCTTGGTCTGGCCGGCGGCGACCAGCGCACTCGCTTTCACCTGGGTGCGGCCCTGGACGAGACGGCCGGCATCGACGCCACCCGCGACGGTTTCGGTGCCAATGGCGACGACGACGCCTACCGTAACCGCTCGCTCAGCCTGAATCTTTCGCACCGCTTCGATGAAACACTGCAGGTTGGCTTCAATGCGCTCGATCAGCGCGGGCAGGTGGAATACGACGATGTCTTTACCGGCCTGCTACCGACAACGGACTTTCAGCTCAGCAGCCTTTCCGGGTTCATCGATGGCCGCTTCAACGAGCACTGGAGCAGCCGCCTGGAACTGGGTCACAGCAAAGACCAGCGCGAAACGGGGGATGGCTCGTCGGCAGCGCCAGACTATTCATTTTTTACCTACACCACCTATCGCGACGCTGTGAACTGGGTAAACACCTTGACGCTCACCGATAACCAGCAAGTGCTGGTCGGTGCTGATTGGTACGAGGATCGCCTGCACAGCAGTACAACCTTCGCCGAGGACTCGCGCTGGAACCAAGCGGCCTTCGCGCAACACCGCTACATCGGCGACACCTTCTCGACCGAGCTGGGGCTTCGTCACGACAAAAACCAGCAGTTCGGTAGCGAGAACATCTGGAACGCGGCGCTGACCCTGCCACTGGATAATGCCAACGACCTGATTCTGTCCTATAGCGAAGGCTTCCGTGCGCCGACCTTCAATGACCTCTACGACCCGTGGTATGGCAATCCCGAGCTGCAAGCCGAGCGCTCTGAAAGCTACGAGCTGCAATGGCGTAGCCGCTATAGCGACACAGGTTCATTGCAGGCTTCCGTGTATCGAACCGAAATCGAAGATGCCATCGTCTTCGACGAAAGCTTCATTCCACAGAACATCCAGACAGCCCGGATCAATGGCTTCGAGGCCGCCATGCAACAGGAGCTGTTCGGCTGGCAGAGCAATCTCGCTCTGGCCCTGATCGACCCACGTGACCGCGACAGCGGTCATACCCTGCTGCGCCGGGCCAAACGCACGCTGAGTCTGGACCTTGACCGCCGCTTCGGCGATGTGTCGCTTGGCGCAGGCTGGCGTGCGATCAGTGGTCGCTATGATGATGCCGACAACGAAATCGAGATGAGCGGCTATGGCCTGCTCAGCCTGCGCGCCGCCTGGCAGGCCAATGAGGAACTCGGGCTGAGCCTGAAGCTGGATAACCTGCTGGACAAGGACTACGCAGAAGCAACCTACAGCACACCCAATGGCCGTTTCGGCTACAACAGCGCCGGCCGCACCGCATTATTCGCCGTCACCTGGACGCCGCAACTCTGACCTCGGTGCGCACGGCGCACCCTAGCATCGCTGTAGGGTGCGCCGTGCGCACCGCCTGAAGGGGCTACCGCGCAGCCGCCATCCGCTCACATAACTGCTCGATGGCGCCCAGCATCTGCCGGCTGGGCCGTTCCAGCCCCTTGTCCGGCACCGCCCAGAGCTGATGTTCACGCACCGCATGCAACTGCGGCCAGGCCTGCCAGGCGCTCAGCTCGGCATTGCTGCCGCCGAGTATCACATCCGGGTCGCGCGCCAGCACCGCCTCGACGCTGACCTGCGGCGCCGGCTGCGGTAGATCATCGAACAGGTTGCGCGCACCGCACACCTGCAAGGCATCACCGATCAGTTGCTCGCCACCTATGGTGTACAGCGGCTGATGCCAGACCTGATAGAACACCGTCAGGGGATGCTCGCGCCGATAGCGATGGCGCAGTGCGCGCAGCTCGGCGCGAAATTCGGCAGCCAGCCGCTCGCCTTGCTGCACGCGGCCAATTCGCTGAGCAATGCGTACGTAAGCATCACCGAGTTGATCAAGACGCCGCGGTTCGACGCTCAGCAGCTCGATACCGAAACGCTGCAACTGCGCCTGTTGCGCCGGCGGTACGCTACCGGGCGCAATCAGGATCAGATCCGGCGCCAATTGCAGCAAACGCTCGAACTCCAGCTGGCCATAACGACCGACAGCGGGCAGATGCGCCAGCGCAGCAGGCTGCGCATCCCCTTCGAGCACGCCCACCAGCAGGTCGGCCGCATCCAGATCGAGCATGATTTCGCTGAGCGAAGGCGCCAGGCTGATCACCCGTTCGGCGGCAGCCAACGGCAGCGCCAACAGGCACAGGGCGAGCAGCCACGTACGCATCTCAGCCGAGTTGACGAGGTATGCGGTAGAGGCTGTGCAGAACGATGGAGGACAGCGCCAGCAGCACCAGCGGTATCGCCTCCAGGCCAACCAGCACGGCCAGTGCGGCGATCCAGGCTGGCAGTGCCGCGCCGAGCAAGGCGCGCAAACGCACACGATCCAGTTCCAGCCAGGCGGCTGGTTCGTCGTCGCTGTCGAGGGCCTTATCGGTGGCGATCAGGGCGCGCTTGTAGGCGGAGAACAACGGCAGGCTGACGAACATCGAGGCCAGGCCGGCAATGAACAGCGGCATGCTCAGAACCGTGGCGTTACCTCCGCCGAACAACAGGTTGAACATGAACAGAGGCGCCAGCGCCACAGCCAGCTGACGCCACCAGGCCAGGGCCAGGCGGCGCTTGACCTGAGCACGGGTCACAGACTGCCCTCGGTCTCGCCCTGATGCTGATTGCCCAGCATATGGCCGAGCTTGCCGGCCTTGGTGGCGAGGTAACGCTTGTTGTAGGGGTTGTGCGCGATCTGCAGCGGCACGCGATGATCCACGGTGATGCCCATCTCGCCCAGCGCCTTGACCTTGCGCGGGTTGTTGGTCATCAACTTGAGGCTATCGATGCCCAGGTGTTCGAGCATCGGCCGGCAGATGGCGTAGTCGCGCTGATCGGCGCCGAAGCCAAGGCGCTCATTGGCTTCCACGGTATCGGCACCGCCGTCCTGCAGCTCATAGGCGCGAATTTTGTTCAGCAGGCCGATACCACGGCCTTCCTGGCGCAGGTACAGCAATACGCCGCGACCTTCGCTGGCAATGGCCTGCAGCGCCGCCTGCAGCTGGGCACCACAGTCGCAGCGCAGGCTGAACAGGGCATCGCCGGTCAGGCATTCGGAGTGCAGACGGCCGAGCACCGGGGCACCATCGGCAACATCGCCGAAAGTCAGGGCGACATGTTCCTTGCCAGTGGCCTCATCGAGGAAACCATGCATGGTGAACACACCGAAGGGCGTGGGTAATTGGGAGGCGGCGACGAACACGACGGACACCGGATGCTCCTGGCAATGAGTACGAAACAGGGCCGGCATTGTATCAGCAGGCCCAGCTACCGGGTCAGACAGAATTGCCGATCATCGGTATCGAAACGCTTAATGAACGTCTCAGAGTTTGGATTCGAGCACCAGCATGCCCTGCTCCTCGCGCCAGCCCACCCGACTGAGGAAACTCATGCCCAGCAGTGCCTCATGCGGTGCGCCACCTTCCAGCACCACGGCCTCGACGCCCAGAACCTCCAGATCGCCAACCTTGACCCGGTCGAGCATCACCCGCCAGCCACGGGTAACGCCGCTGGCGGTATTGACCTGCAGAGGCCGGCCGATGACCCGATAATCGAGTCCCAGACGCTTGGCATGGGCATCATTGAGCGCCACCGAGGTGGCCCCGGTATCGACCAGAAACTGCACGCTCTGACCATTGACCGAACCGGCTACCCAATAATGGTTGCCGATACCCCTGGCGATGCTCAGACGCTTCCTGACCGGCTCGGCAAACCCGGCGCTGTATTCGCGGCTCAGGGGATAGACACGCTCGACGCCCTCGACGCGCAGCACCGCGCTCTGCTTGTCGACACTGACGACCTGTACCCCGCCAGGGCCGGTGCTTCCTACGCGGACCAGTTTGCGCTGGCCATCGACGTTGACCACTGCGGCACCGGGGAACAGCCCAACCACCTGAACCTGAGAAGCAGCGCAGACAATACTCGACCCCAACAGCGCCAACACGGCGAGACAGTGACGAAACTGCATGTAGGACGGCCTCCCGGCTCAATCGAAGGGATAAGGCTGCTGCCAGCGCGCGAAGATTGGCCGTAACGTCCCGGCCTTGACCAGCAGCGCCATGCGCTGATCGAACAGCTCGGCCAGGGCGCGGCCTCTGACGTTATCGGCAAAACCGATGTAAAGCGGCAACCAGGTCAGCTCGACCAACTGATAGCGGCCGCGTCGCGCAACATTCGCCAGCAGCAGCTCGAGTTCCGAATGGGAGTCGATATGGAAATCGGCATGCCCCTGATCGAGCATGCCAAGAATATCGCTATGCTGCCGAACTTCCCGGTAATGCCGCACATTCGGCAGATAGCGCTGGTATTCGTAGCCGCGCTTCCAGACCAGATGCAGTTCACCGAGCGACTCCAGCGTGGGGGCCGGCTTGCCGCGCAGACCGAGTGCACTGACGCGCTCGCCGTCGTAATGCCAGCGCGGATACAGCACACCTTCATCTACCTCGTCGCGGTAGGAACCCACCCAGGCATCGGCACTGCCACGCTGAACCAGACCCACCGCACGGGTGTAAGGCACGCTCTGCACATGCAAGCGTACCCCGACCGGTTCGAACACCTCACGCAGGATATCCCAGGCCATTCCCGTGCCGTCGGCATTGGTATGCCCCTCCCAGACTTCGCTGGCCACCTGAATCTCGTCCGGCGGCTGCAGTTCGGCATGCGCCGTCAGGATTACGCTCATGCCCAGCAGCAATGCCAACAGCCTCGCAGCCATCTTTGCTTGCCTCTCTAAAAGCCCAACAGCGCTGCATAACGATCCCAACCCCACACCAGCCCCTGCATCGCCAGCCAGGCGAATACCCCGGCAATCACGTCATCGAGCATGATGCCGACTCCGCCATGCACATGCCGGTCAACCCAGTGGATGGGCCAGGGTTTGACGATGTCGAACAGACGGAACATCAGAAAGCCTAGCAGCAACCAGACCCAACCTTCAGGTACCAGCCAAAGGGTGATCCACATGCCGACCATTTCGTCCCAGACGATGCCTTCATGATCATGTACGCGCAGGTCGTCGGCGACCTTGCCGCACAGCCAGAAGCCGAACAGCATGGTCACCCCGAGCATCAGCCAATACCCCCAGTCCGGCAGCATCTGCCACAACGGCACGAAGGGCAGTGCCACCAGCGAGCCCCAGGTGCCTGGCGCCTTGGGCAGAGTGCCGGAGCCGAAACCGAAAGCGATGAAATGCCAGGGATTGCGCCACACCGAAGGCGGTACGTATTCGGCGGGAACCTGGTTGGGGTGATCGGTCACACGTATTCCGTCCTGTCAGAAATGTTGATAGCCGCCACGCGGCGTTTCGATGGCCTGGCCAGCGGCGTCCAGCAACCGTACCCCAGAGCCGGCCTGCACACGGCCGATGACCCGTATCCCGGGCCAGGCGGCCTGCAGCTCGGCGAGCCGGGCTGGCGGCAGGGTAAAGGCCAGACGGTAATCGTCGCCGCCAGCCAAAGCGCAGAGCCGCGCCTGCTCTTCACCAGCAAACGCCCGCAGCGCCGCAGACAGCGGCACCTGTTCCAGCTCGATCTCAAGGGCAACCTGTGAAGCCCTGGCGATATGCCCGCAGTCGGCCAGCAGGCCATCGGAAATATCCAGCGCAGCGGTGGCGCGGCCACGCAGCGCTTGCCCCAACGCCAACTGCGGTTGCGGCGACCAGTAGCGCGCCAGCAGCGCCTCACGGATATCCGCCGCCGCTTCACGCTGGCCGAGCACCAGCGGCAAGGCACCGGCGGCATCACCCAGCTCGCCATCGACGCAGAGCAGATCACCGACCTGCGCGCCGCTGCGCAGCAGCGCCTGCCCGGCCGGCACACGACCGAACACGGTCAGCGTCAGGCTCAGCGGGCCACGTGTGGTGTCACCACCGACCAGGGCCAGGGAGCAATGCTCGGCCATCCGTTGCAGACCACGCGCGAACTCGGCCAGCCAGGTTTCACTGGCGGCTGGCAAGGTCAGGGCGAGGGTAAAAGCCAGCGGCGTCGCGCCCATGGCAGCCAGATCACTGGCGGAGACGGCCAACGCACGCTGTCCGAGAAGAAAGGCGTCGCAGGCATCGGGGAAATGTATCCCGGCAACCAGCGTGTCGGTGGACACCGCCAACTGCTCACCCGCCGGCACTGCCAGCAGCGCGCAGTCATCACCGATGCCGCGAACCACGCCGTCACCACCCTGCGCACAGGGGGCAGCGGCGAAATAGCGACGGATCAGCTCGAACTCACCCATGAGGCGGCAACGATCTGCCGTGTGCCGGCCCTGCACAGTACAGGCAGGGCACGGGAGCGCAGGATCGTGAATCGAGCATCCCCATGGGCCTCAACGCTTGTTGGCGTTGACTTCGGCGGCGCGCAGCGTGGGTGCGAGCTTATCGAGGATGCCGTTGACGAACTTGTGCCCGTCGGTAGCACCGAACACCTTGGCCAGCTCGATACCTTCGTTGATCACTACCTTGTAGGGCACGTCGACGCGGTTCTTCAGCTCGTAGGTGGACAGGCGCAGAATGGCCAGTTCGACCGGGTCGATCTCTTCCAGCGGGCGATCGAGCAGCGGCGCGAAGGCGCCGTCCAACTCGGTCTTCTGCCGTGGCACGCCATGCAGGATTTCATGGAAGTAGGCGCCATCGACCTTGCTGAAATCGTTGTCGACACGAAACTGCGCTTCGATCTCGTTCAGCGGCTGCCCGGCAATATGCCAGGAGTACAGCGCCTGCATGGCCAGGGTACGGGCTTCGCGACGGGCGAGGATCTTGCCACTGGGAGCTTTCTTGGCCGGCTGGCCGTTACCGGAGTTGCTCACTTGGCCTCCAACTGCGCCAGCAGGCTGACCATTTCCAGGGCAGACAGCGCAGCTTCGGCACCCTTGTTACCCGCCTTGGTGCCGGAACGTTCGATGGCTTGTTCGATGGAGTCGACGGTCAGCACACCGAAGGCGACCGGCACGCCGTATTCCATGGACACCTGGGCCAGGCCCTTGGTGCACTCGCCGGCCACGTATTCGAAGTGCGGGGTGCCGCCACGGATGACCGCACCGAGGGCGATGATCGCCGCGTACTCGCCACGCTGAGCGACCTTCTGGGTGACCAGCGGAATCTCGAAGGCACCCGGCGCACGGATGATGGTGATGTCGCTTTCCTGCACGCCATGGCGCACCAGGGCGTCGATGGCGCCGCTGACCAGGCTCTCGACGACGAAGCTGTTGAAACGGCCTACCACCAGGGCGTATTTGCCCTGCGGGGCGATGAAGGTACCTTCGATGGTCTTCAGGGTCATGACGGGTCTCACATGGGTTAAAGAGCCGGAGCGCCTTGCGCTCCGAAAATAAAATTCGTTTGTCGGCGTAGCCCGGATGCAATCCGGGGCCAGTGTGCCGATCTCCCCGGATTGCATCCGGGCTACGTGCTTTAGCTCCCCTCTCCCATTTATGGGAGAGGGGTTGGGGCGGCCCGCGTAGGGAGAGGGTCGGCGTTGGCCACAACACCCTCTCCCGCCCTTCGGGCACCCTCTCCCATAAATGGGAGAGGGTCATCAGCTTTGGCCCTTCGGGCCGCCTTTAATCAGCCGGCAGGTATTCTACAACCTCGAGGTCGAAGCCGGATATCGCGTTGAACTTCATCGGCGAGCTCATCAGGCGCATCTTGCGCACGCCCAGATCGCGCAGAATCTGCGAGCCGGCACCTACTGTACTGTAGGTGGCAGGACTGGACGGCTGCTGCCGGCTGATCAGGGCCAGCAACTCCGGCCCGGTCAGCGGATTGCCCAGCAGCAGCACCACGCCGCTACCGGCCTTGGCCACTTCCGCCATGGCGGCACGCATGCTCCAGCGCCCCGGCTGGTTGACCATGAACAGGTCACGCAACGGGTCCATGTTATGCACGCGCACCAGGGTCGGCTCTTCGGCGCAGATGGTGCCCAGGGTCAGCGCCATGTGCGCGGTGTCCTCGACGCCATCACGGTAGGTCACCAGGTTGAACTGGCCCAACTCGGTGTCCAGCGGCTGTTCGCTGACGCGCTCGACGGTGCGCTCGTGGATCAGGCGGTAGTGGATCAGGTCGGCGATGGTGCCGATCTTGAGGTTGTGCTCTGCAGCGAACCTTTCCAGCTCCGGGCGACGCGCCATGGTGCCGTCGTCGTTCATGATCTCGCAGATCACTCCGCTCGGCTCGAAGCCGGCCATACGCGCCAGATCGCAGGCCGCTTCGGTATGGCCGGCACGCGCCAGCACGCCACCGGGCTGAGCCATCAGCGGGAAGATATGACCGGGGCTGACGATATCGTCCGCCACGGCATTGCGCGCCACGGCAGCCTGCACGGTGCGGGCACGGTCGGCGGCGGAGATGCCGGTGGTCACGCCCTCGGCGGCTTCGATGGACACGGTGAACTTGGTGCCGAAACCGGAGCCGTTGCGCGGCGCCATCAGCGGCAGCTTGAGCAGCTCGCAGCGTTCGCGGGTCATCGGCATGCAGATCAGGCCACGGGCGAAGCGGGCCATGAAGTTGATGTGCTCGGCGGTGACGCATTCCGAGGCGATGATGATATCGCCCTCGTTCTCGCGGTCTTCGTCATCCATGAGGATGACCATCTTGCCGGCGCGGATGTCTTCGATCAGTTCTTCAGCGGTGTTGAGCGCCATCGGGGCGTCTCCTCAATTCTTCAGGTAGCCGTGTTCGGCGAGAAAGCTTTCGGTCAAGCCAGAAGCCTTGGGTTCTGCAGCCTTGTCGCCGAGCAGCAGGCGCTCCAGGTAACGCGCCAGCAGGTCGACCTCGAGGTTGACCTTACGCCCGGCCTGGTAGTCGACCATGATGGTCTCGGCCAGGGTATGCGGGACGATGGTCAGCTCGAATTCGGCGCCATTGACCGCGTTGACGGTCAAGCTGGTACCGTCGACGGTGATCGAACCCTTGTGCGCGATGTACTTGGCCAGCTCGCGTGGGGCGTGCACCGTGAATTGCACGGCACGGGCGTTTTCGGCACGCGCGACGATCTCGCCGACACCGTCGACGTGACCGCTGACCAGGTGCCCGCCGAGGCGGCTGGTGGGTGTCAGGGCTTTCTCCAGATTGACGGCGCTGCCGGGCTTGAGGTCGACGAAGGCGGTACGCGCCAGCGTCTCGCGGCTGACGTCGGCCCAGAAGCCATCGCCGGGCAACTCCACGGCAGTCAGGCACACGCCGTTGACCGCGATACTGTCGCCAAGCTTGACGTCGCCCAGATCGAGCTTGCCGGTAGCCACATAAACGCGCACATCGCCACCCTTGGGCGTCATGGCGCGGATACTGCCGATGGCTTCGATTATGCCGGTGAACATACGCCCTCCGGTTTCACGTTGAGGATATTGCTGAACAGCATGGACGAACTCCTGTTTTGGTCAAAAACAGGGCAATGCCGATCGATAGGGATTTCACGGACGCGCAAGAAGGCGCCCATGGAGGGAATCCCGCTCTCTCTTTATCCGGACTATACCGTCGGCCCCGGAATCGCACCGGGTCTGCTTGACCTCGCGCGGCAGGAGCCGTGGCGAGCGCTCGCGGGCTAGGTTCTGCGAACCATTACCGCCGGTGGGGAATTCCACCCCGCCCTGAGAACGTTACGGCCAGATCAAATGGCCGCGTGGCGTTTTACCATATTTATCGCCGCGCTGCATGGCCCGCACTATCGGGCCTTGGGTACCGCCGTGATCTGCCAGTCGTCGCCGACGGCGCGCATGTCGAGAATCTGCAATTCCGGCGCCTCGGCCATGCGGTTGAGCGGCAGTTCGAACAGTGGCCGCGCATGGGAGCCCAGCAGCTTGGGCGCGACGAAAATGCGGTATTCGTCGACCAGCCCGGCACGCGCGAAGGCACCGGCCAGGCGCGGCCCGGCCTCGACCAGGACTTCATTGACACCACGCCCGGCCAACTCCTGCAACAGCTTGCGCAGGTCGACATGACCATTGCTGCCGGGCACGGCGAGCAGTTCATGACCATCGGCCAGGTAACGATCACGCGCGGTGGCCGCCGCACAGGTCGCCACCAGCGCCGGGCCAACCTGGAAGAAGGCCTTGCTCAGCGGCACCCGCAGCCGGCCATCGACCAACACCCGCAGCGGCGGCCGTGAAGCGGCCATGAAGGTAGCTTCGACCCCCAGTCCCAGCTCGTCAGGGCGCACGGTCAAGCGGGCATCGTCGGCCAGCACGGTGTCGGCGCCGCTGAGCACCACGCTGGACTGCGCGCGCAAACGCTGCACCTCGGCACGGGCTGCCGGGCCGGTGATCCACTGACTTTCGCCACTGGCCATGGCCGTGCGGCCATCCAGGCTCATCGCCGATTTGACCCGTACGAAAGGCAGCCCGCTCTCCATGCGCTTGATGAAACCAACATTGAGTGCCCGTGCCTCGGCCTCCAGCACGCCGGACAACACTTCGATACCAGCATTGGCCAGGCGCAACAGGCCACGCCCGGCGACCTGCGGATTGGGGTCCTGCATCGCCGCAACCACCCGGTCGACACCGGCGGCGACCAGCGCATCAGCGCACGGCGGCGTACGCCCATGGTGGCTGCAGGGCTCCAGCGTGACGTAGGCGGTAGCACCGCGCGCCCGTTCGCCGGCCTGACGCAGGGCATGCACTTCGGCATGCGGTTCGCCAGCGCGGGCATGCCAGCCCTCGCCGACGATCTCGCCATCACGCACGATGACGCAGCCGACACGCGGGTTCGGATGGGTGGAGTAAATACCTTTGCGCGCCAGCCGCAGGGCGCGCGCCATGAACAGGTGATCGCGCTCGCTCATCGGCTTTTCGACGGCTCGCGGGCCAGGCGCTCGATTTCTTCGCGGAACTCGTTGAGATCCTGAAAACGCCGGTAGACCGAGGCGAAACGAATGTAGGCCACCTCATCGAGCTTGCTCAATTCGGTCATCACCAGCTCACCGAGCACCAGCGACTTCACCTCGCGCTCGCCGGTAGCTCGCAGTTGCTGCTTGATGCGGGCGATTGCTTCTTCCAGGCGCTCGACGCTCACCGGGCGTTTTTCCAGCGCGCGCTGCATGCCGGCGCGCAATTTCTCTTCATCGAAGGGCTGACGGCTACCGTCCTGCTTGATCAGGCGCGGCATCACCAGTTCGGCGGTTTCGAAGGTGGTGAAACGCTCACCACAGGCCACGCATTCGCGGCGGCGGCGCACCTGATCGCCCTCGGCGACCAGACGGGAATCGATGACCTTGGTGTCGTTGGCGGCGCAGAAGGGACAATGCATGGCAGGCGCTGACTGATTGGCGGCAAAGGCGCCATGGTAGCGCATAGCACGCCGTTGAAAAATCCAAGGCGCCTTGAGAAGGCCTGCCTACAGGCAGCAAGACAAATTAAGCTATGCCCATGCATCGCCGAAAAGTAACCCTGCCATGAACCGATACCTGACCATGCTGCCACTGGCACTGAGCGCCCTGCTCGCTGCCTGCGCCAACGAACCCGTAGCGCCTGCCCCCGGCCCGACGCAGAACGAAGTGCGCCCTGCCCCCATCCAGGGCCCAGCCCTGCGCGGTGAGCTGAGCGGCGTTGCCGCCGGCGCCGATGTCGATCTGGCGCTGCTGGGCGTGGATATGCGTGGCCGGCCGCGCGCCCTGCTGGGCCAGGTTCATCTGCGTGGCAACGGCGAAGCGCTGCCCTTTCATCTGCCGCTGAACCTGCAGCCCGTGCCGCAGGATCTGCGCCTGGAGCTGCGCGGCCGCGTCAGCCAGTCCGGACGCCTGGTGCAGCGCCTGCCGGCGCGCAGCATCGCCGAACTGAGCGATCAGGATCTTGGCGCGCTGCAGCTGGTGCCGGCGCCATGAGGCCATCCGAAGCGTTGCAGCAGGCACTCAGCGAACTGCTCGGCGATGCCCGCCTGGTAGCCGAAAACCTGCCAGGCACCGATATCGCCCTGTGGCTGATCGACGCCAGCAATATGGATCGCGCCTTCAACCCCGAGGAAACCCGGCGCATTCTCGAAGAGCCGCCCTACTGGTGCTTCTGCTGGGCCAGCGGCCTGGTGCTGGCGCGCTGGCTGGCCGAGCGCCCCGAGTGGGTGCGCGGCAAGCGCGTGCTGGATTTCGGCGCAGGCTCCGGCGCCGCGGCCATCGCGGCGGCCAAGGCCGGCGCCGCCGAAGTCGTGGCCTGCGACCTCGACCCACTGGCGCTGACCGCCTGCCGTGCCAATGCCGAGCTCAATGGCGTGACACTGAGCTATTCGCCGGACTTCTTCGCCGAAGCCGACCGCTACGACCTGATCCTGGTAGCCGACGTGCTCTACGACCGCGCCAACCTGCCGTTGCTCGATCACTTTCTCAGTCGCGGACATCAGGCGCTGGTGGCCGATTCGCGGGTCAAGGATTTTCAGCATCCGCTGTACCAGCGTCTGGCCCTGCTCGATGGCTGTACCTGGCCGGATCTGGCCGAGCCGGCAGAGTTTCGCGAGGTCAGCCTGTATCATGCACAACGACCGACGTAGCCCGGATGCAATCCGGGAAACAAGGTGCCAGCATTCCCCGGATTGCATCCGGGCTACAGGCAATAAGCGGCGCCCCCTTGTTTCGCCGGCCACCTGCCCGCATTAATAGACCATTGCCCTGCTTTTCGAGACCGACCATGAGCGACTCCCCTTACATCTTCGATATCTCCGGCGCCGCCCACTTCGAGCAACTGGTGATCGAGAACTCCTTCCACAAGCCGGTGCTGGTGGATTTCTGGGCCGAATGGTGCGCGCCGTGCAAGGCGCTGATGCCGATGCTGGCGAAGATCACCGAGGAATACGCCGGTGAATTGCTGCTGGCCAAGGTCAACTGCGATATCGAGCAGGACATCGTCATGCGCTTCGGTATCCGCAGCCTGCCCACCGTGGTGCTGTTCAAGGACGGTCAGCCGGTCGACGGTTTTGCCGGCGCCCAGCCGGAAGCGGCAATCCGCGAGATGCTCAAGCCGCATGTCGCCGAACCGGCGCCCGCCTCTGCCGACCCGATGGAAGCAGCCCAGGCGCTGTTCGCCGAAGGACGTTTCAGTGAGACCGAAGCGCTGCTCAAGCAGGTGCTGACCGAGAACAACGAGAACGGCGCGGCGCTGATTCTCTACGCGCGCTGCCTGGCCGAGCGCGGCGAACTGGGCGAAGCCCAGGTGGTGCTCGATGCGGTCAAGGGTGACGAACACAAGCAGGCGCTGGCCGGCGCCAGGGCGCAACTGACCTTCCTGCGCCAGGCTGCCGATCTGCCGGAAGTGGCCACGCTGAAAAGCCGCCTGGCACAGAACGCCGAGGATGACGAGGCGGTCTACCAGCTGGCCGTGCAGCAACTGGCGCGCCAGCAGTACGAAGCGGCGCTGGACGGCCTGCTCAAGCTGTTCGTGCGTAATCGCAGCTACAGCGAAGGCCTGCCGCACAAGACTCTGCTGCGAGTGTTCGACCTGCTCGGCGGCGATCACCCGCTGGTCACCAGTTATCGGCGCAAGCTGTATCAGGCGATCTACTAAGAGCAGCGGCAAGCCTCAGGCAAATGCCAGATGCCACGCTCTATCTTGCCGCTTGCGGCTACCCCTGCCAGTGATAGATCGGCGCATCCGCGCCGGTCTCCATGCGGATCTGTGCACAGTGGCGCAGACGCACCAGCAGGCGCTTGCCAGCGGCCTCGCCACCGGCCAGCGCGGTCAACTGCGCCATCAGTTTCGGCCCTTCCACCTGCCCCGCATCGCGGACCAGTTGCAAGGCGGTCTGCCACAGGGCGTCCCCTGCATCAGCCTTGAGCTCTGGTGCCGGGGTGCTGGCTGTCGGCGCCAGCGCCACATGCTGCGCCAGTTGCGCCCAATCCTCGGCGTCCAGTTCCAGCGTCAGATCCACCGGCCAGTCGCCAATGCGCCCGCGTATTCGCACCATGTTCAGCCTCCAGTCAGGAATTCGCATGCTCCCATGGCGGAAGCGGGCTGGCCAGCCCGCCACAAAAGTTGTTATAACGTAACAATCAAACCGCACTCATGCTGGAGACCACCATGCGCCACCTGCTGCTCGCCCTGCCCTTCGCCCTGTTGCCCCTGGTCGCCGCCCAGGCTCATGAGCACGACCATGATCACGGCCATGCACATTCCCACGACAGCCTGGGCGCCCATGAACACGGTACCGCCAGCCTCAATGCCGCGCTGGACGGTAACCTGCTGGAGCTGCAATTCGAAAGCCCGGCGATGAATCTGGTCGGCTTCGAGCATGCCGCCAAGAGCGACGCCGACAAGGCCAAGGTCGCTGCGGTCAAACGCGAACTGGAGCAGCCCATCACGTTGTTCGCCCTCAACAGCGGTGACTGCAAGGCCACCGAGGTGGAACTGCAAAGCCCGCTGTTCGGCGACGCCGACCACGACCATCATGCTCACGAAGGCGAACACAGCGACATCCACGCGCACTATCGCTTCGAATGCGCCAAGGCCAATGAATTGAAACAGTTGGACCTCGCCGAGCTGTTCAAACGCTTCCCCGCCACCAAGAAGATTCAGGTACAACTGATCGGCCCGAACGGCCAGCAGGGCGTGGAGCTGACGCCGGCGCAGCCACGCCTGAGCTTCTGAACTGCCACGTCTCATTGCCGGGGCGAGCGCCGCTTGCTTCGGCAATAAACGTCTTCTCCCGACACGCAGCAGACCATGACCGAACCCCTGATCGAACTCGCCAATCTCGGCTTCGCCTGGCCCGGCCAGGCACCGTTGCTGGATATCCCCACCTTCACCCTGGCGCGCGGTGAAACCCTGTTTCTGAAAGGCCCCAGCGGCAGCGGCAAGACCACCCTGCTCGGCCTGCTTGGCGGCGTACAACGCGCACAGCACGGTCATATCCGCCTGCTCGGCCAGGACTTGGCAGCACTTTCGGCCAGCGCCCGCGACCGTTTCCGCGTCGATCACACCGGCTACATCTTCCAGCAGTTCAACCTGCTGCCGTTTCTCTCCGTACGCGAGAACGTCGAGCTGCCCTGCCGCTTCTCGCGCCTGCGTGCCGAACGTGCACGCCAGCGCCACGGCAGCATCGATGCCGCCGCCGCTGCGCTGCTCGATCACCTGGGGCTACGCGCCGAGCTGCTTGGCCGGCGCGCCGATGAACTATCCATCGGCCAGCAACAGCGGGTCGCCGCCGCCCGCGCGCTGATCGGCCAGCCGGAGCTGGTGATCGCCGACGAACCCACTTCCGCACTGGACTTCGACGCCCGCGAGGCCTTCCTGCAATTGCTCTTCGCCGAATGCCGCGCCTCCGGCGCCAGCCTGTTGTTCGTCAGCCACGACCAGAGCCTGGCTCCCCTGTTCGACCGCAGCCTGTCGCTGAGCGAACTGAACCGCGCCGCCAAGCCCGTCGAGGTCTGAGATGCATCTTCTGCGTATAGCCCTGGCAAGCCTGGCCAACCGCCGTTTCACTGCCCTGCTCACCGTATTCGCCATCGCCCTGTCGGTCTGCCTGCTGCTGGCCGTGGAGCGTGTGCGCACCGAAGCCCGCGCCAGCTTCGCCAACACCATCAGCGGTACCGACCTGATCGTTGGCGCCCGCTCGGGCAGCGTGAACCTGCTGCTCTACTCGGTGTTTCGCATCGGCAACGCCACCAACAACATCCGCTGGGACAGCTTCGAGCACTTTGCCAATCACCGTCAGGTGAAGTGGGCCATCCCCATTTCCCTAGGCGACTCGCACCGTGGCTACCGGGTGATGGGCACCAGCACTGCCTATTTCGAGCACTACCGCTATGCGCGCAGCCAGGCGCTGCACCTGGCCCAGGGCCGTGCTTTTGCTGACGATCCCTTCGAGGTAGTACTCGGTGCGGAAGTGGCCCAGGCGCTTGGCTACGGCCTCGGCGAGAACATCGTTCTGGCACACGGCGTCGCCACCATCAGCCTGGTCAAGCATGACGACAAGCCGTTCACCGTGGTCGGCATCCTCGAACGCACCGGCACACCGGTCGACCGCACGTTGCACATTTCCCTGGCCGGCATGGAGGCGCTGCACATCGACTGGCAAAACGGCATGCCGGCACGCGGCGCGGCGCAGATCAGCGCAGATCAGGTGCGAGAGTGGGCAAGTGCCTGTTCACAAGCGTCGCGAGCGCAGACGGGGCAAGGCGAAAGCGGGCGAGGAAGCGCAGTTGAGTCGAGTCTCAATGAGCATTCCGAGCCCGCTTTCAACGCAGCAGCGTCAAGCGCAGTAGCTTGTGGACAGGCGCTGCAGCCTAAGCAGATCACCGCCTTTATGCTGGGCCTCAACAGCAAGATCGCGACCTTCAGCCTGCAGCGCGAGATCAACGAGTTTCGTGGCGAGCCGCTGCTGGCGATTCTGCCGGGCGTCGCGCTGCAGGAGCTGTGGAGCCTGATGGGCACCGCCGAGCAGGCGTTGTTCGTGGTTTCGTTGTTCGTCGTGCTGACCGGCCTGATCGGCATGCTCACGGCGATTCTCACCAGCCTCAACGAACGCCGCCGGGAAATGGCCATTCTGCGTTCGGTGGGCGCCCGTCCCTGGCATATCGCCAGCCTGCTAGTGCTGGAAGCCTTCACCCTGGCACTGGCCGGCGTGGCTTTAGGTGTCGCGCTGCTCTATCTGGGCATCACCGGCAGCCAGGGTTTCGTCCAGGCCAACTATGGCCTGTACCTGGCACTCAGTGCCCCGTCGAGCTACGAGTGGAAACTGCTGGGCAGCATTCTCGCAGCAGCCGTGGCGATGGGCAGCGTGCCGGCCTGGCGGGCTTATCGGCAGTCGTTGGCCGATGGGCTGTCGATCAGGCTTTGAGGCAAAGTTGAGAGCGCCTGTCGTACACTGCGCAGGCGCTTTTACCAAGAGGTTTCTCATGTCCCGCCCCCTGCTCGCCACCCTGCTGCTGACCCTGGCCCTGCCACTGGCTGCTGCGGATGTGCGCGAACTCAATTGGTCAGACCTGATCCCGCCGGATGCGCCGCCGCAGGTGGTCGATCCGACGCCGATTCACGACCTCTCGCAACTGGCCGACGCTTTGTCAGAAGCCGGCCCGGCCGCCATGCAACAGTCGCCCGCCGCTCCAGTGGTCAAGGCACTCGATGGTCAGCAGGTGAAACTGCCCGGCTATATCGTGCCGCTGGACGTGACCGACGAAGGCCGCGTGGTGGAGTTTCTGCTGGTGCCCTACTTCGGCGCCTGCATTCACGTACCACCGCCGCCCTCGAACCAGATCGTCCACGTCACCAGCGAGCTGGGCGTGCTGCTCGATGCGCTGTACCAACCGTTCTGGGTGGAAGGCCCACTGAAAACCGAGCACGTTAGCAGCGAGCTGGCCGAAGTCGGCTACCAGATGGCAGCGGACAAGATCTACGCTTACGAATTGCCCGACAGCTGAGCCCAGCCGGGGTGCTTGTAGGAGCCCCGCCTCGGGGCGAAGCGGTCGTGGTCATCCAGAAAGACCTGCGCTGTTAGCCCTATTCGCCGCGAGGCGCGTCTCCTACACAAGCGCCTACCGATACGCCCCCAAGAAAAAGCCAGACATCGCGTCTGGCTTTTTCATATCCGGCGTCGCCATCGTCAGCTACGACTGGCGACGTGATTTTCCCGCTCGAAGCGCAGTTCGCTTTCCGCCCACTGCCGCCAGGAGCGCACCTTGCCGCGCTCGGCGCCACCACGCTCGGCACGCGCCAGCGCATCCAGGCCAGCCTGCCAGCGCGACTGTTCCAGTTCCAGCTGGGCGACGTACAGCCAGTGTTTGCCATTGCCGCTGCGTTCGGCCAACGGACGCAGCACGCGCACCGCAGCCGCACGATCACGCGCCTGCCACCAGAACAGGCCCAGGCGCTCCTGACGTGCGGCGGTGTTGGCCAGCAGGCCACTGTCGAGCATCCCGGCCAGCAGCTTGGCGCCCTGCCAGGGCTGATCGGCAGCACCGGCGAGCAGCACCAGATTGTCCAGCTCCGCTTCACTGAAACGCAGGCCCTTGCTGCGCGCTGCACGCAGGGTCGCCAGCGCCTTGTCGTTGCTGCCGGCCATCTGCTGCAGGGCGGCCAGCTGACGCCAGCTCTTGGCATCGTTCGGTTGGCGCGCCAGCAACTGGCGCTGCCAGCGCTCGGCCTGGGCATAACGTTTCAGATCAGCATTGGCCCCCACCAGAAACTGCAGCCAGATATCGGCGGCCTTGGGATTGACCTGCACGTAACGCTCGGCCAGGGGCAGCGCCTTGGCCGGCTGGTTCATGCCCTGATAGGCCTGCACCAGCATCTGCAACACCTCCTCGGAGGCACTGCCCTGATTCGGCGCCAGCAACTCGACGACCTTGGCGTAGCGGCGCTCGCCCAGGTTGAGCTTGGCTAGATTGAGGCGCTCGCCGGCCAGCATTTCAGCGTCCAGCTTGCCGCTGCGCACGGCCTTGTCCAACCAGTCGATGGCCTGAGCATTGCTGCCGGCCGACCAGGCCACATAGGCCTTGCTGCGCCAGACCAGCGCCTCTTCGAGACTACCGCTCTTGGCCTGGACATCATCCAGCGCGCGTCGTGCAGCGGCATGATCGCCCTTCTGCTGCGCAACCTGTGCCGCATTCAACGCCTTGAACACGGCCGGATCAACGGTCTGTTGGGCCATGCCGGGCACGGCTGCAGCGCTGAGCATCACGAGCAACAACCAACGGTACATGGTCAGCTCCTTTCCAGACGGAAGTAGAGGGTTTTCACCGCTTCGCGATCCACCGCCAGGCCGCCCTCGGTGCGCGGTGCAAAGCGCCAGCGTGCCGCAGCACGACGCGCTTCGCGCTCGAAGACGTTACGCGGGTTGGCCTCCAGCACGCGGATATTCTCTACACTGCCGGAGCGATTGATGGTGAACGCCAGTTTGACGAACCCTTCGATGCCACGCTGCAGCGCGTAACGCGGATAATCCGGGCGCACATCATTAAGCGGCATGACTTCGCTTTCCATGCCGCCCATCTGCCCGCCGGCCTCGGCAGCCTCGCTCGATGGCGTCGGCGCGGATGCGCCGGGGGCCAGGCCGGACAGACTCGGTGCCGGCGCGCTGTTGACGGCAATGCCGCTGGCCAGAAGACTGGGCAGTTGGATGTCCAGCGCCGGCAGGTTGGCATTTGGCGTGGCGCTTTGCGGCGTCGGCGGCGTGGGTGGCTGCGGCGTTTGCGGTTGCGGCGGCTGCGGTGCCTGCTGACGGGTGCGGCTGGCGGTCTCGCTGGCGTTACCATCCATGCGCACGAAGTTGGCCACGCTGACCGGATCCTGGCTCACCTTGGCACTCGGCGGCGCGACCATGTACAGCATCAGGGCGAACAACCCCAGGGCCATCAGGCAGGCGCCAAGAAAAGACAGCGGCAGGCGCATCAGTTGACTCCGCTACCGGCGGCCAGGGCAACATCCTGCACACCGGCCAGACGTGCCTGATCCATCACCTGAACCACCAGGCCGGTACGCGCATCCTGGTCGGCCTGCACCACCACCGCGCCGTCGGGCTGATCGACGCGCATGCGCTCGACATGGGCGCGCACGCTGCGGATATCCACCGGCTGCTTGTCCATCCAGATCTGCCCGTCGGCAGTGACGGCGATGAGGATATTGCCCTTGTCCTGCGGGTTGGCGGTTTCCGCCTGCGGGCGCTGCACTTCGACCCCGGACTCGCGAATAAAGGAGCTGGTGACGATGAAGAAGATCAGCATGATGAAGACCACGTCGAGCATCGGCGTGAGGTCGATGCCGGTGTCTTCGTCCTGCTGGTGGTGACGACGCATTCTCATGTTGGGCGATCTCAGTCGTGACGCAGCTGGTCGGCCAGCCGCTCGATGGCCTGGCTGGCTTCGCGTTCGAGGCGCGCCAGGCTGAACAATCCGGGAATGGCCAGGACCATGCCGGCCATGGTCGGCAGGGTCGCCTGCCATACGCCTGCGGCCATGCCGCGTGGGTTACCGGCGCCGTTGAGGGCGAGCACATCGAACACGGCGATCATGCCGAGCACCGTGCCAAGCAGGCCCAGCAGCGGATACAGCGCCACCAGGGTCTTGCCCAGGCGCAGCGGCGCGGCCAATTGCTGACGTGCCTGCGCCAACCAGGCCGTGCGCACGGCGCGCTGCCAGTTGCCGTTGTCGTCGGCGAGTACCTGTTGCCAGGCCTCGCGACGCTCCTGCACCCAACGCGGAAAGATCCGCCGCATGTACCAGAAGCGCTCGAACACCAGGGTCCAGAACACCACGCAGAGCACCGCCAGCGCCCACATCACCACGCCGCCGGCACTCATGAAGTCGAGCAGTGCATGGGCACTGTCGACCACACGCAGCCAGAAGGCGAACAGATCAGTCACGGCGCGGCGCTCCCGACAGGTGCAGGGCAATCAGGCCGGCGCTCTGCTGCTCGAGAATCTGGATCAGGCCCTTGCTGCGGCTGGCCAGCAAGCTGTGCAGGAACAGCAGCGGGATGGCGGTCACCAGCCCCTGCACGGTGGTCACCAGCGCCTGGGAAATCCCGTCGGCCATCATCCTCGAGTCACCACCGCCGCTCTGGGTGATGGCCTGGAAGGTCACGATCATGCCGGTCACGGTACCCAGCAGGCCGAGCAGCGGTGCCACGGCGGCGAGCAGCTTGAGCAGGCCCTGGCCTTTTTCCAGCGGCGGTGTTTCCTGCAGGATCGCCTCGTCGAGCTTAAGCTCCAGAGTCTCCAGGTCTGCCAGTTGCGGCTTGGCACCCAGTACGCCGATCACACGGCCCAGCGGGTTGTCATCACGCGGCACGCTGAGGTTGTGCATCTGCGCCTTGACCAGACGGCCGACGCGGCTCAGATAAATCATCCGCCACAGCGCCAGGAGCAGACCAAAGGTTCCCAGCACGACGATCACCCAGCCAACCAGGCCACCCTGCTGTAGACGATCCCACAGGGTTGGCTGCTGCTGCAGCTGCGCCAGCAGGCTGCCACGGCTCGGGTCGATGGGCAGCGTGGCGAGCGCATCGGTGCTGCTCAGGTAGTCCTTGACCTGCCCCAGGCCGGACGGCTGACGCGGCGGCGCCAGCAGTTGCCCGGCATCGGCGTCGTAACGCAGGAAGGCATCCTCGCCATACACGGCGAAGGCGCCCACGCGCAGCACCTGCTGCTCGCTACGCGAGCCATCAGCATTCACCACTGGCAGTTGCAGGCGCTCGATACGACCGCTGGCGGCCAGGTCTTCGAGCAGCAGCATCCAGTAGCCGTCAAGGTCTTCGGCGGAGGGCAGCGAGCGGCTCTCAGCCAGTGCCTTGAGGCGCTTCAGACGCTCCGGGTACTGGGCGTTGAGCAGGCTGTCCTGCCATTGCCCGGCAACGTCACCGGCGCTCTGGCGCACCACGCCAAACAGCTCGCCAAGGTGACCGACACGCTGCGCCAGCAGTTTTTCCTGCTCGGCCAGCTCGGCCTCCTGACGGTCGAATTCGGCTTTCAGACGTTCACTTTCGGCTTTCTGGGTATTCAGCGCCGAACGCGCGGCCGCCAGCAACTGGGCCTGCTCACCACGCTTGGCGAGAAACGCCTGTTCGCGCTCCTGCATGGCGCTGACTTCGGCAGCGCGCTCGCTGCGGATGCGCTGCAGCAGTTGATCGGGGTTGAGGGTTTCGGCCACGGCGGCCAGTGCCGGCAACAGGCTGAGCGCCAGTACGGCTACAACACGACGACTCATTGTGCGGCCTCCTCGGCCAGGGTCTTGATCGGCAGGGACAGCACGGCGGGCGCCTGCTGCTGGCGGGCGATGGCGATAGCCTGAGTCAGCGGACGACGGGCGCTGCCGTCGAGCACCTCCCAGGCCTTGGTTTGCGGGTTCCACCAGCCACTCTCATGCGCGTCGAGGGTCTGGTAATAGAGCATGCTGCGGCCCAGGCGCAGGAATTCGACGCTGCGCGAGCCGCCATCGGCCTGGTTCAACTCGCCACGCCAGGCTTCCAGAGTACGACCGTAGTCGCTCTCGATCTGGTAGGCCTCGAGAATGCGGCGATATTTATCAGCCAGGCTGACATCGGCGCGCGGCAGCAGATCCTGCAACTGGGCCAGGCGGTCTTCACGCTCTTCGGGCAGGAACGGCAGGTCGGCGGCAATAAACTCACCCAGCACCTCGACCATCTTGACCATCTGCGGGCTCACCGCTTCCTGGGTGCGTTCAATACCATCGAGCTGCTTCTGGTAACTGGCCAGCTCCTGGCGCTGGGCTTCGACCAGGTCACGCAGTTGACTGTTATAACCTTTCAAAGCCTCAGCCTGCTGCAGGGCATTGCGGTACTCGGTGAGCATCTCACGGCTGGCGTCATCCAGTTGCTCGATACGACCCTGCGAGGCTTTCGCCTCGGCGGCCAGGCGCTGACTTTCATCCAGCGCGGCATCCAGCGGCGCGGCAGCCAGCGAGCCGCTGGCCAACATCAGGGCCACAGCCAGGGAACGGAGGGGGAAGCGATTCATGCGCAGAGGGTCCTCGACAGACAGGCTTGCTTCAAAAAGAGAAACATTATCATCTAGAGATGCATTTGAAGCAATGGACAAAACACCGCAGCAGAGCCCGTCGATCTATTGAGCCAGGTCAAAAAGTGGATTGTTGCTTGGCTTAGCATTAATTCCAGCCAAGACACACAACCGACTCGAACTGGAGTTCGCTATGTACAAGTCACTGTTCACTGCCTCACTGCTGGCCCTGGCCGTCGCCGCCCCCATCGCTCAAGCCCACCAGGCTGGCGATATCCTCATCCGCGCCGGGGCCATCACCGTCAACCCGGAGGCCGACTCCTCCAGCGTCAAGGTCGATCGCGGTGGCCTCGCCGGTGCCAACCTCGGCGGAAAGGCAACCATGAGCAGTGACACACAGCTGGGCCTGAACTTCGCCTATATGCTCACCGACAATCTGGGCATCGAGTTGCTGGCGGCAACGCCGTTCGAGCATGATGTGAAGATCAAGGGCACCGTCCTCGATGCAGCCAATGGCAAGCTGGGTACCCTCAAGCATCTGCCGCCGACTCTGAGCCTTGTGTATTACCCACTAGACGCCAAGTCAGCCTTCCAGCCCTATGTCGGAGCAGGCATCAACTACACTTGGATTTTCGACGAGCACGTCGGCAGCGCCGCCAGCGCCAACGGCTTCGACAACTTCCGCGCCAAGAACTCCTGGGGCCTGGCCTGGCAGGTGGGCGCCGACTACATGCTGACCGACAGCCTGATGCTCAACGCCCAAGTGCGTTACATCGACATCGACACTACTGCCTATGTCGACAACAACGCCCTCGGCGTGCGCGCCAAGGTTGATGTGGACGTAGACCCCTTCATCTACATGGTTGGCCTGGGTTACAAGTTCTGACAGCCCTCACAGAATCGGGTAGGAGGCGGGGTCACCCCCGCCGTCCTCCCACACCACCGTACGTACGGTTCCGTATACGGCGGTTCCTGCCTACTGACAAACAGCATCAGCGAGCTTGGTTCCGTTGATGTGTCGCCTGCGGTAGCTAAGCGCCCAGACCGGCCCTCGGAGTTTCCGACTCCTACCTCCTGATGGTCTCGACCACCGCTGTTCACGGCGTTTCTGCTTTACGCTCCAACAGAGAGCACACCTGACTATCCACTCATGGCAGGTTCAGCCCTTCATCGCTCCGGTTTCGAGCAACTACTACGGCCTCTGCTGACTTCTGTTCGCCCATCCCGTCACCTCTCGGGGCCGGTAGCACATGGCAGGCCAAACAGATCTCCCAGGGTAATTCGCGCGACCTTCCTGCTTATGCCTGTCGGATTTACGTCGTAGCGTTCCGTGCAAGTATCGGGCTTTGGCAATCGTTGCTACCTCACCCCGCTACGCCGCCTCTATCCGCTTCCTGTTCGTCAGGCCAGCATTTTGCCTCGGGCTTCCTTCAGATTCGCAGTCGCCCGCGACACCCTTGCCTCTGGCTAACACTTCCCCTTGCCGGGTGTGTAGAGGACTTTCACCTCCAAGTCGTCCAGTCCACCACCACAGTGAACCGAACAGCGCCAGTCACGGCGCTACGCGCCATGCCTGGCGCACAACGAAAAAGCCCGCACTACAGAGCGTGTGAAAACGCCCTGACCATAGGCAAACCCAACGCCCCGTCTGGTTCGGGGCGTTGGTGTTTTTGATGGCTGGAAATGGAAGACGGGATTTATCCCAACAGTTCGATCAACCGACGGGCACCCAGCACATTGATGGCTCGTTTCAGGTTGTAGGCGTTGACCGCCAGGGCCATTTCCGTCCGCGCTCCCCGCAGTTGTCGGAGCAGGAAGCGACCATTACCCAAAATCCACTGCTTCAGATTGCCGAAGGGATGTTCGACGATGGATCGGCGCCTGACCATCATCTCTGGATGCGCCTGCATCCGCTGATGCATGCGTTCGAACGCGGATTCATGGACATGCCGACTCACGTGTCGACGTTTAGCCTTGGTGCAGCGTGTTTTCAATGGACAGCCCGCGCAGTCATCCTGCACGGCATAGATGCGCTGTAGGCCACTGACCTGCTTGAACAGTAGCCATTTGCCCGCCGGGCATTGGTACTGGTCATGGGTGGCGTCATAAGTGAAGGCGTCACGCTCGAACAGCGGTGTATCGTCACCCTGATTGTTGATCCCCCGGTTTGCCGGTACATAGGCCGTAATCCCAGCATCATCACAGGCTTGAAACTGCTCACCATTGGAGTAGCCGGCATCGGCTGTAACCGTCAGCTCTTCCTGTTCTAGGATCGCCTGGGCGGCCTTGGCCATCGGTTCCAGTTGCTGGTTATCGCAACCGTCCTGAGTGACGGCATGATGCAAGATCAGCCCATGCTCGCCATCTACCGCGCTTTGCACGTTATAAGCCACGCGAGCCCCCAGGTGGGTACGCATCATGCGGGCCTCGTCCTCGCCCACGACGAACTGATCCAGCCTCTGTACCTCCATCAACGTCTGGGCTGTCAGGTTATCGGCATGTCGGCTCTCCAGGTGCTGCAGCGCTACCTTGACCGCACGGCAATCAACCCCTTCAGTTGCCTCATTGCGGTCAGCCTCGTCCAGTTCTGCCAGATAACGGCTTATCTGCGCCTCCAGTTTGGCTTGTTGGCGCTTGAGCTTCGTCAGGCTCAGATGCTTGCGTTGCGACGCAACCGCCTGAAACTTGCTGCCATCGATGGCCACGAGTTGCCCACTGATCAGTCCCACCTGGCGACAGAACTGCACGAAGGTGCGGCAGGTCGCCTGAAACGCAGCACTGTTGTCCTTGCGAAAATCGGCAATGGTCTTGAAATCCGGCGCCAATCGGCCCAGCAGCCACATCACCTCGACATTGCGCTGGCACTCGGCTTCCAGGCGCCGGGAGGAGCGGATGCGCTGGAAGTAACCGTATAGATAAAGCTTGAGTAGATCCGCCGGATCATAGCCAGGACGCCCGGTCTTGAGCGGCTCGGCCTTGCTGAAACCCAGAGCCTGCAGATCCAGACGAGCGACATAGGCCTCGATCACCCGTACCAGATGATCCTCCGGTACCAGCTCCTCTGCCCCCATCAACTGATGGAGGCATTGTCTTTAGCTTGCTCTCAGACTGCTAGGTTTTCACACAGTCTGGAAAGCCGGCTTTTTCATGTGCCCGATTCACTGTTCGAGCAACTGACGTAACCCTTCACGCAGAGGCGTTTGCGGCGGCATACGGTAATGAGCCTGCAAACGCGTATTGTCGGCACGAGAGTGACGGATGTCGCCAGCTCGTGCAGGCGAGTAGGTGACTAGCGGCAAGCCCGTGCAAAGCGCACCGATCTCCGCCAGCAACTGATTGAGGCTTACCGCCTGGTTCCAGCCGACATTGACCGGCTGCTCGACGAACTCACCCAGCAGCCCCTGCAGCAGCAGCTCGATCAAATCGCTGATATAGAAAAAATCCCGGGTCTGCTCGCCATCGCCGAAGACGCTGATCGGCAGCCCCTGCTGCGCCCTCTGGGTGAAGATACTGATCACCCCGGAGTAAGGCGAGGATGGATCCTGGCGCGGCCCGAAGACATTGAAGAAACGGAACACCGCCGGCTCCAGCGCATGCTGGCGGCGATAGAAATCCAGATAGTATTCGCCGGCCAGCTTGTCCGCCGCATAGGGCGTCAACGGCGCCTTGGCAGTGGTCTCGTCGATCGCCACGCCTTCGCCGTTGTTGCCATAGATCGCCGCGCTGGAGGCGTAGACCACACGCCGCACACCGTGTTGGCGCATCGCTTCGCAGACATTCAGGGTGCCGATGAAGTTGCTCTGATGCGTCGCGACAGGGTCGTCTACCGAGGCCTGTACCGAAGCCACCGCGGCCAGATGCGCCACGGCCGAACAACCCACTATCGCGCGGGCGACCACCCCGGCATCGGCGACATCGCCCTCAATGAAGCACAAACGCGGATTATCCAGCGGCAGATTGCTGCGCTTGCCCATGGACAGGTTGTCCAGCACACGCACGCCGTGGCCGGCGGCCAGCAAGGCATCGACCAGGTGCGAACCAATGAAGCCGGCGCCGCCGGTTACGAGAATTTCAGCCATGACGATAATAACGGTCCAGCAGGCTCGGCAGACCGGAGCGCCAGGCGCGCGGTTTGATGCCGAAGGTGTGAAGAATCTTCTTGCAAGCCAGCACGGCATGTTGCGGTTCATCGGCTGCATCCGGGCGGGCGGCATGCGCCTGGGGCGCGATATCCTCGACCAGATTGCTGCGATAGTGGCGCGCCTCGCTCAGTACCGCCTGCCCCAGGCTCAGCGATGTACTGGCCTCATGACCACCGTAGTGATAGGTGCCCCACAAGGGCGACTCGCAGTCCAGCTGCTTGAGCACCGCCAGAATCACCCGCGCAGCATCGTCCACCGGCGTGGGATTGCCGCGACGGTCATCGGCGAGATACAGCGCATCATCGCGCTCGGCCCGCTGCAGAAAGCGCCCCAGCAACCCTTCGCGGCTGTCATCTAGCAACCAGCCGAAGCGCAGCAGCACATGCCGCGGGCAGATCGCGCGCACGCTCTGCTCCAGTCTCCATAACGCCTGGCCACGCGGCCCGAGAGGGATCGACTCTTCCTTTTCGCTGTAAGCGGTGACCCGTGAACCATCGAAAACACGATAGCTGGATGGCTGCAGCAGCACGATGGAGTGATGCTGGCACAACTCGGCCAGGCGCTCCACGGCACGCTCCTGAGTGTGCAGACGCGGCTCTGCTACCGACTCGGCCTGAAACCAGTCGAAGTAATAGGCGAGGTTGATCACGGCATCCGGGCGGGTGTCGTCAAGCAACTCGGTCAGGCTCTTCGCATCCCAGCCATCTTGGAGTGGACGAGGCGCGAGAAAGCCGATGCCCTCCTCGGCACCCTGATGCACCAGGGCCTTTCCCAAGGCGTTGCCGCCCCCCAAAAGTAACAACCGCATTCGCATGATTGGTTTAGCAACCTACCAAAAAAGCATAAGAGATACACCCCGAACAACAGAGCGAAGGCGCCATTCTGCGGTTTTCGATCACGCACGTCACTATAACGCGCCACGTCGTACCCCGCAGCCGGGCGAGGGCTATCGCGGTCGCACGATCAGGCGGGAAGCACCAGGGCCGTACTCTGGGCGATATCGTCATCGCCCCTACCGATGGGAAGTGCCAGGGTAAATACGGCGCCGCCACCCTCGGCGTTGCGCACGCTTAGACTACCACCCTGCCACTGCGCCAGCGTGCGGGCAATCGGCAGTCCCAACCCAACACCGCTCAGATGCTGGGTACCGGCGCGGCGATAGAAGCGCTCGAAGATCTGCGCATGCTCCGCCTCCGGCACGCCAGCGCCAAAATCACGTACGGCGCAATATAACCAGTTGTCTCGTCGCCATACCCTGATCAGGATCGGCTGGTCCGGCGGACTGTACTTATGCGCGTTCGACAGCAGGTTGACGAGAATCTCCACGCTCCACAGGCGGTCGCAAAGCAGTTGCCCTTCACACTCTGGGGCCCACTCCTGCTGTACCTGCCGCCCCGCCAGCGTGTCAGCGAAGCGTTCGATAGCCTCGCCGACGATATCCCGCCAGAGGCAGCGCGACAGTACCAGGGAGCTCTGTACCAAGGTACCGGTCTCGTCCAGCCGCAGCCCGTCGAGCAGGCGCCCAACCAGGCGGTTGAGTTGCCCCACCGACGAACGGATGCGCTGCGACCGCTCGGCCACCGGGCCCGACTCGCTTTCACTCTGGCGCATCAGTCGCTGAGCACTGGAGTCGATGACCGACAAGGGAGTACGCAACTGATGTGACATCAACGAGACGAAATCGCGATAGCGCAATCGCACCGAGCGCTCGTGCTCCAGGTCACTGAGCAGCTTACGGGTGTGGCGATGCTGCTCGGCAATCTGGTCGTGAGCTCGCTGGCTCGCCCACATGCTGCGCAGTAACTGCCAGCACAACACCCCGCCAGCGGCCATGACGCAGAGAATCGACAAAATAAGTTGATGCATCAGTCGCTTGTAGGCGTCGCGACGCTCACCGGCCTGCTCGCGCTCGACCTGCATGATCTTGCGACCGATATCGTGAAGCAGCGCCTGCATCGCCGCGTGGTCGACGTCGGCCTCCCCAAGCTGATTTCTGGCCTGCTTCAGCTGTTCGAGCACACCGGCGCGCTGCATGAAATGGGCTTGGCTAGGGGACAGCAGCACCTCCAGCCGCGCCCGCAAAAGATGTCGCTGCAATGCAGCATTGCCCCGATGCCCCTCACTGGGCAACTGACTCGCCTGCAGTAGCAGACTGGCCTGATAGGTGGCCTGAGCTGCAGCCCAGACCATGTTCTCCCCCAGGTCCTCGGCAAGTTCCTCTTGCAGATCCAGCAGCGCAATCAGGCTGTAGCTCAACAGCCCGCCGAAAAATACCACCAGCAAAAGCGCCAGCGCTCGCAGCCACCTTGCTGCCCTCACAACTGCTCCCCACCGAGATTCGGCAAAGTCCAGCCAGCAGCGAGGACCAGTGCCACCAGGTCACTCTGCCGAGAAACGCCGGTTTTCTGAAAGAGATTACGCAGGTGAAAGGCGACAGTGGTAGCCGACACAAACAAGGTTTCTGCGACTTCTTCACTACGCTTGCCGAGCGCCAGGAGCCGCGCAACCTTCGCTTCAGTGCGCGTCAGACCGAACAGCATGCGCAGCGCTTCCTCATCCGGAACAGGCCGGCTCTGGGCATTGCAGATGAACAGCACGAACAGCTGACCGGCGGCGTCCGTTGCCGCATCCCTGCAGTCGATCTTGATCAGGCTGACCAAGGCATTGTCGCCCGAGTTGCGCATTTCCAGAGTCTGCACCCGACGCGCTTCTCCGGGCTCGGCGGACATCTGTTGCAGATTCAGGTGCAGCTGGCGTACGGACTCGGCCATGGCATGCGGCCAGATCACCGTACCGGCACTGTTGACCCGCCATAGCGCCTGCTCCTGAAGAAGGTGCTGCGAGCGCTGATTGGCGTAAAGCAGTTGCCCGTGACCGTCACACAGCAGCACTGCCCCCGGCAGCTGTGACAGGACGCTGCGCAAGCGTTCCGCCTGCTCGTCGCGCGAGTTTCTGCGGGTGCCTTTCAACCGGTCGACCTGCTGTAGGCGTGCGGCCAGCGTCGCCAGTAACAGATCGTAATCCACAGGTTTGACCAGATAGTCATCGACCCCCTGCAGCTTTGCCTGGAGCAGGTCGTCACGTTCGCCCAGCGCCGTGAGAAAGATGAACGGCGTAATCGCCAGATCAGGGCGCTGCTCGCGCACGTGCCGCAGCACCGCATAGCCGTCCGCGGCGTCGTCGCCCCCCAACATCACGTCGCACAGGATCAGATCAGGGGTGAACGCGTCCAGTTGCTCGAATGCCCGCTGCGCGGATTCCGCCACACTTACCTCGTAGCCTGCAGCACGCAGCTCGTCATGCAGGTCGTCCAGCAGCAATCGCTCATCTTCAATACACAGCACACGGACCTTGCCTGGCGAACCCATCAGGGAGTCACCTCGATGCTGCGCAACAGCCACACCCAGCGGTGATCGAAGCGGGAGTCCTGAAGTTCCTGGTGCTGGTCGCGCGGATAGATCACGCGCAACGGCCCGAGATCTTCCACTTCGAGGGGCTCGCCATTGAGCCGGGTGGCAATCAAAACATCCCAGAGATAAAAGTCCTCGGTGGTCATGTCGATACGGTAATCGTCCCAGGAACGCATGGTCATGGGTCTGACCTGCCCTTCCTCGACCCCCAGACGAGCCAGCAGATCACGACCCAGCACACCTTGCCAGCGGCCGACCTCGGGCTGCAGCGTGGTGCTGGTCTGCAACTCGGCCTGGACCATCGCATTGAGCTGCTCACGGTCGAGCGTCACTACCTGATCACCCAAATGCAGTGTCAGCATCGGCGAGAACAATTCTTCTGCATGCACCGCAGCAGCCCACACCATCAGCAGCAACGCCAACACGGCGCGGCCGACTTGCCCCCCCGCCCGCACAAGAGCGCCGCAACGATCCGCTTTCAACACCATTTACCGCCACCTCGCTGTTCAAGCCGCGTACGGCTCATTTTTTTCTAGTTGGTTTCTGGCAGCAGCACCCGACCGACCAGCCAAGCACCGTTTCGATAGACGTGACTCCCCATGGCCTTTTCGCAGGTTCTTTCGAACAGGATACGCGACATATCGTGAATAAATGCAAAGTCCATTTTCAAGGCGCGCAGCGAAACCTATCAGAACGAAGGGGGCGACCGACATTCGACGCCAATTAAAGTTCCGAGAAATATGAACTCGCAGCTCCTGCCCCTTCGGTGGCGGAGGCCTGCTGGATTCACTGCACACCGGCCCCCACTCTCAGGAGCACCACCATGTCCATGAAGTCCCGCGCTCGCCAGCTTGGCCAAGGCATGACCGAGTACATCATCATCGTTGCGCTGATCGCCATTTCCGCCATCGTCGTCTACAACCTGTTCGGCAGCACGGTACGTGAGCAGGTCGGTGACATGGCCGCCGAACTGGGCGGCGGAGAAGCCACGCAGGCGGCCAAGGCGACCGGTACCGAGGCTCAACAGGCGGGCAGCACCGCTCATAATCTCGGCAGTTTCAAGCAAGACGAGCGCCAGTAACGCTAGCGCTGGACGCACGCCGTGAAGTGCAAGCAGCAGAACGGGCAGGCCATGGTATTTGGCCTGCTGTTCATGGGCCTGATCGGGCTGGGGATGATCCTGCTTTTCAACCAGGGCATTCTCACCCGTGATCGCGTGCAGGTGGAAAACGCCGCCGATGCCGCGGCCTACTCACAGGCCAAGCTGTTTGCCCGTCACCAGAACCTGATCGCCTACACCAACCGCGCCATCGTCGCCAACGAACTGTCGGTCGGTCAGGTCGTGGCACTGGCCTCCTGGGGCAAGCGCTACGCCAACATGCCGCGCTGGATCAACAGTTTCCCGATCTACCAGCTACCGATCGCCATCATCATTCCGCGCCCGACCATTGGTGACGTGGTCAGCATCGCCACGCTGCCGTGGCAGATTCTGGGCATTGGCGCCCGCTTCGTTTCTCTGCCTGTGGTCAATGTCTATCCACAGGTGGTTTCCAGCTTCAACACCATCATGGGCTTCTTTCAGAAGGCCTTCGCCATCGCCACCTTCGAGGCGCAGACGAAAATCGCCGCAGACGTGGTCGGCCGGCACGTGATGGACAAACCCGGCGGCGACACACTCGAAGTGGCGCCGCTGAGCACCGCGCTGCTGATTCAGAACTTCATCCTGACCTACTTCGCCGACATGTTGCCGGTGCAGGATCTGCTCACCCAACTGGTGGCCAGCGAGCCCGCCCCAGGCGGAACGCTGCCAACCCCGCCCAATGACGCCGGAGGGCTGGAAGAGCCTGACGATCAAGGTTTCCTTGCCGACTTCCTCGGCTCCAAGACCGGTGATCTGGTGCCCAGCTCGATGCTGGTCAATGTCGCCCCGGAGATGCACAGCAAGAGCGGTACGCCCAACGATATCGACTCGCGCAACGCCGGGCGCGAATACGCAGCGCTGGTCAACACTCAGCGCAACACCTGGCTGAATCAGCGCGACTTCAACTTCGGTCCGTCGCTGGACCTCTCGCTGAATTTTTCCCTGGGCTTCCTCGAGATCAAGCTGAACCTGTCGGCCTTCGTCGGCGTGGGCAACGAAGGCGGCACCGCCTACGTCTACAACCCGCTCAGCACCTCTTCCGTCGGCAGCAAGACACCGGTTTACGGATGGGCCTCGGTGGATCACAGCTCGATCGGCTTCCAGATCGATGTCGGCCTGCAGATCCGCATCTGCCTGCCGGTACTCGGCTGCGTCGATGTTCCCCCGCTGCAGTTCGGCTTTGGCATGGGCATCCCGCTAGGCGGCGCGACGCACCAGTTGGTCACCAACGTCGGCGACGAAAAGCTGTTCGGCCCGCAGTGGGGAACGCCAGTCGAAGCCGGCCTGATATCGAAGACGCCTTATGGCGACGCCATGGACCCAATCCACGCCGCCACCTGGGCCTGGGGCAACGTGCTGAGCATCTATGGTCTGAACCGTGCCGAAGACGTCACCAATGGCTATAGCGGCTCGCCCTCGTTCTTCGCCCTAGGTGAAGCCCACGCCGAAAGCGGACGCAGCAAGGAGTTCACCGTTGCCGTTTCCAAGCCTCTGTCCGCGGTAAAAACCAGCGACAACCCCAATGGCCTGAATATTCGTCAGGGTCGCTTCGCACTGGATACCGACACACGCAATAACCCGATGGACTTTGCCTGGGGCGGCGATTCCGAGCGCATGATGACCATCTCCTCGGCCGAGACCTACTTCGCCCCGCCACCTGGCCGGGACGAATCGCCCAATCAGTACAGTCCCTGGTGGGATGCCCGCCTGCGCGAGCCGAGCAAGGTCGTGCAAATGATCGCGTCTGGCGAAATCGATCTCGCCGACGTGCTGAACCTGTCAGACTTCGGCCCGGCGACCGTGGTCGGTCTGCTGATGGATGTGGCGACCGACTACCTGATCCTGCCAGGCATCGACCGTGCCCTGGAAAAGTTGCCGCCGGTGATCGCCCCGGTCGCCAAGCCGGTGATCAACGAAATCAGCGGCAATGCGCTCGACAAGGTCAAGGCCGGCATGCTGGACACGCTGCAATGAAAAGCACCAGCATGCCCCACCGCATCGGTGGACAGGCGATGGCCGAGTTCGTGGTCATGGTTGCCGGTTGCGTGCTGCTGATGTTCGTCGCCGTACCGGTGGTCGGCAAGCTCACCGACATGGCCTTCAAGTCGCAGGAAATGGCGCGTTATGCCGCTTGGGAACGCACCGTCTGGTATGGCACCGCCGAGGATCACCTCGGGCAGAACAGTCGCGATTACAGCCCGTCGCAGTATGACCGCAGCCAGATATCGTCTATTTCGCCAGCCGACCGCAGCCTCTATGCGCAGCTCGACACGGTGGAGGGACTGCCGACCCGCAGCAACGAAGACATTTTCAACAGTGCCGAAAAGCGTCTGCTGACGTACGAGCAGAAGGCGCGTCTGTTCAGCGACGACGACATCTCCGCCGCAGGCAACGCCGATACCAATCGTTTCTGGCGCTGGACCAGCGGCGAAAGTCGCGCCATGACCTTGCCCGGAGCCAGCGCTGAAGGCTCCAGTATGAGCAACAGCGCACCCGCCTCGCTCGCCAACACCCTGGTCGGCGGCTACAACAGCCTGATGAACCCCATCGCCAAGGTGGTGAACATCCTCAGTTTCGGCCAGGGCGATGAAGACCTGCTGCAGATCGCCCATCCGCGCCGCAACCTCTACAGCAGCGACGTACGCATACCGGTATCACTGGCCGGCAGCACTTTGGGCAACAAGCCGCTGGTCGGCGATGCCCCGCTCTCGGTCAACGCCCGCGCAGCGATCCTGGCCGATGCCTGGGTGGCGCAGGACGAACTGCACATGCGAGAGAAATCCGACGATTTCGTCCTCGGTACCGGCCTGGAAGACAACCCGTTATGGGACGGTATCAAGACCGCCGTCAGCATCATGGAGCCGTCGTTCAAACACATTGATCTGGCCCCGGTGAACACCGCACCGATCCCCGACAGCGACGTCAAGTGCAACCCCCGAACCGGCTTCTGCTATCTCGATGATTAAGCTCACTCCTCTCGTCGCCATGCTCGCACTGCTCAGCAGCCAGGCGCATGGCGCCTGCGACTACGATGATTTCCCGCGCATGGATTCCATGCTGCTCGGCATGGTTGCCGATGGCATGCAGTGGAACAACAACGCCATGAATGTGCGCAGCTTCCGCGTCCCGGCTACGCCGGAGCAGGTGAAGAGTTTTTACGGTAAGCAATGGAAGGACGCCGTCGACTACACCACCTTCGGCCCCTGGGAGCAGATACTGCACCTCAACGAGCGCTGCATGATGATGGTGCAAGTACAGGCGCAGAACGAGCGCTACAGCTACGGCAAGCTGCTGCTGACCAACCCGCCCGCGCCGAACGCCAGTGATCGAGCGCTGGGCGAAGGCGTGCCGATGCCCGCCGATGCCCAGGTGGTCAGCGACATGCGCAGTGATGACCCTCTGCGCAAGGGTCGCCTGACCCTGCTGCTGATAGCCGACGACATCCACCGTACTCGTGCCTGGTATGAAAGCGAAATGCTGCACCAGGGCTGGCAACTGGAACACCGCAGCACCCTCGCCGGCAGCGTCGTGCTCAATTACGCCAAGGGCCGCGAGCTTATGACCATCGGGCTGCTGCGCCACGAAACCAATACTCAGGTTCTGCTGACCCGGATGGATCATTGATCATGCGCAAATGGCAGAACGGTCAGTCGATGACCGAGTACCTGGTGGTACTGGGCGTAACCGGTGCGGTGATGGTGGCCACCATGGCCGACGTCGAGAGCATCTTCGAGGCCATGCAGGACAACTACGCCACCCAGTCGCGCGAGATGAACCGCGTGCAGCTGTATGACAGCCATCGCGTGCGCTTCAACGATGTGGTGCCCGGCGAGGACTACGACGACGGCTCGACCGATGCAGGGACACCCGATCTCGACCTGCCGGCAGCCAGCCTGCCCACCGGGATCTTCGACGAACTGGGCAACCTCATCGCCATCCAGGACGGCGACCGCTACGTCGACAAGGACGGAGAGACCGTCGCCACCTGTGACCTTACCGGTCTGTGCGTGGATAACGACGGCAAGCCGGTAAGCGTCACGCCGATCGATGACCGCGGCAACGCGCTGACCCTTCAGGCGCTGTATGACGCCAATGGCAATCTGCTGGGCTTCGCCTACTACATGAATGGCGGCTACTACCATCCCGGCAGCTATCGACCGCTGACCCTGCCCGCCGGCGTCACCGTCGACAAGCGCGAGCCCACCAATACGGTGTACGTCGGCGATGGCAAGCAGGCCGCAGGTTTCGAGACGCGCGGCAAGATCTTCGGCCTTGCCAGCGTTTACGCACAGACGACCCTCGGCGCCGGCGGCATCAGCGCCAGCGCCGAACAACTGCTCAGCGTGGCCTACACCACCCCGCCAACGGGCTGGGAAGGCATCTCGCCGTGCGTGGTCATGAGCAACGCGCAAATGGCCGACATCGACATCATCGCCGTAGGCGGCTTCAGCACGCCGGTGGCCACGCTGGGCACCTCGGGCAAGCAGGCTCTGGCGGATCCGGCCTCGCTGCGCAACGTTAGAACCACTGCGGCGGCCTGCAACGCAGCCAAGCAGGCCACGCTTTATCCGGGCGGGCACTGGGTCGTATCAGACAAATAACAAGCACATCGCGATCGCCCTGCAGTAGCGGGCATCTTTAGGAAACGGGGAGCAACATGTCATCGGTTTCAGGTAAAAAACTACTGATAATCGCGGTCGCCTGCGGGCTGCTGGCCGCAGTTCTGGGCTGGGCGTACCTGAAGGCCAAGGAGTCCCAGTACAAGGCTGCCTACAAACCTGCCACGCAGGTCATGGTTGCAGTAGTTGTCCCCAAGGAAGACATCGGCAAGTCCCAGACCCTGTCACGGGAAAATGTCGCGGCCATGGACGTGCCACGCGAATATCTGCCCTCCAACGCGGTGCTGGCTGAGGACTGGCCGCGGGTAGAGAACCGCATGGTGATCACCCCATTGCAGCGCGGCCGGCCGATTACCTGGGACGCGGTGGAAAGCACCCGCGTCTCGCGCCTTTCCGAAAACGTCGAGCTGGGCAAGCGTATCAAGACCGTGCAGGTCAACAAGATCAACTCCTTCGACGGCATGCTCCGCCCGGGTGATCGCATCGACCTGTTGGGCAGCTTCTCCGCGGGTGATGTCGGCCTGCAACAGCAACCGAACTACTCCGACCAGGTCGTCATGACCGTGCTGGAAAATGTCGAGGTACTGGCCGCTGGGCGCGAGGACGCCAAGGGCAAGAAGTACGAGAAACACTACGACCGCAATTCCGCCGACGGTTTCAACATGGGGTTCTCCACCCTTTCGCTGATGCTCTCGCCCGCCCAGGCGGCGCGGGTTGAAGTCGCGGAGAAGGCTGGCGAACTGGTTGCCGTACTGCGTAATCCCAAGGATACGAGCAACGCCTCGCTCGACCAGATCACCGTCGCCAGCCTGCTCGACCCGCTGCCGGCGGAAACCGTCGACGTGGTACTCGATGCCAACGGCAATCTGCTCGGCCGCATCATTGGCGACAACGTGGTCGGCCTCGACGGTCGCATCATCGGTCAGATCATCGACGGCAAGGCCATCGGCCTCGATGGCAAGGTCATGGGCCGGATCGTGCGCGGCCTTGCAGCCGATGACCCGCTGCTGCGCATGCGTGAACAGGCCACCGTCGTCCGTGACGAGGCCGGCAATGTGATTGGCAAGGTCGTCAACGGCCAGGTGGTCGACCGCAACGGCCAGGTCATCGGCAAATATGAGGACGGCAAGGCTATTGGCCTCGATGGCCAGAGCCTGGGGCGCGTCGAGGAGAATGTTGCCCTGGACGCCAGCGGCCAGGTCATCGACATGCGCAGTTCGCAGGTACAAACCGCCGTTGCCGCGCAGACCCACGAGCGGCCGGTCGTGCGCGATGCCAGTGGCAGGGTCATCGGCTTCGTCGAGGGCGAAGAAATCAAGGATGCCAACGGCGTACTCATCGGCCACGTCAGAGACGGCAAGGCCATCGGCCTGGACGGCCAGATTCTCGGCACCCTGAGCACTGCCCTGTTCGACGCCAACGGCAATCTGGTCGGCGAGATGGGCGAAGTGGTCCGCGGCGCCGACGGCAATATCCTCGGCACCATTCAGAACGGCAAGCTGGTCGATGCCGACGGCAAGGTGCTCGGCACCGTCAAGGACGGCAAGGTGGTCGATGCCAGCGGCAAGGTCCTGGGCGAGGTCGAACAGGCGCTGCTCGGTGCCGATGGCAAACCACTGGCAGACGCCGCTCAGGTGGTGCGCGATGCCAGCGGCAACGTCATCGGCACGGTGGTCGGTGACCAGATCATAGATGCCCAGGGCCGTACCGTCGGCTCGATCAAGGACGGCAAGGCCGTCGACACCAGCGGCAAGGCCATCGAAGGCGCCAGCCTGGATGTGCAGCAGGACGTCGTGCAGATCGTCCGCGACGCCCAGGGCAACGTCATCGGCACCCTGCGCGGCGACCGCGTCTACGGCGCCGACGGCAAGCTGATCGGCCGCCTGGTCGACGGCAAGGTGATCGACGCCAACGGCAACGTGCTCTACCGCGGCGTCACTGTCGGCCTGGAGACCCCGCGCGACAGCGGCAGCGCGCCGAAGCGCGAAGCCAACCGGATGATCCAGTTCATTCCCGGAGGCACCGGCAGCAATGGCGTGATTCCGGTTCAGACGCTGCGCCTGGAATAACCCGAACCTCAACGTGCCGCGCCGCGGCACGTGACCACCATACAAGAAGTTTTGCTGGGGCAATCATGAAAAGACAAAGCGTATTCGGCGCCTTCTGCGCCTTGTGCCTGTGCAGTGCCGGTCAGGCCGCCGAGCTGCCCAATGCAGTCGTGCTCTACGACGGCGACGTTCGCGTTCTGGAAGCGCCGGGAGTCGAGCGCGTCGCGGTAGGCAATGTGGAAATCATCAGCGCCACCATGCTGAAGAACGAGGAAATCGTGGTAACCGCCCAGCAGCCCGGCGAAACCACGGTGCAAGTCTGGTTCGACGACAACACCCGCAAACAGATGAGTGTGGTGGTGGCCAAGGCCAACGGCTACCGTCAGTTTGGCGAGTTGAAAGCGCTACTCAGTGACATCCCGGGCTTGAAGATCCGTACTGTCGGCCGTCAGGTGGTGCTCGAGGGTCGCCTCAGCGGCGAATACCTGAGCCGTGTCAAGGAGGCAGCCAAGTTCTACGACAACGTGCTGGTACTGGCCGAAGAGCAGAGTGGCGCGGCGACCAAGGCCGATTCGGCCGAGGTCCTGGAGGAAGTCCAGGCCATGCTCGGACAGATTCCTGGAATCAAGATCAAGGCTGTTGGCCGGCAGATCGTCATCGACGGCGACCTGCATGCAGTCGACATGAGTCGTATCGAACTGCTCAAGGAGCGCTACCCGGACATTCTGGTGCTGGCTCAGCCGATGTCGGAATTCCTTGCACCGATGATCTACTTCGACGTACGCATCACCGAATTTGCCAAGGACGACGTCGAAGAACTGGGTATCAACTGGAGCACCAGCATCGCCGGCCCTTACGTCGAATTCGCCGCCGACGGCGGCAGCAGTGCAGGCCAGACGGTGAACGGCTGGCAGGGCAACTGGGGCATCGCCAGCGAGATCAGCTCACGCATCAACCTGCTGGAGAAGAACGGCTCGGCGCTGACGCTGGCCTCCCCACGCCTGTCGGCACGCAGCGGCGGCAAGGCCGAGCTGACCGTCGGCGGCCAGGTGCCGGTGGTGACCAGCAGCATCAACGGCCCATCGGTGGAGTACAAGGATTTCGGCATCCTGCTCAACATCGCCCCGCAACTGTACGGTAGCGACCAGATCGCCACTCACGTGCTGGCCGAGATCAGTCAACTGGACAAGGCCAACCAGGTCGGCGAGTACCCGGCGTTCAAGACCCGCCGCACCGAAAACGAGGTGCAGCTCAAGGTCGGCGAAACCCTGGTGCTGTCCGGCCTGGTCACCGAGGACAGTCAGATCACCCGCGAGGGCATCGTCTTCCTCAAGGACGTTCCGATAATCGGCACGCTGTTCAGCAACAAGAGCGGCAAGGGCAACCGCACCGAGCTGGTGATCTTCATCACGCCGCGCCTGCTCACCCCCGGCGCCGGCAACCCGACCGAGCAAGAACTCCAGCGCCAGCAGCGCATGGTCGATCAGTACCAGGCCGCCTATGGCGCCATCGAACTGATCGACTGAGGCGCCCATGTTCGAGATCGAAGTCACCTACAAGGACGGCCAACCGGTCGACAAACTGACCTGCACCAGCGCCATCTGCGAGCTGGGCAAGGCGCGTACCGGGCTGATACGCCTGCGCGGCTGGAAGGTCGCACCGATCCACGCGCGCATCGAGCAGTCGCTGGCCGGGCTGTTCGTCGAGGATGTCAGCCGCGGTTACGAGGTTCGCGTCAATGATCGCGCGGTCAGCCGCCACGGTCCGCTGACCCCGGACGATGTGATCGCAATCGGCGGTTACCTGGTGCGGGTTCGTGCCCTCAGCACGCAGAACGAGACGCTGATCCCCGAGCCTGCCGTCGAGGGCGATGCGCCAGCGGCCGCCGAGGAGGCGGCCGATGACGGCCGCGAGGCCTACATGGAGTGGGCTCAGTTCGTTCAGCTCGAGTTGTTCCGCGCCCTCGACCTGCGCCGCATGAACCTCGACAGCATGGGCCCCGAGGAGGTCCGCGCGACGCTGTCGGAACTGGTCGAGGAGTTGCTGGGCCAGATTGCCGGGCGTCTGCCGCCAACGGTCAAGCGCGAAGTTTTGCACAAGATCGTGCTGGACGAGGCCACCGGCCTCGGCCCGCTGGAGGACCTCCTGGCGGATAAAAGCGTCAGCGAGATCATGGTCAACGCCCACGATGACATCTACGTCGAGCGGGCCGGACGCCTGGAAAAAACCCCGATCAACTTCAGCTCCAACGCGGCTGTACTGTCGACCATCGAACGGATCATCTCGCCGCTGGGCCGACGCATCGACGAAAGCTCGCCGATGGTCGACGCACGCCTCAAGGACGGCTCGCGGGTCAACGCCATCATCCCGCCGCTGGCACTGCGCGGGCCGTGTCTGACCATCCGTAAGTTCTCCGAGAAGAAGCTCACCACCGATGACCTGATCCGCTTCGGCTCGATCAACGAGCCAATGGTGGAGTTCCTCCGTACGGCGGTGGAACAGCGCATGAATATCGTTGTGTCCGGCGGTACCGGTTCAGGCAAGACCACCCTGCTCAACATTCTGTCGAACTTCATCCCCATGGAAGAACGCGTGGTGACAGTGGAGGACGCCGCCGAACTGAAGCTGGTGCAACCGCACGTGGTGGCGCTGGAAGCGCGTCCGGCAAACATGGAAGGCAAGGGCCAGGTGACCATCCGCGATCTGGTGCGCAACTGCCTGCGCATGCGCCCCGACCGCATCGTGGTCGGCGAGTGCCGTGGTGGCGAGGCGCTGGATATGCTCCAGGCAATGAACACCGGCCATGACGGCTCGCTGACCACCGGCCACGCCAACAGCCCGCGCGACATGCTCCGCCGCCTGGAGGTGATGGTGCTGATGGCGGGCATGGACCTGCCGGTGCAGGCCATCCGCGAGCAGATCGCCTCGGCGGTGCAGATCATCGTGCAGCAGACACGCTTCGGTGACGGCTCGCGGCGCATCACCAGCATCACCGAGATCACCGGCATGGAGCAGAGCACCATCCAGCTCAACGAGATCTTCGCCTTCCAGCAGCAGGGCTTCGATGACAAGGGTCGGGTCAGCGGTTACTACCACGCCACCGGTCAGGTACCGGAATTCTATGAAGAGCTGAACAAGCGGGGCATTGGCGTGAACATGGGCATCTTCCGTCCGGGAGCGCATGATGTCTGAGTTGCTGCTCTACCTGTGCGCAGCCCTGCTGGCACTCGCTGGCTTCGCCCTGGCCATGCTGCTGTCGGAACGTGTGGCCGAACACCTGGCCTTCTACCGGGCCCAGTTCAGTCGCAGCACCGAGCTGGACATGGCGGACATGTTCATCTTCGCCAGTGGCAAGCAACTGTTCATCGTCAACGCGATGCTCCTGATATTGGTGCCGCTGTTTCTCCACGTGGTGTTCAACATCACTCTGGTCACCGCGGCCGGCGCCATCCTGATGGTGTTCGTCCCCAAGCTGGTGATCGGGCAGATTCGCAAGAAGCGACTGCGCCAGTTCGAGGAGCAACTGCCCGATGCCTTCATGCTCCTGTCGAGCAGCCTGCAATCGGGCGCCAGCCTCAACATGGCGCTGGAAAACGTGGTGCAGCAGTCTCCGGCGCCGCTGAGCCAGGAATTCGGCCTGCTGGTGAAGAACATCCGCCTGGGAGTAACGCTGGAAGACGCGCTGGTCAAACTGGAGCAGCGCCTGCCCCTGCCCTCGTTCGTCATGGCCAGCTCGGCAATCCGCATCAGCCGCGAGGTCGGCGGCAACCTGGTGGAAACCATCAACACACTGGCTTCCATGCTGCGCCGCAAGAAGGTCATGGAAGGCAAGATCGACAGCCTCACGGCCCAGGGCAAGGCCCAGGGCACCTTCATGGCGATGTTGCCGATCTTCCTGGCGGTGATCCTCAGCTTCATCGAGCCGGAAGCCATGAGCCAGCTCTACACCACACGTAACGGCCTGATCGTGCTCAGCGTGATGATCATCATGCAGATCATGGGCTTCATCTTTATCAGAAAAATTACCCGGATCGACGCCTGACATGAGCGAACTACTGGCCCTGCTCAGCAGCACCAGCCTTGGCATCACCGTCACCTGCTTCCTGTTGCTGCTGATCTCCCTGCTCTCGCTGCTACCGGAGGAAAACCGCGCCTACATGGACCCGGTGCCGAGCTGGGTCCGACCGATCTGGCCATTGGTGCGACTGATCAACCATTTCCTCTGCAGCAACCTTCCGCCCCGCCTGATGGACAAGGTCGATGCCAAGCTGCAGAAAACCGGCGCGCTGTATGTCCTGACTGCCGAGGATTTCATCGCCCTCTGCCTGACCATGAGCCTGCTCCTGCCGCTGCTGGCGATTCTGCCGATGGCCACGGGCAAGAGCGGCATCATCTGGTCGGTAGTAGCCCTCATGGTGGCCATGGGGGCGCTGCTGCCCGTGATGTGGATTCATGACACGCACAAGCGCCGCGACCAGGACATCACCCGCAACCTGCCGGTGTTTCTCGAATACCTGACCATGTGCGTCGACGCCGGCCTCAACTTCCTCGGCGCGCTGCAACAGGCTGTGGACAAGGGCCCCGATGGCGCGATGAAAAACGAGTTCCGCATAGTCCTGCGCGATATCCGCTCCGGCCTGCCGCGCTCCGAAGCGCTGGCGCGCATGGAGCAACGGATCAACCTCAAGGATGTTTCGACCTTCGTGCGTTCGGTGATCCAGGCCGAAAAGATGGGCAGCAGCCTGCGCACCACCTTGCAGATTCAGGCTCAGCAGCGCCTGGAGGAACGTTTTCAGCGCGCGGAAAAAACCGCCATGCAAGCGCCAGTGAAGCTGATCATCCCCCTGATCGTGTTCATCTTCCCGCTGACCTTCGTCATCCTGCTGTTCCCCATCGTGGTCAAGTTCCTGGGGGAAGCATGATCGCAGCGCACCTGCTGGGTCGCGATGGCCGCAAGCTGCAGCTGAGTCTGGAGCAGGCCTTCAGCCCGTGGGCGCGGATGAAAGGCCTGCTTGGCCGCAGCCGTCTGGCGCCCGCCAGCGGCCTGTGGATAGCACCGTGCAATTCGGTGCACTGCTTTTTCATGCGCTTCGCCATCGACCTGCTGTATCTGGACGACCAGCAACGCGTGATCGCCGTACGCCATGCTCTGAAGCCCTGGAGCCTGAGCCTGTGCTGGCAGGCGCGAAGCGTTATCGAACTGGCCGCTGGCGAATGCCAGCGCCTCGGTATCCAACCTGGAGACATCGTGCAATGCGAGCACTATCGCTGACCCTCATCCTGCTCACCCTGACCGGCTGCGCCACTCTGGCGAGCGGCGACCTGGTAGAGCTGCAACGCCAGGCCGACAGCGCCTATAGCGACGCGGACTACGCCCGCGCCAGCGAACTTTACGAACGTCTGGCCAGAGCCCTGCCCACCGACGCGGGCGTGCGCTTCCAGCGTGGCAACAGCCTGGCGCGCCAGGGTGATCACGCCGGCGCCATCGCCAGTTACCGCGATGCGCTGACCCGCGATCCGCAGCACGCGCGTGCCTGGCACAACCTGCTTCAGGTACAGCTTCAGGAAGCCCGGCTGACCGCCAGCGAGATGCAGCGCTATCTCAGCGCGCAGAGCCCGCATGCCGACCTGGCGCTCAAACGTGCCGAGCGGCTGCTGGAGGCGAGCCCATGAGTCCGCGCAGCACCGAACATGGCCAGGCAATGGTGGAGTTTCTGATCATCATCCCGGTGCTGATCATCCTGATCTTCGGTGCCGTGCAGGCCGCGCTGATCTATTCGGCCAAGAACGGCCTGAACTACGCCGCGTTTCAGGCCGCCCGTATCGGCTCGATGAACAGCGCGCAGTACAACGACATGCGCCGCGGCCTGCTGCGTGGCATGTACCCGATGTTCAGCCAGTTCCCGGAAAACGAGCGCATGGAGCGGACGGCCCTGGAGGTCGACAATTTCGTGCTGATCACTCGCGTCAGTCCAAGCACCGCGATGTTCGCGGACTACGAAGAAGATCATGAGGACCTGCTCGGTGATGGCGAAACACGTCTGGCAATCCGTAACAGCAACCTGATGTACCACCGGAACGACGACAGCGACCTCAGCCTGCAGGATGCCAACCTGCTGAAAATCCGCGTGCAGTACTGCATGCGCCTGATAGTGCCGATGGTCGAGCACCTGCTCAGCTCCGCCTCGGCATTCAATCACCGGCAGACCGTCGCCAGCTTCCGCGAGGTATCGCGCGAGACCACCAGCGAATACGAAGCCGTCTGCCGGGGCCGGCGCGGCTTCGTCGTGACGTCCGAGGCCACGGTGCGCATGCAGAGCCCCGCGTCCTACGACGAGGACTATTGCGGCAATCGCATGCTCTGCCCCTGAGGCGTGCGCCGGCTTGCCGGCATCTGACCGAACGGCGCCAGGTCACGCGCATGAAAAAGCCCGGCGAGCGTTGGCAGGCCGGGCTTTTTCACACCGCTCGCATGCGCTAGAAAGGGATATCGTCATCGAAGCTGTCGTAGTCAGGCGCTGGCTGGGCCTGCTGCGGAGCAGGACGCTCCTGACGCGGAGCCTGTTGCGGCTCACGCTGCGGGGCCGGACGCGATTGACGCGGAGCGCCACCTTCATCACCACTCGGACGACCGCCCAGCAGCTGCATGGTGCCCTGCATGTCGACGATGATCTCGGTGGTGTAACGCTTGATGCCGTCCTTTTCCCACTCGCGGGTCTGCAGCTTGCCTTCGATGTACACCTGCGAACCCTTGCGCAGGTACTCGCCGGCGATCTCGGCGACCTTGCCGAACAGGGCGACGCGGTGCCACTCGGTCTTTTCTACCTTCTGCCCGGTCTGTTTGTCGGTCCACTGCTCGCTGGTGGCCAGGCTCAGGTTGGTGACCGCGTTGCCGCTGGGCAGGTAGCGTGTTTCCGGGTCCTGGCCGCAGGTACCGACCAGAATGACTTTGTTAACCCCACGGGCCATAACGTTCTCCTAGACTCGGCACGCCGCTGGCGCCGATGTGATCAGGCTTTCCAGCGTCGTGCGATCCACTTGTTGGGTATCGACTTTGATATAGATGGCCGCTTCGTCGACCACCACCACGGCGTCCGCCACTCCCGGCGTCGCCTTGAGGCGTTCGACCAGTCCGACATCGGCCAGTGCCGCGGCATCGAGCGGCAGGCGCAAACTGGTCACGTACGGCGGTTCGCGCATAGTAACAGCAATAGCCAGCCAAATTGCACAGAGCGCTGCGCAGCCGATGAAGACACCGCCCAGGCCAACGTGCTGATACAGCCAGCCGCCAAGAATGCCGCCCAGCGCTGCGCCAAGGAACTGGCTGGTGGAATAGACACCCATCGCCGTGCCCTTGCCACCGGCCGGCGCCACCTTGCTGACCAGCGACGGCAGCGAGGCTTCGAGCAGGTTGAAGGCCGTGAAGAACACCACGATCCCCAGCACCAGCGCGCGCAGGCTGCTGCCGAAGAAGGCGAAGTAGAGCTCACAGGCCAGCAATACGCTGACGGCACCGAGCAGCACGCGCTTCATCTGGCGTTTTTTCTCGCCATAGATGATGAACGGCACCATGCCGAAGAAGCCGATCAACAGCGCGGTGAGATAGACCCACCAGTGCTCCTCCTTGACCAGCCCGCCCTGCTCCACCAGCGCCAGCGGCAGCGCGACGAAGCTGGCCATGAGCACCGCATGCAAGGCCAGGATGGCGAAGTCCAGGCGCAGCAGGTCGACGTGTTTGAGCGTCGGCCACAGCGCCTGCGCCGCCACACCGGATTCACGATGCTGCAGCGGCCCGGCATCCTTCGGCACGATACCGGCGACGATCAGGATGCCGAGCAAGGCCATCGCCGCTGTCGCCCAGAACAGACCGGACAGGCCGAAGGCACGGGTCAGCAGCGGGCCAACCACCATGGCCACGGCGAACGACAGGCCGATGCTCATGCCGATCATGGCCATGGCCTTGGTGCGGTGCTGCTCGCGGGTCAGGTCTGACAACAGCGCCATCACCGCCGCAGAGATCGCGCCAGCGCCCTGCAGCACGCGCCCGGCGATCACACCCCAGATCGAATCGGCATTGGCCGCCAGCACGCTGCCAGCCGCGAAAATCAAAAGGCCGGCATAGATCACCGGGCGGCGGCCGATACGGTCGCTGATGATGCCAAAAGGAATCTGCAGCACGGCCTGGGTCAGGCCATAGGCACCGATAGCCAGACCAATCAGCGCCGGGGTACTGCCAGCCAGATCCATGCCATAGGTGGCCAGCACCGGCAGCACCATGAACATGCCCAGCATACGAAACGCGAACACCATGGCCAGGCCACCGGCCGCGCGGGCCTCGCCGCGGCTCATGCGCTCACTGTGCGGATCGTGCATCGAATATACCCTGAGGAAATCGGTCGGCGATTCTAGCAGCCGGCGCCGTTTCGGCACAGGCGCACACTTTGCCGCAGGGTACCGCCTCCCCCTATACTCGTCCGTTTTCCGCCCGCCCAGCGAGGCCCGTTGTAAGTGGACAAGATTCTGATTCGTGGGGCCCGTACCCACAACCTGAAGAACATCGACCTGACCCTGCCGCGTGACAAGCTGATCGTGATCACCGGCCTGTCCGGCTCCGGCAAATCCTCCCTGGCTTTCGACACGCTTTATGCCGAGGGCCAGCGCCGCTACGTCGAGTCGCTGTCGGCCTACGCCCGGCAGTTCCTGTCGATGATGGAAAAGCCCGACGTCGACACCATCGAAGGCCTGTCACCGGCGATTTCCATCGAGCAGAAGTCCACCTCGCACAACCCGCGCTCGACCGTCGGCACCATCACCGAAATCTACGACTACCTGCGCCTGCTGTATGCCCGCGCCGGAATTCCACGCTGCCCGGACCATGACGTGCCACTGGAAGCGCAAACCGTCAGCCAGATGGTTGACCAGGTGCTGGCTCTGCCAGAAGGCCGCAAGTTGATGCTGCTGGCACCGGTGATTCGCGAACGCAAGGGCGAGCACCTCTCGGTATTCGAGGAGCTGCGCGCCCAGGGTTTCGTCCGTGCACGGGTCAACGGCAAGCTGCACGAGCTGGACGAGCTGCCCAAGCTGGATAAACAGAAGAAGCACTCCATCGACGTGGTGGTGGACCGCTTCAAGGTCCGTGAAGACTTGCAGCAGCGCCTGGCCGAGTCCTTCGAGACCGCGCTCGGCCTGGCCGACGGTATCGCTTTGATCGCCCCGATGGATGACGAAGAAGGCGAAGAAATCATCTTTTCCGCGCGCTTCGCCTGCCCGCACTGCGGCCACTCGATCAGCGAGCTGGAACCCAAGCTGTTCTCCTTCAACAACCCGGCCGGCGCCTGCCCGACCTGTGACGGCCTGGGCGTGAAGCAGTTCTTCGACGTCAAGCGTCTGGTCAATGGCGAGCTGACCCTGGCCGAAGGTGCCATCCGCGGCTGGGATCGACGCAACGTCTACTACTTCCAGATGCTCGGTTCACTGGCCAGCCACTATGGCTTCAGCCTGGAAGTGCCGTTCGACGAGCTGGCCGCCGAGCACCAGAAAGTCATTCTGTTCGGCAGTGGTACGCAGAACATCGACTTCAAGTACCTCAACGATCGTGGCGACATCGTCAAACGTTCGCATCCCTTCGAAGGCATCATCCCCAACCTCGAGCGCCGCTACCGCGAGACCGAGTCGGCCAGCGTGCGCGAGGAGCTGGCCAAGTTCCTCAGCACCCAGCCCTGCCCCGATTGCCGTGGCACGCGCCTGCGCCGCGAGGCGCGACATGTCTGGGTTGGCGAGAAGACCCTACCGGCGGTCACCGGCCTGCCGGTCGGCGATGCCTGCGATTACGTCGCCAACCTGCACCTGACCGGCCGCCGCGGCGAAATCGCCGAGAAGATCCTCAAGGAAATCCGCGAGCGCCTGCAGTTTTTGGTCAACGTCGGCCTCGACTACCTGACCCTGGACCGCAGCGCCGACACCCTGTCCGGTGGCGAAGCGCAGCGCATCCGCCTGGCCAGCCAGATCGGCGCCGGCCTGGTGGGCGTGATGTACATTCTCGACGAGCCGTCCATCGGCCTGCACCAGCGCGACAACGAGCGCCTGCTCGGTACCCTCAACCATCTGCGCAACCTGGGCAATACGGTGATCGTCGTCGAGCACGACGAGGACGCCATCCGCATGGCCGATTACGTGGTCGATATCGGCCCGGGTGCTGGTGTGCATGGCGGCCGCATCGTCGCCGAAGGCACGCCGGACGAGGTGATGAACCACCCCGACTCGCTGACCGGCAAATACCTGTCCGGCCGCGAGAAGATCCGCTATCCGGCGCAGCGCACGCCGCGCGACAAGAAGAAACTGCTCAAGCTCAAGGGCGCACGCGGCAACAACCTGCGCAATGTCGACCTGGAAATTCCGGTGGGCCTGCTCACCTGCGTCACCGGCGTGTCCGGTTCGGGTAAATCGACACTGATCAACAACACCCTGTTCCCGCTGACCGCCACCGCGCTGAACGGTGCCACCACCCTGGAAGCGGCGCCGCACGATTCCTTCGACGGCCTGCAACACCTGGACAAGGTGGTCGACATCGACCAGAGCCCGATTGGCCGCACACCGCGTTCCAACCCGGCGACCTACACCGGCCTGTTCACACCGATCCGCGAGCTGTTCGCCGGCGTGCCGGAATCGCGCTCGCGCGGTTATGGCCCGGGGCGTTTCAGCTTCAACGTCAAGGGCGGGCGCTGCGAGGCGTGCCAGGGCGACGGCGTGATCAAGGTGGAGATGCACTTCCTGCCGGACATCTACGTGCCCTGCGACGTGTGCAAGGGCAAGCGCTACAACCGCGAAACCCTGGAAGTGAAGTACAAGGGCAAGAGCATCACCGAGGTGCTGGACATGACCATCGAGGAAGCCCGCGCCTTCTTCGACGCCGTGCCGGCCATCGCGCGCAAGTTGCAGACGCTGATGGACGTCGGCCTGTCCTATATCAAGCTGGGGCAGAGCGCGACCACCCTGTCCGGCGGCGAGGCGCAGCGAGTCAAGCTCAGTCGCGAGCTGAGCAAGCGCGACACCGGCAAGACCCTGTACATCCTCGACGAGCCGACCACCGGCCTGCACTTCGCCGACATCCAGCAACTGCTCGACGTGTTGCACCGCCTGCGCGACCACGGCAACACCGTGGTGGTAATCGAGCACAATCTGGACGTGATCAAGACCGCCGACTGGCTGGTCGATCTCGGCCCCGAGGGCGGCTCCAAGGGTGGGATGATCATCGCCACCGGCACACCGGAAGAGGTGGCCGCCAACCCGGCCTCGCATACCGGGCACTTCCTCAAGCCGCTGCTGGAACGCGACCGCGCCTGAAACGAAAGAGCCCCGCTGATGCGGGGCTCTTTCATGATGGACGACGCGTAAGGTGCGCCATGCGCGGCAAATGTCACATCTGACTTTGCAGGTACTTCTCCAGGCCCAGCTTGTCGATCAACTGCAGCTGGATCTCCAGCCAGTAGGCGTGGTCTTCCTCGGTGTCCTTGAGCTGCGCCAGGAGAATGTCGCGGCTCGGGTAATCCTGGTGCTTCTCGCACAACTCGATGCCCTTGCTCAGGGCCGCACGTACCTCGTATTCCAGCTGCAAATCCAGCTTCAGTGCTTCAGGCACGGTCTGCCCGTAGGTGAAAGCGTTGGGCACCATGTCCGGAACCCCTTCGAGGAAGATGATGCGCTTGAGCAAGGCATCGGCATGCTGGGTTTCTTCTTCCATTTCGTGGTTGATACGCTCGTAGAGCTTGCTGAAGCCCCAATCCTCATACAGACGCGAATGGATGAAATACTGATCGCGAGCAGCCAGCTCGCCCTTGAGCAGATACTTGAGATAGTCGACGACTTCGCTATGGCCTTTCATGCCCGGCTTTCCTTGTTGCATTCATGAACAGGGAGCAATGCTCCGCCTCACACCAGAATCGGTCAAGCAAAAGCACAACGCCTCCCGAAGGAGGCGCTGCGATTCAAGGCTTAGCCATCAGGCCAGATCGAAGCGATCCAGGTTCATCACCTTGGTCCAGGCGGCGACGAAGTCCTCGGCCAGCTTTTGCTTACCGTCGGCACTGGCATAAACCTCGGCGTAGGCACGCAACACCGAGTTGGAGCCAAATACCAGGTCGTTGCGCGTGGCGCTGTACTTCACGGCCCCGGTCTTGCGGTCGCGTCCCTCGAACACTTCGCTCGCGCTGTCCACGGCCTTCCACTCGATGCCCATGTCCAGCAGGTTGACGAAGAAGTCATTGGACAATGCGCCGACCTGGTCGGTGAACACGCCATGCTGGCTGCCATCATGGTTGGCGCCCAGCACACGCAGGCCACCGATCAGGGCCGTCAACTCCGGAGCAGTCAGGGTCAGCAGTTGCGCCTTGTCGATCAGTATCGCCTCGGTGGGTACCCCTAGGTTGCCTTTGCTGTAGTTACGGAAGCCATCGGCAGCCGGTTCCAGCACAGCGAAAGACTCGACATCGGTCTGATCCTGGCGCGCATCGACGCGACCCGGTGCGAACGGCACGTCCACTGTCACGCCAGCGGCCTTGGCCGCCAGTTCGACACCGACATTGCCTGCCAGCACGATCACATCGGCCAGGGAAGCCTTGCCCGATGCCTGCTGGATGGCCTGCAGCTTCGGCAGCACCTTGATGGCGCGCTGGTTGACGGCCCAGTCCTTCTGAGGCGCCAGGGCCAGACGAGCACCATTGGCACCGCCGCGTTTGTCACCACCACGGAAGGTCGAGGCCGAAGCCCAGGCCACGGACACCAGGTCACCGACCGACAAGCCGGATGCCGCGATCTTCGCCTTGAGATCGGCGATGTCGGCGGCCGTCGGGTTGTGCGTGGCAGCCGGCAGCGGGTCTTGCCAGATCAGATCCTCTTTCGGTACTTCCGGGCCGAGGTAACGCGCTTTCGGCCCCATGTCGCGGTGGGTCAGCTTGTACCAGGCACGCGCGAAGGCATCGGCAAAGGCCTGCGGATCCTCATAGAAGCGCTTGGAAATCTTGCCGAACTCCGGATCGAAACGCAGGGTCAGGTCAGTGGTGAGCATGGTCGGCTTGTGGAATTTACCCGGCACATGCGCGTCCGGGATGATCTCCGGCGCGTCCTTGGCGACCCATTGCTTGGCGCCGGCCGGCGACTTGGTCAGCTCCCACTCGAACTTGAACAGGTTCTCGAAGAAGTTGTTGCTCCACAGCGCCGGCGTCTTCGTCCAGGTCACCTCGAGGCCACTGGAAACGGTGTCCTTGCCATGCCCCGAACCATAATCGCTGTGCCAGCCAAGCCCCTGCGCCTCGATAGGTGCGGCTTCCGGCTCAGGCCCCTTGTGCGACTCCGGCGCGGCGCCATGCGCCTTACCGAAAGTGTGGCCGCCGGCAATCAGTGCGACGATCTCTTCGTCGTCCATGGCCATGCGATAGAAGGTGGCACGAATATCCTTGGCAGCAGCCAGGTAATCGCCGCTGGCGTTCGGGCCTTCCGGGTTCACGTAGATCAGGCCCATGTGCGTGGCACCAAAGGGCCCGGACAACTCGCGGTCATCATTCACACGCTTGGGATCGACACCCAACCAGGCCATTTCTGCGCCCCAGTTGACGTCCTGATCCGGTTCCCAGACGTCTTCACGGCCGGCACCGAAGCCGAAGGTACGGAAGCCCATGGACTCCAGCGCAACGTTGCCGGCAAGGATGTACAGGTCGGCCCAGGAAATGGCCTGGCCGTATTTCTGCTTGATCGGCCACAGCAAACGGCGCGACTTATCGATGTTGACGTTATCTGGCCAGGAGTTCAGCGGGGCGAAACGCTGCTGGCCACGGCCACCGCCGCCACGGCCGTCAGTGGTGCGGTAGGTACCGGCGGAGTGCCAGGCCATGCGAATGAACTGCGGGCCATAGTGACCGAAGTCGGCCGGCCACCAGTCCTGGCTATCGGTCATCAGCCTGACCAGATCGGCTTTCAATGCCTTGTAGTCGAGCTTCTTGAACGCTTCGGCATAGTTGAATGTTTCACCCAGCGGGTTGGAACGATTCGAATGCTGGTTGAGCAGATCCACACGTAGCTGGTTCGGCCACCAATCCCGATTGGTCGTGCCCCCACCGGCAACGTGATTGAACGGACATTTACCTTGGTTCGACATGGTTCTCTCCTTTTCCTCATCGGGTCGGTCACAGCATGTGCAACCAACGATGGGACAAGCCTAGACCCGCTTTGCCAAGCGAACCAATTCATCAAGCGTAACAGTACGATAGTTATTTTCTTTCGCACCCCATCGCCCGGCAAAAGCTCAGCCATATCTGGCTCGGAAGACAGCGCATGTAAAGAATGGCGCTTTCTTCAGGGCAACAAAAAACCGGGCACAAGGCCCGGTTTCTTGTACAACCAGCAACTTACTCGGCGTCTACAGCTGCACCGGCGACCGGACGGTCAACCAGCTCAACGTAGGCCATCGGAGCATTGTCGCCAGCGCGGAAACCGCACTTGAGGATGCGCAGGTAGCCGCCATTACGGGTGGCGTAGCGCTTGCCCAGATCGTTGAACAGCTTGCCGACGATGGCTTTCGAACGGGTACGGTCGAAGGCCAGACGACGGTTGGCAACGCTGTCTTCCTTGGCCAGGGTGATCAGCGGCTCGGCAACGCGACGCAGTTCCTTGGCTTTCGGCAGGGTAGTTTTGATCAGCTCGTGCTCGAACAGCGAGACCGCCATGTTCTGGAACATGGCCTTGCGGTGAGCGCTGGTGCGGCTGAGGTGACGGCCACTTTTACGATGACGCATGGTTCAATTCCTTACCAAACTTGTTCGTTCGGTGATGATGACGATCAGGCAGTGGCCTTATCGTCTTTCTTCAGACTTGCCGGCGGCCAGTTGTCGAGGCGCATACCGAGGGACAGACCGCGAGAAGCCAGAACATCCTTGATTTCAGTCAGGGATTTCTTGCCCAGGTTCGGGGTTTTGAGCAGCTCTACTTCAGTGCGCTGAATCAGATCACCGATGTAGTAGATGTTCTCTGCCTTGAGGCAGTTGGCCGAACGTACGGTCAGTTCCAGGTCATCGACAGGACGCAGCAGGATCGGATCGATCTCGTCTTCCTGCTCGACCACCACCGGCTCGCTGTCACCCTTGAGGTCGACGAACGCGGCCAACTGCTGCTGCAGGATGGTCGCGGCACGACGGATGGCCTCTTCAGGATCCAGGGTACCGTTGGTTTCCAGGTCGATAACCAGTTTGTCCAGGTTGGTGCGCTGCTCGACACGGGCGTTTTCCACCACGTAAGCAACCCGACGCACAGGGCTGAACGAAGCATCCAGCTGCAAACGACCAATGCTGCGGCTTTCATCTTCGTCGCTCTGGCGAGCGTCGGCCGGCTCATAGCCGCGACCACGAGCTACGGTGAGCTTCATGTTCAGCGAGCCATTGGCGGCCAGGTTGGCAATGACGTGGTCGCCATTGACGATTTCGACATCGTGATCCAGCTGAATATCGGCAGCGGTAACTACGCCCGGGCCCTTCTTAGCCAGAGTCAGGGTCACTTCGTCACGGCCGTGCAGCTTGATAGCCAGACCTTTCAGGTTGAGCAGGATCTCGATGACATCTTCCTGCACACCTTCGATCGCGGAGTACTCGTGGAGTACGCCGTCGATCTCGGCCTCGACTACTGCACAGCCAGGCATGGAGGACAACAGGATGCGACGCAGCGCGTTGCCCAGGGTATGGCCAAAACCACGCTCGAGAGGCTCGAGGGTGATCTTGGCACGGGTCGGACTGACCTCCTGCACATCAATGTGACGGGGGGTCAGGAACTCATTTACCGAAATCTGCATGGATGCACCTATTTTCTAGCCCTTACTTGGAGTAGAGCTCGACAATCAGGCTCTCGTTGATGTCAGCGGACAGATCGCTACGAGCCGGTACGTTCTTGAACACACCAGACTTCTTCTCAGCGTCTACTTCTACCCACTCAACACGGCCGCGCTGGGCGCAGAGCTCAAGAGCCTGAGCGATGCGCAGCTGGTTCTTCGATTTCTCGCGAACAGCAACGACGTCGCCAGCTTTAACCTGGTAGGACGGTACGTTTACGGTCTGACCGTTGACGCTGATTGCTTTGTGCGAAACCAGCTGACGGGATTCGGCACGGGTAGCACCAAAGCCCATACGGTAAACCACGTTATCCAGACGGCACTCCAGCAGTTGCAGCAGGTTTTCGCCGGTGGCGCCCTTCTGGCTGGCAGCTTGCTTGTAGTAACCGCTGAACTGACGCTCCAGAACGCCGTAGATACGGCGGACTTTTTGCTTTTCACGCAGCTGGGTGCCGTAGTCGGACTGGCGACCGCGACGCTGACCGTGAATACCGGGAGCTGCTTCGATGTTGCACTTAGATTCAAGCGCGCGAACACCACTCTTCAGGAAGAGATCGGTGCCTTCACGGCGAGACAGTTTGCACTTGGGACCAATGTAACGAGCCATTTCTCACTGTCTCCTGTTTACACGCGACGCTTCTTCGGCGGACGGCACCCGTTGTGCGGGATAGGCGTCACGTCGGTGATGCTGGCGATTTTGTAGCCGCAGGCGTTCAGAGCACGCACGGCAGATTCGCGACCCGGACCTGGGCCCTTGACGTTGACGTCGAGGTTCTTCAGGCCATATTCCAGCGCAGCCTGACCAGCGCGCTCGGCGGCGATCTGTGCAGCGAACGGAGTGGACTTACGCGAGCCGCGGAAACCCGAACCACCAGAGGTAGCCCAGGACAGGGCGTTACCCTGACGGTCGGTAATGGTCACGATAGTGTTGTTGAAAGACGCGTGGATGTGGGCGATGCCATCAACCACCGTCTTTTTGACTTTTTTACGAGTACGAGCAGCAGGTTTTGCCATGACTAAATTCCTGTCGATTCGCGAATGCGATTACTTGCGGATCGGCTTACGCGGGCCCTTACGGGTGCGAGCGTTGGTCTTGGTGCGCTGACCGCGAACCGGCAGACCTTTACGATGACGCAGACCGCGGTAGCAGCCCAGATCCATCAAGCGCTTGATCTTCATATTCACTTCACGACGCAGGTCGCCTTCGGTATTCACCTTGGCTACTTCGCCACGGAGCTGTTCGATCTGCTCGTCAGTCAGATCCTTGATTTTCGCAGCCGGATTTACACCGGTAGCGGCACAGATTTTCTGTGCAGTGGTGCGACCAACACCGTAGATGTAGGTCAGCGAGATAACAGTGTGCTTGTTATCCGGAATGTTAACGCCTGCAATACGGGCCATTCAGTGGAACTCCAATTGACAGCTACCTACGCCCCGGAAGCCAAGAAATAGGGCGCGAGATATTAACGCTGTAAAAACAAATAATCAACCCGGCAGCGCACTAGCTGCCGGGCTTATCACGCGTGGTTCACACTCAGCCTTGGCGCTGCTTGTGACGCGGCTCTGCGCTGCAGATCACCCGCACGACACCTTCGCGACGGATAATTTTGCAGTTACGGCACAGCTTTTTCACCGATGCACGAACTTTCATTACCAACTCCTCGAACCTTACGGGTGGATCAGCGGAGCATGCCGCTGCCATAGCCCTTCAGGTTGGCTTTCTTCATCAGGGAATCGTACTGGTGAGACACGAGGTGCGATTGCACTTGGGACATGAAGTCCATTACAACCACGACCACGATCAGCAACGAGGTCCCGCCAAGGTAGAACGGAACGTTGGCTGCCACCACCAGGAACTGGGGCAACAGGCACACGGCCGTCATGTACAGAGCACCGAACATGGTCAAGCGGGTCAGAACGCCATCGATATAGCGCGCCGACTGCTCGCCCGGACGGATGCCCGGAATAAAGGCACCGGACTTCTTCAGGTTTTCCGCTACGTCTTTCGGGTTGAACATCAGCGCTGTATAGAAGAAGCAGAAGAAAATGATCCCTGCACTAAACAGCAGAATGTTCAACGGCTGACCAGGAGCGATAGCCTGCGAAATGTCCTGCAGCCAGCCCAAACCCTCGGACTGACCGAACCAGGCACCCAGCGAGGCCGGGAACAGCAGAAGGCTGCTGGCGAAAATGGCCGGGATTACGCCCGCCATGTTCACCTTCAACGGCAAGTGGCTGGTCTGCGCAGCGAAAACCTTGCGGCCCTGCTGACGCTTGGCGTAATGCACCGCAATGCGACGCTGACCACGCTCGATGAACACCACGAAACCGATGATCGCTACTGCCAGCAGGCCGATGGCGATCAGAGCGAAGATGTTGATATCGCCCTGACGAGCAGACTCGAAAGACTGCCCGATCGCCGCCGGCAGACCGGCCACGATGCCTGCAAAAATCAGCATCGAGATACCGTTGCCGACACCGCGCTCGGTGATCTGCTCGCCCAGCCACATCATGAACATCGCGCCCGCCACGAAAGTGGTGATCGCCACGAAATGGAAGCCGAAATCGACCGAGAACGCGACGCCCTGGCTAGCCAGACCAACGGACATGCCGATGGCCTGAACGAACGCCAGGACGAGAGTGCCGTAGCGGGTGTACTGGCTGATCTTGCGACGGCCAGCTTCACCTTCCTTCTTCAACTGCTCCAGCTGCGGGCTGACGGCAGTCATCAGCTGCATGATGATCGATGCCGAGATGTACGGCATGATCCCCAGTGCAAAGATGCTCATCCGCTCCAGCGCGCCGCCGGAAAACATGTTGAACAAGCTAAGAATGGTCCCCTCATTCTGCCGGAACAGATCCGCCAGTCGGTCTGGGTTGATGCCAGGAACCGGGATGTGCGCACCTATCCGGTAGACGATGATCGCCAGGAACAGGAAGCGCAGACGAGCCCAGAGTTCGGACAACCCGCCACCTGCCAGCGCTGAGAGAGCACCTTGCTTAGCCATTTAGTCCTCGAACTTACCGCCAGCCGCGATGATAGCCGCACGCGCACCCTTGGTGGCGGCGATACCTTTCAGGGTGACCGCACGGGTAACCTCACCGGACAGCATGACTTTCACACGCTGTACGTGATGGCCAACCAGATTGGCATCCTTCAGAGCCTGCAGAGTCACAACGCCCTCTACCTTGTTCAGCTCGGAGGTACGCAATTCGGCGCGATCCATAGCCTTCAGGGAGACGAAGCCGAACTTCGGCAGACGACGGTGCAGCGGCTGCTGACCACCCTCGAAGCCCGGAGCAATGGAGCCACCGGAACGGGAAGTCTGACCTTTGTGACCACGTCCGCCAGTTTTACCCAGACCGCTACCGATGCCACGGCCCGGACGGTGCTTCTCGCGACGGGCACCCGGCGCGGAACGCAGATCGTTCAGTTGCATGATTAACCCTCCACCTTGAGCAGGTAGTAAGCCTTGTTGATCATGCCGCGGTTTTCCGGAGTATCCAGAACCTCTACGGTGTGACCAATGCGACGCAGGCCGAGACCCTTGACGCAAGCTTTGTGATTGGCCAGGCGGCCATTGGTGCTCTTGATCAGAGTCACTTTGACGGTATTAGCCATGGTTAGAGAATCTCCTCGACGCTCTTGCCACGCTTGGCTGCAACGGAATCCGGAGACTGCATGGTCTTCAGACCCTTGAAGGTGGCATGTACCACGTTCACCGGGTTGGTCGAGCCGTAGCACTTGGCCAGAACGTTCTGCACACCAGCCACTTCCAGCACGGCACGCATGGCGCCGCCGGCGATGATACCGGTACCTTCAGAAGCCGGCTGCATGTACACCTTGGAGGCGCCATGAGCGGACTTGATCGGGTACTGCAGAGTGGTGCCGTTCAGATCCACCTGGATCATGTTGCGACGCGCAGCTTCCATCGCTTTCTGGATGGCGGCCGGCACTTCACGGGACTTGCCGCGGCCGAAACCAACGCGACCCTTGCCATCACCCACCACGGTCAGCGCAGTGAAGGTGAAGATACGGCCGCCTTTTACGGTCTTGGCAACGCGGTTCACCTGAACCAGCTTCTCGATGTAGCCTTCGTCGCGCTTTTGGTCGTTATTTGCCATAACTTAGAACTCCAGCCCGCCTTCACGAGCAGCATCAGCCAGCGCCTTGACGCGGCCGTGGTACTTGAAGCCAGAACGGTCGAATGCCACCTGGGTTACACCAGCGGCTTTCGCACGCTCGGCAACCAGCGCACCAACTTTCTTGGCTGCGTCGATGTTGCCGGTGGCGCCATCACGCAGAGCTTTGTCCAAGGTAGAGGCGCTGGCCAGAACCTTGCTGCCGTCGGCCGAGATGACCTGGGCGTAGATGTGTTGCGAAGAGCGGTACACGCACAGACGCACGGCTTCGAGCTCGTGCATTTTCAGGCGTGCTTTGCGAGCGCGACGCAGACGAGTAACTTTTTTGTCGGTCATTTTTCAGCCCCTTACTTCTTCTTGGCTTCTTTACGACGGACAACCTCATCCGCGTAACGAACGCCTTTGCCCTTGTAGGGCTCAGGACGACGGAAGTCACGGATTTCCGCAGCCACCTGACCCACCAGTTGCTTGTCGATACCCTTGATCAGGATTTCGGTCTGGTTCGGGGTTTCGGCCACGACGCCTGCCGGCAGTTCGTAGTCGATCGGGTGGGAGAAGCCCAGCGCGAGGTTCAGCACCTGGCCTTTGGCCTGGGCTTTGTAGCCCACGCCGACCAGCTGCAGCTTACGCTCGAAGCCTTGGCTGACACCGATCACCATGTTGTTGACCAGAGCACGAGTGGTGCCGGCCATGGCGCGGTTCTGCTGATCGCCATTACGGGCGGCGAAACGCAGTTCGCTGCCTTCCTGGATCACTTCCACGGAGGAGTGAACGTTCAGTTCGAGGGTGCCCTTGGCGCCCTTGACCGAGAGCTGCTGACCGGCGAGTTTGATCTCGACACCGGCAGGCAGCACAACGGGGTTCTTAGCAACGCGAGACATGCTTATCCCCCCTTAGAACACGGTGCAAAGCACTTCGCCGCCGACACCGGCAGCGCGCGCAGCGCGATCCGTCATCACACCTTTGTTGGTGGAGACGATGGAAACACCGAGACCGCCGCGTACCTTCGGCAGGTCATCGACGGATTTGTACTGACGAAGGCCAGGACGGCTCACGCGCTTGACTTCCTCGATGACCGGACGGCCTTCGAAGTACTTCAGCTCGATGGACAGTTGTGGCTTGGCTTCACCATTGACTTCATAACCCGCAATGTAACCTTCGTCTTTCAGAACTTTGGCTACTGCTACCTTCAGAGTGGAAGAAGGCATGCTTACGACGGACTTTTCAGCCATCTGGGCATTACGGATACGAGTTAGCATGTCCGCTAACGGGTCCTGCATACTCATGGGCTAGACGCTCCTGATACAAAAAGAACAGCCCGAAGGCTGTGGGATCATCCAAAAGCTCGGCATCAAAATACCAGGCTCAGGAGAGCCGGACATTCTAGAGACCGAGCAAAAATGAAGCAAGCCCCAAAAGGGGCTTGTTCATAAAAAGACAAAACCGGCACAAGGCCGGTTTTGTTTGTTGCTTACCAGCTGGCTTTCACCAGGCCCGGTACGTCACCACGCATGGCAGCTTCGCGCAGCTTGTTACGCGACAGACCGAACTTGCGGTAAACGCCGTGCGGACGGCCGGTGATGCGGCAGCGGTTACGCAGGCGCGAGGCGCTGGCGTCACGCGGCTGCTTCTGCAGTGCGACCTGAGCTTCCCAACGCGCTTCCGGACTGGTGTTCGGATTAGCGATGGTGGCTTTCAGCTCGGCACGCTTCTTGGCGTACTTGGCAACCGTTTGCTGACGCTTCAGCTCGCGGTTCTTCATGCTTGTCTTGGCCATTGTCCAGGACTCCGATCAGTTGCGGAACGGGAAGTTGAAAGCACGCAGCAGAGCGCGGCCTTCATCATCGTTACGGGCAGTGGTAGTCAGGGTGATGTCCAGACCACGCAGCGCATCGATCTTGTCGTAATCGATTTCAGGGAAGATGATTTGTTCACGAACACCCATGCTGTAGTTACCGCGACCATCGAAAGACTTGGCATTCAGGCCGCGGAAGTCACGCACGCGCGGCAGGGAGATGGACAGCAGACGATCCAGGAACTCGTACATACGCTCGCGACGCAGAGTGACCTTGACGCCAATCGGCCAGCCTTCACGAACCTTGAAACCAGCGATCGACTTGCGGGCATGAGTCACAACAACTTTCTGACCGGTAATCTTCTCGAGGTCGGCAACAGCGTTTTCGATGATCTTCTTGTCACCGATCGCTTCGCCCAGGCCCATGTTCAGGGTGATCTTGGTGATGCGCGGAACTTCCATCACGTTCGCCAGCTTCAGTTCTTCCTTCAGCTTGGGCGCGATTTCCTTCCGGTAAATCTCTTTCAGTCGTGCCATGGTATTTACCTACGGATTCTCAAGCGCCAACCGGCTTCTGGGTGGACTTGAAGACACGAATTTTCTTGCCGTCTTCGACTTTGAAGCCAACGCGGTCAGCCTTGTTGGTCTCAGAGTTGAAGATGGCAACGTTGGAAGCGTGCAGCGGCGCTTCTTTCTCGACGATACCGCCTTGAACGCCCGACATCGGGTTCGGCTTGGTATGACGCTTCACCAGGTTGATGCCACCGACGACCAGACGGTCGTCAGCGAGAACCTTGAGCACCTTACCGCGCTTACCTTTGTCTTTACCGGCGATCACGATGATCTCGTCGTCACGACGAATCTTTTGCATGTCGGATCTCCTTAAAGCACTTCAGGGGCGAGCGAGACGATCTTCATGAACTTCTCGGAACGCAGTTCACGGGTCACTGGCCCGAAGATACGGGTACCGATCGGCTCCTGCTTGTTGTTCAGCAGAACAGCAGCATTGCCGTCGAAGCGGATGATCGAACCGTCGGCACGACGAACGCCGTGACGGGTGCGAACAACCACTGCGGTCATGACCTGACCTTTCTTCACTTTGCCGCGCGGAATTGCTTCCTTGACGGTGACCTTGATGATGTCGCCGATGCCGGCGTAGCGACGGTGCGAGCCACCTAGAACCTTGATACACATTACGCGACGTGCACCACTGTTGTCAGCCACATCGAGCATGGATTGAGTCTGAATCATAAAATTTCTCCGACCCCTAGCCCTTAGACGTCAACGGCACGTTCAACGACTTCAACCAGAGCCCAGGACTTGGTCTTGGACTGCGGACGGGTTTCGCGAATGGAAACCTTGTCGCCGATCTTGCACTGGTTGGTTTCGTCGTGAGCGTGCAGTTTGGTCGAACGCTTGACGTATTTACCGTAGATCGGGTGCTTTACACGGCGCTCGATCAGAACGGTGATGGTCTTGTCCATCTTGTCGCTGACAACACGGCCGGTCAGCGTACGGACTGTTTTTTCAACTTCGGCCATGATCACTTACCTGCCTGCTGGCTGAGGACAGTCTTGACGCGAGCGATGTCGCGCTTCACTTGCGAGAGCAGGTGAGACTGCCCCAGCTGGCCAGTCGCCTTCTGCATACGCAGATTGAACTGGTCGCGCAGCAGCTCGAGCAGTTGCTCGTTCAGCTGTTGTGCGCTTTTTTCACGAAGTTCGGTCGCTTTCATCACATCACCGTCCGCTTAACAAAGGTGGTGGCGAGCGGCAGCTTTGCAGCAGCCAGGGCGAATGCCTCGCGCGCCAGCTCTTCGGATACGCCTTCGATCTCGTACAGGACTTTGCCTGGCTGGATCTGGGCTACCCAGTATTCAACGCCACCCTTACCTTTACCCATCCGCACTTCGAGAGGCTTCTTGGTAACCGGCTTGTCCGGGAAGACGCGGATCCAGATCTTGCCGCCACGCTTAACGTGACGGGTCAGAGCACGACGAGCGGACTCGATCTGACGAGCGGTGAGACGACCGCGGGCGACAGACTTCAGCGCGAATTCGCCGAAGCTGACCTTGCTACCGCGCTGAGCCAGACCACGGTTGTGGCCGGTCATCTGCTTGCGGAACTTCGTACGCTTTGGTTGCAACATGATGCGTACTCCTTATTTCTTAGCAGCTTTACGAGGAGCGGGCGCTTGCGGCTTCAGCTCTTCAGTGCGGCCACCAATGACCTCACCCTTGAAGATCCAAACCTTGACGCCGATCACACCGTAAGTGGTGTGCGCTTCGTAGGTGGCGTAATCGATATCAGCACGTAATGTGTGCAGTGGCACACGGCCTTCACGATACCACTCGGTACGAGCGATTTCAGCACCGCCAAGACGACCGCTCACCTGGATCTTGATGCCCTTGGCACCAATGCGCATTGCGTTCTGTACTGCACGCTTCATAGCACGACGGAACATAACACGACGTTCCAGCTGCTGAGCTACGCTCTGCGCAACCAGCATACCGTCGAGCTCCGGCTTGCGGATCTCTTCGATGTTGATGTGCACCGGCACACCCATTTGCTTGGTCAGGTCCTGACGCAGCTTCTCAACATCTTCACCTTTCTTGCCGATCACGATGCCGGGACGAGCGGTGTGGATGGTGATGCGTGCGGTTTGAGCCGGACGAGCGATGTCGACACGGCTAACGGACGCGCTTTTTAGTTTGTCTTGCAGGTATGCACGAACCTTCAGGTCGGCGTTCAGGTAGTCGGCATAATTGCGACCATCTGCGTACCAGACCGAAGTGTGATCCTTGACGATTCCCAGGCGGATGCCAACGGGATGTACTTTCTGACCCATCTGATCGACTCCGTTACTTGTCCGCAACCTTGACAGTGATATGGCAAGACCGCTTGACGATGCGATCTGCACGGCCTTTCGCACGCGGCATGATGCGCTTAAGCGAACGCCCTTCGTTGACGAAAACGGTGCTGACCTTCAGGTCATCAACGTCTGCGCCTTCGTTGTGCTCGGCGTTGGCAACGGCCGACTCCAGCACTTTCTTCATGATCTCGGCGGCTTTCTTGCTGCTGAAAGCCAGCAGGTTGAGCGCTTCGCCCACCTTCTTCCCGCGGATCTGGTCGGCGACCAGGCGAGCTTTCTGGGCGGAGATGCGAGCGCCCGACAACTTAGCGGCTACTTCCATTTCCAAACCCCTTAACGCTTGCCTTTCTTGTCGGCAACGTGACCACGATAGGTACGCGTGCCGGCAAATTCGCCCAGTTTGTGGCCGACCATGTCTTCGTTCACGAGAACCGGGACATGCTGACGACCATTATGGACAGCGATGGTCAGACCGACCATCTGCGGCAGGATCATGGAACGACGCGACCAGGTTTTAACCGGCTTGCGATCATTCTTTTCCACCGCCGCTTCGACCTTCTTCAGTAGGTGAAGATCGATAAAAGGACCTTTTTTCAGAGAACGTGGCACTGTCGTATCCCTCTATTTACTTGCGACGACGGACGATCATGTTGTCGGTGCGCTTGTTAGCACGGGTCTTCGCGCCCTTGGTCGGGAAGCCCCATGGCGACACCGGATGACGACCACCGGAGGTACGACCTTCACCACCACCGTGCGGGTGATCAACCGGGTTCATGGCAACACCACGAACGGTCGGACGAACGCCACGCCAGCGCTTGGCACCAGCCTTACCCAGCGAACGCAGGCTGTGCTCGGAGTTCGAGACTTCGCCCAGGGTCGCACGGCACTCAGCCAGGACTTTGCGCATTTCGCCGGAGCGCAGACGCAGAGTCACGTAGGCACCTTCACGCGCGATCAGCTGAGCGGAAGCACCAGCGGAACGAGCGATCTGTGCGCCTTTGCCCGGCTTCAGCTCGATACCGTGAACGGTCGAACCCACCGGAATGTTGCGCAGCTGCAGGCTGTTGCCCGGCTTGATCGGGGCCATGATGCCCGCAACCAGCTGATCGCCAGCGACCACGCCCTTCGGCGCGATGATGTAGCGACGTTCGCCGTCAGCGTACTTCAGCAGAGCGATGTGAGCAGTACGGTTCGGATCGTATTCCACGCGCTCGACGGTGGCAGGAATGCCATCCTTGTCGTTGCGACGGAAGTCGACCAGACGGTAATGCTGCTTGTGACCACCACCGATATGACGGGTGGTAATACGGCCGTTGTTGTTACGACCGCCAGACTTCGACTTCTTCTCGAGCAGCGGAGCGTACGGAGCGCCTTTGTGCAGCTCCTGATTGACCACCTTGACCACAAAACGGCGGCCAGCGGAAGTCGGTTTGCATTTAACGATTGCCATGATGCACCCCTTCCTTACTCAGCACTGCTGGTGAAATCGAGATCTTGGCCCGGCTGAAGGGAGATAACCGCCTTCTTCCAGTCGTTACGCTTGCCCAGACCGCGAGCGGTGCGCTTGCTCTTACCCAGAACGTTCTGGGTAGTCACGCGCTCAACCTTCACGTTGAACAGGCTTTCGACGGCCTTCTTGATTTCCAGCTTGGTCGCATCGGTAGCGACTTTGAAAACGAACTGACCTTGCTTGTCAGCCAGAACCGTGGCCTTCTCGGAGATGTGCGGGCCAAGCAGCACTTTGAATACGCGTTCCTGGTTCATCCCAGCAGCTCCTCGAATTTCTTCACGGCCGAAACGGTGACCAGCACCTTCTCGTACGCGATCAGGCTGACCGGATCGGAACCCTGAACGTCACGTACATCAACGTGCGGCAGGTTGCGGGCAGCCAGGTACAGGTTCTCGTCGACCGCATCGGATACGATCAGCACGTCGGTCAGGCCCAGGCCATTGAGTTTGGCCAGCAGGGTCTTGGTCTTCGGCGCATCAACGGCGAAGTCTTCGACCACGACCAGACGGTCGGTACGAACCAGCTCAGCAAGAATGGAGCGCATTGCTGCGCGGTACATCTTCTTGTTCAGCTTTTGCTCATGGTTACGGGTGGACGCTGCGAAGGTCACACCACCGCCACGCCAGATCGGACCACGAGTGGTACCGGCACGAGCACGACCGGTACCCTTCTGACGCCACGGGCGCTTGCCGCCACCGGAAACGTCGGAACGGGACTTCTGGCCCTTGGTGCCCTGACGACCGCCAGCCATGTAGGCCACGACTGCTTGGTGTACCAGGGTCTCGTTGAACTCGCCACCGAAGGTCGCTTCGGACACTTCGATCGCCTGAGCGCCATTTACATTCAATTGCATCTCAGATTCTCCCCTTACGCCTTGACAGCCGGACGAACGATAACGTCGCCGCCAGTAGCGCCCGGAACGGCACCCTTGACCAGCAGCAGATTACGCTCGGCGTCTACGCGAACGACTTCCAGGGACTGCACGGTCACGCGCTCAGCGCCCATGTGACCGGACATCTTTTTGCCCTTGAATACACGACCCGGGGTCTGGCACTGACCAATGGAACCCGGTACACGGTGAGAAACGGAGTTACCGTGAGTGTTGTCCTGGCCGCGGAAGTTCCAACGCTTGATGGTACCGGCAAAGCCTTTACCTTTGGACTGACCGGTGACATCCACCAGTTGACCAGCTTGGAAAATTTCAGCGTTGATCAGATCGCCGGCCTGGTAGTCGCCTTCTTCAAGACGGAATTCCATGACGGTACGACCTGCCGCGACGTTCGCCTTGGCGAAGTGGCCGGCCTGAGCCTTGCTGACACGGGAGGCACGGCGCTCGCCGACAGTGACCTGCACTGCACGGTAGCCATCGGACTCCTCGCTTTTGAACTGGGTGACGCGATTCGGCTCGATCTCAATGACCGTGACCGGAATGGAGACACCTTCTTCGGTGAAAATGCGGGTCATGCCGCACTTACGACCGACTACACCAATAGTCATGTTGTAAACCTCATGAGTGTACGGGGCTTTCACCCGCTATGGCCGCCCATTTCAGAGCGTTACACGACTAAAACCGCCAGGTTTTAGCCGAGGCTGATCTGCACTTCCACGCCTGCCGCAAGGTCGAGCTTCATCAGCGCATCAACGGTTTTATCCGTCGGCTGGACGATGTCCAGGACACGCTTATGAGTGCGAATTTCGTACTGATCACGCGCATCTTTATTAACGTGCGGAGAAATCAGAACGGTGTACCGCTCCTTACGAGTAGGCAGAGGAATCGGACCACGCACCTGAGCACCAGTACGTTTCGCGGTTTCCACGATTTCCTGGGTAGATTGATCGATCAGGCGATGGTCAAAAGCCTTCAACCGAATACGGATTTGTTGGTTTTGCATTTTGACCTCAGATTCCAAGCTGCTAATCCCCACAGACGGACTACGCCCGCTCGAGGGAGGCGCAATTGTACGGATGCCCCCCAGGGGTGTCAACTTTTAACCAGTTCAAAAGAAAAGGGCCCCGAAGGGCCCTTTTCTCTCAAGCGGATCGTCGATTACTCGATGATCTTGGCAACCACGCCGGCACCAACGGTACGACCACCTTCGCGAATCGCGAAGCGCAGGCCGTCTTCCATGGCGATCGGCTTGATCAGGGTGACAACCATCTTGATGTTGTCGCCAGGCATTACCATCTCAACGCCTTCCGGCAGTTCGCACGAACCGGTCACGTCAGTGGTACGGAAGTAGAACTGCGGACGGTAGCCCTTGAAGAACGGGGTGTGACGACCACCTTCTTCCTTGGAAAGCACGTACACTTCAGCTTCGAACTTGGTGTGCGGCTTGATGGTGCCCGGCTTGGCCAGAACCTGACCACGCTCGACTTCATCACGCTTGGTGCCGCGCAGCAGCACGCCGCAGTTCTCACCAGCACGACCTTCGTCCAGCAGCTTGCGGAACATCTCAACGCCGGTGCAGGTGGTTTTGGTGGTCGGACGCAGACCAACGATTTCGATTTCTTCCTGGATCTTGACGATACCGCGCTCTACACGACCGGTCACAACAGTACCGCGGCCGGAGATCGAGAATACGTCTTCGATCGGCATCAGGAACGGACGGTCAATGGCACGAACCGGCTCAGGGATGTAGGTGTCCAGCGTTTCAACCAGCTTCTTGACGGCAGTGGTGCCCATCTCGTTGGTGTCTTCGCCGTTCAGCGCCATCAGCGCGGAACCGATGATGATCGGAGTGTCGTCACCCGGGAAATCGTAGGTGCTCAGCAGGTCGCGAACTTCCATCTCGACCAGCTCCAGCAGCTCAGCGTCGTCAACCATGTCAGCCTTGTTCAGGAAGACAACGATGTACGGTACGCCAACCTGACGGGACAGCAGGATGTGCTCACGGGTTTGCGGCATGGGGCCGTCGGCAGCCGAGCAGACCAGGATCGCGCCGTCCATCTGGGCAGCACCGGTGATCATGTTCTTCACGTAGTCGGCGTGACCCGGGCAGTCAACGTGCGCGTAGTGACGAATGGTGGAATCGTACTCTACGTGGGCAGTGTTGATGGTGATACCACGAGCCTTCTCTTCCGGCGCGCTGTCGATCTTGTCGAAGTCAACACGGGCCGAACCGAATACTTCGGAGCAGACACGGGTCAGAGCAGCGGTCAGAGTGGTTTTACCGTGGTCAACGTGACCGATGGTGCCAACGTTGACGTGCGGTTTGTTACGTTCGAATTTTTCCTTAGCCACGACAGTAAACCTCTTACTTAAAGGGCGGGATTAGCCTTGTTTTTTAACCAGCGCTTCGACGATGTTCGACGGAGCTTCTGCGTACTTGGAGAATTCCATGGAGTAGCTGGCGCGACCCTGGGACATGGAACGGACGTCGGTAGCGTAACCAAACATCTCGCCCAGCGGAACTTCGGCACGGATAACCTTACCGGACACCGAATCTTCCATACCCTGGATCAGACCACGACGACGGTTCAGGTCACCCATCACGTCGCCCATGTAATCCTCAGGAGTTACCACTTCCACCTTCATGATCGGCTCAAGCACCTTACCGCCGCCCTTCTGGGCCAGCTGCTTGGTTGCCATGGAGGCAGCGATCTTGAACGCCATCTCGTTGGAGTCGACGTCGTGGTAGGAACCATCGAACACGGTAGCCTTCAGGCCGATCAGCGGATAGCCGGCAACGACGCCGTTCTTCATCTGCTCTTCGATACCCTTCTGGATCGCCGGGATGTATTCCTTCGGAACCACACCGCCCACGACTTCGTTGGTGAACACCAGACCTTCGGTGATGTTGCCCTTGTCGTCCACGTCCGGAGTCGAGAAACGAATCCAGCAGTGACCGAACTGACCGCGACCACCGGACTGACGAACGAACTTGCCTTCGATCTCGACATTGTCCTTGGAGATGGTTTCACGATAGGAAACCTGCGGCTTGCCGATGTTGGCCTCAACGTTGAATTCACGCTTCATGCGGTCAACGAGGATGTCTAGGTGCAGCTCACCCATACCGGAGATGATGGTCTGGCCGGTTTCTTCGTCAGTCTTGACGCGGAAGGACGGGTCTTCCTGAGCCAGACGACCCAGCGCGATACCCATCTTCTCCTGGTCGGCCTTGGTCTTCGGCTCGACAGCAACCGAGATTACTGGCTCAGGGAAGTCCATACGCTCAAGGATGATCTGCTTCTCGATATCGCACAGGGTGTCACCCGTGGTCACATCCTTCATGCCGATCAGAGCCGCGATATCACCGGCACGCACTTCCTTGATCTCGTCACGCTGGTTGGCGTGCATCTGCACCATACGACCAACGCGCTCCTTCTTGCCCTTGACCGAGTTGATCACGGAGTCGCCGGAAGCGAGAACACCGGAATAAACACGGGTAAAGGTCAGAGTACCAACGAAGGGGTCGGTAGCGATCTTGAACGCCAGCGCCGCGAACGGAGCATCGTCAGAAGCCGGACGCTCATCTTTCGGCGCATCGTCGCCCTGCTCCACGTGATCAGGATGGATACCCTGAATCGCCGGGATGTCGGTCGGAGCCGGCAGGAAGTCGATAACAGCATCGAGAACCAGAGGCACGCCCTTGTTCTTGAAGGAGGAACCCAGTACGGCCGGAACGATTTCACAGGCGATGGTGCGCTGACGCAGACCGGCCTTGATCTCTTCCAGGGAGAGGTCGCCCTCTTCCAGGTACTTGTTCATCAGCTCTTCATTGGCTTCAGCCGCAGCTTCAACCAGATTCGAACGATACTCAGCAGCCTGATCTTGCAGCTCAGCAGGAATCTCTTCCTCACGGAAGGTCATACCCTTGTCGTCGTCGCTCCAGTAGATAGCCTTCATGCGCAGCAGGTCAACCTGGCCCACGAAGTTCTCTTCCGCGCCGATTTGCAGCTGCAGCGGAACCGGAGTGTGACCCAGGCGCTTCTTGATCTGCTCGACAACGCGCAGGAAGTTGGCACCCTGACGGTCCATCTTGTTCACGTAGACGATACGCGGAACACCGTACTTGTTGGCTTGACGCCATACGGTTTCGGACTGCGGCTCAACGCCCGAGGTACCGCAGAACACAACGACAGCACCATCGAGCACGCGCAGCGAGCGCTCTACTTCAATGGTGAAGTCAACGTGACCGGGGGTATCGATAACGTTTACACGGTGATTCTTGTACTGCTTCTGCGAACCAGCCCAGAAGGCGGTTACCGCAGCGGAAGTGATAGTAATACCACGCTCTTGCTCCTGCTCCATCCAGTCGGTGGTCGAAGCGCCATCGTGGGTCTCACCCATCTTGTGGTTTACACCGGTATAGAACAACACGCGCTCTGTGGTAGTTGTTTTACCCGCATCCACGTGTGCACAAATACCGATGTTACGGTAGAGATTGATCGGTGTAGTACGAGCCATAAAGCCCTCGCAAAGTTAGTGTCGCTGAGATTAGAAGCGGTAGTGCGAGAAAGCCTTGTTAGCTTCTGCCATACGGTGAACGTCTTCACGTTTCTTGACCGCAGCACCTTTGCCTTCAGCAGCATCCAGCAGCTCGCCAGCCAGACGCAGAGCCATGGACTTCTCGCCACGCTTGCGCGCGTAGTCCACCAGCCAGCGCATGGCCAGAGCATTACGACGGGATGGACGAACTTCGACCGGAACCTGGTAGGTAGCACCGCCTACACGGCGGGACTTGACTTCGACCAGCGGAGCGATGGCGTCGAGAGCTTTCTCGAAGATCTCCAGGGGATCGCTGTTCTTGCGCGCCTTGACAGTGTCCAGAGCACCGTAAACGATGCGCTCGGCCACGGCCTTCTTGCCGCTTTCCATCACGTGGTTCATGAATTTGGCGAGGATCTGGCTTCCGTATTTCGGATCGTCCAGGATCTCACGCTTTGCTGCTACACGACGTCTTGGCATTGATAAGCCCTCAAACGGTCTTCAGGTTAGCCCGGGACTGACGGTAAACACCGCGCCCGACCTTACTCTTATCGACTCAACTAAATAAAAAGGATCAAGCGGCCTTATTTCGGACGCTTGGTACCGTATTTGGAACGACCCTGCTTGCGGTCTTTGACGCCGGAGGTATCCAGCGAACCACGCACGGTGTGGTAGCGCACACCCGGAAGGTCCTTTACACGACCGCCACGGATCAGCACGACGCTGTGCTCTTGCAGGTTGTGGCCTTCACCGCCGATGTACGAAGACACTTCGTAGCCGTTGGTCAGACGCACGCGGCACACTTTACGCAGTGCCGAGTTAGGTTTCTTCGGCGTAGTGGTGTACACACGGGTGCACACGCCACGACGCTGCGGGCAGTTCTGCAGCGCAGGCACGTCGGATTTCTCGACGATACGCTTACGCGGCTGACGTACCAGCTGGTTGATAGTTGCCATCTACTAGCTCCACTGTTGTCTTTCGACGCTCACAAATAAAGATGGCAGAGCCAAGCGCCCTGCCAAATTTAGGGGTGCATGAGTCTAAAGAGACTCAAGCCCCCAGTCAAGGCAAAGCCCCGCTAGCGAACTAACGGGGCTTCGACTCAATTTCCGCTGGAATTCAGCGCTTCGGTCAGTGCGGCTTCCACCTCACTGGCGCTGACACGTACCGGCTTGTCGGCATCACGCTTGCGCTTGCGCTCGCTGTGATAGGCCAGACCGGTACCGGCCGGGATCAGGCGACCCACGACCACGTTCTCTTTCAGACCACGCAGGTAGTCGCGCTTGCCAGTAACCGCTGCCTCGGTGAGGACGCGAGTGGTTTCCTGGAAGGACGCCGCCGAGATGAACGACTCAGTGGACAGCGACGCCTTGGTGATACCCAGCAGTACACGGGTGTACTTGGCGACGAACTTGTCCTCTTCGGCCAGACGCTCGTTCTCGCCCAGAACCTGGGTGAGCTCCATCTGGTCGCCCTTGATGAAGGACGAATCGCCGGACTCGCTGATCTCAACCTTGCGCAGCATCTGACGCAGAATGGTCTCGATGTGCTTGTCGTTGATCTTCACACCCTGCAGACGGTAAACGTCCTGGATCTCGTTGACGATGTACTTGGCCAGCGCGCTGACACCCAGCAGACGCAGGATATCGTGCGGGTCGCTCGGACCGTCGGAGATGACTTCGCCGCGGTTCACTTGTTCGCCTTCGAAGACGTTCAGGTGACGCCACTTCGGAATCAGCTCCTCGTATGGATCGCTACCATCGGTCGGGGTGATGACCAGACGGCGCTTGCCCTTGGTCTCTTTACCGAACGAAATGGTGCCGCTGATTTCCGCCAGGATCGACGCTTCCTTCGGACGACGGGCTTCGAACAGGTCGGCAACGCGCGGCAGACCACCGGTGATGTCGCGAGTTTTCGAGGTCTCTTGCGGGATACGGGCGATAACGTCACCGACCGCGATCTGCGCACCATCCGCCACCCCGACCAGGGCGTTGGCTGGCAGGAAGTACTGGGCGGGAACATCGGTACCCGGCAGCAGCAGCTCCTTGCCGTTGGCGTCGACCATCTTGATGGCCGGACGGATGTCCTTGCCAGCAGCCGGGCGATCCTTCGGATCGAGAACTTCGATGTTGGTCAGACCGGTCAGTTCGTCGGTCTGGCGCTTGATGGTGATGCCCTCCTCCATGCCGACGAAGGTCACGATACCCTTCATTTCGGTCACGATCGGGTGGGTGTGCGGGTCCCACTTGGCGACGATGGCGCCAGCGTCGACCTTGTCACCTTCCTTCACCGAGATCACGGCACCGTACGGCAGCTTGTAGCGCTCACGCTCACGACCGAACTCGTCGGCCACAGCCAGCTCGCCGGAACGGGAAACCGCTACCAGGTTGCCATCGACACGCTCGACGTACTTCAGGTTGTGCAGACGGATCGCACCACCGTTCTTCACCTGGACGCTGTCGGCAGCCGAAGTACGGCTTGCAGCACCACCAATGTGGAACGTACGCATCGTTAACTGTGTACCTGGCTCACCGATTGACTGTGCCGCGATAACGCCAACCGCCTCACCGATGTTGACCTGGTGACCACGAGCCAGATCACGGCCGTAGCACTTGGCGCAGATGCCGTAGCGGGTTTCGCAGGTGATCGGCGAACGCACCACCACTTCGTCGACGCTGTTCAGCTCGATGAACTCGACCCACTGCTCGTCGATCAGGGTGCCGGCCGGAACGATGACGTCCTCGGTGCCAGGCTTGAACACGTCCTTGGCGATCACTCGACCCAGTACGCGCTCACCCAGCGGTTCGACCACGTCGCCGCCTTCGATGTGCGGCGTCATCAGCAGACCGTGCTCGGTACCGCAATCGATCTCGGTCACCACCAGATCCTGCGCCACGTCGACTAAACGACGAGTCAGATAACCAGAGTTCGCTGTTTTCAATGCGGTATCGGCAAGACCTTTACGCGCACCGTGCGTCGAAATAAAGTACTGGAGAACGTTAAGACCTTCACGGAAGTTTGCCGTGATTGGTGTTTCGATGATGGAGCCATCTGGCTTAGCCATCAGACCACGCATACCCGCTAACTGACGGATCTGAGCGGCGGAACCACGAGCACCGGAATCCGCCATCATGTACATGGAGTTGAAGGACTCCTGCTCAACGGTCTTGCCTTCACGATCGACCACTGCCTCTTTCGACAGGTTGGCCATCATCGCCTTGGACACTTCATCGTTGGCCTTCGACCAGAGGTCGATCACCTTGTTGTACTTCTCGCCCTGGGTGACCAGGCCGGAGGCGTACTGCGATTCGATTTCCTTCACTTCCTCGGTGGCGGCGTCGATGATGCGCGCCTTCTCGTCCGGGATGACGAAGTCGTTCACGCCGATCGACACACCGGAGATGGTCGAGTAGGCGAAACCGGTGTACATCAGCTGGTCAGCGAAGATGACGGTGTCCTTCAGACCCACGGTGCGGTAGCACTGGTTGATCAGCTTGGAGATCGCCTTCTTCTTCATCGACTGGTTGACCACGTCGTAGGACAGGCCAGCCGGTACGATCTGGAACAGCAGCGCGCGGCCGACGGTGGTGTCGACAATGCGGGTGTTCGTGGTGATCGAACCATCTTTCTCTTTGATGGTTTCGTTGATGCGCACTTTCACGCGGGCGTGCAGGGACGCTTCGCCGGCGCGGAACACGCGATCGACTTCCTGCAGGTCGGCGAAGACGCGACCTTCGCCCTTGGCGTTCACGGCTTCACGAGTCATGTAGTAGAGACCCAATACAACGTCCTGAGAAGGAACGATGATAGGCTCACCACTTGCAGGTGACAGGATGTTGTTGGTTGACATCATCAACGCACGTGCTTCTAACTGAGCTTCCAGAGTCAGAGGAACGTGTACCGCCATTTGGTCACCATCGAAGTCGGCGTTGTATGCCGCACAAACGAGTGGGTGCAATTGGATAGCTTTACCTTCGATCAGAATTGGTTCGAACGCTTGGATACCCAGACGGTGAAGTGTTGGTGCACGGTTCAGCATGACTGGGTGTTCGCGGATAACTTCAGCGAGAACGTCCCAAACCTCCGGCAGCTCACGCTCGACCATCTTCTTCGCGGCCTTGATGGTGGTCGCCAGACCACGGGCCTCCAGCTTGCCGAAAATAAATGGTTTGAATAACTCAAGAGCCATTTTCTTCGGCAGACCGCACTGATGCAGACGCAGGTATGGACCTACGGTGATAACAGAACGACCTGAGTAGTCAACACGCTTACCAAGTAAGTTCTGACGGAAACGACCTTGTTTACCTTTGATCATATCAGCCAAAGATTTCAGAGGACGTTTGTTAGAACCTGTGATAGCACGACCACGACGACCGTTATCTAACAGCGCATCAACCGCTTCTTGCAACATACGTTTTTCGTTACGTACGATGATGTCTGGCGCAGCCAGATCCAGAAGACGTTTCAGACGGTTATTACGGTTGATCACGCGACGATACAGATCGTTCAGATCTGATGTTGCGAAACGGCCACCATCGAGCGGTACCAGCGGGCGCAGATCCGGCGGCAGCACCGGCAGAACGGTCAGCACCATCCACTCAGGCAGGTTGCCAGAGTCCTTGAAGGCTTCCATCAGCTTCAGGCGCTTGGATAGCTTCTTGATCTTGGTCTCGGAGTTGGTCTGCGGAATCTCTTCACGCAGGCGGCCGATCTCGTGATCCAGGTCGATGGCGTGCAGCAGCTCACGAACGGCCTCGGCGCCCATGCGCGCATCGAAGTCGTCACCGAACTCTTCGAGGGCTTCGAAGTACTGCTCGTCGTTGAGCAGCTGACCTTTCTCGAGGGTGGTCATGCCCGGGTCGATGACCACGTAGCTCTCGAAATAGAGCACGCGTTCGATGTCACGCAGGGTCATGTCCATCAGCAGGCCGATACGGGACGGCAGCGACTTGAGGAACCAGATGTGGGCGACCGGCGAGGCCAGTTCGATGTGCGCCATGCGCTCACGACGAACCTTAGCCAGGGCGACTTCAACGCCACACTTCTCACAAATCACACCGCGGTGCTTGAGGCGCTTGTACTTGCCGCACAGGCACTCGTAGTCCTTGACCGGGCCAAAGATCTTGGCGCAGAACAGGCCATCGCGCTCAGGTTTGAACGTACGGTAGTTAATCGTTTCTGGCTTTTTCACTTCACCGAATGACCATGAACGGATCATATCAGGCGAGGCCAATCCGATACGGATGGCGTCGAACTCTTCGATCTGACCCTGGTTTTTCAGCAAATTCAGTAGGTCTTTCAAGGCCTTTCCTCCTGGCGGAGCGGGCAGCGGGCTGGGTTAGCCCCGCTGCCGATTCACGTCGTGTTATTCGGTTTCCAGATCGATATCGATGCCGAGCGAACGGATCTCTTTGATCAGTACGTTGAAGGACTCGGGCATGCCCGGCTCCATACGGTGATCGCCATCGACGATGTTTTTATACATCTTCGTACGGCCGTTAACGTCATCCGATTTAACTGTAAGCATTTCTTGAAGAGTATAGGCTGCACCGTATGCTTCCAGTGCCCACACTTCCATCTCCCCGAAACGCTGACCACCGAACTGCGCTTTACCACCCAGCGGTTGCTGAGTAACCAAGCTGTAAGAACCTGTTGAACGGGCGTGCATCTTATCGTCAACCAAGTGGTTCAGTTTCAGCATGTACATATAGCCGACGGTGGTCGGACGCTCGAACTGGTTACCGGTACGACCGTCGAACAGGCGCATCTGGCCGCTCTCCGGCAGATCAGCCAGCTTCAGCATGGCCTTGATCTCGGTTTCCTTGGCGCCGTCGAACACGGCAGTCGCCATCGGCACACCGCCTTTGAGGTTCTTCGCCAGCTCGAGGATCTCGTTGTCGGAGAACTCGTCGAGGTTTTCCTGACGACCGCCGATCTCGTTGTAGATCTCGGCGAGGAACTTGCGCAGTTCAGCGACCTTGCGCTGCTCTTCGAGCATGCGATTGATCTTCTCGCCCAGGCCCTTGGCCGCGAGGCCCAGGTGGGTTTCGAGGATCTGACCGATGTTCATACGTGATGGTACGCCCAGCGGGTTCAGCACGATGTCGACCGGAGTACCGTTGGCGTCGTGCGGCATGTCTTCGACCGGCATGATCACCGAGACGACACCCTTGTTACCGTGACGACCGGCCATCTTGTCACCCGGCTGGATGCGACGGCGGATGGCCAGGTAGACCTTGACGATCTTCAGTACGCCCGGCGCCAGGTCATCGCCCTGCTGCAGCTTGCGCTTCTTGTCTTCGAACTTGTCGTCGAGCATCTGACGGCGGTCGGAGATGTAGGCCTGAGCCTTCTCCAGCTGCTCGTTCAGGGCGTCGTCGGCCATGCGCAGCTTGAACCACTGACCACGCTCGAGGCCGTCGAGGAACTCGTCGGTAATCGCGGTGCCTTTCTTCAGACCAGCGCCGCCTTCGGCGATGGCACCAACCAGAGCGGAACGCAGACGTTCGAAGGTCGCGCCTTCGACGATGCGGAACTCTTCGTTCAGATCCTTGCGGATCTCGTCCAGTTGCTGCTTCTCGATAGCCAGCGCGCGGCTGTCGCGCTCGACGCCGTCACGGGTGAAGACCTGTACGTCGATGACGGTGCCCTTGGTGCCAGTCGGCACACGCAGGGAGGTGTCCTTCACGTCTGACGCTTTTTCACCGAAGATAGCACGCAGCAGTTTCTCTTCTGGGGTTAACTGAGTTTCACCTTTCGGTGTTACTTTACCAACCAGAATGTCGCCGCCTTTCACTTCTGCACCGATATAAACGATACCGGATTCATCCAGTTTAGAAAGCGCAGCTTCACCGACGTTCGGGATATCAGAGGAGATTTCCTCTGGGCCGAGCTTGGTGTCACGCGCCACACAGGTCAGTTCCTGGATGTGGATGGTGGTGAAGCGGTCTTCCTGAACCACGCGCTCGGACAGGCAGATGGAGTCTTCGAAGTTATAACCATTCCATGGCATGAATGCCACGCGCATGTTTTGACCCAGCGCCAGTTCACCCATGTCGGTGGACGGGCCGTCAGCCATGATGTCGCCACGCGAAACCTGATCACCCTTGCTCACCAGCGGACGCTGGTTGATGCAGGTGTTCTGGTTGGAGCGGGTGTATTTGGTCAGGTTGTAGATGTCGACACCAGCTTCGCCAGTTTCGACTTCGTCATCGTTGACGCGAACCACGATGCGGCTGGCGTCGACCGAGTCGATCACACCACCACGACGGGCCACGACGCAGACACCGGAGTCACGGGCGACGTTGCGCTCCATGCCGGTACCGACCAGCGGCTTGTCGGCGCGCAGGGTCGGTACAGCCTGACGTTGCATGTTCGCACCCATCAATGCACGGTTGGCGTCATCGTGTTCAAGGAATGGAATCAGCGAGGCGGCGACGGAAACGACCTGCTTCGGCGACACGTCCATCAGGGTGACGTCTTCCGGCGCCTTGACGGTGAATTCGTTCAGGTGACGTACGGCGACCAGTTCGTCGATCAGCTGACCTTTGTCATTCAGGGTCGCGGACGCCTGAGCGATCACGTGATCGGCTTCTTCGATGGCGGACAGGAATACGATCTCGTCGGTGACCTGACCTTCCTTGACCACGCGGTACGGGCTTTCCAGGAAGCCGTACTGGTTGGTGCGGGCGTAGGCAGCCAGCGAGTTGATCAGACCGATGTTTGGACCTTCAGGCGTTTCGATTGGACATACACGACCGTAGTGAGTTGGGTGTACGTCACGTACTTCGAAGCCCGCGCGCTCACGAGTCAGACCACCTGGGCCTAATGCAGAGATACGACGTTTGTGCGTAATTTCAGACAGTGGATTGTTCTGGTCCATAAATTGTGACAGCTGGCTGGAACCAAAGAACTCCTTCACCGCCGCCGCAACCGGCTTGGCGTTGATCAGGTCCTGCGGCATCAGGCCTTCGCTTTCGGCCATCGACAGACGTTCCTTGACCGCGCGCTCGACGCGCACCAGGCCAACGCGGAACTGGTTCTCGGCCATCTCGCCGACGCAACGCACGCGACGGTTACCCAGGTGGTCGATATCGTCGACGATGCCCTTGCCGTTACGGATGTCGACCAGGGTCTTCAATACGGCAACGATGTCTTCCTTGCTCAGCACGCCCGAACCTTCGATCTCGGTGCGACCGATACGACGGTTGAACTTCATGCGGCCCACGGCGGACAGGTCGTAACGCTCGGCGCTGAAGAACAGGTTGTTGAACAGGGTCTCGGCAGCATCCTTGGTTGGCGGCTCACCAGGACGCATCATGCGGTAGATTTCGACCAGCGCTTCCAGCTGATTGGTGGTGCTGTCGATCTTCAGGGTGTCGCTGATGAACGGACCACAGTCGATGTCGTTGGTGTACAGAGTCTCGAAGCGAACCACCTGTGCCTTGGCCATCTTGACCAGCAGGTCGGCAGTCAGCTCGGTGTTGCATTCGGCGATGATCTCACCGGTAGCCGGGTGCACGATGGCCTTGGCAGTGGTACGGCCAATGACGTAATCGAGCGGAACTTCCAGCTCCTTGATGCCAGCTTTGTCAAGCTGGTTGATGTGGCGGGCGGTGATACGGCGGCCCTGCTCGACGATCACCTTGCCGCTGGCGTCCTTGATATCCAGAACCGCGACTTCACCACGCAGGCGCTGCGGTACCAGCTCCAGGCTCAGGCCTTCGCCCTTAACATGGAAGACGTTGGTGTCGTAGAAGGCATCCAGTACTTCTTCAGTGCTGTAGCCCAGTGCGCGCAGCAGGACGGACGCCGGCAGTTTGCGGCGACGGTCGATACGCACGAATACCGCGTCCTTCGGGTCGAACTCGAAGTCCAGCCAGGAACCGCGGTAAGGAATGATGCGAGCGGAGTACAGCAGCTTGCCCGAGCTGTGGGTCTTGCCACGGTCGTGGTCGAAGAACACACCCGGCGAACGGTGCAGCTGGGACACGATCACACGCTCGGTACCGTTGATGACGAAGGTACCGTTCTCGGTCATGAGCGGAATTTCGCCCATGTACACTTCCTGCTCTTTGATGTCCTTGATCGCTTTGTTCGACGATTCTTTGTCGAAAATGATCAGGCGTACTTTTACGCGCAGCGGCACGGCGAAGGTCACGCCACGCAGGACGCACTCCTTGACGTCGAACGCCGGCTCGCCCAGGCGATAGCCGACGTACTCCAGGGCAGCGTTGCCGGAGTAGCTGATGATCGGGAATACCGATTTGAAGGCCGCATGCAGGCCGATGTCGCGGAATTGTTCCTTGCTCACCCCTTGCTGCAGGAATTCGCGATAGGAATCCAGCTGGATGGCCAGGAGGTAAGGCACATCCATGACATCCGGCAACTTGCTAAAGTCCTTGCGGATACGTTTTTTCTCAGTGTATGAGTAAGCCATCAGCGTTCCCCAGCTTGGTCACCTGCTTATTTGGTCAACGCCGGCGGCGGTGACCAGAAAATCGTGCAAACCCTCGGTTTGCAACCGCCTCTCGGGCGGGATTTCCCGGCTCCAGGCCAACTGACGTACAGTCGACCTAGAACGGAAAAAGGCCGGTGGCAAAAGCCACCAGCCATCAGCCTTGTGCGAGTCGCGCGGGCTGTAGACGCAAGGTGCGGGCTTACTTGAGCTCGACCTTGGCGCCAGCTTCTTCCAGCTTCTTCTTGGCGTCTTCAGCAGCTTCTTTGCTCAGACCTTCAGCGATAACCTGAGGAGCGGTGTCGACCTTCTCCTTGGCTTCTTTCAGGCCCAGACCGGTCAGCTCGCGAACGGCCTTGATCACGTTCACTTTCTTGTCGCCAGCTTCAGCCAGAACGACGTTGAACTCGGTCTGCTCTTCAACAGCAGCAGCGGCAGCAGCCGGGCCAGCGGCAACAGCAGCGGCAGCGGTTACACCGAAGGTTTCTTCCATCGCTTTGATCAGCTCGACGATTTCCATAACGGATTTCTGGCCGATAGCTTCGATGATTTGCTCGTTAGTCAGAGACATGACTATCAATTCCTGTATTGGGGTGACGGCCTAGGCGACCATCAAATTAAACGTTTGATTTCGAAAGTGCTCACGCCGCCTTAGGCAGCAGCAGCTTCTTTCTGGTCGCGAATGGCTGCCAGGGTGCGAGCGAGTTTGCTGGTGGCGCCTTGAATAACGCTCATCAGCTGGGCGATGCCCTCGTCGCGAGTCGGCAGACTTGCCAGCACGTCGATCTGGTTTGCTGCGAGGTACTTGCCCTCGAACGCAGCTGCCTTGATCTCGAACTTGTCCTGACCCTTGGCGAACTCTTTGAACAGACGAGCGCCAGCGCCCGGGTGTTCGTTAGAGAAAGCGATCAGGGTCGGGCCTTTGAACACGTCGTTGAGCACGTCGAACTGAGTGCCTTCAACGGCGCGCTTGAGCAGGGTGTTACGCACGACTTTCACGTACACACCAGCTTCGCGGGCCTCTTTACGGAGTCCGGTCATTGCGCCGACGGTCACGCCACGGGCATCAGCCACGACAGCGGACAGACCGGCTTTGGCAGCCTCGTTGACTTCAGCGACGATGGCCTTCTTGTCTTCGAGTTTAATTGCCACGGGTTTACTCCTGGTTTTTACCGTATCGCCAAACCGAAGCTTGGCGGCGTTTTGGTGTCTGATTCGGTAACGAATCGGGAGCACCATCTGCGTAGGCCATCAGGCAAGCCTGATATTTAAAACGTGCGTCACCTACGGTCTTGGATAGCCCCCGCCAGGCAGGGACCCCAATCTTTCAAAGCCGGCGGCACACGACCACCGACCCAATCACTTACGCGTCGAGCGAAGCCTGATCAATGAGCAGACCCGGACCCATGGTAGTGCTCAGGGTCACACGCTTGACGTAGATACCTTTCGAAGTCGACGGCTTCAGACGCTTCAGGTCAGCCAGCAGGGCTTCCACGTTCTGCTTCAGCGCAGCGGCTTCGAAGCCGACCTTGCCAACGGAGGTGTGGATGATGCCGTTCTTGTCGGTACGGAAACGCACCTGACCGGCCTTGGCGTTCTTGACAGCGGTAGCGACGTCCGGAGTCACGGTGCCGACTTTCGGGTTCGGCATCAGGCCGCGCGGGCCCAGTACCTGGCCCAGCTGGCCAACAACGCGCATGGCGTCCGGAGAAGCGATGACCACGTCGTAGTTCAGATCGCCGGCCTTCATTTCGGCAGCCAGATCGTCCATACCGACTTTGTCGGCACCGGCAGCCAGGGCAGCTTCAGCGCCCGGACCTTGGGTGAACACGGCAACGCGTACGGTCTTGCCAGTGCCGTTCGGCAGAACGGTGGCACCACGTACGACCTGGTCGGATTTACGCGGGTCTACACCCAGGTTCACCGCGACGTCGAAGGACTCTACGAATTTGGCAGCAGGCAGCGAAGCCAGCAGAGTTGCCGCTTCTTCGAAACTGTAGGCCTTGCCTGCTTCGATTTTCTCGGCGATGGCCTTTTGGCGCTTGGTCAACTTAGCCATTACACACCCTCCACGTTGAGGCCCATGCTACGAGCGGAGCCGGCGATGGTGCGCACGGCCGCATCCAGGTCAGCGGCAGTCAGATCGGCCTGCTTGGTCTTGGCGATCTCTTCCAACTGAGCACGGGTAACGGTGCCTACTTTGACGGTGTTCGGACGCGCGGAACCGCTGGCCAGGCCAGCAGCCTTCTTCAGCAGCACAGCGGCCGGGGTGCTCTTGGTTTCAAAGGTGAAGCTGCGGTCACTGTATACAGTGATGATCACAGGAGTCGGCAGACCCGGCTCGACGCCTTGAGTCTTGGCGTTGAACGCCTTGCAGAATTCCATGATGTTTACACCGTGTTGACCCAGAGCAGGACCAACGGGTGGCGACGGGTTTGCCTGACCGGCTTTAACCTGCAGCTTGATATAAGCCTGAATCTTCTTAGCCATTAGCTACTCCAATTTCGGGTTCGAACGCCTTACGGCTCCCCGAGGTTACTTACGCATTTATCCCAATGACGACAAAACCCCGCAGCCTAGGACTGCGGGGTGGGGGATGCCTATGTCAGTTATGCCTTCTCGACCTGACTGAACTCCAGCTCGACCGGGGTTGAGCGACCGAAAATGGTCACAGCAACCTGGATGCGGCTTTTCTCGTAATTCACTTCTTCGACGACACCGCCAAAATCAGCGAACGGGCCATCGACAACACGAACCATCTCGCCCGGCTCGAACAACGTTTTCGGTTTGGGCTTGTCGCCACTATCGGCAACACGACGCAGAATGGCCTCAGCTTCTTTCTCGGTAATTGGCGCCGGCTTGTCAGCCGTACCACCAATGAAACCCATGACGCGCGGGGTATCCTTGATCAAGTGCCAAGTCGCCTCGTTCATTTCCATCTGCACAAGAACATAGCCAGGGAAGAACTTGCGCTCACTCTTGCGCTTCTGACCATTGCGCATCTCGACCACTTCTTCAGTGGGCACGAGAATCTCGCCGAAGTCATCTTCCATCCCAGCCAGTTTCACGCGCTCGATGAGCGAGCGCATGACATGCTTCTCGTAACCGGAGTAAGCATGCACGACGTACCAACGCTTAGCCACGAGACACCCTTAACCAACAATCAGCGAAATCAGCCAGCCGAGCAGGGAATCGAGCCCCCACAACAGCAGCGCCATGACCAACACCACAGCGACCACGATCAGAGTAGTCTGAGTGGTCTCCTGGCGAGTCGGCCAAACAACCTTACGAATCTCGACGCGCGCTTCTTTCAGCAGTACCGCGAAAGCCTGACCGCGAGCAGTCTGAAACGCCACGAATGCAGCAACAGCGCCCAGCACGACCAAACCCAGAACACGATACAGAACAGGCTCTGCAGAAAAGTACTGATTACCCACCACACCCACTACAACCAGGGCAGCGACAACCAGCCACTTGACCAGATCAAAGCGAGAGTCTTTGGCTTCAGCCTTAACATTCATTCGAGAGGATCCTGTGAAAGACACGCCAAATTCGTTAGAAAATGGCAGGTCAGGAGGGAATCGAACCCCCAACCTGCGGTTTTGGAGACCGCCGCTCTGCCAATTGAGCTACTGACCTAGAACAAAATCAGGCCGACCATTATGCCGGCCTGAGAGGGACAGATCAACCGATTATTCGATGATCTTGGCAACCACGCCGGCACCAACGGTACGACCACCTTCGCGAATCGCGAAGCGCAGGCCGTCTTCCATGGCGATCGGCTTGATCAGGGTGACAACCATCTTGATGTTGTCGCCAGGCATTACCATCTCAACGCCTTCCGGCAGTTCGCACGAACCGGTCACGTCAGTGGTACGGAAGTAGAACTGCGGACGGTAGCCCTTGAAGAACGGGGTGTGACGACCACCTTCTTCCTTGGACAGCACGTACACTTCAGCTTCGAACTTGGTGTGCGGCTTGATGGTGCCCGGCTTGGCCAGAACCTGACCACGCTCGACTTCATCACGCTTGGTGCCGCGCAGCAGCACGCCGCAGTTCTCACCAGCACGACCTTCGTCCAGCAGCTTGCGGAACATCTCAACGCCGGTGCAGGTGGTTTTGGTGGTCGGACGCAGACCAACGATTTCGATTTCTTCCTGGATCTTGACGATACCGCGCTCTACACGACCGGTCACAACAGTACCGCGGCCGGAGATTGAGAATACGTCTTCAATTGGCAGCAGGAATGGACGGTCAATTGCACGAACCGGCTCAGGGATGTAGGTGTCCAGCGTTTCAACCAGCTTCTTGACGGCAGTGGTGCCCATCTCGTTGGTGTCTTCGCCGTTCAGCGCCATCAGCGCGGAACCGATGATGATCGGAGTGTCGTCACCCGGGAAATCGTAGGTGCTCAGCAGGTCGCGAACTTCCATCTCGACCAGCTCCAGCAGCTCAGCGTCGTCAACCATGTCACATTTGTTCAGGAACACAATGATGTAAGGAACGCCAACCTGACGACCTAACAGGATGTGCTCACGAGTTTGTGGCATTGGGCCATCAGTCGCAGCAACAACCAGGATTGCACCGTCCATCTGTGCAGCACCTGTGATCATGTTTTTAACATAGTCGGCGTGTCCTGGGCAGTCTACGTGTGCGTAGTGGCGAGGTGGAGTATCGTACTCTACGTGAGAAGTAGAGATGGTGATACCACGAGCCTTCTCTTCCGGCGCGCTGTCGATCTTGTCGAAGTCAACACGGGCCGAACCGAATACTTCGGAGCAGACACGGGTCAGAGCAGCGGTCAGAGTAGTTTTACCGTGGTCAACGTGGCCGATAGTACCAACGTTAACGTGCGGTTTTGAACGTTCAAATTTTTCTTTAGCCATCTTGACCGTCTCCTAGCGAAGAATTGAGCAAGCCATGCCGCCATTAAAACAAAGGCAGATACTTTCATATCTGCCTTCATTAGATGGAGCTCATGAGCGGATTTGAACCGCTGACCTCACCCTTACCAAGGGTGTGCTCTACCAACTGAGCCATATCAGCACATCTTGGAGCGGGCAGCGGGAATCGAACCCGCATCATCAGCTTGGAAGGCTGAGGTTCTACCACTGAACTATACCCGCGGAGCTTGCAGCTCACGCTGAATCTGGTGGTGGGAGAAGGATTCGAACCTTCGAAGTCTGTGACGGCAGATTTACAGTCTGCTCCCTTTGGCCGCTCGGGAACCCCTCCAAAGTGAGGCGGCATTTTCTAGATCTGCCACCCTACTGTCAAGCTTTTTCTCATTAAAATCTTGAGGTTAGCTAATTCGACAGCATCTTCGTCGGGAAACAACTTTGACCACCCTGCGAAGCGGGCGCCATTCTATGCAAACTACTGAGGCAATGCAACGCCTTCACATGGCATTAATTGATGCTGCAAACCCGCGAAGTCTCCCGCGAGCTGGCCAAGCAAAAATTCATCGGCCAGTCGCCGGCTTTCCGGGGATACACGCACCCAAAAACTACGATGCGCACGCGACAGCTCCCGCACTTGCGGCTCATAACCCGCATTACGCAAGCGCTGCATGACGCTGGCGGCCGAATCGCTACGCGGGAAAATACCAAGCGATATACCATTGGCCAGCTCGCCCTGGGTGATGATGTAGCTATCAATGCGCCGGGCCTGCAACTCGCGCAGTTGCCTCAATGAAGCCTGACGCGAAGCCAGGGGCGGCAGATAAACCCAGTATTCGACACCGGCAGCAGCATCGACACTGCGCACGTCGGCCTCGATATCCAGGCTCAGCAGACGCTGCTCCACCACACGCGCCCTCTCCTCCTGCTCGAAGCTCCCCAGAAAGAGACATACAGCAGCCTCGACAGGAGCCGCAGTGGACGGCGCATGCACCCGAGCGCCAGACGCATCCGCCTCACTCAGGAGCTGTATATCCTTGCGCGCCGTCTGGTAAGCAGCTGCCGGCGCCACCTCCTTGGCACGCAAGGGCGCCTGCTGCTGATGCCAGACGTAATAAAAGGCATTCAGCAGTAGAAGCAATAGCAGAATCCAGCGCATGACTTGCCTCAGCTCATGGGGCAGGCGATGGCCAGCCCAACAAATACCAGATCAGGAACAACCTGCGCACCCGGAGCCACGTCGCGCACCAACTCGGCATCGCCTCCGGTGAGAAAAACCTCAAAGCCATCAGGGAAATGCACCTGCGCCTGCCGCAGCTGCTCAGCAACAAAACCTCGCAGCATCATTACACAACCACGCTCGACGGCCTCTGCAGTGGAACGCCCAGGTTCCAGCTCCTGCAGCGCCGCCAGCGCAACCTCCCGGTCATAGCGTATGCGTCGGGTATGGGTGCTGAGTTGATCACGCATCAATGGCAGACCTGGGCAAATGAACCCACCAAGATGCCGGCCATCAGCGGAAATAAAATCAGCCGTCACTGCCGTCCCAAGATCGAGCACCAGACAAGCACACCGCCCCAGGTGATAGGCGCCCAGGACAGCCAGCCAACGATCAAGGCCAAGGCGCTGGAAATCCTCGTAACCATTGCACACGACACCAACCTGACGAGCCGACTGCGCACATACGGCATCGACACCCAGAGAGTCCCTCAGACGCACCAACAACTGCTCCGTCTCGACATCACTGCGTACGCTGACCAGGCGGCAGCGCGTTACACACACTGCCGAGGCATTCGCCAACGCGTCGAAGAGCGCAGCATCCGAGTCCACTACGCCCGCCAGCAAACGGCGTCCGTCTTCGGAAATCACTCGCCACTTTATAAAGCTGTTCCCGCAGTCGAGCTCAAGAATCATGCTGCAGCCTCAGGCTCAACTCACCGCCACTGAACGCATGCTCAACACCCTCGACGCTCAGCCGTATAGCGCCACGCTCATCAACACCAACGACCGTACCCAAGGTGGCATTGTTGCCCGCCGTCAGGGCCACATTGCGCCCGCGCCAGGCGTGTAGGGCCTCCCACTCATCTCGCAGGCTGGCAAATCCACCCTGCCAGTGACGAGACAGACACTCCCGCAACTGCAGCAACAGGCGCACAGCCAATTCATTACGGTCGACCATTCGCCCGATACATTGCCGCACCGAAGTCCACGGCTGGTCGATGGCGATAGTCGCATCGATCATCATATTGACGTTGATACCAATCCCTATGACCACATGGCAGACATCAGCCGGGTCACCTGCAAGTTCCAGAAGTATCCCGGAGATCTTGTGCCCGGCACACAGCACGTCATTCGGCCACTTGAGCCCTACATCACCTAAACCCGAATCCTGCAGCGTCTTTGCAACAGCAAGCCCCACCGTGAGGCTCAACGCCTCAACCTGGCTCATACCGCCGTCGACACGCAACACGAGACTGCAATATAGATTCTCGGCAAAAGGACTCACCCAGGCCCGGCCACGCCGGCCACGTCCAGCCATCTGCCGCTCAGCAAGCAGCACGAAGGGGGCTTTTACCCCTGCATCAAGGCGCCGGAAAATTTCAGCGTTGGTCGAGTCAACACTGGTCTCAACGAAGATTGGCCATTGCAGCAATGCTGTTTCACGGGAAAGACGTTCAGCATCCAGCAAGACCATCGGCGACGACAATCGGTAGCCGCGCCCAGGAACCTTGAACACGCCGATGCCCAACTCAGCCTCCAGGCCTTGCAACTGCTTCCAGACAGCACTGCGGCTTATCCCCAGATGCGCTCCGAGAGCCTCACCGGAATGGAATCGGCCATCCTGTAGAAGTTTCAACAATTCCAGCATGCCAGGCCCCGCCAAGAACAAGGCTGGCATGATAACGATGAGGTCAGGACTTGCATAGAAACGTGGGGACTGAAGAACAAGGAATGCCCACCAAGCGCCATTGCAGAATGCGCAACACTTACCGCAACACCCCAACCCAGCCAAACGCCGACATATCACCTGTGGAGTGAGGTCACGCGATGCTGGTGCCGGTGCGCGCAGCATTATTTCCGGGACCACAAAGCAGCCCCCCCGACTCTTTCGACGCAGGGGTTTCGTATAGGAGCTTGACGAAGGCTCGGTTGGCGTCCCGTCGGCCGGCGCTCCGGGACTCTCACCGCCATGCGCCATTTTCCGCGCCCCAAAGAATAAACCCCCGCCTCTTTCGAAGCGGGGGTTTCGTATAGGAGCTTGACGATGACCTACTCTCACATGGTGAAGCACCACACTACCATCGGCGATGCGTCGTTTCACTACTGAGTTCGGGATGGGATCAGGTGGTTCCAACGCTCTATGGTCGTCAAGCAATTCGGTTGGGATGTCGTCGTGAGACGCTATCCCTTGGATACGTGATAGATGCTTTGTAGTTCTTGCAAATTTTCGGCTTTCTGTCGACTTCACCATCGACACCCTCTGCACGAGGGCAGATTGTTTGGGTGTTATATGGTCAAGCCTCACGGGCAATTAGTATTGGTTAGCTCAACGCCTCACAGCGCTTACACACCCAACCTATCAACGTCGTAGTCTTCGACGGCCCTTTAGGGAGCTCAAGGCTCCAGTGAGATCTCATCTTGAGGCAAGTTTCCCGCTTAGATGCTTTCAGCGGTTATCTTTTCCGAACATAGCTACCCGGCAATGCCACTGGCGTGACAACCGGAACACCAGAGGTTCGTCCAACCCGGTCCTCTCGTACTAAGGTCAGCCCCTCTCAAATCTCAAACGTCCACGGCAGATAGGGACCGAACTGTCTCACGACGTTCTAAACCCAGCTCGCGTACCACTTTAAATGGCGAACAGCCATACCCTTGGGACCGGCTTCAGCCCCAGGATGTGATGAGCCGACATCGAGGTGCCAAACACCGCCGTCGATATGAACTCTTGGGCGGTATCAGCCTGTTATCCCCGGAGTACCTTTTATCCGTTGAGCGATGGCCCTTCCATACAGAACCACCGGATCACTAAGACCTACTTTCGTACCTGCTCGACGTGTCTGTCTCGCAGTCAAGCGCGCTTTTGCCTTTATACTCTACGACCGATTTCCGACCGGTCTGAGCGCACCTTCGTACTCCTCCGTTACTCTTTGGGAGGAGACCGCCCCAGTCAAACTACCCACCATACACTGTCCTCGATCCGGATAACGGACCAGAGTTAGAACCTCAAGGTTGCCAGGGTGGTATTTCAAGGATGGCTCCATGAGAACTGGCGTCCCCACTTCAAAGCCTCCCACCTATCCTACACAAGCAAGCTCAAAGTCCAGTGCAAAGCTATAGTAAAGGTTCACGGGGTCTTTCCGTCTAGCCGCGGATACACTGCATCTTCACAGCAATTTCAATTTCACTGAGTCTCGGGTGGAGACAGCGCCGCCATCGTTACGCCATTCGTGCAGGTCGGAACTTACCCGACAAGGAATTTCGCTACCTTAGGACCGTTATAGTTACGGCCGCCGTTTACCGGGGCTTCGATCAAGAGCTTCGCTTGCGCTAACCCCATCAATTAACCTTCCGGCACCGGGCAGGCGTCACACCCTATACGTCCACTTTCGTGTTTGCAGAGTGCTGTGTTTTTAATAAACAGTCGCAGCGGCCTGGTATCTTCGACCGGCATGGGCTTACGTAGTAAATACTTCACCCTCACCGGCGCACCTTCTCCCGAAGTTACGGTGCCATTTTGCCTAGTTCCTTCACCCGAGTTCTCTCAAGCGCCTTGGTATTCTCTACCTAACCACCTGTGTCGGTTTGGGGTACGGTTCCTAGTTACCTGAAGCTTAGAAGCTTTTCCTGGAAGCATGGCATCAACCACTTCGCATTCTAAAAGAACGCTCGTCATCAGCTCTCGGCCTTAAGATCCCGGATTTACCTAAGATCTCAGCCTACCACCTTAAACACGGACAACCAACGCCGTGCTGGCCTAGCCTTCTCCGTCCCTCCATCGCAGTAACTAGAAGTACGGGAATATTAACCCGTTTCCCATCGACTACGCATTTCTGCCTCGCCTTAGGGGCCGACTAACCCTGCGTCGATTAACGTTGCGCAGGAAACCTTGGTCTTTCGGCGTGCGAGTTTTTCACTCGCATTGTCGTTACTCATGTCAGCATTCGCACTTCTGATACCTCCAGCAAGCTTCTCAACTCACCTTCACAGGCTTACAGAACGCTCCTCTACCGCTCATCCAAAGGATGAACCCGTAGCTTCGGTGTATGGTTTGAGCCCCGTTACATCTTCCGCGCAGGCCGACTCGACTAGTGAGCTATTACGCTTTCTTTAAAGGATGGCTGCTTCTAAGCCAACCTCCTAGCTGTCTAAGCCTTCCCACATCGTTTCCCACTTAACCATAACTTTGGGACCTTAGCTGACGGTCTGGGTTGTTTCCCTTTTCACGACGGACGTTAGCACCCGCCGTGTGTCTCCCGTGCTGACACTTGCTGGTATTCGGAGTTTGCATCGGTTTGGTAAGTCGGGATGACCCCCTAGCCGAAACAGTGCTCTACCCCCAGCAGTGATACACGAGGCGCTACCTAAATAGCTTTCGAGGAGAACCAGCTATCTCCGAGCTTGATTAGCCTTTCACTCCGATCCACAGGTCATCCGCTAACTTTTCAACGGTAGTCGGTTCGGTCCTCCAGTCAGTGTTACCTAACCTTCAACCTGCCCATGGATAGATCGCCCGGTTTCGGGTCTATACCCAGCGACTAAAGCGCCCTATTAAGACTCGCTTTCGCTACGCCTCCCCTATTCGGTTAAGCTCGCCACTGAATATAAGTCGCTGACCCATTATACAAAAGGTACGCAGTCACCCAACAAAGTAGGCTCCCACTGCTTGTACGCATACGGTTTCAGGTTCTATTTCACTCCCCTCTCCGGGGTTCTTTTCGCCTTTCCCTCACGGTACTGGTTCACTATCGGTCAGTCAGTAGTATTTAGCCTTGGAGGATGGTCCCCCCATGTTCAGACAAGGTTTCTCGTGCCCCGTCCTACTCGATTTCATTGATAAGAGCGTTTCGTGTACGGGGCTATCACCCACTACGGCGGCACTTTCCAGAGCCTTCCACTACACTCAAATCAACTTAAGGGCTAGTCCCCGTTCGCTCGCCACTACTTAGGGAATCTCGGTTGATTTCTTTTCCTCAGGGTACTTAGATGTTTCAGTTCCCCTGGTTCGCCTCTTGCACCTATGGATTCAGTACAAGATACCCGGCTTTATGCCGGGTGGGTTCCCCCATTCAGAGATCTCTGGATCACAGTCTGTTTGCCGACTCCCCAAAGCTTTTCGCAGGCTACCACGTCTTTCATCGCCTCTGACTGCCAAGGCATCCACCGTATGCGCTTCTTCACTTGACCATATAACCCCAAGCAATCTGGTTACTGTCTCAATCGTGAAGACGACATTCGCCGAAAATTTGCGTCTTGAGAACTACAAATTTTACCTTGACCAGATCAATTGCCAGTGAAAGCAATTAATCAGTCACTTCTATCACATATCCAAATTTTTAAAGAACGATATTCGTACCGGTCAAAAGACCAGAAATCAGCACTCGCAAGATCTACCCTGAAGCGCTCATTTCTGAACTCTTTATCTTCACACCGTAACCGCGTAGAGAGTGGTGGAGCCAAGCGGGATCGAACCGCTGACCTCCTGCGTGCAAGGCAGGCGCTCTCCCAGCTGAGCTATGGCCCCGTATTCTTCTGCACCAAGCAATTGGTAGGTCTGGGCAGATTTGAACTGCCGACCTCACCCTTATCAGGGGTGCGCTCTAACCAACTGAGCTACAGACCTATAACAGGGTCGCGTTACAGCATCGTCTTCGACTATGAATCAAGCAATTCGTGTGGATACTTATGAAGAAGCTGATGTCTTCGATTAAGGAGGTGATCCAGCCGCAGGTTCCCCTACGGCTACCTTGTTACGACTTCACCCCAGTCATGAATCACTCCGTGGTAACCGTCCCCCCGAAGGTTAGACTAGCTACTTCTGGAGCAACCCACTCCCATGGTGTGACGGGCGGTGTGTACAAGGCCCGGGAACGTATTCACCGTGACATTCTGATTCACGATTACTAGCGATTCCGACTTCACGCAGTCGAGTTGCAGACTGCGATCCGGACTACGATCGGTTTTATGGGATTAGCTCCACCTCGCGGCTTGGCAACCCTTTGTACCGACCATTGTAGCACGTGTGTAGCCCTGGCCGTAAGGGCCATGATGACTTGACGTCATCCCCACCTTCCTCCGGTTTGTCACCGGCAGTCTCCTTAGAGTGCCCACCCGAGGTGCTGGTAACTAAGGACAAGGGTTGCGCTCGTTACGGGACTTAACCCAACATCTCACGACACGAGCTGACGACAGCCATGCAGCACCTGTGTCTGAGTTCCCGAAGGCACCAATCCATCTCTGGAAAGTTCTCAGCATGTCAAGGCCAGGTAAGGTTCTTCGCGTTGCTTCGAATTAAACCACATGCTCCACCGCTTGTGCGGGCCCCCGTCAATTCATTTGAGTTTTAACCTTGCGGCCGTACTCCCCAGGCGGTCAACTTAATGCGTTAGCTGCGCCACTAAAATCTCAAGGATTCCAACGGCTAGTTGACATCGTTTACGGCGTGGACTACCAGGGTATCTAATCCTGTTTGCTCCCCACGCTTTCGCACCTCAGTGTCAGTATCAGTCCAGGTGGTCGCCTTCGCCACTGGTGTTCCTTCCTATATCTACGCATTTCACCGCTACACAGGAAATTCCACCACCCTCTACCGTACTCTAGCTCAGCAGTTTTGGATGCAGTTCCCAGGTTGAGCCCGGGGATTTCACATCCAACTTACTGAACCACCTACGCGCGCTTTACGCCCAGTAATTCCGATTAACGCTTGCACCCTTCGTATTACCGCGGCTGCTGGCACGAAGTTAGCCGGTGCTTATTCTGTCGGTAACGTCAAAACACTAACGTATTAGGTTAATGCCCTTCCTCCCAACTTAAAGTGCTTTACAATCCGAAGACCTTCTTCACACACGCGGCATGGCTGGATCAGGCTTTCGCCCATTGTCCAATATTCCCCACTGCTGCCTCCCGTAGGAGTCTGGACCGTGTCTCAGTTCCAGTGTGACTGATCATCCTCTCAGACCAGTTACGGATCGTCGCCTTGGTGAGCCTTTACCTCACCAACTAGCTAATCCGACCTAGGCTCATCTGATAGCGCAAGGCCCGAAGGTCCCCTGCTTTCTCCCGTAGGACGTATGCGGTATTAGCGTTCCTTTCGGAACGTTATCCCCCACTACCAGGCAGATTCCTAGGCATTACTCACCCGTCCGCCGCTAAATCAGGGAGCAAGCTCCCGTCATCCGCTCGACTTGCATGTGTTAGGCCTGCCGCCAGCGTTCAATCTGAGCCATGATCAAACTCTTCAGTTCAATACTGCTTGGGTTTTGAGAAAACCCTAAACTTGGCTCAGCAATCGCAAAACTTTCAAATTAATGAAAGGTAACTCTCGAATTAACGAGTGTTGCTTTGTGATGCTGATAATCAGTTGACTATCAGTCTTACCTCACAAGCACCCACACGAATTGCTTGATTCAGTTGTTAAAGAACAGTTGGTTAAGCCTTTCGTCTCAACCGAGGCCGCGCATTCTACAGCAGCCTTTCTACCTGTCAAGCTGTTTTTCGATTTTGTTTCCGGAGAAACTCTTTTCTACTCAACCACTTGCGCTTTCGATCAGAACTTCTTCTCTCCAGCGGGAGGCGCATTCTACAGCGTTCAAAACCACTGTCAACACCTCTTTTCTACCACTTTCGATTCATTCGACCGAACCACCAACAGAGCCAAACCTCCACCCTGTCGACCGACGCGCATTCTACACGCCAGATTCAGCTTTACAAGCCCTTCATTGAACTTAACTTATTGATTAACAAGAAGTTTTTGAAGCACTTCATCGCTGAAGTGGCGCGCATTCTACATCCAGCAGAATGCGCGTCAAGCTTATATTGCAGTTTTATGACTCAGCTTTGAGGGTGATGCGCGCGAAGGCCTTCTTTCCGGCCTGGCAAACGTGAGTAGCCCCCACCTTGAATAGGAACGCACGGTCAACCACCTCGCCATCTACGCGCACACCACTAGAGCCCAGCAGATCACGCGCAACCGCCGCATTCTTTACCAGCCCCGCCTTATTAAGGACGGACGAGATCGGCATATCTTCAGCAGAAGCCAAAACGACCTCCGGCAGATCTTCCGGCAGTTCACCATCCTTCATACGGTTGCCCGCCGAACGATGGGCATTGGCAGCCGCCTCCTCACCATGGAAACGCGCGACAAGCTCCTCTGCCAGCTTGATCTTGATGTCACGTGGATTGGCGCCCTGCTCGACGTCACGCTTGAGCTGCTCGATCTCTTCCATGGAGCGGAAACTAAGCAGCTCGAAATAGCGCCACATCAGCGCATCGGGCATGGAGACAAGCTTGTTGTACATCACACCCGGCGCTTCCTGAATGCCGACGTAGTTGCCCAGGGATTTGGACATCTTCTTCACGCCATCGAGACCTTCCAACAACGGCATGGTGACGATGCACTGCGACTCCTGCCCATAGGCGCGCTGCAACTCGCGCCCCATCAGCAGATTGAATTTCTGATCGGTACCGCCCAACTCGACATCGGCCTTTAGCGCCACGGAGTCATAACCCTGCACCAGCGGGTAGAGAAACTCGTGAATGGCGATCGGCTGGTTGCTGCTGTAGCGCTTGTCGAAGTCATCACGCTCGAGCATGCGCGCCACGGTGTACTGCGAGGTCAGACGAATGAAATCGGCAGGCCCCATCTGATCCATCCAGGTGGAGTTGAATGCCACCTCGGTCTTGGCCGGATCAAGAATCTTGAAAACCTGCTGTTTATAGGTCTCGGCATTATCCAGCACCTGCTCGCGGGTCAGCGGCGGACGCGTAGCACTCTTGCCGCTGGGGTCGCCAATCATTCCGGTAAAGTCCCCAATCAGAAAGATCACCTGGTGACCGAGTTCCTGAAACTGACGCAACTTATTAATAAGAACGGTATGCCCAAGATGCAGATCCGGTGCCGTGGGGTCGAAACCCGCCTTGATCCGCAGGGGCTGACCACGCTTGAGCTTTTCGACCAGCTCAGCCTCAACCAGAACCTCTTCTGCACCGCGCTTGATCAGCGCCAGCTGCTCTTCGACCGACTTCATGACAGAACCCGCAACCACTGGAAATTGAAAGGGAACCAACCATACAAGATCGCGAACTAATTACAAGTTTTGCCCAGGGTAAGCGCCCTCAGCAGCCACTCGGTATATCAAGGGTTGCCCCAGGCCGATTTTGGTTATATTTTATACAGTTAATGCACATTCCAAGAAAACGCCTCACGCCATGACGCAAAATATCCCTAAAGCCCCGCCCTACCCTAAAAGCCATATCCTGGCTGCTAGCGGTGTCGCTGCGCTGCTGAGCCTGGCTCTGCTGGTGTTTCCTTCGCGTGAAGTCGAAGCGCAGAAAACCTTCCTGGACCTCGACCTTGGTAACGACACCGAGCAGGTCTTGCAGGAAAAAGACGACCTCCGAGCGGACCTGCCAGTACCCGGCACCGGTTCGCCATTCGCCAAGATCGAGCAAAGCGCGAACACTGCCGAAAACAGCGCAGAAGACGCTGATGAAAACGCCCTAGAAACAGCCGACACCACATCTCCCTCCGCCCCCAACCACCACAACATCACAGTCAGCAATGGCGATACGCTTTCTACCGTGTTCGCCAAGGTCGGCCTGAACGCCAATGATCTGCATGAAGCGCTCAATAGCAGTAAGGACGCCAAGCAATTCAGCCGCCTCAAAGTGGGCCAGGTACTGGACTTCGAACTAAATGAAGACGGCAAGCTGAAAAGCCTGCAGAGCAAGCTCAGCGATCTGGAAACCATTCGCCTGAGCCGCACCGATAAAGGCTTCGATTTCCAGCGCGATCTGGTCAAACCTGAAGTGGTCAGCTCCTACAGCCGTGGTGTGATCAACAGCTCTCTGTTTCTTTCTGCCAAACGTGCAGGTCTGTCACACGGCCTGACCATGGATCTGGCCAATATCTTTGGTTACGACATCGACTTCGCCATGGATATTCGTGAGGGCGACGAGTTCGAAGTGATTTACGAAGAGAAGGTGGTGAACGGCAAACGCGTCGGCACTGGCGACATTCTTTCGGCACGCTTCACCAATCGCGGCAAGACCTACACTGCGGTGCGCTACACCAGCAAGCAAGGCACCACCAGTTACTACAGCGCCAGCGGCGAAAGCATGCGCAAGGCCTTCATCCGCACCCCCGTGGACTTCGCCCGCATCAGCTCGCGCTTCTCCACTGGCCGCAAGCACCCGATCCTCAACAAGATCCGTGCACACAAGGGCGTTGACTATGCCGCACCGCGCGGCACGCCAATCAAGGCTGCCGGCGATGGTCGCGTGACCCTCGCAGGACGTAATGGTGGTTACGGTAATACCGTGATCATCCAGCACGGCCAGCGCTATCGCACCCTCTACGCGCACATGCAGGGCTTCGCCAAAGGCATTCGCAATGGTGCCAACGTCAAGCAAGGGCAGATCATCGGTTACATCGGCACCACCGGCCTGTCCACCGGGCCGCACTTGCACTACGAATTTCAGGTAAACGGCGTACACGTTGACCCGCTTAGCCAGAAACTGCCAATGGCCGACCCCATTGCGGCAAGCGAGAAACAACGCTTCATGCAACTGAGCAAACCGCTGATGGCACGTATGGACCAGGAAAAGGCCACCATGCTCGCCGCTAACCAGCAGTAAGCCGTGCCTCTTTATATTGGCGTGATGTCCGGCACCAGCCTGGATGGGCTGGACATCGCCCTGATCGATCAGAATCAGCGGCCTCATCTGCTCGCCACGCTCTACCGCCCAATGCCCGAACAGTTGCGCAGCGAACTGCTGGCGCTGTGTACCCCTGGCGACGATGAGCTGGCCCGCGCAGCTATCGCCGAGCAGCGCTGGGTCGAGCTGGCTGCTGCCGGCATCAACGAATTACTGCTGCAACAAAACCTGAGCGCAAAGCAGATTCGCGCCATTGGCAGCCATGGTCAGACCGTACGCCATGAGCCGCTACGTGGCTTCACCATCCAGATCGGCAATCCGGCACTCCTGGCAGAGCTGACCGACATTTGCGTCATAGGCGACTTTCGGCGCCGCGACGTGGCAGCCGGTGGCCAGGGCGCTCCGCTGGTTCCAGCCTTCCATGAGACATTATTCAGCCATAGTCACAAGCACGTGGCCGTGCTCAACGTTGGCGGTTTCAGCAACCTCAGCCTGCTTTCACCTGGCCATGAGGTACTCGGTTTCGACAGCGGCCCCGGCAATGTCTTGCTCGATGCCTGGATTCAATATTGTCAGGGACTGGCCTTTGACCGTAACGGCGCCTGGGCATCCAGCGGCCAGGTGAATGCAGAACTGCTGAAACGGCTGCTGAGCGATCCGTTTTTCGCCACCCAGGGGCCGAAGAGCACCGGACGCGAATTGTTCAATCTAGACTGGCTTCTTGGCCACCTGCGGGCCCTGCCAACGCTGCCCAGCGAAGATGTTCAGGCGACGCTGGTAGAACTCACCGCATGCAGCATCATCGGTGCCTTGCGCAATGCACAAGCGCATACCGATGTATTGCTGGTATGTGGTGGCGGCGCCCACAACACTTGCCTGATGAAGCGCTTGAGCGAGATGCTGATCGAAACCGAGGTCAGCAGCACTGCGAGCGCCGGGGTGGATCCGGACTGGGTCGAAGCGATGGCCTTCGCCTGGCTCGCCCATTGCGCACTCGAAGGGATTGCGGGCAATCGCCCGAGCGTTACCGGAGCGAGGGGACTGCGCGTTCTCGGCGCCATCTATCCAGCCTGAAACGAAAACGCCGCGCTTCGGGCGCGGCGTTGATCATGCAGGCAAGACTTCAGATCGAGAAGGACGAGCCGCAACCACAGGTGGTGGTGGCATTGGGATTCTTGATCACGAACCGCGACCCCTCCAGCCCCTCCTGATAGTCGACTTCTGAACCCACCAGATACTGGAAGCTCATGGCATCGACCACCAGGCTTACGCCCTCACGCTCGACGATGGTGTCGTCCTCGGCCAAATCCTCATCGAAGGTGAAGCCATACTGAAAGCCCGAGCAACCACCGCCCGTGACGAACACGCGCAGCTTCAGGCGCGGATTACCTTCTTCATCGACCAGGGTCTTCACCTTGCTGGCCGCACCTTGGGTAAAGTGCAAGGGGGCAGGGGTGAAGGTTTCGACGCTCATGCTATAACTCCCGGCGCCATGCGCCACACTGCCTTAGCAGACTGTTAAAACTACCAGCATACTGGGCCAGCACGAAAGATGGCCTGATAGGCACGCATTATCCGCTTGCCCTACGAAATTGGTCAACTATTGCTCATTTTCCAGTGCAGGCGGAAGCTCAAGCGGCCGTTCGCCGTCCTTGAGGTGGCACAGCCGCCCTTCGATCTGTGCGCCCATGGCCATTTCCATCAGACCGTAATGCAGGTTGCCACGCACTCTGGAGCGTGAACCCAGCTCGAGATGGCCACTGGCGAAGACGTCACCATTGACCTCGCCGTCAATGATGATGTGGGGCGCGCGTATCTCACCTTCAACCAGGCCCCCTACACTGACACGCACCAGCCCTTCGCTGGCCAGCAAATTACCGCTGACTCGACCGTCTACCTGCACCGCGCCCTGAAAACGCATGTCGCCGATCAGTTCGGCGCCAGCAGCAATGAGACTGGTCTTGCCACTGAAACGCTGCAAGTCGGGTTTGGTCTTGTCTTTACTCCACATGGGGGGCTGTTGCTCCTGATTGTATCCATTCGAATGTACGGGTCAGCGCCTTGTCACCCTTGACCTGCGCCTGCACCTTGACCTGACGCGGCTCGAAGTCTTCGGGCAGGCGTAGCTCGCCAAAACGCCCTGCATCTGGGAAGGACTGAAAATGCTTGAACGAGAAGGCAATGCTCTCCTCGCTCACCTCGTCAGACAGCGCAGCCAGCTCCAGCGCGGCCGCTTTGCCATGGTGCTGCCCTTCGACAGTAATGCGTAAATGACCCTGCAGTGCTTCGTCACCGCTTCCGACGCGACTCATGAGTAGCTTGTAGCGAAAAAGCTGCGGTTCATCTGTGGCTTGCAACTCAAACGTTCGAATCCGGATACCTTCACGACGACTGGCGGGAGCCAGTACGCCCTTGTAGAAAGCCAGATCCTGCTGCTGCTTGAAAATTTGCTCCTCGAGCAACTTGATGGTGCGCCGATTCTGCTCCATGGCCTGTTGCGTGACCTTGTCACTGCTACCCACTACGGCAAGACGCTGACGCAGCAACTCCAGCTCCTGCTCCTGCTCGGCAAGCCGGGTCAGTAACGCCTGCGTGTCCTCGGGCGCGTGCAGGGGCTGCGATTGCGGCCAGTACCATCCCAGGGCAAAGGCCGCCGGAATGCACAACGCCAGCAGCAACAGCCACCAGCGGCGCCTGCGTTCACGCCGCGGATCGCTGAGGCGAACCTCCCAGCCCGGTGTCACGGCAGCAAGGCCGCGTGTGACAAACCAAGACGCTCATCGAGGCCGAAGAGGATATTCATGTTCTGCACCGCCTGACCGGAAGCGCCCTTGACCAGGTTGTCGATTACCGACAGTACCACGACCAGATCACCGCCCTGCGGGCGATGCACGGCGATGCGGCACACGTTGCAGCCACGTACGCTGCGGGTTTCCGGGTGGCTGCCCGCGGGCATTACATCGACGAAGGGCTCATCCGCATAACGCTGCTCGAACAACGCCTGCAGATCGACCGAGGTATCGGCCACGCGCGCATAGAGGGTCGCGTGGATGCCACGAATCATTGGCGTCAGGTGCGGGACGAAGGTCAGACCGACATCATGACCTGCAGCTTGGCGCAGACCCTGGCGAATTTCCGGCAGGTGGCGATGGCCCTTGACCGAGTAGGCCTTCATGCTCTCGCCCGCTTCGCAGAACAGCGAGCCAACACTGGCGCCACGACCGGCACCACTGACACCACTTTTGCAGTCGGCGATCAGACTACTCGTTTCGGCCAGGCCCGCTTCGAGCAACGGGATCAGCCCCAGCTGAGTAGCGGTCGGGTAGCAGCCGGGTACGGCGATCAAGCGCGCAGTCTTGATTGCCTCACGATTGACCTCGGGCAGACCATACACCGCCTCGCTCAGCAGCTCGGGGGCGCCGTGCGGCTGGCCGTACCACTTGGCCCACTCCTCGGCGTCCTGCAGACGAAAATCGGCGGACAGATCGATCACCCGCGTACCGGCAGCGAGCAACTCACCAGCCAGGGCATGGGCCACACCATGCGGGGTGGCGAAGAACACCACATCGCAAGCGCCCAGCGTCGCAACGTCCGGCACGCTGAAGGCGAGATCAGGGTAGTGGCCGCGCAGATTGGGATACATCTCGTCGACACGCAGGCCGGCCTCGGAGCGGGAAGTGATCACGGTCACCTCTGCCTGCGGGTGTTGCGCCAGCAGACGCAGCAGTTCGACACCGGTGTAGCCCGTGCCGCCGACGATACCGACCTTGATCATCACTTGCCCCTTTGCAAAATCCATTGGAAAGCTGCCGATGATAAAGCCGCATCGGCCAAGCTCCAACCTCAGAGGTGACGCAGACCGTCGCCTAGCTCTACTATCGAGAACGTTTTTTCAGTGTGAGACGTGAAAATGCTCTATCTCTGGCTCAAGGCCCTGCACATCATCGCCATGGTCTGCTGGTTCGCCGGCCTGTTCTACCTGCCGCGCCTGTTCGTCTATCACGCCATGAGCAACGACACCACCAGCCACGAGCGCTTCTGCATCATGGAACGCAAGCTGTATCGCGGCATCATGATCCCGTCGATGATCGCCACCCTGGGCTTGGGCATCTGGTTGCTCAGCCTCAATTCGGCGTACTACTTCACGCAAGGCTGGATGCACGCCAAGCTCACCCTGGTGGTGGCGCTGGTGATTTATCACCATCTCTGCGGTGCTCAGCTCAAACGCTTCGCTCGCGGCGAGAACAGCCGCAGTCACGTGTTCTATCGTTGGTTCAATGAGGCTCCGGTACTAGCACTGCTGGGTATCGTCATTCTGGTTGTCGTGCGCCCCTTCTGAGGACTTCGCCATGTCGCTGCCTGCCTTGCTCGAACAACGTCTGCGCCTGCCGCTGGTGGCTGCACCGATGTTCCTGGTGTCCAACCCGGTCCTGGTCAGTGCCTGCTGCAACAGTGGTATCGTTGGCAGCTTTCCAGCCCTGAACCAGCGCGAGAGCGCCGGTTTCGCCGCCTGGCTCGACGAGATCGAAGCCCGCCTCTCGGCTGACGCCGCGCCCTTCGCCGTCAACCTGATCGTGCATAACAGCAACCCACGGTTGCAGGCGGATCTGGCCATCTGCGTCGAGCGCCGCGTGCCCATCGTTATCACCAGCCTGGGCGCGGTAAAGGAAGTAGTCGACGCGGTGCATAGCTACGGTGGCCTGGTATTCCATGACGTAACCACCCGTCGACATGCCGAGAAAGCCGCCGAAGCGGGCGTCGACGGACTGATTGCCGTAGCCGCTGGCGCGGGCGGCCACGCCGGTACCTGGAGCCCCTTCGCTCTGCTGGCCGAGATTCGTCAGTTCTTCGACAAGACCGTACTGCTGTCCGGTTGCCTCAATCACGGCCACGAAATCCTCGCGGCGCAGTTGCTCGGCGCCGACCTGGCCTATATGGGTACGCGCTTTATCGCCACGACCGAGAACAATGCGTCAGCCGATTACAAGGCGATGATTCTCGAAGCGCGGGCTGCCGACATCATCCATACGCCAGCCGTGTCCGGCGTGCCAGCCAGCTTTATGCGCCAGAGCCTGGAACAGGCCGGCTACGACCTGAAACAGCTGCAGAACAAGGCCGATATCAATTACGGCGAAAAGCTCAAGCCGATGGACGAAGAAGCCAAAGCCTGGAAAACCGTGTGGTCGGCCGGCCAGGGCGTCGGCGGCATCGACGATCTGCCCTCGGTGCAGGCGCTGGTCACGCGGCTCGATAGCGAATACCGTGCCGCCCTGACACGCAGCCAGCAACTGGGCCAACGCTGGCCGCGATGAAACGTCGCCACCTGCTCGGGTTGGGTGCGCTCGGCCTGCTTGGCGGCTGGGCTCTGCGGCCAACTGATCGAGGCCGCGAGCATGATGTCTATTTCGCCGCGCTCAACCGGCATCTGCAACGTGATGGCGATGGCCTGCCCACGCTGCTGCTCGATCTGGACAGGCTCGACGCCAACGCCGATCTGCTGGCTGCCCGACTGGGTGGCCGTCTTCAGTTGCGCCTGGTGGCCAAGTCGCTGGCCAGCATTGGCCTGCTGGAGTACCTGGCCAAGCGCCTTCAGACTCAGCGCTTCATGGTCTTTCATCAACCACAGCTCAATCGTCTGGCCAGAAGCTTTGCCCAGGCTGATCTGCTGCTCGGCAAGCCCATGCCGGTTGCTGCTGCACTGAATTTCTATCGCCAGCTACCGCACCATCTGGATTTCGACCCCGACCGTCAGGTGACCTGGCTGATCGACAGCCAGCAGCGCCTGATGGAGTATGTCGAGCTGGCCAAGGCACTGGGGCGACCGCTGCGCATCGCTCTGGAAATCGACATCGGCCTGAAGCGCGGCGGTTTCGGCACGCCACAGGCACTGGCTGAGGCCATGCAGCAGTTGCGCCACCTACCGGCACTGACGCTGCAAGGGCTGATGGGTTATGACGCGCATGTCGCCAACAACCCGCCCTGGCAGGGCCAGTTACAAGCACTGCGCGATGCGGATGCGCGCTATCGCCAATTCATCAGCAGCGCACAGACATTCACCGAGCTATGGCCGGCCGAGCCGCTGCTCAATGGTGGCGGCAGCCTGACTTACCGGCTGCACGCCCAGCAGCAGACGTCCCTGAACGAGGTTGCCGTCGGCTCCGCCCTGCTCAAACCTGCAGCGTTCGATACAGCGCTACTGGACGAGCATCAGCCCGCGCTGTGGATTGCCAGCCCCGTGCTCAAGGCACTCGATGGCGCCCTGCCCTATGCGCAGTCGCTGCAACCACTACTGAAGGCCTGGAACCCCAACCGCCAGCACGCCTACTACCTGTACGGCGGTCGCTGGCCGGCACAACCGGTTTCACCCGCCGGGCTCGACTACGACAAGCTGTACGGTCGCAGCGCCAATCAGGAGCGCCTGATCGGCAGCGCGACCACACAGCTGACTGACCGGGACTGGGTATTTCTGCGCCCGGCGATCAGCGAAGGCCTGCTCGATGATTTCAGCGAATTACGTCTACTACGCCGCGGCCAGCTGGTCGGCCGTTGGGGCACAATTGGCAACGCCTGAATTTCCCAACTGCGGCACGTCAGGCTGCTTGTATATTGGCCGTGCGGCACTCTAGGCTTATGCCTCGCCTGCCAACAGGACGCGCCATTCCCCCTCTTCCCGCCGACAAGGAAGCCCGCATGAACCAACCGCGCTACAAGATAGTGTTCGACGGCCAGCTGATGCCCGAAGCCTCACTGGAAACAGTCAAGGAAAACCTGACTCGCCTGTTCAAAAGCGACCGGGCACGCATCGACAGCCTGTTCAGCGGAGCCTCGGTCGCGCTCAAGCGTGATCTAGGCGAGAGCGAGGCGGAGCAGTACCTGAACGCCCTGCAGAAGGCCGGCGCCCATGTACGCAAGGAGCTGGATCAGGCGGCCAGCCTTAGCCTGGTGCCGACCGAGGCGGAAATCGTCGAGGCTGATCAGGCCGCTACGCCAAACATGCGCTGTCCGAAGTGCGGCCATGAACAAGCCAAGGCGGCTGAATGTTCCGCCTGCGGCATCATCATCGAGAAATACCTCGCGCGTCAGGCACAGTTGGCCGAGGCTGCACCAGTGCCAGTTGTCGCAGCAGTTGCGGCTGGCGCATCGCCGTATGCACCGCCACAGGCCAATGTCGCCGAACAACTGCCGCAGTATTCGGAGCTCAAGGTATTCAGCGTCAACGGTCGGATCGGCCGGGTACGTTACCTGGGCTGGACCATGGCCATGCTGCTGTGCATGTTGCCGCTGGCGCTGCTGTTCGCCGGCGTCTCGGTCATGTCCAGTGCATTGGGCACACTGGTCATGGCTGTCGGGGTGATCGCCATGATCGTCATCGGTGTATTCATCGGCGTCCAGCGCCTGCACGACATGGGCTGGTCCGGCTGGCTCTGGCTGCTCAATTTTGTCCCCGTCATCGGTAGCGTATTCGCCCTGCTGATGCTGATCATTCCCGGTACCCAGGGCGTCAACCGTTACGGCCCGCCACCACCGCCGAACAGCACCGGCGTCAAGGTTCTGGCCTGGTTGTTCCTGCTGGTGCCCATCAGCGGCATCGTCGCTGCCATTGCCCTGCCCCAGTATCAGAGCTATGTCGAGCGGGCCGCCGAGTATCAGGAGCAATAATCTCCGACCATGCGCAGTTATGCATTGATCACTGGCGCCTCCAGTGGCATCGGTCTGGCGCTGGCCGAAGCCCTGGCGCGCCGGGGGCGCAACCTGATTCTGGTGGCCCGCCGACGTGACGCCCTGGAGAGTATCGCCTGTGAACTGGCCCAACGCTTCGGCGTCGAGGTGCTGTTTCGTCTCTGTGACCTCAGCGAGCCCCTGCAGCTGTCCGGCCTGTTACTGGAGCTGGAGGAAGGCCAGTGGCCTATCGATCTGCTGGTGAACAACGCCGGCCTGGGCTGCGCCGGCGCTTTCGTGGAGCAGGACTGGACTCGCGAGCGGGAGCAGCTGGAAGTCAACGTGCTGGCGCTGACCCGACTGTGTCACGCGCTCGGTTTGCGCATGGCCGAACACGGCGGTGGGCAGATCCTCAACGTCGCCTCGGTCGCAGCCTTTCAACCGGGGCCCTGGATGAGCAGTTACTGCGCCAGCAAGACCTATGTCCTGCATTTTTCCGAAGGCCTTCGCGAAGAATTGAAAGGCCGTGGCGTGCGCGTTTCGGTGCTCTGCCCCGGCCCGACGCATAGTGCTTTTTTCCGCAGTGCGCAGATGGACGTCACACGCCTCAGTGCCGGCAAACTGATGATGAGCGCCGAAGAAGTCGCATTGATCACCGTTCGTGCCTTGGAAAAGAACCGCGCCCTTATCATCCCAGGCTGGCGCAATCGCCTGCTGACCCTGAGCCCACGCCTGGCGCCGCGCTGGCTGGTGCGCAAACTCAGTGCTCGCCTGATCCGTCCCTTCACCGGCGCCTGATCAACTAGCGTTGACCGTCCGCCCAGCCGCCCAGGCGCGCAGCGCAGCCAAGCGCTCGGCCATCACCACCGACAGCGGCGCGGTGGTCTGTAGCGCGCGCAGCAACAACGCCTGATCGACCGCCTGTTGCTGTGCCTGGCCGGCGTACAACGCGCTGACCACCGCCTGTTCGATCTCGGCCCCGGAATAACCTTCGCTGGCAGCCGCCAGTTGTGCCAGATCGAAGCCCGATGGTTCCAGCTCACGGCGCTGCAGGTGAATGCGGAAAATATCGGCACGTACTTCGGCATTGGGCAGGTCGACGAAAAACAGCTCATCGAAACGTCCCTTGCGCACCAGTTCTGGCGGCAGACGATCGATGGCGTTGGCCGTGGCGACGACGAATACCGGCGCCTTGCGCTCGGCCATCCAGGTCAGCAGGGTGCCCAATACACGCTGGCTCACCCCTCCGTCATGCTCGCCACTGGCCAGGCCCTTCTCCACCTCGTCCATCCACAGCACGCAGGGCGCCATCTGTTCGGCCAGGCGCAACGCCTCGCGCAGGTTGCGCTCGGTCTCGCCGAAGAACTTGTTGTACAGGCAGGCGAAATCCAGGCGCAGCAGCGGCAGGCCCCAGAGCCCGGCAACAGCCTTGGCGGCCAGACTCTTGCCGCCGCCCTGCACGCCGACCAGCATCACACCCTTGGGTGCATCGATGCCCTTGCCCTCGAGAAAACCCGCCTGACGCTCGGCCAGCCAGCGCTTGAGGTTGAGCAGGCCTCCCACTTCGGCGAAGCGCGCGGTGTCGTATTCGAAGCTGAGCACGCCCTCCAGATCCAGCAACTGGAACTTGGTCTTGTTCAGCTCGGGGAGGTCTTCCTGAGTGATCGCCCCGTCGTCGCAAATGACATTGCGCGCCAGCGCCCGCGCCTCGGCATGACTCAGGCCACGCAGGTTCTTGACCACCTGCTGCAGGGTACGATTGTCGGTGCGCACGCGCGCACCGCGATTGCCTTCGCTCCAGCGCGTCGCCTCGTCGCGCACGATGCTCAGCAGCTCGTCCTCCGACGGCAGCGCGAGACTGAAGCGCGCCGCGTAACGCTGCACCTCGGCCGGCAGTTTGAGCGCATGCGACACCAGCACCAGTGTCGGCTTGTGGGCCGCCTCGCTCATGGCGATTTCCTTGAGCAGGCGCACCAGCAGGGGGTTGTCATCGAGAAAGGGATGCAGATCGCACATCACGTAGAGGTTCGGCTGCGGGTCTGCCTTGATCATGCGCAGCGCCGCTTCCGGCTCCAGGGTCGGCGACGCGTCGACCGGTGCGCCGCCGAAGCCCAGGCGCTGCAAGCCCTCGGTCACCGACCAGGTATGCAGGCCGAGGCCACGCCTGACCGCCAGGCCAGTCAGGGTTTCCAGCACGCGCAACTCGTCCCAGGACTCAATCACCACCAGCTTGACCTTGGAATCGAGCACCAGCCCGAGATCATGAATATCGTTCTTCAACACCCGCTCCTTGTGAAGTTTGGCCAGCCGGACAAGCAGGGTTACCATCCGCGATTTCGCAGAATCGGAGCTCACAGCATGGACCGTCTGAACGGACAGATCGTCGCCGCAGGTCTCACGCCGTGCAAGTGCTGAAAGCGCGCTGCGTCACAGCCGTCGTCTCCATTGCCATCGTCACTGGTGCGCTGCTGGTGAACCGAGCGGCCGTCGCCATTGAGGCCATCAGCGATCCGCTATCAAGCGGCGGCCAAGGCCCTGAAATGGTGATTGTTCCCGCTGGCGAGTTTGCCATGGGCGATGCCAGCGGTCGCGGCAACGACAACGAGCGCCCGCCGCGCCTCATCGTCTTCGATCAGCCCTTCGCCATCGGTCGCTACGAAGTCACCTTTGCCGACTGGCAGAAGTACGCCGAAGCGAACAAGTTGCCCATGCCCGATAACGAGGGTTGGGGGCTTTCCGCGCAACGCCCGGTCATCCACATATCCTGGCGCGATGCCCACGCCTATACGCAATGGCTTTCACGCGAGACCGGCGCGCGCTATCGCCTGCCGACCGAAGCCGAATGGGAGTATGCGGCGCGTGGCGGCAGCCAGAGCTACTACTGGTGGGGCGACGAGCTCGATAGCAACGAACAGGCACCACGCGCTCACTGCCGTGGCTGCACCAGCTCGCGCAACAAGACGGCCACCGTCGGTCAGTTCCCGGCCAATGGCTTCGGCCTGCACGATACAGCGGGCAATGTCTGGGAGTGGACGGCCTCGAATTACACCCAAGGTTTCGATGGCAGCGAACTGCACAGTGCCAGCCTGCTCGACAACAGCCCGCGCGTAGTACGCGGGGGCGCCTGGAACAGCGGCCCCAGCTACCTGCGCAGCAGCCTGCGTGATCTCAAGCAACCCCAGCATCGCGACTACGCCCTGGGCTTTCGCGTATTGCGCGAATTACCTTGAGCGCGGACGATCTGGCGACTTTGCAGTAGACTAGCGCTGTTGTGACCTCTGGAGGTGCCCCATGGCCAGCGAACGCCAGTATTCCCCCGTCGACCGCCTGCTGCTGCAAGCCGATGCTGCGCTGCGCACGCTGCTGCCATTCAGCGGCGCGTCAGGCCGGCCATCGCCTGCCATCGTGCAGAATGACGCGGAACTGAGCAGTGAGGAATCGCGCCATGTCGCCGGTCTGATGCGTATCAACCACACCGGCGAAGTCTGCGCCCAGGCGCTCTATCAGGGGCAGGCGCTGACCGCCAAGCTGCCGCAAGTGCGTAGCGCCATGGAACATGCAGCCGATGAGGAGATCGACCACCTGGCCTGGTGCGAACAGCGCATTCGTGAACTGGGCAGCCACCCGAGCGTGCTCAACCCCTTGTTCTATGGCCTGTCATTCGGCGTGGGAGCAGTAGCCGGGCTGGTCAGTGATCGCGTCAGCCTGGGCTTCGTCGCTGCCACCGAAGACCAGGTGTGCAAACACCTCGACGAGCACCTGGAGCAACTGCCCGAGCATGACGCCAAGTCCCGCGCCATCCTCGAGCAGATGCGTATCGACGAGCAGCAGCACGCCAACAGCGCGCTGGCTGCCGGTGGTGTACGCTTTCCGACGCCGGTGAAGTTCGGCATGACCTTGCTATCGAAGGTCATGACCAAGAGCACCTACCGCATCTGAAACGAACGAGGGCGCCAATCGGCGCCCTCGTCATTTCCAGCAGGCTTCAGCCCAGTTCGACGATTTCGTAGTCGTGGCTGATATCGACACCAGCACGGCCCAGCATGATCGAGGCCGAGCAGTATTTTTCCGCCGACAACTCCACCGCACGTTTCACCTGGGCCTCTTTCAACCCACGGCCCTTGACCACGAAATGCAGGTGAATCTTGGTGAACACCTTGGGCTCCTCGTCTGCACGCTCGGCATCGAGGAACACTTCGCAGCTTTCTATCGGCTGGCGACCCTTGCGCAGGATACTGACCACATCGAAGTTGCTGCAGCCACCGAGGCCGATCAGCAACATCTCCATCGGCCGAACGCCGAGGTTACGGCCACCGGCATCGGGCGGACCATCCATCACCACGGCATGGCCACTACCAGACTCGCCGAGGAACAGAGCTTCACCGGCCCACTGCACACGCGCTTTCATCGATATTAGCTCCCTGAGTTACAAAGTGCGGCAGATTAGCACAGGCGCAAGGCAGCCCGGAGTGCATCAATTGGGCTAATGTTTCCTTAGGTTGTGTTATGCATATCGCAAAAAAGCCCCCACCTATATCGCGTCTGTTAAGCTGACGCCGGAATGCTGGCACACTTGCCGGATAACAAATAAGAAATTGCCGTTGGACAAAGGCCTTCACTTTTCATATTCGGGACTCGGGCATGGTAGCTATTACCCTTACACCTAAAATCAAGAACCTCGATAAACTCCTCGCGCATTGTCATCGTCGTCGCTACACCGCCAAAAGCACCATCATCTACGCGGGCGATCGCTGCGAAACCCTGTTCTTCATCGTCAAAGGCTCGGTCACCATCCTCATCGAAGATGACGATGGTCGCGAGATGATCATCGCCTACCTCAACGCCGGCGATTTCTTCGGCGAGATGGGCTTGTTCGAGAAAGATGGCTCGGACAAGGAGCGTAGCGCCTGGGTTCGCGCCAAGACCGAATGCGAGGTCGCGGAAATCAGCTACGCCAAGTTCCGCGAGCTGACCCAGCAGGATCCGGACATCCTCTTCGCCCTCGGCAGTCAGATGGCCGAGCGCCTGCGCAATACCACGCGCAAGGTCGGCGACCTGGCCTTTCTCGATGTCACCGGCCGCGTCGCGCGCACCCTGCTCGACCTGTGCAAGCAACCGGACGCCATGACTCACCCGGATGGCATGCAGATCAAGATCACCCGTCAGGAAATCGGCCGCATCGTCGGCTGCTCGCGGGAGATGGTCGGCCGTGTACTCAAGTCCCTGGAGGAACAGGGTCTGGTGCACGTCAAAGGCAAGACCATGGTGGTTTTCGGCACACGCTGAACCAGCCCCACAAAAAAGCCGGCTTGATCAGGCTGTGTGAAAACGCCCTGACCGTAGGCAAATCCAACGCCCCGACTGGTTCGGGGCGTTGGTGTTTTTGATGTTTGGAAATAGAAGATGGGACTTATCCCAACAGTTCGATCAACCGACGGGCACCCAGCACATTGATGGCTCGTTTCAGGTTGTAGGCGTTGACCGCCAGGGCCATTTCCGTCCGCGCTCCCCGCAGTTGTCGGAGCAGGAAGCGACCATTACCCAAAATCCACTGCTTCAGATTGCCGAAGGGATGTTCGACGATGGATCGGCGCCTGACCATCATCTCTGGATGCGCCTGCATCCGCTGATGCATGCGCTCGAATGCGGCTTCATGGACATGCCGAGTCACGTATCGGCGCTTGGCCTTGGTGCAGCGTGATTTCAATGGACAGCCCTCGCAGTCACCTTGCGCGGCATAGATACGTTGTAGGCCACTGACCTGTTTGAGTGTTAGCCACTGGCTCGCAGGGCATTGGTACTGGTCGTTTTTTGCGTCGTAGGTGAAGGCGCTGCGATCGAATAGCGGCGTGTCGTCGCCCTTGTTATTGATGCCTCGATTCTCCGGCACATAAGCCGTAATCCCAGCATCATCACAGGCTTGAAACTGCTCACCATTGGAGTAGCCGGCATCGGCTGTAACCGTCAGCTCTTCCTGTTCTAGGATCGCCTTGGCCATCGGTTCCAGTTGCTGGTTATCGCAACCGTCCTGAGTGACGGCATGATGCAGGATCAGCCCATGCTCGCCATCTACCGCGCTTTGCACGTTATAAGCCACGCGAGCCCCCTGGTGGGTACGCATCATGCGGGCCTCATCCTCACCCATGACGAACTGATCCAGCCCCTGTACCTCCATCAACGCCTGGGCTGTCAGGTTATCGGCATGTCGACTCTTCAGGTGCTGCAGCGCAGCCTTGACCGCACTGCGATCAACCCCTTCAGTCGCCTCACTGCGGTCAGCCTCGTCCAGTTCTGCCAGATAACGGCTTATCTGCGCCTCCAGTTTGGCTTGTTGGCGCTTGAGCTTCGTCAGGCTCAGATGCTTGCGTTGCGACGCAACCGCCTGAAACTTACTGCCATCGATGGCCACGAGTTGCCCACTGATCAGTCCCACCTGGCGACAGAACTGGACGAAGGTGCGGCAGGTCGCTTGAAAAGCAGCACTGTTGTCCTTGCGAAAATCGGCAATGGTCTTGAAATCCGGAGCCAATCGGCCCAGCAGCCACATCACCTCGACATTGCGCTGGCACTCGGCTTCCAGGCGCCGGGAGGAGCGGATGCGCTGGAAGTAACCGTATAGATAAAGCTTGAGTAGATCCGCCGGATCATAGCCAGGACGTCCGGTCTTGAGCGGCTCGGCCTTGCTGAAACCCAGAGCCTGCAGATCCAGACGAGCGACATAGGCCTCGATCACCCGTACCAGATGATCCTCCGGTACCAGCTCCTCCAATGTGGGAGGAAACAGGCTGCTTTGCTGACGACCTTCGCCCTTGATGTAGCCCATAAACAACAATGCCCCTATCGACCGATAGAGGCATTGTCTTCACCTTGCACTCAGACTGCTAGGTTTTCACACAGTCTGTGATTGCCGGCTTTTTTATGCGTGCTATTCGGGGTCGGTGCCGATCACGGCTGGCCGCCCGCGCTCGGGAAAGAACAGGCGCTGCAATTCGCTGCCCGGACTTTCCGCACGCATGAAGGCTTCGCCGACGAGGAAGGCGTAGACCTCGTTGATCTCCATCAGCTCGACATCGGCGCGATTGAGAATGCCACTCTCGGTGACCACCAGGCGGTCACGCGGAATGCGCGGCAGCAGGTCGAGGGTGGTTTCCAGGCTGACATCGAAGGTGTGCAGGTTGCGGTTGTTGATGCCCACCAGTGGTGTGTCCAACGTGTTCAGCGCCCGCTCCAGCTCGTTGCCGTCATGCACCTCGACCAGCACGTCGAGGCCGACGTCCCTGGCCACCGAGGCCAGCTCGGCCATGCGCACGTCATCCAGGCAGGAAACGATCAGCAGCACGCAATCGGCGCCGAGCGCACGGGCTTCGACGATCTGGTACGGATCGACCATGAAGTCCTTGCGGATCACCGGCAGCGCACAGGCCGCGCGCGCCTGTTGCAGGTACTGGTCGGCACCCTGAAAGAAGTCGATATCGGTCAGCACCGACAGGCAGGTGGCGCCACCTGACTCGTAGCTGCGGGCGATATCTGCCGGGACGAAGTCGGCGCGCAGCACACCCTTGCTCGGCGAGGCCTTCTTGATCTCGGCGATCACCGCCGGCTGCTTGCGCGCCGCCTGCTCGAGCAGTGCGCGGGCGAAGCCTCGCGGTGCGTCGGCACTGCGTGCAGCAGCCTCGACCTCGGCCAGGCTGACCTGGGCACGCCGCGCGGCCACTTCCTCGAACTTACGGGCGACGATCTTCTCCAGTACGGTTGGTACGCTCACCCTTCGTTCTCCTGTTTGAATACCGCAGTAAAGGACACCAGCTCCTCCAGCTTCTCACGCGCCAGGCCGGTATGCAGGGCGTCATGCGCCAGCTGGATGCCTTCGCGCAGGCTGCTGGCATGGTCGGCAGCATAGAGTGCGGCGCCCGCATTGAGCACGATCATGTCGGCAGCCTTCTGGCCATTGTCGGTCCTGCGTCGGCCCAGGGCATCGCGGATCAGCTCCAGCGACTGCTCGGCATTGTCGACGGTCAGCCCGATCAGGCTCTGGCTCTTGATGCCGAAATCCTCGGGCTGGATGCGGTACTCGCTGACCTTGCCGTCCTTGAGCTCGGCGACGAAGGTCGGTGCAGCCAGGCTGATCTCGTCCAGGCCGTCCTGCGCATGCACCACCAGCACGTGCTCGCTGCCCAGACGCTGCAGCACCTCGGCCATCGGCCGGCACAGCGCCTGGCTGAATACGCCGATGACCTGATGCTTGGCGCCAGCCGGATTGGTCATCGGGCCGAGCATGTTGAAAATGGTGCGCAGGCCCAGCTCGCGGCGCGGGCCAATAGCGTGCTTCATCGCGCCGTGATGCGACGGGGCGAACATGAAGCCGACCCCGACGCTTTCGACGCAGCGCGCCACCTGCTCGGGCTTGAGCCCCAGGTAGACACCGGCCGCTTCGAGCAGATCGGCGCTACCGCTCTTGCCGGACACCGCGCGGTTGCCGTGCTTGGCCACCTTGCCGCCCGCCGCCGCGACGACGAAGGCCGCCGCAGTGGAGACGTTGAAGATGTTCATACCATCGCCGCCGGTACCGCAGGTGTCGACCAGGCGCTCGGCATCGATCACCACCGGCGCAGCCAGCTCACGCATGACACTGGCGGCACCGACGATCTCGTCGATGGTCTCGCTCTTCATGCGCATGCCCATGAGGAAGGCGCCGATCTGCGCGTCGGTGCATTGGCCGGTCATGATCTCGCGCATGACCGCCTGCATTTCCTCGGTGGTCAGGTCGAGCTGGGCGACGATGCGGTTGAGGGCTTCCTTGATATTCATGCGCGCACGCCTCCGGTCTGTTTGAGGAAGTTGGCGAACAGTTCGTGGCCCTGCTCGGTGAGGATGGACTCGGGGTGGAACTGCACGCCCTCGACGTTCAGGGTCTTGTGGCGCAGGCCCATGATCTCGTCGACCGAGCCGTCTTCATGCTGCGTCCAGGCGGTGATTTCCAGGCAGTCCGGCAGGGTCTCGCGCTTGACCACGAGGGAATGATAGCGGGTCACTGTGAGCGGGTTGTTGAGGCCGGCGAACACGCCCTTGTCTGCATGGAACACCGGGCTGGTCTTGCCGTGCATCACCTGGCGCGCGCGCACCACGTCGCCGCCATAGGCCTGGCCGATGCTCTGGTGGCCGAGGCAGACGCCGAGGATCGGCAGCTTGCCGGCGAAATGCAGGATGGCCTCGATGGACACGCCCGCTTCGGTCGGCGTGCACGGCCCCGGCGAGACGACGATGCGCTCGGGCTTCAGTGCTTCGATCTCGGCGATGCTCAATTCGTCGTTGCGAATCACGTGCACGTCAGCGCCCAGCTCACCTAGGTACTGCACGACGTTGTAGGTAAAGGAATCGTAGTTGTCGATCATCAGCAGCATGGTATGCATTGCCTCTTGATGTACTGCCTTGGTAGCCCCGAATAACAGGTTTCACGCCCGAGCACGGCTCGATGACAGGGGAAACAACGGGGGCGAACGATAACGAACCGGCCGGGCCGGCAAGGGAAAGGTCAGGCGCGCCAGCGCCAACGGGCCAGGGCCTTGAGGACACGCATCAGAAGGGTGCTGCTGAAGGTCACAGGGGTATCTCGCGTCACGATTGCCGCACAGTAGCCCAGCTCATGGCCGTGCGCAACCGTGAGCGGCGGATCAACGTGCGCGACGCGCATAGGCAGCCAGTACGGTGCGTTCGGACTGCACCAGGTAGGCATCAAGCGCCTGCGCAGCCTCCTGAGCCTGCCCGGCTTCGAGGCGCTGGAGAATTGCCGCATTCATGTCGATGTAGGGCGAATGGAGGAACTCGGCATCGTTGAGCAGACCGAAGGCCAGGCGCAGCTCGGCGGACAGATGAGCATAGAAGGTATTGAGGCGCTCACTGTCGGCCAGTTCGACGATGGCGGCGTGAAACGCCATGTTGGCGGTCCCCGCGCCGCTCCAGTCCTGCGCTTCACGACAACGTTCGGCTGCGGCTACGGCCTGCGCCATGCGTTGCACGGCGGGATGCTTGGGGTAGGCCTGAGCCAGTGCCTGGCATTCGATGAACCGGCGCACCCGGTAGATATCGATGATCGAAGCCATATCCGGTACGGCGACGAACACGCCACGATTGGGCTCGTGCTTGAGCAGACCTTCCTGGGTCAGCACACGGAAGGCCTCGCGCAGGGTATTGCGGGAAATATCCAGGCTCTCGCTCAGCGCCGCCTCGGACAGGCGCTGACCAGGCACCAGCTCACCATCGACCAGCTTGCGGCGGATTTCGGCCGTCACTGTTTCGCCAAGAGTGCGCGGATTGTCAGGCGTGTCTTTGCTCATCGTTCCGTCCATTACGGTTGGCGGGGCTGCGGGGCCCGCAGATGCTCCATGAGTCCGCCCCCTGAAGCAAGCGCTGCCGGGTGTCACCAGATGCACAGCAATGGAACACAAGCGAGTAATTAGGTAACAAAATAGTGCATATTGATGAACCATAAAATATTTATTGTTGAACAATATGATCAGCATTAATCAACAACTCAGGCCGATTCGAAGGGTATTGGCACAGTGATTGCCTTGTCATGGACAACAGATCCTCCCCCATCCAGGAGCGCCCCATGCAAGCCCAGACCACCGCTGACTTCGCCCGCTCACGCCGCTCATCATTGATCGCGGCCATTTTCCTGATGGCCACTTCGGCCATTGGCCCCGGCTTCATCACCCAGACCGCCACCTTCACCGCGACCATGGGCGCCGCCTTTGCCTTCGGCATCCTCGCTTCGATCCTCATCGACTTCGTGGTCCAGCTGAACGTCTGGCGTATCGTCACCCTGACCCGCATGCGCGCCTCGGATCTGGCCAACGCGGCAATTCCCGGTAGCGGCTACCTGCTGGCGGTGCTGGTGATCTTCGGCGGGCTAGTGTTCAACGTCGGCAACATCGCTGGTGCCGGCCTGGGCCTAAATGCGCTGATGGGACTGGATCCGAAATGGGGTGGCGGCCTCAGTGCGCTCATCGCCATCGGCATCTTCCTGTCCAAGCGCGCCGGCATCGCCGTCGACCGCCTGATCGTGGTGCTGGGCCTGTTGATGATCCTGCTCACCCTGTTCGTCGCCTTCGCCTCCAATCCGCCGCTTGGCGAGGCGCTGCGCCAGACCGTGTGGCCGGACACGATCAACTTCGCCACCATCACTACCATCGTCGGCGGCACCGTGGGTGGCTATATCACCTACGCCGGCGCGCACCGCCTGCTCGATCGCGGCCTGGTTGGCGAGGAGCATGTGCAGGAAGTCACCAAGGCAGCGCTGAGTGGCATCGCGGTCACCGGCGTGATGCGCTACGTGCTGTTCCTGGCGATTCTCGGCGTCGCTGCCAGCGGTGTGGTCATCGATACCTCCGGCCAGGGCGCCAATCCGGCGGCGCAGGCCTTCCAGGCGGCGGCGGGCCAACTCGGCCTGCGGACTTTCGGCCTGGTACTCTGGGCTGCGGCCATCACCAGCGTGATCGGCGCGGCCTATACCTCGATGTCCTTCATCACCGCCTTCATGCCTGGCATCAGCGAACGCGGGCGTAACCGCGCTACGGTGTTGTTCATTGCCTTGTCGCTGAGCGTTTATCTCATGCTCGGCACTGCGCCAGCCGCTCTGCTGGTGTTCGCGGGCGGCTTCAACGGCCTGATTCTGCCGATTGGCCTGAGCATCTTCGTCTACGTCGGCTGGCGTCGGTCCGACCTGATGGGCGGCTACCACTATCCGCGCTGGTTGCTGATCCTGGGTGCCGTTACCTGCATCCTGACCTGGTACATGGCGGCCAAATCGGTCGGTCCGATTTTCGCCTTCCTCAACGTGGCCTGACTTCAGGAGACCCGACATGCCAACCATCGACCTCAACAGCGACCTGGGCGAGAGCTTCGGCCAGTGGTGCATGGGCGACGATGCCGCGATGCTCGATATCGTCACCAGCGCCAACGTCGCCTGTGGTTTCCACGCCGGCGACCCGGCCGGCATCCTGCGTACCCTCAAGGCCGCCGCGGCCAAGGGCGTGACCATCGGCGCCCATGTCGCCTACCCGGACCTGGTCGGCTTCGGGCGCCGCAACATGGATATCGCCAGCGACGAGCTGAGCGCCGACGTGATCTACCAGATCGGCGCCCTGCAGGCCCTGGCCACTGCCGCCGGTACATCGGTGCGCTACGTGAAACCCCACGGCGCGCTGTACAACACCATTGCCCACGACAGGCGCCAGGCCCTGGCGGTGATCGAGGCGATCCGCGCCGTCGACCCGAACCTGGTGCTGGTCGCCCTGGCCGGCTCAAAGCTGATCGAACTGGCCCGTGGCGAAGGCCTTACCTGCATCGCCGAAGCCTTCGCCGACCGCGCCTACACGCCGCAAGGCACCCTGGTGTCGCGCCGCGAGCCGGGCGCCGTGCTGCACGACGCCGATCAGGTGGCGCAACGTATGCTGCGCCTGGTGCAAAGCGGCGAGGTCGAAGCCATCGACGGCAGCGTCACCCGCATCGAAGCCGACTCCATCTGCGTGCACGGCGACAGCCCCGGCGCCATCCAGATGGCCCGCGAGGTGCGCCAGTTGCTGGAGCAGTCCGGCGTATCCCTACAATCTTTCGCCGGAGCCGCCCGATGAACGCCCTCCAACGCGCCCAACAGGCGGCCATTGCCGCCGCCCGCCAGGCCCGCGCCGAGTACCGCAACGGCCGCGTCGCGCCTACGGCCGGTATCGCGCCGGGCATGACCCAGGCCAACCTGATCGCCCTGCCCCGTGACTGGGCCTATGACTTTCTGCTCTACGCCCAGCGCAACCCCAAGGCCTGCCCGGTGCTCGACGTGAGCGACGCCGGCAGCCCGCACACGGTACTGGCCGAAGGCGCCGACCTGCGCACCGACCTGCCGATGTACCGCATCTGGCGTGACGGCAAGCTCGCCGAGGAAGTCAGCGACGCCACCGCCGCCTGGGCCGAATACCCGGATATGGTGGCGTTTCTGATTGGCTGCAGCTTCACCTTCGAGACAGCCCTGCAGGAAGCCGGCATCGACGTGCGGCATATCACCGATGGCTGCAACGTGCCGATGTACCGCAGCAACCGCGCCTGCCGCCCGGCGGGTCGCCTGCATGGCGAGATGGTGGTGTCGATGCGGCCGATCCCGGCGGATCGCGTCGCCGAGGCGGCTGGCATTTCCGGGCGCTATCCCTCGGTGCACGGCGCCCCGGTGCATATCGGCGAGCCGGAGCGGCTGGGCATCAAAGACCTGCACAAGCCGGATTTCGGCGACGCGGTGCGTATCGAGCCCGGTGAGGTGCCGGTGTTCTGGGCCTGCGGCGTGACGCCCCAGGCGGCGGTCATGGCCTCCGGCGTACCCTTCGCCATCACCCATTCGCCGGGGCATATGTTCATCACCGACGTGCCCGACAGCACGTACCACGTCTAGGAGGTTGTCTTGCGTTTTCTCCCCGCCAACCTCGATACGCTGCTCGTCGAGCTGCAGGATCTCGATGAAACCCTGGCGCTGTTCGCTGCCCTGCAGGCCGAGCCCATCGCCGGCGTCGAGGAAATCGTCCCAGCGGCCCGTACCCTGCTGATCCAGTACCGGCCCTGCGCCATCGAGCGCCAGGCGCTGATCGATGACATCGCCCGCCGCGACCTGAGCCAGCGCAGCGCCCGCGAAAGTCGGCGTGTCGAAATCCCCGTGCATTACAACGGCGAGGATCTCGACGAGGTCGCAAGCCTGCTCGGCATCAGCCGTGAGGAAGTGGTGCGCCGCCACACCAGCACCGATTACGAAGTGGCTTTCTGTGGCTTCGCCCCTGGTTTCGGTTACCTGACCGGCGGCGCCAACTTCCAGGTGCCGCGCCGGCAGACGCCGCGCACCCGCATTCCTGCCGGTGCCGTGGCGTTGGCCGGCAACTTCAGCGGCATCTACCCCAAGGCCAGCCCTGGAGGCTGGCAGATCATCGGCGTCACGCCCTTGCAGATGTGGGACCTGGGCCGTGATGAACCAGCCCTGCTGCGCCCAGGCTACAAAGTGCGCTTTCAGGATGCCGGCCCGCTGCCGGCTGGCGGCCTGCCAACGCACGAGCAGCCAACTAACGGTGGAATACGAACCGACGCTTATCTGGAAATCCTCAGCCCCGGCCTGCAAACCGTGCTGCAGGACCTGGGCCGCGCCGGCCATACCGACCAAGGCGTGTCGATGTCTGGCGCGCTGGATCGCGGCGCCCTGCGCGCCGCCAATCGCGTGGTGGGCAACGACTCGGCCTGCGCCTGCCTGGAAGTGGTGCTCGGCGGCCTGAGCTTCGTCTGCCACGGCCGCACGATCATCGCAGTTAGCGGCGCGCAAACGCCCATCACCGTCATCACCGCCAGCGGCCTGCAATGGCAGCCGGGTAATTATCAGCCCATCGAACTGGACGACGGCGACCGCGTCAGCCTCGGCGCGCCCCAGGCCGGGCTGCGCAGTTACCTGGCGATTCGCGGCGGCTTTCAGGTCACGCCGGTGCTGGGCAGCCTGTCCTACGACAGCCTGGCCCAGGTCGGCCCGACGCCACTGAAGGCCGGTGACCGCCTGGGCGTCGAAACGATCAATGTCGGCAGCAGCGTATCGATGAGCGAAGGCCCGGCATTCGAGCTGCCGACCGCCAAGGACGTGATCACCCTGGATGTAGTCATGGGGCCGCGCAGCGACTGGTTCACCCAAGCCGCCATCGAGCGCCTGAGCAACCAACTCTGGCGCGTCACGCCACAATCCAACCGGGTCGGCATTCGCCTGGAAGGCGAGGTGCCGCTGGAGCGCTGCAACCATGACGAGTTGCCCAGCGAAGGCACCTCACTGGGCGCCATCCAGGTGCCCGCCAACGGCCAACCGGTGCTGTTTCTCGCCGACCACCCGCTGACTGGCGGCTACCCGGTAATCGCTGCCGTAGCGCCCCACCATCTGGATCTGGCCGGGCAAATCCCGATCAACGCGCAGATCCGCTTCAACCCAATCGAGGCGTTCGCCGAACTGCAGGCCGACGTGCTCCTTTCCACTGCCGACGCGAAAGAGATCCCATGAAAAAAGTATTGATCGCCAACCGTGGTGAAATCGCCGTGCGCATCGCCCGCGCCTGCCGTGATTACGGCGTGGCCTCCGTGGCCGTGTACGCCAATGCCGATATCGACGCCCTGCACGTGCGCCACGCCGACGAAGCTTACGCACTGGACGGCGAGCGCCCGGCTGATACCTACCTGAACATCGACAAGCTGCTGGCCATCGCCAAGCGCGCTGGCGCCGATGCCGTGCACCCCGGCTACGGCTTTCTCTCCGAACGCGCCGACTTCGCCCGTGCCGTGCAAGGCGCCGGGCTGATCTGGATCGGCCCGAACCCGGACACCATCGACGTGCTCGGCGACAAGGTCGAGGCGCGCAAGCTCGCCCAGCAGGTCGGCGCGCCCCTGGTAGCCGGCACCCCCGGCCCGGTGCAGAGCGCCGCCGAGGTGCTGGCCTTTGCCGAGCAGCACGGTCTGCCCATCGCCATCAAGGCCGCATTCGGCGGTGGCGGGCGCGGCATGAAGGTCGCCTGGCGCATGGACGAAGTGGCCGAGCTGTACGCCTCAGCGGTGCGTGAAGCCGAGGCTGCCTTTGGCCGTGGTGAGTGCTTCGTCGAGCAGTTCCTCGACCGCCCACGGCATATCGAAGCGCAGGTGATCGCCGACACTCACGGCAAGGTGGTGGTGGTTGGCACCCGCGACTGCTCGCTGCAACGCCGCAACCAGAAGCTGGTGGAAGAAGCGCCAGCCCCCTTCATCACCGATGAGCAGCGCCAGCGCATTCACCAGTCCGCCCACGACATTTGCGCCAAGGCCGGCTATGTCGGCGCCGGCACCGTGGAATACCTGCTCAGCGCCGATGGCACCCTGTCGTTTCTGGAAGTGAACACCCGCCTGCAGGTCGAGCACCCGGTCACCGAGGAAACCGCTGGGGTCGATCTGGTGATTGAGCAACTGCGCGTCGCCGACGGACTGCCGCTCTCGTTCACTGAAACACCGACGCCGCGCGGCCACAGCTTCGAGTTCCGTATCAACGCCGAAGACGCCGGCAAGGGCTTCCTGCCCACCCCCGGCAAGATCAGCGAATTCCGCGCCCCGAGCGGCCCGGGCGTGCGCCTGGACAGCGGCGTGGAAAGCGGCTCCAGCGTGCCTGGCACCTTCGACTCGATGATGGCCAAGCTGATCGTCACCGGCGCCACCCGCGAACAGGCCATCGTCCGTGCGCGCCGTGCCCTGGCCGAGTTCCAGATCGACGGCATCGCCTCGGTGCTGCCGTTCCACCGTGCGGTGATGGATCACGACGATTTCACCGGCCACGAGCGCTTCGCCGTGCACACGCGCTGGATAGAAACCGACTTCGCCGAGCAGATCACCCTGGCACCGCGCACCTTGCCGGCTGCTGGCGATACGGTGCTGCGCACCTTTATCGAGATCGACGGCAAACGCCACGAACTGGGCCTGCCGAGCGCCCTGCTACAAGGGTTGGCGCCGTTGGGCGGCAGCGCCCAGGCAACACCTCTGGCTACCGCACCGGATGCCGAAGAAGGCCTGATCAGCGCGCCGATTTCCGGCAACCTGCACGCCTGGCTGGTTGAGGACGGCGCCCAGGTCAACGCCGGCGAGGTGATCGCGGTGATGGAAGCCATGAAGATGGAAACCCAGGTCATCGCCCCCACGGACGGCACCTTACGCATTCGTGAACAGGCAGGGGCTTATCTGGATGCGGGTGTGGCGTTGGCAAAGCTGGAAGGCTGAGATCAGCCCCGGGTATCGCTGCGCTCCACCCAGGCTACAGTGGCCGAGGTAGCCTGGCGTTGAGCGCAGCGATACCAGGAAATCGAAAGCAAGAAGGGCAGCCTGAGCTGCCCTTCTTGTTATTCGCTGCGATCAGAGCGAACCCTGCTCCGCCAAGGCCACGGCCTTGAACATGGCGCGGCGCTTGTTGAGGGTTTCTTCCCACTCCAGCGCGGGTACCGAGTCGGCGACGATGCCGGCACCAGCTTGCACATGCAGCTCGCCGTCCTTGATCACAGCGGTACGAATGGCAATCGCCGTGTCCATATTGCCGTTCCAGGCGTAGTAACCGACCGCACCGCCGTAGACGCCGCGTTTGACCGGTTCCAGCTCGTCGATGATTTCCATGGCGCGGATCTTCGGCGCACCGGACAGCGTGCCAGCCGGCAGAATGGCGCGCAGGGCGTCCATCGAGTTCAGGCCCTGTTTCAGCTCGCCGGTGACGTTGGAGACGATGTGCATGACGTTGGAATAGCGCTCGATGACCATCTTCTCGGTCAGTTTCACCGAGCCAACTTCCGAGACGCGGCCAGTGTCGTTACGGCCCAGGTCGATCAGCATCAGGTGCTCGGCAACTTCCTTGGCATCGGCCAGCAGATCCTGCTCCAGCGCCAGGTCCTGTTCCTCGGTGGCGCCGCGCGGGCGGGTGCCGGCGATGGGCCGCACGGTGACCAGGTTGTCCTCGACACGCACCAGCACTTCCGGCGACGAGCCGACCACGTGGAAATCGCCGAAGTTGAAGAAGTACATGTACGGCGTCGGGTTGATGCAGCGCAGCGCGCGGTACAGATCGATGGGCGCGGCCTTAAAGGGGATCGACATGCGCTGGGAAATCACCACCTGCATGCAGTCACCGGCCAGGATGTAATCCTTGATCGAATCCACCGCCCGCTCGTAATCCTCGCGGCTGAAGCTGGAGCGGAACGCCGGCTCGGCGCCCGCCGGCTTGTTCAGGTCCACGCCCAGGCGTGGGGTGAACGGCTGACGCAGCTTGTGCAGGATGTCCTGCAACTGCTGCTGACCACGGGCGAAGGCATCGGCCTCGGCCGGGTCGGCCAGGACGATAGCGATCATCTTGCCGGCCAGGTTATCGAACACCACCACGGCATCGGAGACGTTGAGCAGGATATCCGGTGTGCCCAGCGCATCGGGGTTCACCCCGGCGGCCAGCTTGGGCTCGACGTAACGCACGCTGTCGTAAGCGAAGTAACCGACCAGGCCGCCATTAAAGCGCGGCAAGCCGGCGATGGTCGGCACCTTGTAGCGCGCCTTGAACTGCTCGACGAAGGCCAACGGGTCGGCACATTGGTGGCGCTCGACTTCGACGCCGTCGGTGGTGATCACCACCTCGTGGCCGTGAACGCGCAGCACGGTGCGCGCCGGCAGACCAATGATCGAGTAGCGGCCCCATTTCTCACCGCCCTGCACGGATTCGAGCAGGTAGGAGTTGGGCGCGTCGGCCAGCTTCAGGTAAATCGACAGCGGCGTGTCGAAGTCGGCGATGGTTTCGCAGGCAAGCGGAATGCGGTTGTAGCCTTCAGCGGCTAAACGCAGGAATTCTTCGTGGATCATGATCAGCCTCGTGGCGTGAAAAATCAGTCAGATGCAAACGGGCCGCACGCAGCGGCAGGAAATGTCAGGCGCGCCAGCGCCAACGGGCCAGGGCCTTGATGACTTTCATCCAGAGTTTGCAGGTGACCGCCACGGGAGCATCTCGAAGAGGGGAAATAACGAGCGGCCAAGGTAGCGCAGCCGCTCGACGCAAGCAACCCAATGCCGCTACAGCAGCTCGGCGAGGCTATCGACCACAAGCTGCGGCTCTTCCTCGGCCACCGGCCGACCGTGGTTGTAGCCGTAGCTCACCGCCACACAAGGCACGCCGGCTGCACGGGCCGCCAGCACATCATTGCGCGAGTCGCCGATGAACAGCGACTGCGATGCCTCGACGCCAGCCAGACGCATCACCTGCAGCAGCGCTGCCGGGTCGGGCTTTTGCTGCGGCAGGGTATCGCCGCCGATGATCCAGCGGAAATAACCGCCGAGCCCCACCTGCTCCAGCAGCGGCGCGACGAAACGCTCCGGCTTGTTGGTCACCACGGCGAGCTCCACGGCTGCAGTGCTGAGCGCCTCAAGCAGCTCGTGCACACCGGGATAGAGCACGGTCAGGTCATGGCAGTCGGCATAGATATCGAGAAAGCGCGCCAGCGCCTCTTCCGTCTCGGCCTCACCCACTACCGTGTGATCCAAGCCACCGGCCAGGGCGCGGCGCACCAGCACCCGCGCGCCATTGCCAACCCATTCGCGAACCTGCTCCACACCCGCCGGCGGGCGTCCCAGCTCGACCAGCATGCGATCGACCGCTGCGGCCAGGTCAGGCACCGAGTCGATCAGCGTGCCGTCCAGGTCGAACATCACCAGGCGCGGCAGCTCGCCGCTGCACAGCGCGCGCAGCGGTTTCATCCACGCACCAGGGCCAGCTCGGCGCGCATGGCGTCGATCACGGCCTTGTAGTCCGGCTGGTTGAAGATCGCCGAGCCGGCGACGAAGGTGTCGGCGCCCGCCTCGGCGATCTCGCGGATGTTCTGCACGTTGACGCCGCCGTCGATCTCCAGGCGGATCTCGCGACCGCTGGCGTCGATCAGCGCACGCGCTTCACGCAGCTTGTCGAGGGTGCCGGGGATGAACTTCTGCCCGCCAAAGCCGGGGTTGACGCTCATCAAGAGGATCATGTCGACCTTGTCCATCACGTACTTGAGCACGTCCAGCGGAGTGGCCGGGTTGAACACCAGGCCTGCCTTGGCGCCGCCCGCCTTGATCAGTTGCAGCGAGCGGTCGACGTGCTCGGAGGCTTCCGGATGGAAGGTGATGTACGAAGCGCCAGCCTCGATGAAGTCGCCGATGATGCGATCCACCGGTTTGACCATCAGATGCGCGTCGATGGGCGCAGTGATGCCGTACTTGCGCAGCGCCGCGCAGACCATCGGGCCGATGGTCAGGTTGGGCACGTAGTGGTTGTCCATGACATCGAAATGGACGATGTCCGCACCGGCGGCGAGTACGTTGTCCACTTCCTCACCCAGGCGGGCGAAGTCGGCGGAAAGGATCGACGGGGCGATGGCGAAGGGTTGCATGGCGCACCTCTGAGAACCGATTTGGGATCTCGCGAGCTAGAGCCGGGCTAGGCAAAAACAGGCGAGGAAGCGGAGTTTACGCGTGTAAATGAGCATTCCGAGCCTGTTTTTAACGACGCCTGGCCGACGCGCAGCAGATCGCAAACGGTTCGTAGTGCTGGATCACGGTGGCGCGCATTGTACCGGTTGAAACGGTTGCTGGCAGCGCCACTGAGTCAGGCGCGCCAATTCGCCTCATAGCAAAAGGCCTCGCCGGTTTCCCAGGCGAGGCCTTTTGAATGCAGGCGCAGCGATTTATTCCGGCGTGGAGGTACGCAGCTTCTCGCTACGCCCACGCAGCCATTCCAGGGTCAGCAGCAGCAGGACGGAGAAGCCGATCAGCAGGGTCGCGGCGGCGGCGATGGTCGGCGACAAGTTTTCGCGGATGCCGCTGAACATCTGCCGTGGCAGGGTGGCCTGCTCGGGGCCGGCGAGGAACAGGGTCACCACCACTTCATCGAACGAAGTGGCGAAGGCGAACAGCGCGCCGGAGATCACCCCCGGCGCAATCAGCGGCAGGGTCACCCGGCGAAACGCCGTCAGCGGCGAGGCGCCAAGGCTGGCGGCGGCGCGCACCAGGTTGTGGTTGAAGCCCTGCAGCGTCGCCGACACGGTGATGATGACGAACGGCACGCCGAGCACGGCATGCACCAGGATCAGCGACAGGTAGCTGTTACCCATGCCCAGCGGCGCGAAGAAGAGGTAGCTGGCGACACCGATGATTACCACCGGCACGATCATCGGCGAGATCAGCAGGCTCATCACCAGCGCCTTGCCACGGAACTCGCCACGGGTCAGGCCGATGGCCGCCAGGGTGCCGAAGACCATCGCCAGCAGCGTCGCGGCCGGGGCGATGATCAGGCTGTTTTTCAGCGAGCGCATCCAGTCGGCGGACATGAAGAAGTCCTCGTACCAGCGCAGCGAGAAGCCCTGCAGCGGGTAGACCAGAAAAGTGCCGGAGTTGAACGACAGCGGCACGATCACCAGTACCGGCAGGATCAGAAACAGCAGCACCAGGCCGCAGAGAATGCGCAGGCCGTAGTACCAGAGGCGCTCGATGGGTGACATATAGGGGCTGAGCATGGCTGTGACTCCATTTAGCTTTTAGCTCCCCTCTACCGCTTGCGGGAGAGGGGCTGGGGGAGAGGGTTTGGTAAACAGCCGCCCTCTCCCGCCCTTCGGGCACCCTCTCCCGCAAGCGGGAGAGGGTCATCAGATGACCTGCTACGCAGGCGTGTTCTATGGCCGCTTTTAACCAAGCCGCAGTTTGCTGGCGCCGACCAGCCAGCTGTACACCACGTACAGCACCAGTGTCGCGGCCAGCAGCAGGCCGCCAAGGGCCGTGGCCATGCCCCAGTTGATGGTGGTGTTGGTGTAGAAGGCGACGAAGTAGCTGATCATCTGATCGTTCGGGCTGCCCAGCAGCGCCGGGGTGATGTAGTAGCCAATCGACAGGATGAACACCAGCAGGCAACCGGCGCCGACACCAGCCAGGGTCTGCGGGAAGTACACCCGCCAGAAACTGGCGAACGGATGGCAGCCGAGCGACACCGCCGCGCGCATGTAACTGGGCGAGATACCCTTCATCACGCTGTAGATCGGCAGGATCATGAACGGCAGCATGATATGGACCATGGCCACGTACACACCGCTGCGGTTGAACACCAATTGCAGCGGTTGCTCGATGATGCCCAGCGAGATCAGCGCGCTGTTGATCAACCCTCCGGACTGCAGCAGCACGATCCAGGCGGCGACACGCACCAGAATCGACGTCCAGAACGGCAGCAGCACCAGAATCATCAGCAGGTTGCCCTGCCGCGTCGGCAGGTTGGCCAGCAGGTAAGCCAGCGGATAAGCCAGCACCAGACAGATGGCGGTGATCACCAGGCTCATCCAGAAGGTGCGGGCGAAGATGTCCAGGTAGATGGCCTGATCCGGCGTGGCCTGGGCCAGTTCGCCGAGGTCGTCGATGCGGTGATCGAGCGCGGCCAGCAGGTAATAAGGCGTGACCGACGAAGCATTGCGGCGGATCACCTGCCAGTAGGCGGGGTCACCCCAACGCTCGTCCATGTCGAGGAAGGTTTCCTGGTAGGACGCCGGCTCCTCGCGCAGCGGCAGCTTGCGTGCGGTGGCGCTGACCAGACTGCGGAAGCCCGCCAGTTCCATGTTCAGGCGCTTGGACAGATCGCCCAGGCTCTGATTGCGCCGAGCTTCGAGCATATCGCTGGCAATCGCCCGGTACACCGCCTCGTCCGGCAGGCCACGGCCATCCCAGGCAGCAATCGCCTCGACGGTGCGCGGCAGACTGCCGACCACCTCCGGGTTATCCACACTGCGCATCAGCAGCGCGCCGATAGGCAGCAGGAAGGTCAGCAGGAGAAACAGCAACAGCGGCAGGATCAGTGCCTTGGACTTCAGGCGATTGAAACGCTCGGCACGGGCCAGTCGCTGCTTCAGGCTTGGCCCGGGCAAATCATTGGCAGGCAGTACGGCGGCCATGGACAACTCCGCAAGCTAAGGCCGCATCTGGCGGCAGAAATTCGGGGATACGACAAACATCGATTGGGCAGCTCCGCCCCCTCATCCGGCGCTATGCGCCACCTTCTCCCGCAGGAGAAGGGGACGAGGAAGGCGTCGCCGCGCGACGCACGGGTTAACGGGCCGCCCAGGCGTTGAAACGCTGCTCCAGCTGCTCGCCGTAGTCAGCCCAGAAGGTCACGTCGATGGCCACCTGGTTGGCGATGTTTTCCGGGGTGGTCGGCATCAGGCTCAGACGCTCCGGCGCCAGCAGCTCGATGGCCTGCTTGTTGGCCGGGCCGTAGGCGATGTTCTCGGAGTAGGTCTTCTGCGCTTCAGGCGTAACCGAGAAGGCGATGAACTGCTTGGCCAGCTCGGTATTCTTCGCGCCACGCGGAATGGCCCAGGAGTCGAAGTCGTAGATGCCGCCGTTCCACACCACCTGCAGGTTGCTCTCGCCCTGCACCGCGGCGATACGCCCGTTGTAGGCCGAGCTCATCACCACGTCGCCGGAGGCGAGGTACTGCGGCGGCTGCGCGCCAGCTTCCCACCACTGGATGTTCGGCTTGAGTTCGTCGAGTTTCTTGAACGCGCGATCCTGGCCTTCCTTGGTGGCCAGCACCTCGTACACGTCCTTGACCGGCACGCCGTCGGCCATCAGGGCGAATTCCAGGGTGTACTTGGCGCCCTTGCGCAGGCCGCGCTTACCGGGGAATTTCGCCACGTCCCAGAAATCGGCCCAGCTGGTCGGCGCCGCGCTGAGTTTGTCGGCGTTGTAGGCCAGTACCGTGGACCACACGAAGAAGCCCACACCGCACGGCTGGATGGCGCCGTCGATGAAGTTGGACTCATCGCCGAACTGCGCCGGATCGAGCTCCTCGAACAGGCCTTCATCGCAACCACGGGCCAGTTCCGGCGACTCCACTTCCACCAGATCCCAGCTCACGCTGCGGGTGTCGACCATGGCTTTGACCTTGGCCATTTCGCCGTTGTATTCGCCGCCCAGCACCTTGTTACCGGTTTCCTTCTCGAAGGGTTCGTAGAACGCCTTGACCTGCGCCGCCTTGTTCGCGCCGCCGAAGGATACCGCCGTCAGATCCACCGCCAGTGCCGGCATGGCACAGCTAACGCCCAGGGCCAATGCCGCGAGCTTCAGGGATTTCGTCATTCTTATCAGCTCCTCTGTGTTACGGGGTAAAGGTGAAGCACTGCGCGAAAGGCTCACTCGATGTGGAGTGGATCCAGCGCGCGGACATGCTCGACAGACCAGCCGAGCGGAACCAGGTCACCAACCGTCAGCGCCGGATCGAGCTCGGCCACGGGTTGCTTGACGTAGAAATCGGATTTGCCGCAGACCTCCATGCGGATACGCACGTGGTCGCCCAGGTAGATGAACTCGGCGATACGCCCGGAGAAACGGTTCGGGCAGGCCTCGCTGTGGCCGTTGAGACGAATGCGCTCGGGGCGGATCGACAGGCTCACCGCCTCACCGACAGCGCCGACGTTGACCGCCGTGGCGCGCACTTCTTCACCCCGCGCCAGGCGCACCACGCACTGCTCGCCATCGCGGCTGACCAGCTCGCCAGCCAGACGATTGTTCTCACCGATGAACTGGGCGACGAAGGTGTTGTGCGGCGCTTCGTAGAGTTCACGCGGCGGGGCGATCTGCTGGATCTCGCCCTGATGGAATACAGCCACGCGGTCGGACATGGTCAGCGCCTCGCCCTGGTCGTGGGTCACGTAGACCACGGTCACGCCCAGGCTATGGTGCAGGTGCTTGATTTCCATCTGCATGTGCTCGCGCAGTTGCTTGTCCAGCGCGCCGAGCGGTTCGTCCATCAGCACCAGTTGCGGCTCGAACACCAGCGCACGGGCCAACGCTACACGCTGCTGCTGGCCACCGGAAAGCTGGCCCGGATAACGGTTGCGGAAGCTGTCGAGCTGCACCATGGACAGGGCGCGTTTGACCCGCTCGCTGATATCGGTGCGCGACATGCCGCGCACGCTCAGCGGGAAAGCCAAGTTCTCCGCCACGGTCATGTGCGGGAACAGCGCGTAGTTCTGGAACACCATGCCGATGTCGCGTTTGTGCGGCGGCAGTTTGTTCAGCGAGCGGCCATCGAGGAGGATCTCACCAGCGGTCGGCGTCTCGAAACCGGCCAGCATCATCAGGCTGGTGGTCTTGCCGGAACCGGACGGGCCGAGCAGGGTCAGAAATTCACCCTTGCGGATATCCAGGTTGAGGTCTTTGACGATCAGCGTTTCGCCGTCATAGCTCTTCTGTACGCCACGGAAGCTCACCAGTACATCGTTTGCCATCACACCACACCCTTGTTCTTGTCTCAGGCCGATGACTCAAGAGTAGGTCGACAAGACCGGGTGAAAAATCGGGCAGGATGACAAGCTGATATCAGGCGCGAGGAAATTCTTGCGTAGGGATTGCCCTACAAATTCCGAGTGATCGCATCGGTTATACAGCGCATGAAAACCGTGGGAGCGGCTTCAGCCGCGAAGCTCTGGCGGACGATTCATCGCGGCTGAAGCGGAGTGCCGCCCAGCCGCTCCGACGAAGCACCCGATCAGACCAAACGGTGCTCCATCGCATAGCGCACCAGATCGGCCATCGAATGAGCGCCGAGCTTCTGCATCAGGCGCGCCTTGTGCGTGCTCACGGTCTTGTTGCTGATGGCCAGGTGCTGGGCGATGTCATTGACGCCTTCGCCGCGTACCAGACGCTCGAACACCGAAAACTCGCGCTCGGACAGTTGCGCATGGGGCGGACGCGAATCGGTCAGGCCGACCTCGAAGACCATGCGGTCGGCCAATGCCGGGTCGATATAACGCCCACCGCTGGCCACCTTGCGAATGGCGGTGATCAGCAGCGCCGGGTCGCTGTCCTTGGTCGCGTAGCCGGCAGCGCCAGCCTTGAGCGCACGGGCCGCCATCTGCGCTTCGTCGTGCATCGACAGCACCAGAATCGCCGGAGCCTCGCTCAGCGCGCGGATGCGCGGGATGGCCTCGAGGCCGTTGACGCCCGGCATGGAGATATCCAGCAGCACCACGTCGCAAGGCGTGCGCCGCAGCACTTCGATCAACTGTTCACCATTGCAGGCTTCACCCGCCACTTCGAGGTCGCGGGCCATGCCGATCAGTTGCTTGATGCCTTCCCGCACGATGGTGTGGTCTTCGGCTACCAGTACCCGAATCACGCTGCGACCTCCTCTTCCAGATTGATGCGCGCACACAGGGTAGTGCCCTCGCCCGGCCGGCTGTCAATCTGCAACTGGCCACCGAGCATGAGCATGCGTTCCTGCATGCCAACCAGGCCGAACGACTGCCCGGGCTTGCGCAGCGTCGGATCGAAACCCTTGCCATCGTCGACCACCGACAGACACAAGGCACTGTCCTCCAGCCACAGGCGCACCTCGACGCTGTGCGCGCCGGCATGGCGCATAACGTTGGTCAGCGCCTCCTGGAGGATGCGGAACAGGCCGATGGCCTGCGCGTCGGGCAGGCGTGGCAGATGCTCCGGCACTTCGACCAGACAGGGAATCTGCGTGCGCTCCTCGAAACGGCGTACCTGCCATTCGATGGCCGAGGCAATGCCGGCATCGAGAATCGGTGGGCGCAGCGCCGTGGCCACATCACGCACCAACTGGAACAACTGGGCGATCAGGCGCTTCATGCTGGTCAGGCGCTCGTCCAGCTCGGGAATCTGCCCGGCGCAGACCAGCTCGCACATCGCCGTTTCCAGCTTGAGCACGGTCAGCACCTGACCCAGCTCGTCATGTACTTCGCGGGCGATGCGCGCCTTCTCCTCCTCGCGCACGCTTTCCAGATGCGCCGACAACTGGCGCAGGCGCGCCCGCGAATCGGCCAGCGCCAACTCGGCCAGCTTGTTCTCGGTGATATCCCAGAGGATGCCGTCCCACACCACCCGGCCATTGCCCAGCGGCCGAGCAGTGGTGCGGATATCGGCCCACAGCACCTCCTGCTCGGCGGTGAGGATGCGCCCCTGCCAGTACCAGTCACTCTCGCTTTCCAGCGCCAGCGTCTGACTGTTCAGGTAGCTGCTCAGATCCTGCGGGTGCACCAGGCTGCGAATACCCCGTTCATCACGCTGCAGCTCGTGCGCCGGCCAGCCGACCATGTCCTGACTGGCCTCGCTGATGTAGGCGAAATTGACCGCCGCTCCAGGTCCGGCGCGCTCCAGACGAAACACCAGGCCCGGCACATTGCCAGCAATGCCCTTGAAGCGTGCCTCGCTTTCCTCCAGCGCCGCACGCGCTCGGCGGCGCTCGGTGACGTCGCTGAGAAACACCACCAGGTACTCGGCCTGGCGATAACGCAGGAAACTCAGGGAAACATCCGCCGGCATGCGACTGCCATCGGCACGCAGACAGTCCACCTCGAAGCTGGGTGAGCCCTCGGCCTGCTCGCGCACGCGCTTCCACAGGTTGAGCCAGCGGTCCATATGCAGACCGGGCTCCAGCTGACTCAATGGCTTGTCCACCAGCTCACCGGGGGCGTAACCGAGCATGCGTTCGGCGGCGCGGTTGGCATAGCGCAGGTGGCTGTCCCAGTTGACCCAGAGGATGCCGACCGTGCTGTGGTCGATGGAGAACTGGCTCAGGCGCAATGCCTCGGCCGCCTGCTGGTGACGATCCAGCTCACTGCGCGCGCCCAGCAGCCCGCGCTCGAGCGTGCGCGTCTGCTGACGCTGGCGATAGAGCGCGGTGGCGCCAACCAACAACAACAGTGCGAGAAACAGCGCAAGGGTCTTCCAGAAGCCGACGAAGTCGGTGGATTGCGGATAACGCAGCGGCATCCAGGTTTCGCGCAGCTCATCCAGCTCGCGCGCAGGCAACGCCTGCAGGGTCAGGTCGACGATGCCGGCCAGCAACGGCTGATCACGACGCGTGGCCAGGCGCAGCAACTGCGGCAAACCAATATCGCCAACGATACTCAGGCTGGCGAAACGCGATTCGCGCAGCAACAGGCTGAGACTTGCCTCGTCGAGCACCGCGTAACTGACGTCCTGATTCAGTACCAGCAGCAAGGCAGCACGCTCCGACGGTGTCGTGCGCAGGCGCAGATTGCTGTGGGTACTTTCCAGGTATTCAACGGCCTGGCTGGGTGAACGCAGGGCGACGACCTGTTCCAGCGGTAACTGGTCGAGGTCCACTGCGCCGCTGCCGTTACGTTCGCCAACCACCAGGTGCGGCACACGCAGATAAGGCATGGAATAGTGCCAGATGCGCAGACCTGCCGGTGTTTGCTGCAGGCCGGGCGCCAGGTCGATCTCACCGGCACGCGCCGCCTGCTCCAGCGCTTGCAGGTTTGGATAAAGACGCCAGTCCGGCGCCACGCCCATCCCCTCGAGCAGGCGCTGCATCAACTCGACATTGGCGCCCGTCAGTTGCCGGTTCTGCCCGCGCTGCACCCAGGGTGCCTGCTGGATCAGGCCTACGCGCAAAACCGGATGTTCACTGAGCCAGGCACGTTGCGCGGCATCGAACGCCGGGCGCAGTGGCATGCGCGCGCTCTCGGCCCAGGCGGTGGAAACAGCCAGCATCAGCAGCAGGACGAGGGAACGAAGAAGGGAATTCATACACGGCGAATCCGGTGACGCGGCCCCCTACCTTACTCCAGTCTTGCGCCAATCGCCTGACAAAAGCGGAGCCCGGCATTAGGCTCTATAGCAGACGATCAGGAGCCTCATCGATGCGCCTTCATTCACTAGCACTGCTCGGTTTCTGCCTGCTCTCCTGTTCCGTGGCCTGGGCCGAGGAGCCGACCGAGAATGCGCCGGCTGATAGCGCCGACGCCCCCGCAGCGAGCGAACGCCCGCTGTTGCCCGAACGCAGCGTCAGCGAGGCGCAGACGCTGGAGCACCGTCTGGACAAACGTGAACAGCAGATGCTGCAGGCCGGCGCCGAAAGTTTTCTCGCCCTGTGGCTGCCTGCCAATGTCGGCGAACCCAATGGAGCAGTGATCCTGCTGCCCGGCGATGTGGAAAACGCCGATGGCGCTGCAGCTATCGGCCCGCTGCGGCGCAAACTGCCCGACGCCGGCTGGCACAGCCTGAGCCTGACCCTGCCAGACCCGGACGGTGACCCGCTGCCTCCACGCACAGCTGCCACAGCAACAGTGACATCACCAGACGACAGCACCGCTACCGAGAGCCCTCCTGCCGACGAAAGCGCGCCCGAAACGACCGTAGACGAGGCTACACAACCAGCCGACAGCGGCACGATCAGCCCAGAGCAAAGGCGTCTGGCGCATGCCGAGCGGGTCATGGCACGCATCGATGCCGCCATCGCCTTCGCCAACCAGCAGCAGGCCAAGGCAATCGTCCTGCTCGGTCATGGCAGTGGCGCTTACTGGGCCGCGCGCTACCTGAACGAACGCCAGCCGGACAACGTGAAGAACCTGCTGATGGTGGCGGCCGAACTGCCGACCGGCTTCGACCCGCCACTGGATGAACTGGTTGCACAACTGCCCACGGCAACCGGCGACTTCTTCTACAAGGATCAAGCCACTGACCGCACGGCCGCACTCAAGCGCCTGCAGGCCAGCAAGCGGGCCAAACTGCCCAACTACATTCAGGTAGCGATGAAAGCTCTGCCGGGCAATCTGAACGTGCAGCACGAACAACTCTACCGCCGCCTGCGGGGCTGGCTAGAAAAGCATGCCAACGCCACCGGCAGCTAGCCCTAGCGGATACCCCGGCGCTGACGAATCAACGCATAGGCCTGATGCAGTTGACGCGTGGTGTCGGTCGCTTCACGAATACGCTCAGGCGAAGCGCCAGAGCCGGCCAGTTTGTCCGGGTGATGGCGGCTCAGCAGACGCCGGTAGGCGCGCTTGATCTGCTCGGGCTCACTGCCTTCATTGACGCCCAGCAGCCGCAGCGCCTCCTGGTAACTGCCGCCCGCCGGCGTCGGTTGCTGGCTACGGCGCGGCGCATACTCTGCACTGAGGCTCTCCAGGCGCTCGCTGTCCCAACCGAGCCACTTGCCCCAGAGCCGAATCAACTCATGCTCGCCGGGCGACACCTGCCCATCGACCCAGGCCATGCGCCAGCAGGCGCGCAACAGCGCATCGCCGCGCTGGCGCTGGCGCTGCAGTGGCGCACGCAGGTTGTCACGCCCGGTCTTGCCCCGAGCAAACGCCTCGATGGCGCGGCGCTGAGCTGCAGCGTCCAGCCCAAGTCGCTGCATTTCCGAGCGCGCCTGCTGGATATGACTCTGCACCACCCGACCATCACTCTTGGCCAGACGCCCCAGCATCAGAAACAACAAATCGTCATCCGTGGGTGCCGCACGACCGCCCAGACGCTCACGCAGATTATCCCAGCCCTGCAGGCGCAGACGGCGATCCAGCACCTGCCCGAGCAGACCGCCCAGCAGAGCACCCGGGATGCTGGCCAGGGCGAGCCCAGCCGCAGCACCGAGCAGTGTTGCCGGCCAGAGCACCTAGCGCGCCTCCTGCAGCAAGCGCTCGACTTCGGCCAGACGCTCGTGCGTACCGACGTCGACCCAGCAGCCGGCGTAGTGCTCGCCACTGACCTGCCCGGCCGTCATCGCCTCACGCAACAGCGGTGCCAGCTTGAAAGCACCAGGCCGAGAAGAGGCGAATAGACGCGGGTGTAACACGGCGAGCCCGCTGTACGTCATCCGCTCACTTGTCGCCTCACCGTCATGCACCCGGCCAGCCGCCAGCACGAAGTCACCCTGCGGGTGATGCGCCGGATTATTCACCAGCACCAGATGGGCCAAACCCGCGAGCGGTTTGCGCAGGGCAGCAAAGTCGTAATCCGTGAACACATCGCCATTGACCACCAAACATGGCTCGTCACCCAACAACGGCAGCGCCTTGAAGATGCCGCCGCCGGTTTCCAGCGGCTCACCTTCGGCGGAATAGACGATCCGCACACCGAAGCGTGAACCATCGCCGAGGTAATCCTCGATCTGCTGACCGAGCCAGGCGTGGTTGATCACCAGTTCGGTAAACCCCGCAGCAGCCAGGGCACGGATGTGGTATTCGATCAACGGCACACCCGCTGCTTTTACCAGCGGCTTGGGCGTATGCAGGGTCAGCGGCCGCATGCGCTCGCCCTTGCCCGCCGCGAGGATCATCGCCTTCATGCAAAGGTTCCTTCATCGATTCCCAAGCTGGTGAACAGCTCGCCCAACTCGGCCAATTCAGGACGACGCGCCAGCACAGTCCTTATATAAGTGAAGAAACGTGGCACGTCGCCGAGGTACTTGGGCTTGCCATCGCGATGACAGATACGTGCAAAGATGCCGATGACCTTGAGGTGACGCTGCACGCCCATCAGGTCGCTGGCACGCAGAAAGTCGTCGAACGAGGCCTGCACCGGAATGCCCGCCGCCCTGGCACGCTGCCAATAGTCATGCAGCCAGGCCTGCACGCGCGCCTCAGGCCAACTGAGGAAGGCATCCTTGAACAGGCAGGTGATGTCGTAGGTGACCGGGCCGTTGACGGCATCCTGAAAATCCAGCACGCCGGGATTGGGCGTGCTCTGCATCAGGTTGCGCGGCATGAAATCGCGATGCACCACCACCTTGGGCTGGGCCAGGGCGCTGTCGATCAACAGCTGACTGACGCGCAGCCAGGCGGCCTCCTGCTCGGCGGTAAAGCGGCGGCTCAGGTGACGTTGTACGTACCATTCGGGGAACAACTGCACCTCGCGCCGCAGCAGGGCGTCATCGTAATGCGGCAGATGGCTGTCGAGCGGCAAGCGCTGCTGCAGCAGCAGGGCGTCGATGGCTACGGCGAACAGATCGTCGGCATTGTCTTCGTTGATTACATCCAGGTAGGTCTGGCGGCCCAGATCATCGAGCATCAGGAAGCCCCGCTCGAGATCGGCAGCCAGCACCTGCGGCACATGCACGCCGGCGCTGGCCAGCAGAGCCGCGATACGCACGAAGGGCTCGCAGTTTTCCTGCGGCGGCGGCGCATCCATCAGAATCAGGCTGCGCTCACCGGCCTGCCAGCGAAAATAGCGGCGAAAACTGGCGTCACTGCTGGCAGGAGTGAGTTCAGCCTCAGGCACAGCGCCCCATTCGCGAGCGGCGAAGAGGATAGGCAGTTGCTCGGCGAGCCAGGTTTGCAGCTGTTGCAGACGTACATCGTGTTCAGACATCAAGGGGTCTCCGACGGCGCTAGCCGTTGCGCGGGTCATGCTTTATTATCCAGCATCTTTTTCAGCCCATCGAGAGGCGTGCGGCCCCTGGGCCGATAGCGCGCAGGAAGCCCGGACTAACAAGATGGCAGTAAAATACCCCGCGTTCCGCAAGAAATTTCCGCTGCTGGTTACCGGCAGCCTTCTGGCCTTACAGCCCGCGTTCAGCCTACAGGCCTTCGCTGCTGAGCAATACAATTGCCAGGCTTCGCCTACGGGCGGCTGGGCTTGCGCGCCGAAATCGGCGGCCAGCGCCCTGCCACCGCGCCCGGTGCACAGCCGTGATGCTGTCAGCAGCAGCGGCTCGAGCAGCGAGGCCAGCACCAGGCAGGAAGCAGCACCAGTGCTGGTCACCGAGAGCAAGGGCCGCGCCCTCGCCTCGCGCAGCCCTGACTACAGCCATCTGGACTGGGTCCCGCGCGAGAAGCTGACAGCAGCGCAACTGGCCGAAGCCGGCCCCTACTGCGCAGGCGCCTATGTCGAGCCGCTGCGTCCAGGCATGGATGACACCACGCCGCTGGACGAGTCGCCGATGTATGTATCGGCCAAGGCGTCGCGCTTCGAGCAGGAAAAACAGATCGCCACCCTCGCTGGTGACGTCGTTTTGCGCCAGTCCGGTATGCAGGTCGAGGCCGACGAAGCCAGCCTGCACCAGACGGAAAACCGTGGCGAGCTGGTCGGCAATGTGCGTTTGCGTGACAGCGGTATGCTGGTAGTCGGTGACCGTGCCGAACTGCAACTGGATAACGGCGAAGCCCGCATCGACAATGCCGAATACGTCCTGCACCAGGCTCACGTGCGCGGCAGCGCGCTCTACGCCAAGCGCGAAGAGACGGCCATCATCCGCCTCAAGGATGGCACCTATACCCGTTGCGAACCGGGTGACAATGCCTGGCACCTGAAGGGTAATAACGTCACGCTGAACCCGGCGACCGGCTTCGGCACCGCGACCAACGTGACGCTGCGGGTCAAGGACATTCCGGTGTTCTACACCCCATATATCTACTTCCCGATCGATGATCGTCGCCAGTCCGGCTTCCTGCCGCCGAGCTTCGGTACGTCGAGCAGCAACGGCCTCTCGCTGCAAACACCGTACTACTTCAACCTGGCGCCAAACTACGACGCCACACTGTATCCGACCTACATGGCCAAGCGCGGCATGTTGATGGAAGGTGAATTCCGCTACCTGACCGAAAGCAGCGAAGGCCAGGTCGGCGGCGCGTGGTTGAACGACAGCGAAGACGAACGCAAACTGCAGTCCGAGTACGAAGACCAGCGCTGGATGTACAGCTGGCAGCACAAGCAGGGCCTCAACTCGCGCCTGCTCGCCGAAGTCGACTACACCGATATCAGCGATCCGTACTATTTCCAGGATCTCGATACCGATCTGGGCATCGACAAGCAAACCTACGTCGACCAGCGTGGCACGCTGACCTATCGCGGCAACAGCTACACCGCCCGCCTGAATGTGCATGCATACGAGTTGGCCAACATCACGGATGTAACGCCATACAATCGCCTGCCGCAGATCACCCTGGACGGCAAGCTGCCGTTCAATCCGGGCGGTCTGGACTTCACCTATGGCACCGAGTACGTGCGGTTTGATCGTAACCTGCGCTCTGGCTTTTTCACTGACAAAGATGGGGTAACCGGCCGACCTCAAGACCTCTGGTACGACGAACGTCTGACCGGATTGGACCGTGCGGACGGCGAACGTCTGCACTTGGAGCCTGGCGTTGCTCTGCCACTGAACTGGAACTGGGGTTTCATCAAGCCTCAGGTCAAGTACTTGCAGACTCAGTACCAGATTGATCTGGACGGGCAAGGTAGGGATGACATCGCTAGCGCTACGAATGCCGCTAACGACCCAAATCGCCAATGGTTCGGCGTCGACTACAAGGGCTCGCCCAACCGCGGTGTCGGCCTGTTCAGCGTCGACAGCGGCCTGTACTTCGACCGCAACACCCAGCTGTTCGGCAAGGATTTCCGCCAGACCTTGGAGCCACGCGCGTTCTACCTGTACGTACCGGAAGAAGACCAGAGCGATATCCCAATCTTCGATACAGGCGAGCCAACCTTCAGTTACGCCTCGCTGTGGCGCGAGAACCGCTTCAGCGGCAAGGATCGTATCGGCGACGAGAACAAGTTGTCGCTGGGCGTGACCAGCCGCTGGATCGAGCCGAACGGCTTCGAGCGCCAACGCTTCAGCATCGGTCAGGCCTTCTACTTCGAAGACCGCAAGGTTCAACTGCCGGGTATTGACTACCGCGCCCGCCAGGAAGCTACCGCCGACGTTTCGCCTTATGCGCTGGAGTATCTGTATCGTTTCAATCGCGACTGGCGCTTCGCCTCGACCTTCAACTGGGATCCGGATCAGCACGCCACCCGCTCGGGCAGCGCGATGTTCCATTACCAGCCGGAAGCTAATCCGAACAAAGTGATCAACTTCGGCTATCGCTATCGTAACGACACCGTGCGCTATGACCGCGACAGCGGTACCTGGACCACCAACCCGGACTACGGCAACCCAACAATCAACGGTCAGCCGAACCCCAACTACATCAAGAACTACTACAAGATCGACCAGCATGACTTCTCCGTCATCTGGCCGCTGGCACCACAGTGGAGCCTGATCTCGCGCTGGCAGTACGACTACGGCCGCAATCGCACCCTGGAAGCCTTCGGCGGTTTCGAGTACGACAGCTGCTGCTGGAAGCTGCGCCTGATCAACCGTTACTGGATCGATTACGACGAAGTCAGCCTCGACCCATCGCGCAACGACGAGCCGGATCGCGGCATCTTCCTGCAGATCGTCCTCAAGGGCCTCGGTGGCGTTGTGGGCAACAAGGTGGAAACTTTCCTCGACCAAGGCATTCAAGGTTACCGTGAACGTGAAGACCAAGCTTTCTGATCGCCTGCGCCCCATGCTGTTGGGCGCAGCACTGCTGGCGGCAACGGCTCAGGCCCAGGTTCGCCCACTGGATCGCGTCGTGGCCATCGTCGACAACGACGTGGTCATGCAGAGCCAGCTCGACGCTCGCCTGCGTGAAGTGCAACAGACCATCGACAAGCGCGGTGGCGCCCTGCCACCCGAGAGCGTGCTCAGCCAGCAGGTGCTCGAGCGCCTGATCATCGAGAACATCCAGTTGCAGATCGGTGATCGCTCCGGCATCCGCATCACCGATGAAGAGCTGAACCAGGCCATGGGCACCATCGCCCAGCGTAACGGCATGAGCCTGGAGCAGTTCCGTGAAGCGCTGGCCCGTGATGGCCTGTCCTACGCCGATGCCCGCGACCAGGTGCGCCGCGAGATGATCATCAGCCGCGTGCGTCAGCGCCGCGTGGCCGAACGCATCCAGGTCACCGATCAGGAAGTGCAGAACTTCCTCGCCTCCGACCTGGGCAAGATGCAGCTGTCGGAAGAGTTCCGTCTGGCCAACATCCTGATTCCGGTATCCGAAGGCGCATCCTCCAGCGAAATCCAGGCGGCTGACCGCCAGGCGCAGGAGCTATACCAGCAATTGCAACAGGGCGCGGACTTCGCGCAACTGGCAATTGCCCGCTCCGCCAGTGAAACCGCGCTGGAAGGCGGTGAAATGGGCTGGCGCAAGGCCGGTCAACTGCCACCACCGTTCGACAGCATGATCAGCCAGCTCAATCCGGGCGAAGTCACTGAGCCGGTGCGCACGCCGGGCGGTTTCATCATCCTCAAGCTGATCGAAAAACGCGGCGGCGATACCCAGGTGCGCGACGAAGTGCATGTGCGCCACATTCTGATCAAGCCCAGCGAAATCCGCAGCGAAGAAGAAACCCGTCGCCTGGTCGAGCGCCTGTATCAGCGCATCGTCGCCGGCGAAGATTTTGCCGAGCTGGCGAAGAGCTTCTCGGAAGATCCGGGTTCTGCACTCAATGGCGGCGACCTGAACTGGATCGATCCCGAGGCGCTGGTACCCGAATTCCGCGAAGTGATGAACAACACCGCCAGCGGCGAGCTGTCCAAGCCGTTCAAGAGCCAGTACGGCTGGCACGTGCTGCAAGTCATGGGCCGCCGCGCTACCGATAACAGCGCTCAGTTCCGCGAGCAACAGGCTGCCAATCTGCTGCGTAATCGCAAGTACGATGAAGAATTGCAGGCCTGGCTGCGCCAGATCCGCGATGAAGCCTACGTCGAAACCAAGCTGTAAGAGCGGTTTCGAACCGAAAGCCCGGCCTAGCGCCGGGCTTTTTCGTTATTGGCCCGGCAGCGTAAACTGACGCCCCAGCCCGCACAGAGAGCGACCATGACTGCGCAGCCCTGCTTTGCCCTCACGCCTGGCGAGCCCGCCGGTATCGGCCCCGACCTCTGCCTGCTACTAGCCCGCCAGGCCCAACCCGCGCCTCTGGTCGCCATTGCCAGTCAACAATTGCTGGCTGAGCGCGCCACCCTGCTGGGGCTGAATATCGATTTGCTGGAGGTCGGCCCGCAGCAGTGGCCCACCCACCCTGCCGCTGCAGGGGCGCTGTATGTGTGGGATACACCGCTGGCAGCTCCGACAAGCCCCGGCGAGCTGAACCCCGCCAACGCTGCCTATGTGTTGCAGACCCTCACCCGCGCCGGCCAGGGCTGCCTGGACGGCACCTTCGCCGGGATGATCACGGCGCCCGTGCACAAGGGCGTGATCAACGAAGCGGGCATCCCCTTCTCCGGCCATACCGAGTTTCTCGCCGAGCTGACCCACACCGAGCAGGTGGTGATGATGCTGGCGACTCATGGTCTGCGCGTGGCCCTGGTGACCACGCACTTGCCGCTTAAGGATGTCGCCGCCGCCATCACCGTCGAGCGTCTGGAGCGCGTCACGCGCATCCTCCATGCAGACCTGCAAAGCAAGTTCGGCATCGCCCAGCCGCGCATCCTTGTGTGCGGGCTCAACCCCCATGCTGGCGAAGGCGGGCACTTGGGACGTGAGGAAATCGAGATCATCGAGCCCACCTTGCAGCGTCTGCGCAGCGAAGGCATGCATCTGATCGGCCCGCTGCCGGCCGATACCCTGTTCACTCCCAAACATCTTGAACAGGCCGATGCCGTGCTGGCCATGTACCACGACCAGGGTTTACCGGTACTCAAGTTCAAGGGCTTCGGCGCTGCCTTGAATGTCACCCTGGGCCTGCCGATCATCCGCACCTCGGTCGATCACGGCACCGCGCTGGATCTGGCCGGCACCGGCAAGGTCGATACCGGTAGCCTGCAAGTGGCGCTGGAAACGGCTTATCAAATGGCGACGGTCTCACGTTGAGGGCACAAGTCGTCCGGCATGGATGCCGGAGACAACCTCACCTGATAAGCTTCGCATCTTTATCTTTTCGCTTTACGCTCTCGCATGACGCTTGCAGCTTGAAGCCTGGAGCTGCTCCATGTCCGAATACCAACACCGCGCGCGCAAGCGCTTCGGCCAGAACTTCCTGCACGATGCCGGCGTCATCGACCGTATCCTGCGCGCCATTCGCGCCAAGGAAGACGAACGCCTGCTGGAAATCGGCCCAGGCCAGGGTGCCATTACCGAGGGTTTGCTCGGCAGCGGTGCGCAGCTCGACGTGATCGAGCTCGACCTCGACCTGATCCCCATCCTGCAGAACAAGTTCGGCGACAATCCGCGCTTTCGCCTGAACCAGGGCGACGCGCTGAAATTCGACTTCGCCCGCCTCGAAGCGCCGCCGCGCAGCCTGCGCGTTGTCGGCAACCTGCCGTACAACATCTCCACGCCGCTGATTTTCCACCTGCTGGACAACGCGCCGCTGATTCGCGACATGCACTTCATGCTGCAGAAGGAAGTGGTCGAGCGCATGGCCGCCGGCCCAGGCGGTGGCGATTGGGGCCGCCTGTCGATCATGGTGCAGTACCACTGCCGCGTGGAGCACCTGTTCAATGTCGGCCCTGGTGCCTTCAACCCGCCGCCCAAGGTGGACTCGGCCATCGTCCGCCTGGTGCCGCATGAAACCCTGCCGCATCCGGCCAAGGATCATCGCCTGCTCGAACGCGTGGTGCGTGAGGCCTTCAACCAGCGCCGCAAGACCCTGCGCAACACGCTCAAGCAGCTGCTGCCCGCCGAGGCCATCGAGGCTGCCGGTGTCGATGGCAGCCTGCGCCCCGAACAGCTGGATCTGGCTGCCTTCGTTCGTCTGGCCGACCAGTTGGCCCTGCAGCCCTCGGTTGCGGCGGACTAAACTGCATTCACGCCCAACGGATTCATCGCATGTCCGACCCTCGCTATCAGATCGACGTCAGCGTCACCACCCGCTACCTGGCTGCGCAATCGCAACCGGAGCAGAACCGCTACGCGTTCTCCTACACCATCACGATCGTCAACAACGGCGAGCTACCGGCGCAACTGCTGTCGCGTCACTGGATCATCACCGACGGCGATGGCCGCGTGCAGGAAGTCCGCGGCGCCGGGGTGATCGGCCAGCAACCGCATATCGACCCCGGCGCCAGCCACACCTACAGCAGCGGTACGGTCATGGCCACTCAGGTCGGCACCATGCAGGGCAGTTACCAGATGCTCGCCGAGGACGGCAAACGCTTCGATGCGACCATCGCGCCGTTCCGCCTGGCTGTGCCGGGGGCACTTCACTGATGGCGGTGTATGCCGTCGGCGACCTGCAAGGTTGCCTGAAACCGCTCAAGTGCCTGCTCGAACAGGTGGCCTTCGATCCGGCGCACGACCAGCTGTGGCTGGTCGGCGATCTGGTCAACCGCGGCCCGCAGTCGCTGGAAACCCTGCGTTTTGTCTACTCCATCCGCCAGGCGGTCACCTTTGTGCTGGGCAACCACGACCTGCACCTGCTGGCCGTCGCACACAATATCGAGCGCCTGAAGAAGGGCGACACCCTGCGCGAGATTCTCGACGCGCCGGATCGCAACGACCTGCTCGACTGGCTGCGCCTGCAAAAGCTGGTGCACCACGACGCCGAACGTAAGGTAACTCTGGTACATGCCGGCATCCCGCCGCAGTGGACACTGAGCAAGGCACTGCGCCGTGCTGCCGAGGTCGAAGAGGCGCTGCGTGACGACGCCCGTCTGCCACTGTTTCTCGACGGCATGTATGGCAACGAGCCGGCCAAGTGGAACAAGGAGCTGCATGGCGTCACCCGCCTGCGGGTGATCACCAATTATTTCACCCGTATGCGCTTCTGCACCGCAGACGGCACGCTGGATCTGAAGACCAAGGAAGGCGTGGGCAGCGCACCGCCCGGCTTCGCGCCCTGGTTCAGCCACCCGCAGCGCAAGATGCGCGGCGAGAAAATCATCTTCGGCCACTGGGCAGCACTGGAAGGCCATTGCACCGAGCCCGGCCTCTACGCACTGGACACCGGCTGCGTCTGGGGCGGCGCGATGACCCTGCTCGATGTCGACAGTGGCGCCCTGCATCGCTGCACCTGCCCCAAGGCATAAGCCTGGCCTTCATCCGGTAAAGGTTCCTGAACATGAGCGAATTCAAACGCATCTCCCCGCAACAGGCACAAGAACTGCGTGCACAGGGCGCTGTGGTGGTCGACATTCGTGACCCACACAGCTTCGCCAATGGCCACATCAGCGGCTCACGCCATCTGGACAACCACTCACTGCATGACTTCATCAGCCACGCCGACCTCGACGCACCGCTGATCGTCTCCTGCTACCACGGCAACTCCAGCCAGGGCGCTGCCGCTTATCTGGCAGGCCAGGGTTTCTCCGAGGTGTACAGCCTCGATGGCGGCTTCGAGCTGTGGCGCGCCACCTACCCGGGCGAGACGGCGCAAAGCGCCGAAGAATAAATTTCTTCACACGGCAGGCCGCGCCCGCCCTGGCCTGCCGCCACTTCCCGACGCACGGTAACATCCCGTTATCGTTGTTGTGCCCTTGACGCGCTGCAGAACGAACTATTCTCTTACTCAGGCCATCCCACTGAAGGTAGAGCCGGCCAACCGGCATCGGGCCATCGGTAACGACTTTTGGGTTTTGGGGGATTGTTCCCGACTTCTTCAGAGCCGGCGCCACCCAGCACCTGCACGCACGACCGATCCCGAGCCAGCTTTCAGCATCGAGCGAGGTGAAGTCATGAGCATTTTCAGTCACTTCCAACAACGTTTCGAGGCGACCCGCCAGGAGGAGTACTCACTGCAGGAGTACCTCGAACTGTGCAAGCAGGATCGCAGCGCCTATGCCACTGCGGCCGAGCGTCTGCTGATGGCCATCGGTGAGCCCGAACTGCTGGACACCTCCAGCGACCCACGCCTGTCACGCATCTTCTCCAACAAGGTGATCCGCCGTTATCCGGCCTTTGCCGACTTCCACGGCATGGAAGAGTGCATCGACCAGATCGTTTCCTACTTCCGCCACGCGGCGCAGGGGCTGGAGGAGAAGAAGCAGATCCTCTACCTGCTGGGCCCGGTGGGCGGCGGTAAATCCTCGCTGGCTGAAAAGCTCAAGCAACTGATGGAGAAGGTGCCCTTCTATGCCATCAAGGGTTCACCGGTATTCGAGTCACCGCTGGGGCTGTTCAACGCCACCGAGGACGGCGCCATCCTCGAAGAGGATTACGGTATCCCGCGCCGCTACCTCAACTCGATCATGTCGCCCTGGGCCACCAAGCGCCTGCAGGAGTTCGGCGGCGATATCAGCCAGTTCCGCGTGGTCAAACTGTATCCGTCGATCCTCAACCAGATTGCCGTGGCCAAGACCGAGCCGGGCGACGAGAACAACCAGGATATTTCCGCGCTGGTCGGCAAGGTGGATATCCGCAAGCTCGAGGAATACCCGCAGAACGACGCCGACGCCTACAGCTACTCGGGCGCGCTGTGCCGGGCCAACCAGGGCCTGATGGAATTCGTCGAGATGTTCAAGGCGCCGATCAAGGTGCTGCACCCGCTGCTGACCGCCACCCAGGAAGGCAACTACAACAGCACCGAAGGCCTCGGTGCGATTCCCTACAGCGGCATCCTGCTGGCCCACTCCAACGAATCGGAATGGCACAGCTTCCGCAACAACAAGAACAACGAGGCCTTCATCGACCGCATCTACATCGTCAAGGTGCCCTACTGCCTGCGCGTCACCGATGAAATCCGCATCTACGACAAGCTGCTGATCAACAGCTCTCTGGCCAAGGCCCATTGCGCGCCGGACACGCTGAAGATGCTCGCGCAGTTCTCCGTCCTGTCGCGCCTGAAAGAGCCGGACAACTCCAATATCTACTCGAAGATGCGCGTCTACGACGGCGAAAACCTCAAGGACACCGACCCGAAAGCCAAGTCGATCCAGGAGTACCGCGACAGCGCCGGTGTCGATGAGGGCATGAATGGTCTGTCGACCCGCTTCGCCTTCAAGATCCTGTCCAAGGTGTTCAACTTCGACCCGCACGAGATCGCCGCCAACCCGGTGCACCTGCTGTACGTGCTGGAGCAGCAGATCGAGCAGGAACAGTTCCCGGCCGAGGTGCGCGAGCGCTACCTGCGCTACATCAAGGAATACCTGGCGCCGCGCTATATCGAGTTCATCGGCAAGGAAATCCAGACCGCCTACCTGGAGTCCTACAGCGAATACGGGCAGAACATCTTCGATCGCTACGTGCTATATGCCGACTTCTGGATTCAGGACCAGGAGTACCGCGACCCGGAAACCGGCGAGATCCTCAACCGCGTGGCGCTCAACGAGGAACTGGAGAAGATCGAGAAGCCGGCCGGCATCAGCAACCCGAAGGACTTCCGCAACGAGATCGTCAACTTCGTGCTGCGCGCCCGCGCCAACAACAACGGCAAGAACCCGACCTGGCTCAGCTACGAGAAGCTGCGCGTGGTGATCGAGAAGAAGATGTTCTCCAACACCGAGGACCTGCTCCCGGTCATCAGCTTCAACGCCAAGGGCAGCAAGGAGGATCAGCAGAAGCACAACGACTTCGTCAAACGCATGGTCGAGCGCGGCTACACCGAGAAGCAGGTGCGCCTGCTGTCGGAGTGGTACCTGCGGGTTCGCAAGTCTCAGTAAGCCCTGTCCGGCGCGCAGCCCGCGCCGGGTCATTCGCTGTCTGCCTTTGTTATGGGGCAGGCTAGGGAGATGTCATGAGCTATGTGATCGACCGGCGCCTGAATGGCAAGAACAAGAGCACGGTGAACCGCCAGCGTTTCCTGCGGCGTTACCGTGAGCACATCAAGAAGGCGGTGGAGGAAGCCGTCAGCCGGCGCTCCATCACCGACATGGAGCACGGCGAGCAGATCAGCATTCCTGGCCGTGATATCGACGAGCCGGTGCTGCACCATGGCCGTGGCGGCAAGCAGACCATCGTCCACCCCGGCAACAAGGAGTTCACCACTGGCGAGCGCATTCCACGCCCGCAAGGCGGCGGCGCCGGCCGAGGCAGTGGCAAGGCGAGCAACTCCGGCGAAGGCATGGACGAGTTCGTGTTCCAGATCACCCAGGAGGAGTTTCTCGACTTCATGTTCGAGGATCTGGAGTTGCCCAATCTGGTCAAGCGCCACCTGACGGGTGCGGAAACCTTCAAGACGGTGCGTGCCGGCATCAGTAACGAGGGCAACCCCTCGCGCATCAACATCGTCCGCACGCTGCGTTCGGCGCACGCGCGGCGTATTGCCCTGTCAGGCTCCAGCCGCGCCAAGCTGCGCGAAGCCAAGGCCGAGCTGGAACGCCTGCGCCGCGAAGAGCCGGACAACTTCGGCGATATCCAGGCCATCCAGGAGGAAATCGAACGCCTCAGCGCACGCATCCATCGCGTGCCGTTTCTCGACACCTTCGACCTCAAGTACAACCTGCTTACCAAACAGCCCAACCCCAGCTCCAAGGCGGTGATGTTCTGCCTGATGGACGTCTCCGGCTCGATGACCCAGGCCACCAAGGATGTGGCCAAGCGCTTCTTCATCCTCCTGTACCTGTTCCTCAAACGGAACTACGACAAGATCGACGTGGTGTTCATCCGCCACCACACCAGTGCCAAGGAAGTGGACGAGGAGGAGTTCTTCTACTCCCGCGAGACCGGCGGCACCATCGTCTCCAGCGCCCTGAAGCTGATGCAGGAGGTGATGGCCGAGCGCTATCCGGTCAACGAGTGGAACATCTATGCCGCGCAGGCGTCGGACGGCGACAACTGGAACGACGACTCGCCGGTATGCCGGGATATATTGATCAACCAGATCATGCCGTTCGTGCAGTACTTCACCTACGTCGAGATCACCCCGCGCGAGCACCAGGCGCTGTGGTTCGAGTACGAGCAGGTGGCCGGAGCCTTCGCCGACAGCTTCGCCCAGCAGCAACTGGTGTCCGCTGCGGACATCTACCCGGTGTTCCGTGAACTGTTCCAGCGCCGTCTGGTGAGTTGAGGAGCTGCCATGAGCGCCACCGCCAAGAAACGCCAACCGATCTCCACCGGTTCGGAATGGACCTTCGACCTGATTCGCCAATACGACAAGGAAATCGCGCGTATCGCCGAACGCTACGCGCTGGACACCTACCCCAACCAGATCGAAGTGATCACCGCCGAGCAGATGATGGATGCCTACGCCTCGGTCGGCATGCCGCTGGGCTATCATCACTGGTCTTACGGCAAGCACTTCCTCGCCACCGAAAAAGGCTACAAGCGCGGGCAGATGGGCCTGGCCTACGAGATCGTGATCAACTCCGATCCGTGCATCGCCTACCTGATGGAGGAGAACACCATCTGCATGCAGGCGCTGGTGATCGCCCACGCCTGCTACGGCCACAACAGCTTCTTCAAGGGCAACTACCTATTCCGCACCTGGACCGACGCCAGCTCGATCATCGACTACCTGGTGTTCGCCAAGCAGTACATCATGCAGTGCGAGGAGCGTTACGGCATCGACGCGGTGGAGGAACTGCTCGACTCCTGCCACGCGCTGATGAACTACGGCGTCGACCGCTACAAGCGACCCTATCCCATCTCCGCCGAGGAAGAGCGGCGCCGGCAGAAGGAGCGCGAAGAACACCTGCAGAAGCAGATCAACGATCTGTGGCGCACCATTCCCAAAAGTGCTGACAAGGGCGGCGAGAAGGACAGCAAGCGTTTCCCCGCCGAACCACAGGAGAACATCCTCTATTTTCTGGAAAAACACGCGCCCCTGCTGGAACCCTGGCAGCGTGAGGTGATCCGCATCGTGCGCAAGATCGCCCAGTATTTCTACCCGCAACGCCAGACTCAGGTGATGAACGAAGGCTGGGCCACCTTCTGGCACTACACCCTGATGAACGACCTGTATGACGAAGGCCTGGTTACCGACGGCTTCATGATGGAGTTCCTGCAGTCGCACACCAGCGTGGTCTACCAGCCACCGTTCGACAGCTCCTACTACAGCGGCATCAATCCCTATGCTCTGGGTTTTGCCATGTACCGCGACATTCGCCGCATGTGCGAGAACCCCACCGAGGAAGACAAGCGCTGGTTCCCCGACATCGCCGGCAGCGACTGGCTGACCACGCTCAAGTTCGCCATGACCAGCTTCAAGGACGAGAGCTTCATCCTGCAGTTCCTCTCACCCAAGGTGATTCGCGACTTCAAACTGTTCAGCATTCTCGACGACGACCAGAAGGACGAACTGCTGGTGCCGGCCATCCATGACGAACCTGGTTACCGCACCATCCGCGAATTGCTCGCCGCACAATACAACCTGGGCAACCGCGAACCCAACGTACAGATCTGGAACATCGACCGCCGTGGCGACCGCTCGCTGACCCTGCGCCACCAGCAGCACGACCGCAAACCACTGGGCGACTCCACTGGCGAGGTGCTCAAGCACCTGCACCGGCTGTGGGGCTTCGATATCCATCTGGAGGTGTGCCAGGGCGATCAGTTGATCACCACTCAGCATGTGCCACCGCGCGGCAGTTCTGAGAGCGACAGCGACTACCCGAGGCTGGATCTGATCATCCCGCCGATTTGAGCGGTTGCTGGTCCAGATGCCGGCCATGACCACGCCCTGACCTATATACCGACCCGCACGGCGCGCCCCACCTCGATCTTCGGTATCCTCTGCGCTCAGTGGAGGAACATACATGCAGATATACAAAGTCGGCGGCGCGGTGCGTGATCGCCTGCTCGGTCGCCCCGTCAGTGAAGTGGACTGGGTCGTGGTCGGCGCCAGCGCCGAGCAGATGCTGGAGCTCGGCTATCGCCCGGTGGGCGCCGACTTTCCGGTGTTCCTGCACCCGCAAACGGGCGAGGAGTACGCACTGGCCCGCACCGAGCGCAAGAGCGGGCGCGGCTATGGCGGCTTCACCTTCCATGCCAGCCCCGAGGTCACACTGGAACAAGACCTGATCCGCCGCGACCTCAGCGTCAACGCCATGGCCGAGGATGATCACGGCAACCTGATCGATCCCTATGGTGGCCAGCACGATCTTGAAGCCCGCATACTGCGCCACGTTTCGCCGGCATTCGCCGAAGATCCGCTACGCATACTGCGTGTCGCCCGCTTCGCCGCCCGCTATGCGCCGCTCGGTTTCAGCGTCGCACCCGAAACCCTGGCACTGATGCGTGAGCTGGCAGAATCCGGCGAGCTGACCCACCTCACCGCTGAACGCAGTTGGAAGGAAATCTCCCGCGCCCTGATGGAGTCGCGTCCGGACGTGTTCATCCAGGTGCTGCGCGATTGCGGCGCACTGGCAGCCCTGCTACCCGAGGTGGACGACCTGTTCGGCGTACCGCAACCAGCAGCGCATCACCCGGAAATCGATACCGGCGTGCATGTACTCAGCGTGCTGCTGCAATGTGCCGAGCACGACCAACCGCTGAACGTGCGCTGGGCCTGCCTGCTGCACGACGTCGGCAAAGGCCTGACGCCGGAAGCCGAGTGGCCACGGCATATCGCCCATGAGCACAAGGGGCTGCGTCTGATCCAGGCGATCAACGCACGCTGCAAGGCACCGCGTGACTGCGCCGAGCTGGCCATGCTGGTCGGTGAGTTTCATACCCACGGGCATCGCGCGCTGGAGTTGCGACCCTCGACACTACTGGAACTGCTGCAACGCTTCGACGTGTTCCGCCGCCCGCAGCGCTTCGTCGAATTCGTCGCCGCCTGCGAGATGGACGCGCGTGGTCGCCTGGGTCTGGAGCAGCGCGATTATCCACAAGCTGCTTACCTGCTCGGTGCGGCCGAAGCAGCGCGGCAGGTGCCGGTCAAACCGCTCGTGGAGAAGGGATTCAAAGGGGCGGAGCTAGGCGAAGCGCTCAACCGCGAGCGCCTACAAGCGCTCAAGATCTACAAGGACCAATAGCCTTGTTGGCGCCGCGCTGCGAATCGTAGCCAGGCCGCAAATCTTTCTAAACGGCCACAATCGCTTTCGCCCCGGGGCGGGGCTCCTACACCAATATGCGCCCTCCCTGTAGGAGCCGCGCCTCGCGGCGAATCGTGGCCAGGCCGCAAATCTGCCTGAACGGCCACAATCGTTTTCGCCCCCCGGGGCGGGGCTCCTACACAGGCGCGCGATCAAACAGAAACAGGCCGTAGCCCGGATGCAATCCGGGGCGATTTGAGGCCGCCTACGCAGGGCGCGCCTGCAGCAACTCTGGCGGCGTCAACTCGGTGCCACGCCACTGGAATGCCGCTGGCCACAACTGCTGATCGATCTGCGCCGAAGCCCACAGCTCGGCGAACGAACGACCATCGACAGGGTGCTGCAGTTGCGGCGCCAGCAGCGCCAGCGGCCAGAGTACGAAGGCGTTCTTGAGAATCTCCGCGCGCGGCAGGATCAGGCCGTTGAAGTTGCCGACCTGCTCGCCAAACAGCAGCACATCGATATCCAGCGGCAAGCCCTTGCGATCCGGTGCATAGCGGCCATTGTCGGCCTCGATAAACTTCAGCCGGCGATCCAGCTCCAGCAGTGACAGCTCGGTATCGCCAACTACCACCAGATTGAAGAAGTTGCCGCTCTTGATGCCCACCGCATGGCTTTCGAACACCGGCGAACAGCGCATATCACTGAGCAGCCCCGCCAGTGCATCGAGGCCGGCAACGAGGTGAGGCTCACGCTCGATATTGCTGCCAAGGCCGAGAAAGACCCGTGTCAGAGACATCCGCGCTCGATCTCCACGCCCACGCCGCCGCGTGCGGCTGGCACTGCACCGGGCTTGGTCAGCTTCAGGCGCATCCAGGGAATGTTGAACTCGTCCATCAGGGTCTGCACCAGCCGTTCGGCGAAGGTCTCGACCAGGATGAACTGCGATTCAGCGGCGAAGGCCTGAATGCGCGTGGACACGCTGGCGTAGTCGAGTGCCAGGTTAAGGTCGTCGCCAGCGGCGGCTGGGCGGTTATCCCAGGCCATCTGCAAGTCCAGACGCAGGCACTGGCGAATGTCGCGCTCCCAATCGTAGGCGCCGATCACCGTATCGACTTCCAGCCCCTCGATAAATACTCTGTCCACCACACTCTCCGCGCCACGACAAGGGCGCTGCACCTCGTTAGAATCGGGCCACCCCATGCCCTGGAATGGCCACCATGTTCTGGCTTCTGGCAATCCTTGCCTACCTGCTCGGTTCGCTGTCCTTCGCCATCCTGCTCAGCCGACTTGCCGGCGGGCCGGATCCGCGCGCCAGCGGCTCGGGCAACCCCGGCGCCACCAACATGCTGCGCGTCGCTGGCAAGAAACTCGCCGTCATGACGCTGCTCGGCGACCTGCTCAAGGGCGTGCTGCCCATCCTGATCGCCAAGTTGTTCGGCCTCAGCCTGCATCAGCAAGCCTGGATCGGCCTGGCGGCAGTCGTCGGCCATCTTTATCCACTGTACTTCCGTTTTCGCGGTGGCAAGGGCGTTGCCACTGCCGCCGGCATGCTGCTCGGCCTCTACCCGCCCGCCGCCTTGCTCGCCCTGGCCGCCTGGGCGCTGGTGTTCCTGCTGACGCGCACCAGCTCGCTGGCCTCGCTGATCGCTACGCCGCTGACGTTACCGCTGCTGGCCTGGCAACAACCGGCGGCCTTGCTAGCGGCCTGCGTACTCACCGGATTGATCGTCTGGCGTCACCGCAGCAACCTGCGCGATCTGTTCGCCGGCCGCGAGCGGCGCTTCTAAGCAGGCGCTCTCACCACAAATCGTGGCGCAAGCATTGCCCACGCGATAAACGACTTAAATCGCCGGCAGCGACTCCATCGGCCAGCGCGCCTGCACCTTGATCGCCAGATCCTCATGCTGCCCGGCCAGCAAACGCTGGCACCCGGCGTAGGCGATCATCGCGCCATTGTCGGTGCAGAAACGTGGCCGTGCGTAGAACACCTTGCCCTTCATCTCACCCAACATGCGCTCCAGATGCTCGCGCAGCGCCTTGTTGGCACTCACGCCACCAGCGATCACCAGGCTATTGAGCCCGCTCTGCTTGAGCGCACGTTTGCACTTGATGGTCAGCGTCTCAACCACCGCCTGCTGGAAGGCCAGGGCGATATCGCGGCGGGCCTGGTCAAGGTCGTCATCGCTGTCACGGCATTGCTGCCAGGTATTCAGGGCGAAGGTCTTCAGACCGCTGAAACTGAAATCCAGCCCCGGACGGTCGGTCATCGGCCTGGGGAAGACGAAGCGTCCCGGCGTCCCCTGTTCAGCCAGCTTGGCGATCTCCGGGCCGCCGGGATAATTTAGGCCCATCAGCTTGGCCGTCTTGTCGAAGGCTTCACCGGCCGCGTCGTCCAGCGATTCGCCGAGCAACTGGTACTGGCCGATGCCATCGACGCGCACCAGTTGGGTATGGCCACCGGAGACCAGCAAGGCGACGAACGGAAAGGCCGGCGGCCGCTCTTCCAGCATCGGCGCCAGTAGATGACCTTCCATATGATGCACGCCCACGGCCGGCACGCCCCAGGCAAAGGCCAGCGCCTGCGCGCAGGAGGCGCCGACCAACAGTGCGCCGACCAACCCCGGCCCTGCCGTATACGCCAGTGCGTCGATATCGCCGGGCTGTTTGCCCGCCTCATCCAGCACCTGGCGGATCAGTGGCAGCATGCGCTTGACGTGATCGCGCGACGCCAATTCGGGCACCACGCCGCCATAAACGCGATGCAGGTCGATCTGGCTGAACAGGGCGTCGGCCAGCAGACCGCGCTCGCTGTCATACAGCGCGACGCCGGTTTCATCACAGGAGGTTTCCAATCCCAGTACGAGCATGGAGCTTGAGCCTTGATTTGCCGCGTGGAACAAAGGCGCGCATGATAAGCGCCGCCCGGCGGAGCGGCCAGCGCTTTTCGATCAGAGGCCTTTGCATTCCTCGGCGCGAGGCGGTAACATCCGCAACCCTTGAAAACCGACGCATCCCGAGCCAACTGCCGGGCACGCGTTGAAACCGGTAATTGAAAATAGGTACGACCTGGATGCCAGCCGTCAAAGTTAAAGAGAACGAACCCTTCGACGTAGCCCTGCGTCGTTTCAAGCGCTCCTGCGAAAAAGCCGGTGTACTGGCTGAAGTCCGTAGCCGCGAATTCTACGAAAAGCCGACCGCCGAGCGTAAGCGCAAGGCCGCTGCCGCTGTTAAGCGTCACGCCAAGAAAGTGCAGCGCGAGCAGCGTCGCAGCGTTCGCCTGTACTAATCCGTACACGCAACGCCCGAATGCCCGGCCTGTGCCGGGCATTGCTTTTTCAGGAACTCCGCCTCACCTCGGGTGAACAGCGGAGTTTTCTGCTTTCTGAGTGCCCACCTGGGCGACTATGCTGAGCACCTATGGCCGGCCTGATCCCGCAATCCTTCATCGATGACCTGCTCAACCGCACCGACATCGTCGACGTGGTGAGTTCGCGCATCCAACTGAAGAAGACCGGCAAGAACTACAGCGCCTGCTGTCCTTTCCACAAGGAAAAGACCCCCTCCTTCACCGTCAGCCCGGACAAACAGTTCTATTACTGCTTCGGCTGCGGCGCCGGTGGTAATGCCCTCGGCTTCGTCATGGACCACGATCAACTGGAGTTTCCCCAGGCGATCGAGGAACTGGCCAAGCGCGCCGGCATGGACGTGCCACGCGAAGAAAGTGGCCGTGGACACAAACCCAGACAGCCGGTCGACTCACCGCTCTATCCGCTACTCAATGCCGCCGCCGAACACTACCGCCAGGCGCTAAAAAGCCATCCGCAGCGCAAGTACGCCGTGGACTACCTCAAGGGCCGGGGCCTGACCGGCGAAATCGCCCGTGACTTCGGCATCGGCTTCGCGCCGCCCGGCTGGGACAACCTGCTCAAGCATCTGGGCGCCGACGCCCTGCAGCAGAAGGTCATGATCGACGCCGGCCTGCTGATCGAGAACGCCGAGAACGGCAGGCGCTACGACCGCTTCCGCGACCGCATCATGTTCCCCATCCGCGACAGCCGTGGCCGGGTGATCGCCTTCGGCGGCCGCGTACTGGGCGACGACAAGCCCAAGTACCTGAACTCGCCGGAAACCCCGGTATTCCACAAGGGCCAGGAACTCTATGGCCTGTACGAGGCACGCAAGCACAACCGCGACCTTGACGAGATCATGGTGGTCGAAGGCTACATGGACGTCATTGCCCTGGCCCAGCAAGGCCTGCGCAACGCCGTGGCAACCCTCGGCACGGCCACCAGCGAAGAGCACCTCAAGCGCCTGTTCCGCATCGTGCCCAGCGTGCTGTTCTGCTTCGACGGCGATGCCGCCGGGCGCAACGCTGCCTGGCGCGCCCTGGAGTCGACCCTGCCGAGCCTGCAGGACGGTCGCCGCGCGCGCTTCCTGTTCCTGCCCGACGGCGAAGATCCGGATACCCTGGTGCGCGCCGAAGGCACCGACGCCTTCCGCGCCCGCATCAACCAGCACGCACAACCGCTGGCCGACTATTTCTTCCAGCAACTCTGCGAAGAAGCCGAACCGCGCTCGCTCGAAGGCAAGGCGCACCTGGTCACCCTGGCCGCGCCCTTGATCGACAAGATTCCCGGCAACAACCTGCGCGCCCTGATGCGCCAGCGCCTGAGCGAAATCACCGGTCTCTCCGGCGAAGCACTGAGCCAGGTCGCTGGCAGCGCACCGCGCAGCCACGCACCGAGCGCCAGCAGCCAGACGCCCAGCAGCGATTACCCGGATTATGGCGACATCCCCGATAGCGCCTACTACGACTCACTGCCGGACGTCGGCGGCTACGAGCAGCCAGCGCCACCCCGGCAGCACTACGAGCGCAGCAGCGAAAGCGGCAAAGGTAGCTGGAAAAAGGACGGCAGCGGCAAGTGGCACAAAAAAGGTAAAGGCGACTTCGCGCCACGTGCCCCGCGCACGGCCGTGAGCGTCGAATCCCCGCATCTGATCGCCCTGCGCACGCTGCTGCACCATCCGCACCTGGCGCAAAAGGTCGAGGATGTCAGCCACTTCGCCGACGAAGAAGACACCTATGCCCAGCTTCTCGTCGCGCTGGTCGGCGCCCTGCAGAAGACGCCCAACCTGCGCTCGCTGCAACTGATCGCCCGCTGGCACGGCACCGAACAGGGCCGTCTGCTGCGTGCGCTGGCAGAAAAGGAGTGGCTGATTCAGGGCGACAACCTTGAACAGCAGTTTTTCGACACCATTACTACACTTGCACACAGTCAATCGCAGAGGCGGCGTGAAAAGGCGCTCCGCAGCATCATTCATAAAAGCCCAAGCGAGCTCACCGACGAGGAAAAGACCTTGCTCAGAGAGCACTACAGCATCACCTCCTCGCCGAGCAGCAAGTCCCCAACTGGCGCCTAAAGCCAAAACCGGGGTATAATCCTCGGCTTGTTTTCAGCCCGCCAAGACCTTCAGTGGATAGGGTGTTATGTCCGTAAAAGCGCAACAGCAATCTCGTTTGAAAGAATTGATCAGCCGCGGTCGCGAGCAGGGTTACCTGACGTACGCGGAGGTCAATGACCACCTGCCGGAAGATATTTCCGATCCGGAACAGGTGGAAGACATCATCCGCATGATCAACGACATGGGGATCAACGTATTCGAGAGTGCTCCGGATGCGGACGCCCTGTTGTTGGCCGAAGCCGACACCGACGAAGCCGCAGCCGAAGAAGCTGCAGCCGCCCTCGCCGCCGTTGAGACCGATATTGGCCGCACCACCGACCCGGTGCGCATGTACATGCGTGAAATGGGTACCGTGGAACTGCTGACCCGCGAAGGCGAGATCGAAATCGCCAAGCGTATCGAGGAAGGCATCCGCGAAGTCATGAGCGCCATCGCTCACTTCCCCGGCACTGTCGACGGCATCCTTGCCGAGTACACCCGCGTCACCACCGAGGGCGGCCGCCTGGCCGAAGTCCTCAGTGGCTATATCGACCCGGATGACGGCAGCGTACCCGACGAAGCCGCCGCCCCCGTGCCCGTCAAAGATGGCGCCGCCGCTGAAGAAAGCGACGACGAGGAAGAAGACGAGAGCGGCGACGACGAGGAAGAAGAAGGCGATGGCGGCCCGGACCCGGAAGAAGCGGCTCGCCGCTTCACCGCCGTGGCCGAGCAGCAGGACAAAGTCCAGAAAGCCCTGAAGAAGTATGGCCGTGGCAGCAAGCAGGTCACCGAAGAGCTGGCCGCCCTGGCCGAGCTGTTCATGCCGATCAAGCTGGTGCCCAAGCAATACGACGCCCTGGTCACCCATGTACGCGGCGCGCTCGACCGCCTGCGTGCACAAGAACGCGCCATCATGCAGCTGTGCGTCCGCGATGCGCGCATGCCGCGTGCCGACTTCCTGCGCCTGTTCCCGGGCAACGAAATCGACATGGATTGGGCAGCCGACCTGGCCAAGGGTAAAGCCAAGTACGCCGAAGCCCTGGGCAACCTGCAGGGCGACATCCAGCGCTGCCAGCAGAAGCTGGCCGACCTGGAAGCCGAATGCAGCCTGAGCCTGGCCGAGATCAAGGACATCAACCGTCGCATGTCCATCGGCGAAGCGAAAGCTCGCCGCGCCAAGAAGGAAATGGTCGAGGCGAACCTGCGTCTGGTGATCTCCATCGCCAAGAAGTACACCAACCGCGGCCTGCAGTTCCTCGACCTGATCCAGGAAGGCAACATCGGTCTGATGAAGGCGGTGGACAAGTTCGAATACCGTCGCGGCTACAAGTTCTCGACCTACGCCACCTGGTGGATTCGCCAGGCGATCACCCGCTCGATCGCCGACCAGGCGCGCACCATCCGTATTCCGGTGCACATGATCGAGACCATCAACAAGCTCAACCGCATCTCCCGTCAGATGCTGCAGGAAATGGGTCGCGAGCCCACGCCGGAAGAGCTGGGTGAGCGCATGGAAATGCCCGAGGACAAGATCCGCAAGGTATTGAAGATCGCCAAAGAGCCGATCTCCATGGAAACCCCGATTGGCGACGACGAAGATTCGCACCTGGGCGACTTCATCGAGGACAGCACCATGCAGTCCCCGATCGACGTAGCCACGGTCGAAAGCCTCAAGGAAGCCACTCGCGAAGTGCTGGCCGGCCTCACCGCCCGTGAAGCCAAGGTGCTGCGCATGCGCTTCGGGATCGACATGAACACCGACCACACCCTCGAGGAAGTGGGCAAGCAGTTCGACGTCACCCGCGAGCGTATCCGTCAGATCGAAGCCAAGGCGCTGCGCAAGCTGCGTCACCCGACGCGAAGCGAGCACCTGCGCTCCTTCCTCGACGAGTGATACCAAAACCCCCGGCCCAAACCGGGGGTTTTGCTTTGTGAAGCACATTGCACACGAAACCTTTATCCAGCCAGATCAAGCGGTTGGCGCTGGCGAGAACGCGCCGGTATAATCCGCCGACCTCTGAGGGCCTATAGCTCAGTTGGTTAGAGCAGAGGACTCATAATCCTTTGGTCCACGGTTCGAGTCCGTGTGGGCCCACCATATGAAACAACGACTTAGGTCAGCCATCGTGCTGGCCTTTTGTCGTTTATGGGCTCGATAAAAAAATTTGCGTACCGTTTTGCGTACCGTTTCATTTTTGCTGATTTGGAACGCAGCAAAACGGCCCTCTCGCAGATTGACACTCAGGCGGCACTCCAATAGGTTTGTGCTCCCCTTCTAAAGGGGCCGGAATTGGCGTTTCGGTCTGAGACAGGGCTAAGCAAGGCTTAGCTCTGAGCATGGCTGTGTCTTTATGGGCGGGCCGTGCGGGGCATCTTCGGATGCGCCGGCCCTCAGACCGGTACGCCAACCCGCGCGGTCTGCTCACCCAGTTGGCGTTGGGTGGCAGAACTATTCCGTTCTGAGGATCACACCATGAATGAAACCAACACCTCCCCTACCGAGACCACCGAGTCTTTTTCCGGTAGCAGTCATGCCGATACCGGCACAATCGATGGCTTCACCCCGCTGCATAGCACTGACCCTCTCTGCGTTATCGGCTACCCCAGCAATACAGCTGCACCCGATCTTTACGATGCCGCAACGCATCGTCATTCCGCCGTCCTTGGAGTGCTTTGTGTACTCAGCAGCGCGCCAGACCTAAACGAACTAAGCACTTCGAGCCTGCAGAACTGCATCCAAGCCATTCGCATCCTCAGCGAAGACGCAGCTGCTCTATACGCCGGAGCCTGGCAAGCATTGCAGAACGGGCGCCACTAGCCTTGCGGCAGGAGCAGGCATTAGTCGCCAGCTCCTTTTGACGCCAGCTCAGCTTCAAATCGTTGCACAAACTCAACAAGGCCAATGTTCAACGCCTGGCAGATATCGCGAAGCTGGACGAGATCGATACGGCGCAAGCCACGCTCGATATCGCTAGCAAATGACTGCGGACGCTCCAGTGCCTGGGCAAACTGAGATTGGGTTAGACCAGCCTCAACGCGGCACTGCTTCAGCAACCTGAGCAGAATCAGGTTCTCATCTCGATACACCGACTTTTCCACGTGACGCACCCGGCTCCTTGACAAGCTGCAAAGGTATATCTAATCTTCGGATATCCGATTTACAGATATTCAGGTATTCGCTTTACAGGAGCACCCATGAAAAGCCCAACTCGTCCCTCACCGGCCCGTGAAAATCTGCAGTTCCAGCTAGACCTGAAAACACAGGAAGTACTGATGGAGCTGAACGCCCTGCTACGCTCGCTTGGCGTACCAACCGTCCAGGCTCAGGCTGCCATCGCTGAGTGGGAAGGCAACATCCTGCTCGAAGAAGATCCTGGCACGAAGCTTCCACTCCACTACCTGCCAGTTTCACTGATTCCAAAGTTCATTGATCAGATCCTGGATCAACTGACTGCTGGCTACAGAGCTGAAGCCATCCAGATTAGGGACGGAAGCCGCATCATGGAGAACGTAGTCCGCTTAGTCACCATTCTGAAGCCAGCTAACAAGCCTGAAGCCGGTGGATTTGATCCAAGCCATCTGCTTCGTGACGTTATCGCCCTAAAACCTTCGCAGGGGCTTACTCCGGCCCACAACCCTCAGGGGGCCTTGTAAGTCCATGCGCACGTCCAAAATCAAAATCCATGCGATGACTATTCCCTATCTGACTGACAGTAACGGGGAACGCTACTGGCCTATGCGTCCCTTGTGCGAAGCCATTGAACTGAACTGGCACAGTCAGGCTGCAAAACTACACCCCCCTCGATATACAGCTCGTGAGTACGATGTGTGTTTACCAGGGCAGCCCCCGATGAAGCGGGCACTCTGTTTGCAACAAGCAGAATTCGAGTTCTGGCTCAAAGGACTGAGCTCACGCAAAGTGAACCCCGCGGCACGATTGCGCGTGGATCAGCTGCGCTCACATTTCTTCGGAGATGCTCCAGCCGAGAAGACGCACCCAGAGGGACTGGCAGCTGCTGCGCCTAAGGTCCTGAGCCGCATTCTGAACTGGCGCCTGCAGCAGACTGAGCCTTCTGACCGTCCGGACTTGTCTAAGCAGATCACTGGCCAGTTTCGCGAAAAGAACGGTTTTGAAATTGCGGAGGCTCAAGAGCACCAGCTGCGCGGCGCAGTCGCTTCGCTCAGCACGATCATCTATCAGCATGATCGTGCAAGGGCGCCGAGCCGGATGCCTGTCTCACAGCGAGTCGATGCGATCATCAAATCCATCGTGGATGCCCGCCCCCAACGCATCCACTTGCAGGACTCGGACTTCGCAGCTCTGCTGTGCAGCATTGAGCTGGAGGGACAACATCACAGCAACGCTCAGCACGAACAACCCTAGACCATGGCCACACTTGAAGAGGTGATGGCCGCGCTGTACTCGGCAGGCTTACCCATGCCAGGTAGCTGCATGAGCGACGATGAAGCCTTGGCCTATGCACGGCAGCATTTGGTTTATGGCGGCTACTGCTTGGTGCGGAACTGGCGTTGGCTCGATCTGGAGGCCACTGAAAGTCAGCGCCTACTGCTAGCAAAAACCGGACGACAACCAGCCCTGATCTACGCGCATACGGTCATTTATGACAGCGAGAGAAGGTGGGACGTTGGGGACTTCGTCCGCACGTCCCTCCTGCATCAACATGATGGATTTCATTTCAAAACGCTAAACACCGTCTATCTGTTGCTAGGCCCTGGCACGCGCATACCTGTCAGCTCAGAAGCCGTTGCGAGCATTTTCTGATCAAACCGAAGCAATAACTCTCTGTCGACATGGCTATGTATACACACCCCATTTTGCATAAGCTGCTTGAGCAGCTCGACGATCTGCCTTTCAGCAGACCCGTTACTGGATACCTGACCGATGCGTATATACGTGGATCTAGTGCGTTTGGAATCACCCATAAGCATGTGAGAGCAGACCGTTTCAGCGATGGCGATTTTATTCATACATCAGCCATCGTTCAGGTTGAGCGGGAGGGCCCGTTCTGGGTACTGCACACGCTGAGGGGCAGCTTTTACGTCATCCTCAGCTTCAACATCCTCAGGGGGGCACAATCTCTTGATGACTACCTGCAGCGACTGCTCACTATGTCTCACCCAGAGCCCTGGCAACTGCATTAAGCGGGCCATGCGGCCATCGATTTGCGACACGACCGTCGTGTCGCATGGCTTGGCTGCGACACGCCATGAGTATCGCAGGACATCAATGCGACACTCTTGGGCTGTCGCACAGTCACATGCGACACACCGGTCATGTCGTATGCAGTTGCTGCGACACTCTAGGCGTGTCGCACTCGGTTTTTTGCGATACACCCGGAGTGTCGCAACAGGTGGATGCGACACGATTATCGTGCCGTTAACGGCATTTTCAGTGCCGAATATGGCACCGAAAACAGCCAAACCCGACACTAGACTGCGGATTCCACGCCATCCGGCCACCCAGTCCACGCTCATCTGGCCAGGCATTCCACGGCCATCTGGCCACCTGTTCCACGGCCATCCGGCCGGGCAGTCGGAGCGCAGCGACGCAGGGGTGGCATTGTTAGTCCGGGTTGGCTGGCGTCGTCAATTTCTGCGTCCGTTTGCGCATTGATTCACCCTTCAGATTGATCCGATAAGCGTTGTGCACCAGGCGGTCGAGGATGGCATCGGCCAGGGTCGGATCGCCGATCAGTTCGTGCCAGTTGTCCACCGGCATCTGGCTGGTGACCAGGGTCGAGCGCTGGCCGTAGCGATCATCCAGTAGCTCCAGCATGTCGCGACGCTGTTCGGCGGTGAACGGGGCCAGACCCCAGTCATCGAGGATCAGCAGGTCGGTCTTGGCGTAGCTGCTCATCAGCTTGGCGAAGCGCCCGTCGCCGTGAGCCAGGCCCAACTCCTCCAGTAGGCGCGGCAAGCGCAGGTAACGCACGCTGTAGCCCTCTCGGCAGGCCTGGTGGGCCAGGGCGCAGGCCAGCCAGGTTTTGCCCACGCCGGTGGGGCCGCCGATGATCAGGTTGAGGCCGTCGCGTAGCCACTGGCCGCCGCTCAGTTGCAGGATCAGCGCCTTATCCAGCCCGCGCGGGCTGCGGTAGTCGATGTCTTCGAGGCTGGCGTTGTGCTTGAGCCGGGCCTGGCGCAGGCGGCTGCTCAGGCGCTTGTCGTCGCGTTCAGTCAGTTCGCGGTCGACCAACAGGCCGAGGCGTTCCTCGAAGCTCAGGCTGTCGATGTCCGGGGTTTTCAGTTGCTCGGCGAGTGCCTTGAGCATGCCGTGCAGGCGCAGGGTCTGGAGCTTGTCCAGGGTCGGATGGGGCAGCATGGTGGGATTCCTTGTGTTCAGTGGTAGTAGCCGGGGCCGCGCAGGTTGGCGTGGTCGTCCGGCAGCAGGGGCAGGTTGGCTTGAGCCAACGGCAGGTTTTCCAGCCCCTGGCGCAGGATCGATTCGAGGCTCTTGTAGCTGCACGCACCGAGGCTGAGGGCGCGACGGCAGGCCAACTCCAAGCGCACTTCGCCATGGGTCTTGCCCAGGCGCAGGATGCCCAGGCAGGCCCGGTAGCCTTGGGTTGGGTGGATGCGCCGTTCGAGGATGTGGCTGATCACGCCGGCCGTGTTCGGCCCGGTCTGCTCAGCCCAGCGGATCAGCCGTTGTGGCGTCCACTCGGCGTGCTCGCGATGGCTCTTGGGCATGTGCTCGGCCTGTGTGCTGTGCCGGCCCTTGTGCGGTGAGCGCAGGTGGCTGGCCACCCGCTGATTGGCGTGGAAGCACTCCACCGTGCGCGCTGTCAGGCGTACTTCCAGTTGTTTCTTCACCAGTTGGTACGGCACCGAGTAGTAGTGCCCATCGACCTCGACGTGGTAGTCGATGTGCACCCGCGCCTTCTTCCACTCGGCATACACGTAGGGCTGCTCCGGCAGTGGGCGCAGCGCTGGACGATCCAGGGCTTCGAAGGCCGAGTGCCGGGAGCCCGGCAGCTTGCGAAACGGTCGTCGGTTGAGCCGCTCCAGCAATAAGGCAATGGCGCTGTTGAGTTCGTCCAGGGAGAAGAACTGGCGGTTCCTCAGCGCGGCGAGGATCCAGCGCTCGACCACCTGCACGCCGACCTCAGCCTTAGCCTTGTCGCGCGGCTTACGCGCCCGCGCCGGCACCACCGCCACGCCATAGTGCTCGGCCAGATCGCGGTAGCTCGGGTTGATGTCCGGCTCGTAGCGATGGCTCTTGCTCACCGCGCTGCGCAGGTTGTCCGGCACCACGATCTCGGGCACGCCGCCGAGGAAGGCGAAGCAGCGGGCATGGGAGCCCAGCCAGTCAGGTAACTGCTGCGACCAGGTGGCTTCGGCGAAGGTGTAGCTGGATGCACCAAGCACCGCGACGAACACCTGCGCCTGGCGGATCTCGCCGCTGTGGCGGTCGATCACCGGCACCGTCTGCCCGGCGTAGTCGACGAACAACTTCTCGCCGACGCGATGCTCCTGGCGCATCACCACGTCCAGCTTGCCCTGCCAGGCTCGGTAGTGCTCGCAGAACCAGCTGTATTGAAAGCCCTGCGGCTGGCTCAGGCGATACTCCTGCCAGAGCAGCGCCAGGGTCACGCCGGGGCGACGCAGCTCGGCGTGGATCATGGCCCAATCGGGCAGCGGTCGTTGCTCGCTGGGTACCGCCGGCGGTGGCGGGAACAGCTGATGCTCCAACTCGGCATCGGACAACGAACAGGGCCAACTGAGACCGCTGGCGGCAAAACGATTGAGGTAGTCGCCGACGGTGACACGACCGACCTGCACGCTGACCGCAATCTGGCGAGCCGATAGTCCGACCTCGAACTTGAGACGTAGTACTTCGCGAATCTTACGCATGGATAAATGCTCCACGACGACCTCTCTGCTTCGAAAAAGAGGTCGATGGTAGTGAAGAAATCCTGCGTTACTGCCTGCCCGGTTGAGTGGCCGGATGGCCGTGGAATCAGTGGCCGGATGCGCGTGGAATGGGTGGCCGGATCACCGTGGAATCGGTGGTCAGATGCTCATGGAATGGGTGGCCAGATGACCGTGGAATCCGCACACTAGACCTGCCACTTTTGACACAAATAGTGCCCGTACTGGCACTACTTTTTTCGGTTATATTTTCTTATAAGTCATTGAAAATAAACATTTCTATGATTTTTTTCATAACCAAATCATCGCTGAGTGGCCAGCATTTTTGAATGCAGGCATTTCGGAACACTTGCCATGGCACCGCTCCGCATCTCCCCGCTCGTCCCTTCAGCGCCCTGGCGCTGGCTGCTTTTCGATTTTGATGACAAACAAACGCCGTAGGCAACCGGAGGCTTAGGCCCCACCAGCAAGACCGCCTCATTCAGCCCGGCAAGCCGGGCTGGCTAAGCTTTGACAACAAATACAAGGGAGGGGGCGTACTTGAAGCAGCCGTCCAGGAGCATCTTCAAGTACGCCCCCTCCTCCCCATACTTGAACCCTCAAGTATGGGGCAGTTGGGTGTTTTCCCGCGTAGCCATGGTTTGCGAAACGAATGTGCAGCAAACCGAGCGAAGAGGGAAAATGCCCAACTGCCATCGCGCAGCGACAGGCTTTGTTGTCAAAAAGCAGCTTTTGACTCGCCGCAGGTGAGTGGCTGGCTGGTCATTCGATGCAGAGCATGGCTAATAGGGAGGAATGAAGCAGGGCCTCCAGTTGCCCTCACTCCCTCCAAACCTCCGCAGCGAGCGGCAGCTCATTCAGCTCAGCGCGCGCCTCACGCCAGGTTGGGAAATGCTCCCCGAGGATGGAGATGAAGCGCTCGTTATGGGTGGGCTCAAGCAGGTGCACCATCTCGTGAACGATCACGTATTCAAGGAGATCTTTCGGCTTCTTGATCAGCTCAGTATTCAAGCGAATGTTGCCAGCCTTGTGGTTACAGCTACCCCACTTGGTTTTCATTCGCTGCAGGTAATAACCAGCCACCTTGACCTGCAGCTTTCGCTCCCACTTCTTGATCAGCGCAGGCACCACGGCATGCAGCTGCTTCTTGTGCCATTCATGCATCACCTCTGCCCGTTTGAGTGCATCGCTACCGGGGCGCACCGTTAAGGTGATGCGTTTGTGGTCGAGCATCACCGCAGGCTTGGCATCCAGGTAATTCAACACCATCAGGTAGCGACGCCCCCAGATATAGTGACTCTCTCGCTCCACAAACTGACGCGGTTCCTCTCGGGCCTGAGCATCCAACTTACTCTGCTGATCACGAATCCAGCCCAATTTTGAAATCGCGTAAGCCCGCGCGACCTCAAGCCGAGTGCTGGTGGGAGCGACTAGCGTGACCCGGCCCTCTGGCGGATGAACCGTCAGGTGGACATTCTTGATGTCCTTGCGGGTCACCGAAATAGAAATATCGCCCAGCTCAATAATCTCGTGCATCAATAGCCCGGTTGGTTCTTGATGATTTCAAAAATGGCCAGGGTTGCTTCACGGTCACGCCCCATCAGCGGGAACAGCGCATTCAGAACCTGCGCCTCACGCGCGGAGTCCCCCCTCCAGGACGCCGGGGCTGATCCGCGCATGGCGGTATCAATAGCCAAGGCCAACGTCACTTTTTCAGCCTCATCTTGCGGACACAGGAAGGTGCTCGCAGCAATGCTATCGAGGTTGTTGAACAACACAGTGGCCTCGCGATGGCCATTAAGGGCCGCAGGTGAGCCTCCTGCCCCCTTCTGCGCCATCTGCCGAACCAACGCCTCAGCTTTGCGTAGGAACTCCTCGTAGGCAGCCGCATCATCCCGGCTCTGCTTGATCAGATCTTCCAGTAACCGAGACATCCCCTCGTAGAACCTAGGGTCAGTCAACTGCTCGCGGATGATGGTCTTGCGCACGTTATTGATGATGCTTTCGGCAATCGCATCCTTGGAGAGATTGCCCTTGGCATTGAGCTTCTTGGCGATGGCATCGTGAACGCCAGTCTGGATGATCAACTCAACCAATGAAAAGTTATCGACCGTACTCAACGGATCAGCGGGGTCAGCCTGGATATAGGTATTGAGCAGATGCCGCATGTCCGCTTCGAATGGCTTGATATCCAGCTCCTCGCCAGAGTGCTTTTTGATCGCCTCACGCAAATCGGCGTAAAACTGCACTTCTGCCTGCAGCTTTTCAGCTTCAGCCAACGAGTACCCTGCTTCGGTCAGATTTTGCGCCAAATCAGCAAAGGCCCGTACAAACGAGGCCACTGCCTTGTAGAAGGACACTCGCAGCGCCTCCGTCTCATCCAACGCATTGGCATCAGCGGCGGCGCCGCAAAAGTAGTGGATGAACTGCTCAACCTCACGCGGCGGTGCGACAGGGGCACATAGATAACTCAGGGCCTCACGGGCGGCATCCAGCTGTTTCTTGCCCTCGACCAGCCAGTTCTTCAGCTCAACATTGTTGCTACCACCGTTGCCGGCATCGATATCCAGCTCATCGGAGGTGTAGACCGAAATAGCATCCTGCACATCACCAAAAAGCTCCTTGAAATCGACGATATAGCCAAAGTCCTTGTCATCACCGTCGAGTCGGTTGGTGCGGCATATTGCCTGGAACAGGTTGTGATCACGCAGCTCGTTATCCAGATAGATATAGGAGCAACTCGGCGCATCGAAGCCTGTCAGCAGCTTGCTGACCACGATGAGCAGCTTGAGGTTGGCTGGCTCCTCGATAAAACGGCGCTTGGTCTCTTCCTCATACGCGGTAGTGGTCTGCTCAGGCTTCAGCACGTAACGCGTATAGGTATCGAACTTATATCGCTCATCGCTTTGTGGCGGCTCACGGGAGATCGCGTTGTGGTTCGGCTCATAGGACGTAACGATGCCGCAGTAAGGGCCGAACGAGGTGTTCTGAAAAAGGCGGAAGTAATGACATGCGTCGTAGATGCTGGCAGCCACCAGAATTGCCGTGCCCCGGTCGTTGTTCAACCGAGGTTTCAGACTGAAGTCCTCGATGATGCTGGCAATAATGCGCTGCTTGCGCTCGCCGGCACTCATAAGCGATTCCATAGTGGCCCAACGCTTACGGAGGATGGATTTCTGATAGTTGTTCAGCCCCTTGGTTCTCTGCTCGAACCAGGCATCGATGGCCTTTGGCGAAGTCAAGCGCTGCGGCACGTCACGTGCTTCGTACTTGAGGTCCAGCACCACCTTGTCCGCGACAGCCTCGTGGAATTTATAGGTGTGGATATAGGTGCCGAACACGTCGCGCGTGGTCTGTTTGTCCTTGCGCAGAAGCGGCGTACCGGTAAAGCCGATAAACAGCGCACCTGACAGCCACTGCTTCATCTGCTTGTTCATGTCGCCACCCTGAGTACGGTGGCATTCGTCTACAAACACATAGAACCGCCCATGTATGGGTGGAGGCGGTACGCTCAGATCCGGCTCGAACTTGTGCAACAACGCGCAGAGCAGTCGAGGGGTAGTGGCAGACAGCTTCTGCACGAGATCAGCACGAGAAGTGATGCGCGGCGAAGGTGAGTCATTGCCGATGACACCAGCATTGCGCATCACCCCGGAGATTTGCTTATCCAGCTCATCGCGATCAGTGATCACCAGAATGCGCGCTTCAGGGTCATGCTCCAGCAACCACTTGGCGATCAACACCATCAGGATGCTCTTGCCACTGCCCTGAGTATGCCAGATCACCCCGCCTTCTTTACGCCGCACCCGCTCCTGCGCAGCCTTCACTGCGGCGTACTGATGCGGGCGCGGCACCTTCTTGATACCAGCGTCAAAGATGATGAAATTGCGGATCAGATCGAGCAGACGCGACTTCTCGCACATCTGCGCCAGTGGGCCATCCAGCAGACACCCCGACTTCACTGCCTCTGCACCGGGTAACGCTTGATAGCCAGCCGGCATCTCACGCTGAGTATTCGGCTCAACTGGCTCAGGTTTTAACGCGCCAGCCTTCCACTCCACAAAGAACTCGGCACGCGTGGTGGCAGTGCCATAGCGCAAGCCCTGAGAGTCGCTACCGGCGAGCACCAGTTGCACCGTAGTGAAGAACCCCAGGTTGAAGATTTCCTCCTGGTTGGTGATCAGTTGGTTGATACCGTCTGCCACGTCCACCGAGCTGCGTTTCAGCTCAATCACGCCGATGGCGAGCCCATTCAAGTAAATCACCAGGTCAGGGCGACGCTCGTGACCACCGCGAAGGGTCACTTCCTCGGCGATGGCAAAATCATTGCGCTCGGGGCGCTCCCAATCGACCAGATGCACTGTCTCGTGGGCCTGACCAACAGCCACCTGCACCGGCACGCCGTAACGTAGCAACTGATAGGTGCGCAGGTTGGCCTGATACAGTGTGATGCCGGTGGCATCCGCCGCAGCCATCAGTTTTTGCAGCGCCGCCGATATTTGCGCATCGGTGTAACCACGCCGTTTCAGGTTGGCCTGCAGCAGCTCAGCCTCAATGTTGCGGTTTTGCCCGCGCTTGCTCCACTCGCCTAGGTAGTCGTAACCGAGGCAATCGAGCCGCGCTTTGTCCGTAAACAAAGCCACCACTCGGTTCTGGGTATGGCGTTCGGGGCGAGGTTTCTGAGTCATCGGGTGCATCCTGCAGGGTTTACTCGGTCACGTGTTTGCTGGCGAGGCTCTTCAGCAGCACGTCCATCATTTGCTGGTAATGCTTACGTATGGCCTGAGCATCCCAGGGTTCGGCCTTCATCATCAGGTGCTGCTTGAGGCTGTCGATGCTGTTGTTCTGATAGAACTCTTTCTTTGCCGTCGGCATGAAATTGCTGAGACGAGAGTTCTTGTCATGGCTGATCAGACACAGGTTGCCAAACGAGTTCAGAGTCTCGACATCGAGCGGAGCATGCCCGGGCAATGGATGCTGCGGGTAGTAGTGTTCCACCGAGCTGCGGAAGGTGAACTCGTAAGGTTTCACCTTCTCATCACCCTGATGTTCAAGCCAAAGCAGATAATCCAGGAAGTTGAACACCAGATTGTTTTCGATATTGCCGAAGCTCAAAAGCGGCTTCAGCGCCTCTGCCGTTACGTCTTCGCCACGGGTCTGACAGACGCCCTTGTTCCCGTAGATCATCGCGAAGTATTCCAAGCCCGCCTCGGCAGCCAGAAAGCGGTCAAAGACAAATGCCTTCGCGACTGACTCCATGTACTGCAGGTAGGCCTGAGCCTCAACCTGCTCAGCATGAAACAGGTAATGCAGCGCCGCGTTCAGCCAATGCTTGTAAACCAGCGTTGGCGTGGACACATGAAACGCCGACAGCAGCATCAAGATGCGACGATTGATACCTTCGTTGCCTTCTTCTTCACCAAAGGTATTCACATAGCTGCCGCGCCCCGCTCGGCTGCGCTCGCCGCCGTCGTTCCATTTGAAGCGTTTAAGGCTCCAACCGTCCGCACCCTTGATGAATTCGCGCTTGATCACAAACTGATCAAAAAGGTACTTACTGCGCAGCAGACTGAAGGTAAAACGCTTCACCGCAGCAGCCGGGTCAGGCTGCTTCAGAATATGGGCTTCAAAGGTGTCAAGCAGGCGCTTGTCATCCAAGGGGATGTCCGCTTGCGTATCTACACGCAGCACATGCAGCAGAAAGTTCGGGAAATTGATCACCGTGTTGAAGCGCTCGGGCGCCTCATCACCCGTCTTATCCTGCTCGACACCAACAGACGTCCTGGCAATGATCTGCTCAAGGGTTAATGGTGCGTCCTGCCGGTCTACAAATTCCTGCGTACGGTGCAGTGCAGCAGAAAGCTCATCAAAGTTCGCGGGCTCAAACCGGCCCCAATTCTGCTCACCAAAAATGCTGCTGCGCTGGCCGGGTGTGAAGCCCATCTGCACGTAACGCTCCATATTTGCGCAGGCTTCCCATACGGTGTGCAGGCAGTTCTGGCTCTGCTGGCAGCCCTGCAACTTCTCCATCATCCGCGCCTTGAGCACCTCGTGCTTCTCTAGCTGCTCGCCACGGTTGTTCATGATCTCGAAGTAATGGTTCAGGTCAGTATCCGCCGGCACCTTCACCCGCATGATCTGCACATAGCGAAACAGAAAATCCGCGAACTGCTGGGGTGAAACGTCGTTCTCTTTGAGCTTGTGCGGCAACACCTTATGGATCAGCCGATAGCCATTGAGGATGCCGGTATTGATCTGCTGTTCAGCCAGTATCTCAGCAGGGTCATCCTTGAAACGCCCCTCGAAGATGGCGGCAAAGGTCGCCCGCGAATGCTCGCGGCTATCGAAGTGGATACTCAGGTTGGCATACCAATCGAGGTCAACCGCCTTGCTGTTCTTCAGGTAGGAGGTCAGCAACGACAGCGTTGTCAGCCGCTGCTGACCATCGATGGTTTCGAACACGGGCGTTTTGCCGTCCGTGCGCTCATACACCACCAGGCTGCCAATGTAGTAGTTACGTGCTTGATCGCCACGCTTCGGCAGGTAGTCGATTACGTCCTGAATCAATTGGGTGATCTCACCCTCTTCCCAGGCGTAATTGCGCTGATACATCGGGATAACGTAATCATCACGGCCGCCGAGTAGCTGCCGGATGGAAAGCTGGGTGATGGCCTCACTCACGGTATTTCATCTCCCTGAATAGCGCCTCGATTGCCTCGGTTTTGGTCGAACTGTTGCTGGTGAGTGCTTTCAGCGGTTGATTGATAACGTCCGCCGGACGAGTGGCGTCCTTGATCAGCCGGAACAGATTGTTCGCCAGCACGTAGTTATCCATGCTCGCAAGCTGCACCACCTGCATCTGCAAACGCAGGCTGTAGGCCCAGATAAAGATTTTCTCGATGGCCCGCGACAGCTCGGCGTGGCCGAACTTATCGATGTAGTAGATCAACAGACAATCGAACATCGCCCGCACGTAACGATCACCCGTGCGGGCTCTCGCCGTGTAGTTGTCGAGCACCGCCATGATCCTTGGTGCAAAGCCATCGAGCGCTGCATCCCCGCCTCGCTCATGCTCATTCCTGGGCTTGCCGCTGATGCGCGCCACCTTGCTCTGGTAATGGCTGATCAGCTCAAAGAAGCGCCGACCATTGATGATGATCTGGTCCAGGTGGAAGGGAAAACCCATCTCACGCGAATCGACCTTGCGCTCGTATTGCCCGTTGTAGTGATCGACAAAATGGTGGGCGATACGCAGTTGCTCCACATAGGGGTAGCTGGCCACCGTATCGATATTCACGCCCTTGAACAGGTCGCTATCGTCCTTGCTGAAGTAACGCGCCGATACGCCTTTTGACCAATTGCGGATGCGGTACAGGTATTGCGAAAACAGCGTGGCCAGCTCCTTGGTATCACTGTTTTCCCAGCGGGCCACCGTGGCCACCTTCAATGGCTCGTCACGCGGGCTGAACTCACGCAGGTGGTAGGCCTTGAGCAGATCATGCGGTTCCAGATCGCGGCCCCGAGCATTCTGCGAGTCGAAGAACTGGAAGGCCTCGGACACATCCGTCAGCGCCACCGCAACGACCTGGCACTTGTTCAGGAAGAAGTCGATATGCGCCTCGGTAAAGTCCGCACGGGAGACGATGCGGGCCACCTCAAGGTAATTGCTGTGGATGTTCTTATGCGAGATCTCGCTGGTAAAGCTGGGGTTGATCATTACCTGCTCAAGCTTGAGTAACTGCTCCTGTAGGTCTTTGCGTTCGAGCTTCTTTTCCTTGCTCCGCTGAATCAATGCACGGGCCGCCAGCAGCAGGCTGATGGTGCGCTGCTGACCATCGACGATGTTGTTTTTCTCGCCCTCCCGGTGAAACACGATAGTGCCCAGGCGGTAAGCGGACTTGTCCTTGTGGATGGCGATATCGGAGAAGAGTTGGTTGATGTTCTTGCCGGTCCACTTGTACGGACGCTGGTACTGGGGAATTTCCAGCGCCGGGTCCATAAGCAAGTCATACACGCTGGTGATCGTGCTGGAGAGTTCGGTGGCCTGCTGCGCTTGTTTTGCACCCATGCCCAAGTCGGTCATACCAAGCGCGTCCTTCCGGTGAGCAGCTCTTGCATCATGCCTTGTTTAAGGACACGGGTTTTGGCCAAGCGTTGCTCCAGAACGGCCAATTCGGCGTCCATATCGGATAGCACGGAGGCGATGGCGGTTTGTTCAGGAAGCGATGGCAGATCAACCTCAACAATCTTTAGCGACTCTTTATTCAGGGTGTAACCTTTCACGGCCTGTTTGCCATACAGAGAAAAATCAGTTCTTCCGAGTGCGTAGTACAGGAATTCACCACTGGCTTGAAGATTTTTGAAGCTGCAGATAGCTTCATTGGTGTAAAGATCACAGCCCGCAAAACACAGCCGCCCGATAGAAAGCTTGAAGCTCATCAACAGTGTTCCTTTGGGGATAACCTCCATTGTTGAGGCTGCCAACTCTGTGATTTCCTCTTTGGACTCTGAAACCACTTTTCCTTGAAAATCAGCAATAGAAAGCCACTTATAGCCACGCCCCCAAAATTTTTTGTTTAAGCGCGCCGGCGTGCGCCCCATGGCTATGTCACAAATCTCCCCCAACCGCTTAACCTCCCACTCGCTGTGGAAGCCGGAAAGACGGGTTTGGCCGGTGAGGAGCTGTTGCATGGCAGCCAGTTTAAGGTCTCGCTTCTTCGCGATAAGCCGCTCCAGCGCACCCAGCAGCTCATCCACATCACTTAGTGCCGTCGCGATGGCACGCTGTTCGGACAGAGAGGGAATCGGAACGGGCATCATACGAAGCGTGCCGGCATTTACGTTCTTCTGCGCCCCACCAATCTGACTCTGAGTGAAAAATCTCTGCCCGATCTCAGAGTTGATGTAGTGGCATAGAAAACTACTATCCACCTCACGATGATTTGGCCGGGTGATTAGCGTGGTAAAACTTTGAGCGGAATCGTACTGGGGCGGAACGATGGCCGTAACACCTGGATAGCCCGTTCTCATAGTGAGCAAATCACCGCTACGAAGCCTTTTGTTTTTAAAGGTTATTTCGTATTCGGGGGCGATGAAAAGCAGATCACTGTCATCTAGCTTGCCTGCTTTGACATTCTGGTTTCTGAACATCGGCACGCCTTTGACTCTGTAGGCGTGGGTCGCGGCGCTAGCAATACCGACCATGATTTTCTCGGCTATCTCTGTTAAAGACTTAACCTCCCACTGCATTGGAACAACGCCAATTTCGGTCTGCTTGTAGCCCGGCTTCACGGCCATACCGCCCCCATCTTCTTCAGATGTTCGTCCACACGACTAGCCAGCACGGCGACTTCATCAACAAGCTGCAGCAATGGCATGGCATAGCGCTCGCTGAGTTCACGAATACGCCCGGTCAGGGTTTGCGACACACGATCCAGTTCGCCCTGTACGGCGACGGTCAGGGTGGCCAGCCACTTGTCGTCCACCACCAGGGTTTTGATTTCGGCTTCGCTGAGCTGCGGGTACTTGCCGTGGATCTTGTTGTCGAGGTCTTCCTCGGCCTTTTTCAGCTTGGCCTTGAGGGCGCCTTGCTGGTCGAGCAGCTTGGCATAGTCGGCCAGCACCTTGAGTTCATCCTCATAGTCCGGGTCGTTATCGATCTCGCGTTGGCGGGCCTTGATGGCTTTGGCGGTGACTTTCTGCTTGTCGCCTTCGCCTTCGATCACCTCGCTGAGCGAGCCATCCTCACCACTGTGCTCTTCGAGCAGTTCGCTCATGCTTTGCTCGATACTGGACAGCTGCGTTTCCAGTCCTTCGATGGCGCTACGCTCAGCGCTGAAGTAGCGGGCAACCAGCAGCTCGACTGGAATCAGGTCGGACTTGAAGCGGCGCTTGCCTTGGCTGTAGTCATGCTTCTCCGCCCAGACCAGCTTGTTGTTCTTGTCCTTTACCTTGTGGATCTCACGCACTGTCGCGCCAGCCATCCAGCCATCGGCGCTGATCAGGTAGCAGTCGTCCTGCATGGTCTCGGCCCAGTAGTCCATCAGGTGCTGGTAGATGTCGTAATGGTCGAGCAAGGGCGCCTTGGCAAAGACGCTAAGCAGTTCTTCCGAGAGCTTGAAAATGAGTTCCTTGGGATGGCTGCTGGCGGCATCCGCAGCAAAGCCGTTGAGCTGCGGAATGCTGCTAGCCAGCCACTGGTTGTACAGCACATCCACCCCGGCCTTGAACGCAGTGAACTGCGGATGGCCGAAGATAACCGGCTTCACGTCGCAGTTGACCAGCTCAAAGTAACCGGCGTGGCTGGCGGGTTTGAACAGGGCCGTACGCAGATCAGGCATCACTTGCCAGTAGCGATCCAGAGCATCGATATCCCGCTCGGGAATACCGCCACGCAAGTGGCCGTCGATATCCTGAATATCCTCCGGCTCGCTGCTGTCGATATAGCGCGGCAGGTTGAGGTTGAAGTCGTTCTTCGGATCACTGATCTCGTCGAAGGCGACCATACGTGCGTAACGCGGCACATCGACCATGCGGGTAAAGGTATCGACGATCTTGTGCACATCCTGGTCGCGCAGACGGTTTTTCGGGCCGTCTTTGATAAAGCCTTTGGCGGCATCGATCATAAAGATGCCTTTACGCGCGCTGGCATTTTCCTTGTCCAACACCAGGATGCAGGCGGGAATGCCGGTGCCGTAAAACAGGTTGGCCGGCAAGCCTATGATGGCCTTGAGGTAGCCGGAGCGCACTAGCTTCTCGCGGATTACCGCCTCGGCATTGCCACGAAAAAGCACGCCGTGAGGCAGGATGCAGGCGGCTTTGCCGGTGTTTTTCATGGAGCGGATGATGTGCAACAGAAAGGCATAGTCGCCTTGTTTGGCGGGCGGCTCGCCCCAGGCAAAGCGCTGGTAGGGATCGTTGGCAGGCGTTAAACCAACGCTCCAGGTTTTGACCGAGAACGGCGGGTTAGCCACCACGTAGTCATAGGTACGCAGCTGTTCGCCATCCTTGAACTTGGGCGTGGACAGCGTGTTGCCCTGCAGGATGTTGGCGGTCGGGAAGTCATGAAGGATCATGTTCATGCGGGCAAGACCAGCTGTGGTCACGTCCATCTCCTGCCCTTCCAGGGTGATGTGCTTCCCGGCCTGGTCAGCCACTTTCAGCAACAGCGAACCTGAGCCGCAGGTCGGGTCATATACCGTGGTTGAGCCCACTGAATTTGCAGGCGTGATACCAATGACCTTGGCGATAACGCGGCTGACCTCGGACGGAGTGTAGAACTGCCCTTTGCTCTTGCCGCTTTCGCTGGCGAAGTGGCGCATCAGGTATTCGTAGGCGTCGCCGAGGATGTCGTCGTTGTCGGCGCGGTTCTTCGAGAAATCCAGCTCAGGCTTTTCGAAAATCGCAACCAGATTGCTGAGTCGCTCCACCATGTCCTTCCCCTCGCCGAGCTTGCTCGGGTCGTTGAAGTCGGGGAAGTCACTGCGGGCAAGCCGGGCGTTGGCATCGATCAGCGGCTGGATGATCTGCGTGTTGATCTTGTCGCCGATATCGGCCTTGCCCTTGAGGGCGACCATATCCTTGAAGCTGGCACCTGCCGGGATGGTCACCGGTGGCGCGAAGTCATCCGAATTGCCGTACTTGTCGGAGATGTACTTGATGAACAGCATGAACAGGACGTAGTCCTTGTACTGGCTGGCATCCATCCCGCCACGCAACTCGTCGCACGAAGCCCAGAGGGAGGAGTAAAGGTCGGATTTCTTGATAGCCACGAACAATCCTTGCTGGTGTAAAAAATAAGTACGCAGGCTTAGCCCTCTGCCATGCCCCTGCAGTTCGCTTCAGAAGCTGGCTGAGCATCAGCAGATGCATTGAGATAAGTGGGCGATAGCCACCTGCGATTAACACGCGAACCTTATCCACTTCGGCCATATCGGGCCAGCTTGGCTGTGCATACAGGTAAAGTTTTGGCACTCGCGTGGCTGCTATCCAGCCGCCTGCTTAAGTTACGAAGCATCGCCGCAGAATGCGAAGCCTGTCACGAAAAATCATGGAGCTTAGAACGACCTAAAGCCTGTCAGGGCTGAGCGCCTCACCACGAGGAGCCACTCAATAGGACACAGGTCGATGAACAATGCCAAGCCATGGATATTTAACGCTTCTTACAACAACGGGATTGCCGCCAGAGCGGAATACCAGAGCGTGCCCGCCGTATCACTCGCGCTGATTCAGCTTGGTGGCGCGGGCGGTCCTAAATGCCTGTACACACCACTCTCATGGCAGCAAGCCACCCACCTTGGCCACTACTTGATAGAGCACGGGCCACAGATCAACTCCTTCGAGCAGGCCCAGGCGGCGCTGCAAGTTGAACTCGATACCGAGCTGAACACTACGCCTGACTTCGCAACCACCATCAGCGCCGCCAACGGCATCGTCTTTCACGACGACACCTTTCTGGCTGCGGACTTCACGCCCTATGGCACCTGGGCAGAAACCGTCTGCGGGGACTTACATCAGGTGCGGCTGGAAATGATCGACTCCAGAGCACCCGCCCCCTTCGCGATCTGTCTTTTTTACTGATACGCCTCTGCACAGGGTGCGGGCAGAAGGCATCAGCCTGGTCGCATACCCGACCATTTGATTGCCCCTGCCTACAGATGAGCTGAGATGCTGAAAATTAGCAGCAGATGAACTCAATCATCAGCAATCTACCCGCAGTGCCTTTGAGCGAGTGCGAGCATACGCCGCATGCGTTGTTCGAATAGCCGATAGATCCGCGTCCTTGGCAGGCCTTACCTGGACAGCTTCGGCTCGCCCGAAGCGCTTGTCGCCGTAGCGACCAATGGAATCCGTCGCCTGGTGCCCCATCACATATGCCATCTGACGCCTGGACGCTCCAGTGGCCTTCAAATTCGCGCCGAACTGGTGTCGCAACGTATACATGGAGGGAGTCCGCCCACGCGGAAAGATCTTTTTGGCCACCGCGTGGATCGCCATACGCATGGAGTCGAGGCTTCGATCCTCTTTGTGAAAAGCTTCCAGAGCATTACACACGAGATCGCAGAATTCCTGACTGGCCTCAAGCTCTCGGTCAGCACCGCGCAATCCACCATGACTGTGCTTAGCGCCAGGGATAATGATCCGCTGCTCATCTACAGTGATGCCCGCCAGCTCGCAAGGCCTCGCGCCAGTCATGCTAATCAACATCAACGCCCCTGCCTCGACAGGCATTTCATCCGCCAAAAGCCCCTCCACCCAACGGCCAAAATCCTCATCAGAAATTCTCTGCTGCCGGACTGGCTTTCGCTTACGCGGCAAGCCGAGCACGGTAACCGGGTTGAGCGTCCGGTTGATCTCCTGAGCAATCCAAAACTTGCCCCTTAGCTTTTGATCCAGAGCCAACGCATTGCGCAACCGCCTGAAATAGTCAGGCCGATAGCCTGGGGCGGCGCGCAGCAATGCACCAATGATGTTGAACTCGTTGAGTTCGCTAAGTGGAGTGTCTGGCAGGTGTGTGGCGTAAAAGTGACTCGCCAGTGAGCGGTAAGCATTTTGGGTTTCTGTGTTCATGCTGATTCTTCTTGTTGTGTTTACGACGTTCTCGTACACAACCAGCATGAGAAATGAGTAAAAACTATTGCAACACTAAAATCAATTATTTTTGTATAACGCCGATCAAGCCGGCGTCAAACAGGGTAGCTATCGCCAGCAGTGGATAAATGAAGATTCTCCTCGGAGGACGGGCATAAAGCAGTCAATAGCGAACAATCATGCACCTAGAAGTACCATCGCGTCCCATAGCCTTGCCGCCATTGCGCTGTAAGCTTCTCTGATGGGTAGTGGCATTGTAAGATCACTGCGGAAGAGGCAGGTTCCTCCTCTCGTTTATTCGAGGGCGGTTCTGATAATTAACAGCTTCGGCTGTTGGGCTAAAACCCCACTGATCCCCACTGGGGATGTTCAAAGGTTACTCAAATCCCCCTGCCTCTTCCCCTAATCCCTATGGAGATGTACGCGTGAAGGACAGCGTCTGGTTCACCTACAAGGCCCGCATTCAGGCCCATCACCGCCTAGATTGGCTGGACTTCCACTCACAGATGCTACTGGTGTGGTACGCAATACTCAGCGCAACATTAGGCGTACTGACCATTCGCTACGAACATCTCCTCGGCCCCGACACCGACATGATGGCCACTGTACTTTCCATCGCTTTACTTGGCGTCTCGCTCGCAGTGACTAACCGCGACTTTCGGGCTCGCGCCATGATGATGCGCAAAAACTACCTGCAACTGCAGGCCCTATACCGTGATCTTTCCCTCGGCGCCGCCCCGACCCCAGTGCAAGCGGCAAAGTATGACGAGCTGCTAGCTGAGTGTGAAAATCACAGAGAAATCGACGACCGCATTGCACGCGTATTTGCAACCGGGCTTACCAGTCGAAACCCGACAGCGTTCGAGAATTGCTATGCCATATCCTGGCTCAGCGCTCGCCTGATTATTACCGTAGCCCTATATGTACTTCCCCTTGCCGTGGGTTTGCTGACCTGGATGTGCTAATGAGCGCTGCGCGTAGTTTCAAGAAATACTTTGCTCGCAGATCGCTCCTCCGAGTCTATGCCGAAAAGATCAAAACTTCGGGGGCCATCGGGCTTGACCGCACTAGACCGGCCAAGCTGGACGCCAAACTGACAAATGAGCTTGAGCTCATCATTCAGAAGGTTCACCAGGGTAAATATAGGTTCACAGCCTATAAGGAAAAGCTAATCCTCAAGGGAGCCACCGCCCTCCCTAGACAGATATCAATCCCAACAGCACGGGATCGTATTGTCCTGCGAGCACTGTGTGAGTGTCTTGCTGAGGTATACCCGGCAGCCAAGCTCTCGCTACCCCAGGGAGTCATTGAAGACCTGAAGAGCGCTTTAGCATCTGGGGTCTATAGCGAGTACGCCAAGATTGACTTGAAGCATTTCTACCCTTCAATCCCGCACTCTCTGATCAATGCCGCTGTTCGAAAAAAGATCCGCAAGACGGAACTGAAGCAACTTATTGCATCTGCAATCACCACGCCGACCGTGCCTGAGTCCAAAGGCAGAAAAGACACCCCCAACACAACCATTGGCGTACCCCAGGGCCTGGCAGTCTCCAACTTGTTGGCCGAAATTGCACTTCAAGACGTCGACTTAGCTTTCAAGAGTCGACCAGATATTTGGTACAAGCGCTACGTCGATGACATCTTGATCCTTACGCCAGAGAATCAGTCCGAGGCAGTGGCCAATGAGCTCATTAACGAGCTCAAGAACATGGGACTACAGCCCCACGAGTTTGGTCCGGAATCAAAATCTAAGTTTGCACCTCTTACAGAACCCTTCAGTTTCCTGGGGTATCAGGTCGAAGGCGGTCAGATCATTATTCGCCGGGAGAGCATCCTCCGCTTCGAGTCCTCGATTGCCAAAATTTTCACGGCTTACCGACACAAGGTTGCAACCGCAAGGTCACCAGAGGATATAGAGCGAGCTAGGGCGTATTGTGAATGGAAGGTAAACCTTCGGATCACCGGCTGCTTCTTCGGCGGCAAACGACGGGGCTGGGCCTCGTACTTCTCCCAAATTACGTCGACAGCGCAGCTGCGGTCGGTCAATCATACGATCCGCAACCTGACCACACGCTTTTCGCTTAACGGAAAAATCAGAACAAAATCGTTGATCAAGACCTTCTATGAGCTTCGTCGTGGAAGAGCTGGCAACCATACCTACATCCCCAACTTGGACGACCACAGTATCGCGGACAAACGCAAGCTACTGGCACTATGGATTGGGGATGCTGCCCAGCGTCTACGCGATGACCAGGTGGAGCGGCTTTTCGAGGTCAAGGTAACCAAGGCCGTAAGGGAGCTCGAAGAAGATATTGCACAAACATCTTGATGGGCTAAAAGCCCACAAACCAGGCTGCTGTCCCGCCCCCCTACAACAATCTCAACACAGCCCATCGCATCGGGTTTAAATACTGATTAGGAGACGTCTTGGGGTGGACTATTCATAACCCATCACAACACCTTGCTGACGCAGAACGAATACTCCCCCGCTCGGAAGATGATTAGCTATTCGGGCTTTTGTATCCGGGGGCAAACATTGAACTCTCTACTCCATACAGAGCTAATGGGTCACTCAGCCAGAGACGGTAAGCCTTGTCCTTATTGCTATGGTCTGGAGAACAGTCAACGTGGTACTGCTGCAGGACATATCCTGCCATCGCCGCGCGTACGCGAAGCCTGAGCACACCATCAGGCATGTCATAGTCACACATCACTATCCGCTCACAGTTTTTATCTGGATGCGGGACGAGGGGCAAATCCAGCATGCGATTCCACTGATCATCATGCTTTGGATTTTCTACGCTACGAGGTTTCTGCCCCAACTGAACTTGAGCGTGACCGATGCGCGCCAGTACGAAGTCCACAAACTTCTCACGCTTCCTATCGTAAGCCCGAACATGCCAGCGCAACCCATCACATCCGACAGCGAAGGGCACTATTTCTCGCTCAGACTCCCCCGAGCCCGACGTGTAGTTAATTTTCACCACTTGATTGAGGCTGATCGCACGAGTGATTGGTGCAAGGATTTCAACCTTCGGCTTGCTGAGTAGTGAAACCGCCTCATTGAGGATCAAAGGCTGCTCGCCCTCTAGGCCGTAACCGTATCCATGGGAAAGGGCAGTGAGCACTCGCTCAGGTGAATGCGCAACTATGGGAGAGAAGCTGTCGCGTATCACGTAATGCTTAGCCACCGTGTCGAGCTCAGTGTTTCCTGAAGCAATCTCACGGTATTGCGCGAAGTCCCGAGTAGCGGCAGCGGCGCCCACCCCGAAACGGTCCATTAGATCCGCTCGGGAGACGGCCCCTGTGAAATAGAGACGGAAGTCTATGTACACCAAGCGCTCCCGCTGTGCCTGGCTGTAATCCTTCAAGTCAATCATCTGCTCTCCGTCGTGCCTACTGAATCGGCTTACCTGTCTTGGTGCATGGCCAGCACACGATCGATCCCATCTGATGAGAACGATAGCACACGAGCGCTTGACCTAATCAAAATGATGATGATATGGTTAAATTATGATCTTCCTGGTCGCTACTTTATAGCACATAAGGTGACTTAGATATGAGCTTGACGGCGTGGTAAACGCCAGAAACGAAAAGGCCGATCAAGGTGCAAACTTGACCGGCCTCGGTAAAAGACATCTGAACTGGCTCTAGATGTCTCTCGCGCTTTTGTGAGGAAAGCCTTGCGATGGTAGCCCCAAGGGTCTGCTTATGCAAGGGAGCGAGTTTTGTGTTCGAGCCACCTCAATGGGAGACAATTTATGTCCCAGCTTGAGATGTTCGAAAAGCCCGACGGGGAAGGTGAGGTCATCTATCGCATGACTATCACCACCAAGTCGGGAAAGGTGATCCGGCGCGCTAACGGTCAACCGTTCCGCATCGTTATTCGCCCCAAAGCGGCCAATTGATTTGATCGCTTAACACACCCAGGGCAGGTTCTCTGCCCTGGGGCTAGCTCCAACTCATGCAGGATTACGACATGTCTAGATGCACAGCTCCAGTACGTGGGCATAGCTCAGCAGCAGCTGCTGCCGCCTGCCCTGCTTGTCGATACCGCAGCAGTTTTCGATCCTACTACCCATCCTCAAGCGGTGGCGGGAGTAGCTACGGAAGTGTCGGTGGTGGAGGTAGGTCTAGCGGGGGCTCAAGGCCACGCTGGTCCAAAGCGGGTTCATCCGTGCCATACACATTTGCTCAAGTCCAATCCCTCACACCAATTCGTCAGACAGTAGAGACGCGAGCAGCTGTGCAACCTGACCTACGTGACGTATTTCTGTGTCACGCATGGGACGACCGCCAGGGAGCAGCTAAAGAACTGCACGAACTCCTGATAGCAGCGGGAGTCAAAGTTTGGTTCAGCGAGAAGGATCTTGGACTTGGCGTTCCGATGATGCGTGCCATTGACAAAGGCTTAGCAAATTCACGGATTGGACTTGTCCTGGTGACCCCTGCGCTATTGGCTCGCCTACCGAAAGAGAGCGTCGCCGACAAAGAACTGTCAGCACTCCTGGCAGGTAATCAGCTAGTTCCGATTGTACACAACACCACATACGACGCTCTTCGCAATGTCAGTCCCTTACTTGCGTCCCGAAGCGGCTTAGACACTGCAGAAGACTCCATGTCAGTGGTAGCGCAAAAAATTGCCGAGCTGGTAAGTCTCTAGCAGCATTGCTCACAGGGTTAGCACTAACTTGTACTGGCCGTGCCTGAACTATGAGCGCCAGTACATAGAAGGAGGTCTAGATGTGGCCACGTAATTTATACACTGGACCCGGCGGCGGCTTATACACGGGCCCTGGTGGCGGGATGTACACAGGCCCTGGTGGTGGCGCATACACTGGACCAGGCGGTGGTATGTACTCTGGCCCAGGAGGCGGTATGTATACAGGGCCGGGAGGGGGTTTATATACGGGGCCTGGCGGCGGACTTTATACCGGCCCAGGAGGCGGCGCCTATACTGGCCCCGGTGGAGGCTTATACATAGGGCCTGGTGGTGGCCTTTATAGCGGACCAGGCGGAGGAATGTATGCAGGCCCCAGCGATTACATGAGCAACATTCCACCGTGGCATATATTTGCCAAATATCTGGCCAGAATTGGAATGAAAAAAGAAGCTCAATACATCCTTTCCCAACTTCAATGAAAAATACCTAAAAAGCTGCTCAAACCCTGCCACCATCTTCGAGATCTGGGAGGGGGTTACCCACAGACCGGGCACTAGAACTGAAAATCCTACGTTCCAAGCAGAATTCGGGTAGGAGGCGGGGTCACCCCCGCCGTCCTCCCACACCACCGTACGTACGGTTCCGTATACGGCGGTTCCTGCCTACTGACCAACAGCGTCAGCGAGCTTGGTTCCGTTGATGTGTCGCCTGTGGTAACTAAGCGCCCAGACCGGCCCTCGGAGTTTCCGACTCCTACCTCCTGGTGGTCTCGACCGCCGCTGTTCACGACGCTTCTGCTTTACGCTCCAACAGAGAGCACACCTGACTATCCACTCATGACAGGTTCAGCCCTTCATTGCTCCGGTTGCGAGCAACTACTACGGCCTCTGCTGACTTCTGTTCGCCCATCCCGTCACCTCGCGGCGCCGGTAGCACATGGCAGGTCAAACAGATCTCCCAGGGTAATTCGCGCGACTTTCCTGCTTATGCCTGTCGGATCTACGTCACAGCGTTCCGTGCAAGTATTGGGCTTTGGCAATTTTGGCTACCTTACCCCGCTGCACCGCCTAATCCGCTTCCTGTTCGTCAGGCCAGCATTTTGCCTCGGGCTTCCTTCAGATTCGCAGTCACCCACGACACCCTTGCCTCTGGCTAACACTTCCCCTTGCCGGGTGTGTAGAGGACTTTCACCTCCTAGTCGTCCAGCTCACCACCACAGTGAACCGAACAGCGCCAGTCACGGCGCTACGCGCCATGCCTGGCGCACCAAAAAAACGCCGGTCAATCGACCGGCCTCTTTACTATCTCGCTGCAGCTGCACTGGCTATCCAGTCGTCGACTTCGTGCTGAAGCCAGCGGCTTGCTCGGCCTATCTTCACCTGTCTCGGGAAGTCACCCTCTCGGATACGGCAGTAGATAGTTTTACGACTCAATCCGACTTTGCGGCTAACCGCATTGAAGTCCAGAAGGATCATCTCAGACATAACCCACCTCCCAGAAAGAGAGGCCGGTGGATTCATGCGGGCACTGCGGTGGTAATGCGTTCCTCATAGCTGACTGCTCTGCCGGATCGTGCCTTCAAGGCATTAGTTCTACTTTTCCAATTCCACTGCGCATCAAGTAGACAACGTCACAGCAGCAAACCTAGAGGCTCCGGATAACCTCACACCTGTATATTTCCACAGCAATATAGGCTGCGCAACAAAATACTTGACTTTTCTGAAACTTATCCAATTTCGAACAAATCTAGCTGCTCAGCTTGATGCTCATCCTCATCAGAACTATCGAGCAGGCGGCCAAGCGCGGCATCGAAGGCCTCCATGGTCGGGCGCATCTGAGGCAATTTCGCTTCAGGGTTATTGCGGTAGTGCGTTACGACAACGCCTGTTTGCCCGTGTGACTGCAAAGCGTCACTATCGAAATCCTTGATACCGTTGCGCTGCATGAACTGCGTGCACGTGCGCCGGATATCACGCGGGGTAAATTTCGACACGGGTTGGCCATCCAGCTTGGCATGCTCAGTCGCAAACCACTCGCTCACCGCATGAGACAAACTGGACGGGTGAATCGGCGTTTGCCCATCAATGCTCCATGGGTATACAGCCCCTTGCGGCTGCAAGGCACGAACCTGCTCCAGCACCTGTCACCGGCAACTTGGTGCATATCTGCGGTGGCAAAAAATCCGCAGAGCTGCACCGTGGTGCTGACCGAACGCTGGTGATCGAGAAACCCCGCATTTTGAAATTGATTGAGTGGGCTGCTCACAGGATGTCGAAGTGCCAACGCACCAACACTGCTATCAGAGACCGCTTTCGCAGGGAATGCCGGAGTCTCTGGTCTAGACGCAAAAAGCATCCAACGCTAAAGAGCTTCCGACATCAGATCGGCTCGATTCTGAAAGCGTCTGGAGAAAATCCGGAAACCATGGCGTACATCATGGGGCATCAGTCCACAGAATCGATCAGCGTCTATGGCGATGGGCGCTCTGGCGCAGACCGAAAAAGCCACATCAGACCTGCAGAGGGCATTGACCTGTCCAGGGTACGAAAACCCAAGAGTCCTCCACGGTACGGAAACGGCAGGGTGATTGGCCTGATTGAATTTCCAGCCGCTACTCGTGGCTGGCTTCCAGGCCCCTCAACGGGCCCAAACCATCAAAAAGGATAGCTATCGCCCGTGGGCGAAAGCAGACGGCCATATCCAATACTGATTGCAACAGGCTGGAATCGGCCAGAAGCGGTCAGTCACGAAAGACAGAGTCGACCCCGAGCTGACGCTCGGCAGCATCAATATCGTGTCTCCGATTATTTACCGACTGGGTTGTGGGGCTGGCGAGACCGGCAGAGGTAGATGCGTCGCGCGCTGATCACACAAAAAGATCCCGTTTACTGGCCAGCCAGAACAGATAACGCCAAACTCCGACGTGTGAAGCCGGCGCTGGCTGGTTTTCGATCACAAACTGGATAGCCCCAAAAATGCTTGTGAGGAGCCTGATGAAAAGGAAGTTACTTCTGTCCGTTCTGGGGCTGGTTGCCGTTTCAGTGGGTGGTTTCTACTACTACACGACCACACCAACCTATTCCGTCCTGCAGATCCGCAACGCGGTACAGGACCATGACGTGGCCTTGTTCGAAAAGCATGTTGATGTCGACACGCTCTTCAATCGCCTGATTGACGATGTGATGGCGCAAGCACTCTTCCAGGCCGCTAATGAGGATAACTCCGGTTGGAGCACGCTCGGCAGTGCCTTGGGCACGGGCATTGTGCAGATGATGAAGCCAACTCTTGTGAGCGCGCTGAAGTCGTCGACCTTGCGGTACGTCGAAACGGGCGAGCTGGTTAAAGGCGGACAACGTGTCGCGCCCTCTGCAGTGCCTGCTGTTGCCAGTGATGCGGCTAAAAAGGCCAGTCTTGACGGCATGGCATCGTCATTTGGCCTGGAGCAGTTGAAGCTGCAGGATTACGACGTCGAGAAGCAGGGCAAGGTGGCCATCGTGACCATACCCTACCGTAACGAACAGCTCGATCTTCCCCTTGAGATGAAGTTCACCCTGCGTGACCAGGGTGGTTACTGGCAGCTGGTGCAGTTCAATAATGCGGCTGAAATCATGTCAGCGATTGAGAAGGAGCAGCAGCGCCGACTGACTGAAGCCAACAACAAGATCACGGCTGCCCCCAAAAAACCGGTTTCTGTGAATGATGAGCTTTTGTGGAGTGTTCAGGTCGCGTCCTTGAGCAGTAAAGAGACAGCCGAGAAGCTTGAAATGCGCTTAAAGGACGCCGGGTATGAAGTGTACACAACCACGGCTGATGGCATGAATCGGATCTTTTGTGGCCCCTACAAAGGCCGGGAACATGCAGACATAGCTAAGGATCAACTGCAGCGCCAGCAACGTCTTAACGGGTTTGTTGTGCGCTATGAAGATCCCAAAGTTGGCGCCAGTCTTCTGCTAAAGCCTTGATCACACGCCACGATCTAAACCTCCGGTCCGAGCCGATTTCTATGCAGTTGAATAGGCAGCTATTTGCTGGAAGCGAGCTTCAGAGAACTGCGGCTCTGCACAACAACAGGGAGGCAAAGCAAACATGGTTCGTGAAACGGTACTGATCGACAACTGCGCATGGGATATTCTTGAAAGTCGAGGAGTCGTTCTGGTCGACGAGTGCGGGGAAGATCTGCAATTCACCGTCAGCGATCTTGGCTTGATTGAGATCCCGGCAGGCTCTCATCCGAGTGAAGACGCCCAGCGAGTTGGTAAGTACGCACGAGCGCAACTGGCAGCCCTAGAAGCAGAACCCGCAGTCTGGTTTCAATTCAGGGATATTAATGCCCCGGCCCCAAGTGGGGGTGGTTTCGGTGAGTTGCAGACTGACGGTAGCGTCACGGGTGGGGGGTTCCTGACCAGTGTCGAAGGGCGGGCGTATGCCGACGCGAACGAACACCGAATCGGCGGCGCCAGCGGTGTGAAGAGGATGGGGAGCGGTCTGCTCAAGCATCAGACCGACATTGATTACGGAGAATGGTCTGCAGGCCTTCTGGTGATTACTGCCAATCCCAAGGACTTTAAAGCTGGGGCCAAGGCCCTGGATATCCGCACCTGGGGGGCGGGTAGCTTCGGTGACTTCGTACGGAAAGCTCTTGCGGAGAGGTAGCTCCACCCGTTGAAGCGGCCGGGTCGCTGGATGCACTGTTTGGATGCACAGAGCAGCGAGTTTGGACGAGGAAAAGGGACAGACCTATTTCCCCTACCCTGCACTAAATGTCTGCTCTTGGCCGGAAGTGGACGTAGTAAGAATCTGGTATCGGTCGATTCTGTTGAAAAAGTCCCGTCGCGATTTTTCCCCATGAAAGAGCGTGAGCGACGTCTGGTGCGTTCATAAGACAGAGCTGCGTTGATTTTTACGGAGCAACGCCGAAATCGAGCGTTTTTTTGCGCTGTCGTTAAGCCGCTCTCTCAGCAGCCGACTTTTTCAACAGAATTAGTCAGTAGCGGTCTTTCGCTAATGACTCATTGACGTTAAGACCAGTCAATACAGGCCGAGTTTGTGATCTTTAAGAGGCTACCCGCTAGTATAGGTTTGCCCAAAAGGCTTCTGCGAACGGACTTAACGGGGCAATCGGCCGTGTCAGATGAATTTCCAAAGGTATATCCCAGCTCTCGTCCAGGGCCCGACTGAGCCTTAAGTCGACCACCTCTTGCTCACTGAGGCTTTTGGGTAGCCAGGCTATACCTTTATTTTCCAAGGCCATCGACATCAGCACGGCTGCCAGGTGGCTGCTGAAGAGAGGCTTTAAGTGAAGGTAGTCAGCCCTGCCCTGAAGACGGTGAGAAACAATTCGACCTAGCCCCGACTCGTCTGTGTAAGCGAGATAGGGAAGGGATGCCGGAGACGATCCGAATTCAGCGGATGTGCCCGCAAGAGGCAACAGAATGTCTTCACCGATTTTCTTGCTGACGAACTGATCCAGGGGTAAACGGGGGGGACCTCAGGATGGCGGTGACAGAGCAAGAATTGCACCTGACCATGAGTCAGCATCTGTTCGCATACCGCCATGCTGTCCGAATGCAGCCTGACTGCCTCGATGGGGGAACAGCGCAGAATTATCGTGGCAGCCCACGGAGGCGCACTACAGAAGTCGAGTTTGGATACCGCCTGGCAGCGTCTGGTGCACCAGGCTCTTGAGAACGGAATAATGACTACCGAGCAGCGCTTCGGCCTTCATGACTTCAAAAGACGAGGAATTACGGACACTGCTGGCAACCGGGCAGAAAAGCAGGAAGCGAGTGGACATCGCGACGCTTCAATGCTTGATGTCTACGATCTCAGTGTACCGATTGTAGATCCTGCCGGGGATAGCTGAGCTACTGCTCTTTTAAGGCGGTAGCCTCAGCCAACGTATCCGAGCGCCCTACTGGGCGCCGGTTTTTGACAGGTAGGACGCATTACATCAATACGCTCCATCAAACCAAGAAGTACGGCCCCTAAAGGTCGAGCTCGTTAGGTCATATGTAGAGCCTTGTACAACAACGTTCGATCTAATCGATCGATCAGATCTACAAATTTCCGTCTTGCGTGGCGCCTGAGCTCGGTCATCCGACCAAGTCTGTACTGATGACTGAAGCAGGCACGAGTCTAGCAAGCAGCTCAAAGCACCACTTTCAAACACTGCCCGGCGTGATAGAGAGAAAAACCCGTCTCGTAAAAGTAACTGCGCAACGCCGGCATCGATACTTTCTGAAACGGCTCGAAAGGCAGCGGAAGCGATTCGGAATTATCCGTAAGCAGGAAGTCTGCTAATGCCCTACCAATTATCGTTCCGGTAGTATTGCCCCGACCGTTATAGCCAGCCACAGCCACCAGGCCAGCCGCTGGCTGGAATACGCGCATCAGGTGATCCGGCGTGAAGTCAATGCAGCCGGTCCAGTGCATCTGCCACTCCACGCGACCCAATGCAGGGAAGTAGTGCTGCTGGATGCGGTCGGCCCAGCGCCGGATAAACCAGTCAGGCTTGTTGCTCGCCTTGCCCAGGCTGCCCAGCAGCAGGCGGCCTTCGGCATCGCGGCGGATGCTGCTGAGTACCGTACGGGTGTCCCAAGAGCCCTGGCCGTGCCTGAGAATATCGTCAGCCGCCGCGCCACTCAGAGGTACTGAGGCCACCTGGTAGTAGTAGCCACGGAAAAAACTACGACGCTGCTCGGTCCACTCACCTTCGGTGTAGGCACCAGTAGAGATTACCACTTGGCTGGCGCGGACTTCGCCATTCTCGGTGCGCACTAGCCAGTCACCGCCCTGCCGCTGCAGTTGGCTGACAGGCGAATGCTGGTACAACGCGCCGCCTAGGCGTTGCAAGGCCTGCGCCAGGCCGACAGTGTAGGCCATTGGGTTAATGACGCCGGCACGGCGGTCGAGCAGCGCGCCAGTGACCTTGTCGGTACCGCAATGATCGATACAGACGGCGCCGGTAAGCAGTTCGACATCAGCTCCCCTCCTTTGCCACTGCGCCTCGCGGGCACGCAGGTCGTCAAGACCGGCGTCGTTGTGGGCCATGTGCAGGCTACCTTGGTTACGTGCCTGACAGTCGATGCCGTAGCGGCGGATCTGCGCGAAAACCTCGGCCGGCGCCTGGCCGAGCGCGCTATTGAGCCGCTCGCCCTGCTTCTGGCCGAGCACCGCGACGACGTCATCAGGCTTAATCCAGGTGCCGGCGTTGACTAGACCCACATTGCGCCCTGAGCCGCCGTGGCCGACCTCATGGGCCTCCAGCAGGCACACTGTCTTGCCCTGTTCGAGCAGGCGTAGCGCGGCGCTGAGGCCGGTGATGCCACCGCCGATGACGCACACGTCGGCCTTAACCACGCCCTTCAGCGCCACGACGTCGATGCGCACAGGCGTGGCCTTTTCCCAGAGGCACTGTTGATGAAAAACCGTCATGTCATATACCTCTTCAACATCCACATCAGTTAGCGCGGTAAAGAGAAAATCCCCCGGCACGCCGGGGGAGGGTGTGACCCGTTCAGCGCTGCACGGCAGCAGCCGGGTAGGCTTCGTCGATCTCAGCCTCGACGGCTGCGGGTTCGACACGCGGCATGAACAGGCCGGTGGCGGCCCAGATCAGGCCGATCACGGGCGACAGCCAGCAGGCAAAGGCCACCGGGGCGTACAGCAGCGTCGGCACACCGAGGGACGAGGAGACGAAAGCGCCGCCCATGTTCCACGGAATCAGCGGCGAGCACAGAGTGCCGCAATCCTCGATGCTGCGCGATAGCACGGTCGGCTTGTAACCCATGGCCGCGTACTTGTCCTTGAGCAGTTGTCCTGGGAGCACCAGCGAGGTGTAAACATCGCCAACCAGGGTGCCGACACCCAGCACGCTGGCATGGCTGCTGAGCACCAGGCCGAAGCGACCCTTGATAACCTGATCGAGTTTCTTGCGGATGGCGTCGAGGGTGCCATGGGCCTCCAGGGCGCCGACGAAGGCCAGCGCGATCAGGGTCAGGGTAATCACCCAGGTCATTGACATGATGCCGCCCTTGGACAGCAGCTTGTCCACCGACTCGATCCCGGTCTGGCTGACGAATCCGTTCTGCAGGATGTTGGTCATCTCCTTGATGCCGACGCCCTGATAGAACACCGCCACGGCCACGGCCAGCACTACCCCGGCGAACATCACCGGCAGCGCCGGTGCCTTGCGCATGGCCAGGATGATCACCACCAGCGGCGGTAACAGGGTCAGCAGGCCGATCTTGTAGTGCTGCTCGACGCCGGCACGCATCAGTTCGATGCTGCTGGCATCCACCGCATTGTCGGCGAAGCTGGCGCCGATCCAGGCGTACAGCACCAGGGAAATCAGCATGGCCGGCACGGTGGTGGCCAGCATGCTCTTGATGTGGCTCCACAGGTCGGTGCCGCACACGGCCGGGGTCAGGTTGGTGGTTTCCGACAGCGGCGACATCTTGTCACCGAAGAAAGCGCCGGAAACGATTGCCCCGCCAGTCAGGTAGGCCGGTACGCCGAGGCCTTCGCCGACGCCCATCAGTGCCAGGCCGACGGTGCCGACCGTGCCCCAGGAGGTACCGGTCATCAGCGAGATCAGCGAGCAGAGCAGGCAGGTCATCACCAGGAAGCTGCCGCCGGACAGGTAGCTGAAGCCGTAGTAGAGCAGCGTCGGCACGGTGCCGGAGGCGATCCACGAGCCTATCAGCATGCCGATACACATCAGGATGAAGATGGCCGGAATGCCGATCTGCACCACCTTGAACATCGACGCCTCGATGCTGAACCAAGGTGTACCCCGGAATACCGCAAACAGTCCGCACACCAGCACACCAAAGGCAAGCGGCACATGGGGGGTGAAATCCTCGAAGACGAAGAACTGGACCATCAGCAAGATGGCGGTAATTACGAGGGGAGCCACTGCCACAGCAAAGGACGGTGCCTCCCTGGTCACTTCTTTATGAGCGTCCAAGGTAAAACTCCTCTGATTTACGGGGGCAGTAAGCAAAATGGGGTGTAGCACTCATGGCGAGCCTCTCTTGTTGTTATTGCTCTGCATTCACGGCCTTTGCTACCCATGATGCCTACGGGCAAAGACCGCCTTATAAGGGTTGACGACTACTGATTCTCCGTGCCTAAGTGGGAACGCCATGCCGAACCTGGCCGACATGGCTAACGCTTGGTCAGTCGAAGACGATCCCCTGAGCCAGGGGCAGCTCGCGGGAATAGTTGATGGTGTTGGTCTGACGGCGCATGTAGGCCTTCCATGAATCGGAGCCGGACTCGCGGCCGCCGCCGGTTTCCTTCTCGCCGCCGAACGCCCCGCCGATCTCCGCACCGCTGGTGCCGATGTTGACGTTGGCGATGCCGCAGTCGCTGCCCGAGGCGCTCTGGAAACGCTCGGCCTCGCGCACATCGGTGGTGAAGATGCAGGACGACAGACCCTGCGGCACTTCGTTGTTTAGTGCCAGCGCCTGCTCGAAATCGTCGTAGGCAAGAACGTAGAGAATCGGCGCGAAGGTCTCGTGACGCACCACTTCGCTCTGCGCTGGCATCTCGACGATCGCTGGGGCGACGTAGTAGGCGTTGGGGTACTGCTCCTGCAGGCGACGCTCGCCACCGAACACCGCGCCACCCTCGTCGCGCGCACGCACCAGGGCGTCCTGCATGGCATCGAAGGCCTGTTTATCGATCAGCGGGCCGATCAGGTTGCCGGCACGCGGGTCGCCGATGCGCACCTTGGCATAGGCGGCCTTGACCCGGGCCAGCACTTCGTCTTTCACCGAACGGTGCACGATCAGGCGGCGCAGCGTGGTGCAGCGCTGGCCGGCGGTGCCCACCGCGGAAAACAGGATGCCGCGCACAGCCAGGTCGAGGTCAGCGCTAGGGGTGAGGATCATCGCGTTGTTACCGCCCAGCTCGAGGATGCTGCGGGCGAAGCGCGCGGCGACGCGCGGGCCGACTGCACGACCCATGCGGGTGCTGCCGGTGGCACTGACCAGCGGTACGCGCGCATCATCCACCAACGCCTCGCCGGCCTTGGCATCGCCGACGATCAGCTGGCTGAGATTCGCCGGTGCATCGCCGAAACGCGCCAGCGCCTTGTCGAACAGCGCCTGACAGGCCAGCGCGGTCAACGGAGTCTTTTCAGACGGTTTCCAGATCACGGAGTTGCCACACACCAGCGCTAGCGTGGTGTTCCAAGCCCAGACCGCGACCGGGAAGTTGAATGCACTGATCACCCCGACCACGCCCAGCGGGTGCCAGGACTCGCGCATATGGTGGCCCGGGCGCTCGGATGCGATGGTCAGGCCGTACAGCTGGCGCGACAGGCCGACGGCGAAGTCGCAGATATCGATCATCTCCTGCACTTCGCCCAGGCCTTCCTGGGTGATTTTGCCGGCTTCGATCGACACCAACTCGCCGAGCTGGGTCTTGTATTCGCGCAGCACTTCGCCGAATAGGCGCACCAGCTCACCACGACGCGGGGCTGGGACGTTGCGCCAACTAAGGTAGGCCTGATGCGCCGCATCCACCTTGGCCGGTACGACGTCGGCGCTTTCCAGGCTGATCGAGGCGATCAGCCTGCCGTCGATGGGACTGTGCACGGCATGATCGCCGCCTTGGTACGCGTGGGCTTGCACGCCGAGGGTGTTGAGCAGCTCGCCAACCATATTGTTCTCCTACATCCGCTGAGCACTGGGGTTCATTGACGAGGGTCAGTATCGAACCGATTTGCGCAGGCCAACAAACGACCTTTACGCACCACATCATTCCCCAGCAGAATGAACTCACCATTCACCTGCCCGTGAGACCAACATGCCCAAGCGCCTGCTGCCCACCATGACCGCCCTGCAGTGCTTCGAGGCCGCCGCCCGTCATATGAGCTTCACCCGCGCCGCCGAAGAGCTGTTCCTGACTCAGAGCGCGGTGAGCAAACAGGTCGCCCAACTCGAGGACATGCTCCAGCACCTGCTGTTCCATCGCGTACGTCGGCGCCTGCAGCTGACCCCGGCAGGCGAACTGTACCTGGCCGAGGTCAACAAGATCCTTACCCAGGTGGACATCTCCAGCCGCTACATCCTCTCCTACGGTGGCGAAACCGAGGTGCTGCGGGTGGCCACCCAACCGACCTTTGGCGCGCGCTGGCTGATCAGCAACCTCAAGGGCTTCTCCAAGCACCACCCCAATATCCACCTCGATATCAGGAGCGAGCTGGAGCCTTTCGATCTGGTGCAGGCCAAGGCGGACGTAGCCTTCTTCTACGGCCAGGGTTCCTGGCCGGGGGCTACCTGCATCGAACTTTTCGGCGAGGAGGTGGTGCCAGTGTGCTCGCCGGACGTGTTGCAGGGGCGTGCGCTACGAGGCGCCACAGAGCTGGCCGAGTTCGTCCTGCTGCAGTGCACGTCGCGCCCCGAGGCCTGGCACGAATGGTTCGAGGAACAAGGCATCGACACCGAGCACAGCTATCATGGGCCGCGTTTCGACACCTTCTACATGTGCATCCGTGCTGCCCGCGCGGGATGCGGCATCGCCCTGGTGCCGCGTTTTCTGGTCGAGGACGAACTGGACGACGCCAAGCTGGTGATTCCCTGGGTTCATCACAAGCCCAGCGAAGGCTCGCATTACCTGGCCTATGCCGAGCAGTCGATCGATATTCCCAAGGTCAGAAGCTTTGTCGATTGGATACTGGACAAGGCGCATAGCCGGCAGGGGCATGCTAGTTCCTGAATCTTTGGAATGACCCGGTAATTTTTTTTCGTTTGTGCAGCCTCGGCCTTCCTCGTTTTCATAGAAGGGAATCCCCCCTTCGACGAGGAACGCCGCAATGTCATTTCATGCCTCCGCGCTGCCCGAGGGCCGCGCATGAGCACGTCGCCCATCAGTGCCTCGCTGTCCATCGTGCACCCTATAGCTCTCAGTCACGGCCGCAACGCCGAGGTTTGGGATACCGAGGGCAAGCGCTACATCGATTTCGTCGGCGGCATCGGCGTACTCAACCTCGGTCACTGCCATCCAGGTGTGGTCGCCGCCATTGGCGCGCAGGCCCAGCGCTTGACCCACTCGGCCTTCAACGCAGTTCCGCACAGCGGCTACCACCAACTTATGGACGCTCTCGCCGCATTCATCCCGCTCAGCTACCCACTAGCTGGCATGCTCACCAACAGTGGCGCGGAAGCGGCGGAAAATGCACTGAAAATCGTTCGCGCCGCCACCGGACGCAGTGTGGTGATCGCCTTCGACGGCGGCTTTCATGGTCGTACCTTGGCCACGCTCAACCTTAACGGCAAGGTCGCCCCGTACAAGCAGCGTGTTGGTGTGCTGCCCGGCCCGGTCTACCACGTGCCCTACCCCAGCGCGGATACCGGCGTCAGCACCGAACAGGGCCTGCAGGCACTGGAGCGGCTTTTCAGCGTCGAGGTCGATATCAACGAAGTCGCCTGCATCATCTTCGAGCCGGTACAAGGCGAAGGCGGTTTCCTAGCCATGGACGCCGAGTTCGCACGGCGCCTGCGTGCGCTGTGCGATGCCAACGGCATCCTTCTGATCGCCGACGAGATCCAGTCCGGCTTCGGTCGCACCGGCCAGCGCTTCGCCTTCAGTCGTCTGGGCATAGAACCGGACCTGCTGCTGCTCGGCAAGAGCATCGCTGGCGGCCTGCCGCTGGGTGCGGTGGTCGGCCGCAAGGACTTGCTCGATATCCTGCCCAAGGGCGGTCTCGGCGGCACCTACTCGGGCAACCCATTAGCCTGCGCAGCCGCGCTGGCCAGCCTGGAGGCGATGAGCGACGCCAACCTGGCGACCTGGGGCGAGGCGCAGGAGCAGGCCATCGTGCGCCGCTACAACAGCTGGCGCGAACGGGCGATCTCGCCCTGCTTGGGCCGGCTGACCGGCACCGGGGCCATGCGCGGCATCGAATTGCTGACGGCAGAGGGCAAGGCCGGCACCACGCAACTCGCTGCCCTGCTGGAGGCTGCGCGTGCCAAGGGCCTGCTGCTAATGCCCAGTGGCAAGAGCCGGCACATCGTGCGCCTGCTGGCGCCGCTGACCATCGAGCCGGCGCTATTCGAGCAGGGACTGGACATTATCGAAGACTGCCTGGCAGGAATCCGTTAACCCCATGATTGCCAAAGTAGCTCCACCGGCAGCGCTCACGAGGCACTACCGCGCCTTTCTCGACTCGCTCATGCAGGCTGGCTTCCAGGGGGAAATAGCCTCCGATCATGGCAGCCGCACCGTACTGGCGACCGACAACTCGATCTACCAGCGCCTGCCACAAGCGGCGCTTTTCCCCTTACACGACGAAGACGTGCGCCTGCTGGCCAGTCTGGCCGCGCAGCCGCAGTACCGCGACATCGTCCTAACCCCGCGCGGTGGCGGTACTGGTACCAACGGCCAGTCGCTGACAAATGGCGTAGTGGTGGACCTGTCACGACATATGAATCGCATCCTCGAGATCGACGCCGACAACCGCCGCGTGCGGGTGCAGGCCGGTGTGGTCAAAGATCAGCTCAACGCCGCGCTCAAGCCGCACGGGCTGTTCTTCGCCCCGGAGCTGTCGACCTCTAACCGCGCCACCATCGGCGGCATGATCAACACAGACGCCAGCGGCCAGGGCAGTTGCACCTATGGCAAGACACGTGATCATGTGCTGCAACTGCAGACCATCCTGCTCGGCGGCGAGCGCCTGTACAGCGCCCCGCTCAGCGAGGACGAGCTGCAAAAGGTTCTGCAGGACGACAGCCGCTGTGGCGAGGTATACCGCGCCGTGCTCCATGTACACGAGCAACACGCCGGGCTGATTGAACAACGTTTTCCCAAGCTCAACCGCTGCCTGACCGGCTACGACCTGGCGCATATCCGCGACGCCGATGGCCGCTTCAACCTCAACAATATTCTCTGTGGCTCAGAAGGATCGCTCGGCTTTATCGTCGAGGCGACCCTCAACGTACTGCCGATCCCGAAGCACTCGGTGCTGGTGAATGTGTCCTACGCCAGCTTTATGGACGCGCTCAGAGATGCCCAGGCACTGATGGCCATGGCACCGCTGTCCATCGAAACGGTGGATTCGCGGGTGCTCAATCTGGCGATGAAGGACATCGTCTGGCATGACGTGGCCGAGTACTTCTCGGCCAATCCGGCCATCCCGACACAAGGCATTAACCTGGTGGAGTTCAGCAGTGAAGACGCCGCGTTGCTGGATGAGCAGGTCGAGCGCTTCACCGCACACCTGGCCAGCGATGCCAGCGTGCAGCGCCTCGGCCACACCATTGCCCGAGGTTCAGCCGCCGTGGCCAGCGTATACAACATGCGCAAACGCTCGGTGGGCCTGCTCGGCAACGTGGACGGCGAAGCGCGCCCGCAACCCTTTGTCGAGGACACGGCTGTGCCACCCGAGGCACTGGCCGACTACATCGCCGAGTTCCGCACCCTGCTCGACGGCTATCAGCTGCAGTACGGCATGTTTGGTCACGTCGATGCCGGCGTGCTGCACGTGCGCCCGATGCTGGACATGAAAGACCCTGCCCAGGTGGCGCTGATCCGCCCAATCAGCGATGGCGTGGCCGCCCTCACCCACAAATACGGCGGCCTGCTCTGGGGCGAACACGGCAAGGGCCTGCGTTCGGAATACGCGCCGCGCTTCTTCGGCGATCTGTACCCGGCACTGCAGGCGATCAAGAGCGCCTTCGACCCGGACAACCAGCTCAACCCCGGCAAGATCGCCACGCCGCTGGCGGCTGGCAGCGAGCTGACCAAGGTCGACGAAGTGCCGCTGCGCGGCGACCTCGACCGGCAGATCGACGAGCGCGTGTGGAGCAGCTACGGCGCGGCAATGCACTGCAACGGCAACGGCGCCTGCTACAACTATGATCCCAACGACGCCATGTGCCCGTCGTGGAAGGCCACCCGCGAGCGCACCCAGTCGCCCAAAGGGCGCGCCTCGCTGCTGCGTGAATGGCTGCGCCTGCAGGAGCAGGCCGGTGTCGATGTACTCGACGCCAGCCAACAGCTGCGCAATACATCGCCGCTACGCGGCCTCACCGGCCGCGTACGCAACACCCTGAGCAAACGCCGCGGCGATGAGGACTTCTCCCACGAAGTGTTCGAGGCCATGTCGGGCTGCCTGGCGTGCAAATCCTGTGCAGGGCAATGCCCGGTCAAGGTCAACGTGCCGGAGTTCCGCTCGCGCTTCCTAGAGCTGTACCACAGCCGCTACCTGCGCCCGTTGAAGGACTATCTGATCGGCTCGCTGGAGTTCAGCATCCCCTATTTCGCCAAACTGCCATGGCTCTACAACGGCCTGATGCAGCTGAATATTAGCCAAGCAATGCTGCGCCGCTACGCCGGCATGATCGACAGCCCGCTGCTCAGCCGATTCGACCTGAAGGCGACGCTAGAACGCTGGGACGTACTTGAGGCCACGCCGGAAAACCTGCGCCGGCTGCCTGCGGCGCAACGCGAACGTAGCGTGATCCTGGTACAGGATGCCTTCACCCGCTACTTCGACACCGAGGTGCTGGCGGATCTGATCGAGGTGCTCTCACGCCTGGGCGTGCAGGTACTGCTCGCGCCCTTTCTGCCCAACGGCAAGCCGCTGCAGGTACTGGGTTTCCTTGGGGCCTTCGAGAAGGCCGCGCGTCGGAATGCAGCAATGCTCAACACGTTGAGTGGCCATGGCGTGCAACTGGTGGGCCTGGACCCAGCCATGACACTGGTCTACCGCCAGGAGTACCACAAGCTCCTGGGCGATGCGGCGCCCAAAGTGCTGCTGCCGCAGGAATGGCTGGCGCAGCAGTTGGACAAGCTGCCCGCCGACGTGGTCAACCCTGGAGAAGACTACTACCTGCTGGGCCACTGCACAGAGAAGACCAACGCTCCGGCAGCGACGGCACTGTGGGTCCAGGTGTTCCAGCACCTAGGGCTGAACCTCAAAAGCCTGCCGCTGGGCTGCTGCGGCATGTCCGGCACCTATGGGCACGAGGCGGCGAACAGGCAGACGTCCGAGCGGATCTACGACCTGTCCTGGCGCGAGCGGGTCGAAGGCGACATCGACCCCGCACGCCTGCTGGCCAACGGCTATTCCTGCCGCAGCCAGGCCGAGCGCCTCAGCTCGCAGTCCCTGCCCCACCCTATACAGGCGCTTAAACGGCACTTGTGCCGGCCCTGATCCCTTTGCTCTAAGCCCCCGGCCCAGCTTGCCGGGGGTTGTTTTTATGGCCATGTCCACGTTGGTTGTTATGCGCCCCGGAGCGGATTTATCCGCGAGTTTCGCGGCTAAAGCCGCTCCTACGACGCAAGCGATTCATTCCCCCAGCGAATGAAGTACTGAGAAGATGTCGTTTGTGCCGCACCACGCCGGTGCCCAGAATCCAATCCATGCCCAGGCTTCAACCCACCCATGCCCTCCAGGAGATTGCTTGATCATGAGCAAACCGGCGTTCATCGATCCATCCGAGATTCGCGCGCAGTTCTCTCGCGCCATGTCCGATATGTACAAAGCGGAAGTCCCACTCTATGGAGATCTCCTGCAGTTGGTCGAACAAGTCAACCAGCAGGTGCTGCAAGACAGCCCCGAAATCGCCGAACAGTTGCAACACAGCGGCGAACTGGAGCGCCTGGCCATGGAACGTCACGGCGCCATCCGTGTCGGCACCGCCAGTGAGCTGGCCACCATAAGTCGCCTGTTCGCAGTGATGGGCATGCAGCCCGTGGGTTACTACGACCTCAGCCCGGCTGGCGTACCGGTCCACTCCACGGCCTTCCGCGCGGTGCATGAGGCCGCCCTGCAGCACAGCCCGTTCCGCGTGTTCACCTCACTGCTGCGCCTGGAGCTGATCGACAACCCCGAGCTGCGTGACCTGGCCGCGCGCCTGCTGGCCAAGCGCAATATCTTCACGCCGCGAGCGCTGCAACTGATCGAGCAGTGTGAGGCCGATGGTGGTCTGAATGAGGCGGACGCCAGGGAGTTCGTGACCCAGGCCCTGGAGACCTTCCGCTGGCACACCCAGGCCACCGTCAGTGCCGCCGAGTACGACCAACTGCACGCCCAGCACCGCTTGATCGCCGACGTGGTGGCATTCAAGGGGCCACACATCAATCACCTGACCCCGCGCACCCTGGACATCGACCAGATCCAGGCCGGCATGCCCACCCACGGCATCACGCCGAAAGCCGTGGTCGAAGGTCCGCCCCGTCGCCGTTGCCCGATCCTGCTGCGCCAGACCAGCTTCAAGGCGCTGCAGGAGAAGGTCGCCTTCACCGACCAGCAGGGCGCCGACGGCAGCCACACCGCCCGCTTCGGCGAGATCGAACAGCGCGGCGCCGCCCTGACCCCGAAAGGCCGCACCCTTTACGACCAACTACTCAATGCCGCCCGCGCCGAGCTCAAGGAAGCCCCCAACGAGCACAACGCAGCGCTGTATGGTGAGCTGCTGGCAAAGCACTTCCGCGCCTTCCCCGACAGCTACGCGCAGATGCGCACCGAAGGCCTGGCGTATTTCCGCTACAGCGTTACCGAACAGGGCCGCGCCGCTAGCGAGCGTCCGCAGACCCTGGAGGCACTGATAGCCGCCGGCCATATCCGCTTCGATCCGCTGGTATATGAAGACTTCCTGCCGGTCAGCGCGGCGGGGATCTTCCAGTCCAACCTCGGCGACAACGCCCAGGCTAGCTACGCGATCAGCTCCAACCAGGCGGACTTCCATCTCGCCCTCGGCGCAGAGGTACTCGACGAGTTGCAGCTCTATGCCGCCACCGAGCATCGCTCGCTCGATGAGTGTCGTGCCATCCTTGGCCTAGCGATACTCTGAACGGCGTAGTACGAGCGTAGGGTGTATGTCACCTTCTACATCCGCAGTGGTTCTGTAAAGGTGGATGAAAGAGGTGTCATCCACCCAACGCGTCAGTTATTGGGAGCAACCACAACTCTAAGCCGCCACGCGGCGATCCAGCATCTGTCCAGATGGCAGCGGATGCCCATAAACGGTGCCAGCGCCCGCGGGGGTGGCCGGCGTCGATTTCGATAACCTGCCCGGCTCCAAGTTCAGTGAACACCCACCAAACGATGCATCCCTTCCGCACCGCACTGCACGACGAGCTGCACGCGCGCCCCTCAATCTATTTCAACGAGCCGGCACATATCTATCACCTGACCCTGCTCGAATGCAGCGATGCGCTGGATAGCATCGTCGAAACCCTTGACGACCTGGCTGCGGATGCCCTGCAAGGACTGGTCAGCCTGGATGGATACGCGACCAAGTGGGAGCGGCACACCGAGTTCCTCTCCCTCACCATGGTCGTACCCAAGCAGGCTCACGCGGAGTTCTGGCCGCCGCTGCCGGAGAGCCTCGCCGCCCTGATCCGAGGGCACGAGGAGCTGCTGATCGAATGCTCGCAGGTGCTGGTGGAGTCCGCCGAGGAATGGGGAGGCAGCACCGGGCGCTATGGGTTCAGGGATCCCTGCGGCTCGCAGGTCGGCGCCGGCGACGCTGTGATCTGGAGCGATTTCCGCCTGACACCGGATGGAGTCAATCGCATCCTCCTGGTCAACCATAACCTCAATGCCTACCGCCTGGGGCGCATGGTACGCCGCCTGCTGGAGATCGAGACCTACCGTATGATGGCCTCGCTCACCCTGCCGGTGGCCAAGGATGTCGCGAGGGAACTGCGGAATTACGAGCGCAAGCTCACCGAACTGTCCGACCAGAACGCGCATTCCAGCAGCGACGCCCGGCAGATCCTAAAGAGCATCTCTGACCTTTCTTCGCGCATCGTTCGTCTGACCGCCAGGACCCGCCAGCGCTTTAGCGCCACCGAGGCCTATGCGCAGATCGTCTTCGAGCGCATCGCCGAGCTGCGCGAGAGCCACGTGCTGGGCCGCCAGCGTCTAGGCGTGTTTATCGAACGGCGCTTCCGCCCGACCGTACGCTACTGCTCGGCCACACATCAGCGTATGGAACGGGTCAAAGAGAGCGTGGCCAATCTCGGCGAACTGCTGCAGACCCGCGTACAGGTCGAGGTCGAGGAACAGAACGGCGCCATCCTGCACAGCCTCAACGAACGCGCCACCACCCAGATCAAGATCCAGAAAGCAGTCGAGGGGCTATCGATCATCGCCATCAGCTACTACCTGCTGAGCCTGCTCAAGCTGCTCTATGAAGGCGCGCGCAGCCTCGGCCTAGACCTATCGCCGCGTGACGCCAGTCTCTACGCCGCACCTGTAGTGGTGCTGGTGCTAGGCACCATCATCCGTCGCATCAGGAAGGCTCAGCGCGAGTAGCCAAGGTCAACCTCCTACCCCACGCCCCTATAACTGTGACTGGCTCGGGTGAACACCTTTTCTAGAGAGCTGCAGCGATGGCTTGGACAACTTCCTGCGTCGAAGCGCTACCCCCTAAGTCACGGGTCTTGGGTCCACTGTGGATGACCTTCTCGATAGCTGCAAGAATCCCGTCGTGAGCTGCACGATAGCGCTCGTCGCCGTTACCAAGGAAATCGAGCATCAGTGCTCCGGACCTGTGCTCAGGGGCTGAGCAATGTGCTGGCCTTGATGGCTAAAAGCCTCAGTGCCGTACGCTCAGGCCGTAGCTTTGCGCGCCAACGCAAACGCGCAGCCAGCCGAGGTTGTGAGGGCTACAAACCGACGCGCTGAAGAAACACCACCGCCCAACCTCCGTGCAAAAAAAAGCTGGCCACAAGCGGTCGGCATAGGCTCGTCCGGAGAACGAGAAATCTCGCCTAGACAGCCGGAACAGACGATGATCACATCACCGCCAGCCCAGTTAGACCGCCTGATTGAGCGGCAGAGGCCTGGTCATCGCCCGACGGCCATGGCGGCTGGCTGCTTCGGGGGGCTTGCCTTGGGCAGGGCTGCAGCTTAGGTTGATGACATTGGGGGCGGCATAGTCCCTACGGCGACGGCCTGAATAACTTCGCTGCAATCCTTGGCAGCCCGAGAGGCCGGCCACATAAACTCGACAAGCAATCGGCGTATTTCACCAGATTCGGGAAGTCTTATTCAGAGTTTCCCCAAGTAATATTCCGCTTGAGGTGGAAATCTATCTTCATCAGACGGCTGCTTCTGGCCGACAGCTGCCGGTCATATCCAGCCCAAGAGGCTATCGAGTAACTACTTAATGAGGGGCGATTCACTCATCAATACCATCGTCCGTGCTTGCGTATGCATACAACTGCCTCCGCAGATAAGTGACAGACTGAGCAGTGCGATTCAACAACCAGACTGGCTGTTTATCCGAGCACCGCGAAAAGAAGGGTATTGCCAAGTAAAGCCCTTCAGGCGCTTCCTGCTCATAGGCGTGCAAGTTCGCATGCGCGATAAGATCCGCCACCTGCGAGCGGCGCCTGGCAAGCACATCAAAAGCATCGTCATCCATTCTGGGGCGGCACCCACTAAAAGACTCCAGGGCAGTGCAGGCCGACGTCAGCCGCGCATACCGAGCCAACTCGTCTGCATGCTTCTGCGCCACTTGCGGATGGCATTTATCCGCAAGGCGTGAAGCCAGGCCCATGACCTCATCGTGAATGGGTCTACGAAACATTTGATACTCCTTGATCCCCAGCGCTCAAATCAGGCTAACGCGCGAATAAGCATGAGCTAGATCTACGCAGAACGATGCAGGTAGTGGCCAACCGTTGATACTGATTCTGGTTCAAACGGTCGACACCATATTCCTCCGACCAGCACTGTAGAAGCGATCATAGGATCAAAAGTCCTATGATCCTTTCAGGCAAAAAAATGCCGGTCATATGACCGGCCTCTTTACTATCTCGCTGCAGCTGCACTGGCTATCCAGTCGTCGACTTCGTGCTGAAGCCAGCGGCTTGCTCGGCCTATCTTCACCTGTCTCGGGAAGTCACCCTCTCGGATACGGCAGTAGATAGTTTTACGACTCAATCCGACTTTGCGGCTAACCGCATTGAAGTCCAGAAGGATCATCTCAGACATAACCCACCTCCCAGAAAGAGAGGCTGGTGGATTCATGTGGGCACTGCGGTGGTAATGCGTTCCTCATAGCTGACTGCTCTGCCGGATCATGCCTTCCAGGCATTAGTTCTACTTTTCCAATTCCGCTGCGCATCAAGTAGACAACGTCACAGCAGCAAACCTAGAGGCTCCGGATAACCTCACGCCTGTATATTTACACAGCAACCTAGGCCGCACAACAAAATACTTGACTTTCCTGGAACTTATCCTTTCTCGAACAAATCCAGCTGCTCAGCCTGATACTCATCCTCATCAGGACTATCGAGCAGGCGGCTAAGCGCTGCATCGAAAGCCTCCATGGTCGGGCGCATCTGAGGCAATTTCGCTTCGGGGTTATTGCGATAGTGCACCTCGACAACACCTGTTTGTCCGTGCGACTGCAACGCGTCGCTATCGAAATCCTTGATGCCGTGGCGCTGCATGAACTGTGTGCAGGTACGCCGGATATCACGCGGAGTAAATTTCGGCACGGGCTGGCCATCCAACTTGGCATGCTCAGTCGCAAACCACCCGGTCACCGCATGAGACAGGCTGGACGCGTGAATCGGCTTTTGTCCACCAACGCTCCAAGGGTATACGGCCCCTGGAGGCTGCAAGGCACGAACCTGTTCAAGTATCTGCAAAGCCCTGCTGCTCAAGGGAACGAAGTGAGCACGTTTTTTACTGCCACGCCCTTTGCTATCGATGATCTTCAAGTACTTCTTTTGAAAGTTGTAGCTGGTCCAAGGCTCACGGATAAACTGGAGGGGGCGCTGCCCTGCAGTAGCAAAAGCAAAGTGAAAGACACGCGCCATAATTGCACCAACCGAATCGACCTTGGTAATGGTGTGCCAAAATTGCTTCAGCTCCTTATCCGTCAGAGCGCGCTCGCCAGGCTTTGATGTGTTCGGGACAGTCACTGGATCAGCAGGATTCATCTGAAGCCCGTAGCTTTTATTACTGCTTCGGTCGATATGATGCTCAGCTTTTAAGCCAAAACTGAAAGCTGCAACGAGAAACGAACGAACCTTGCCAGTCTGACGCCCCGCACCTCTGTCCCAGATTGGTTTCAGCAGCAAATTAACATGCTCAGGCCTGACATCCTTAGCTTTCATAGCCATGACATTGAGCTTCTGCTCCTGACCATCGTCGGCCACGGACACTACTTTCTCGCCCTCCAGGTCGTTACGTAGCACGCGCTCAAACTCATCGAGCTGCTGGGCTGATACACCCGAGCGCCTACGATCTTCGATGTAATCCCGGAACAGCTCAGAAAAGGTGCCTTTTGCAGCCTCGATTTCAGCGAGACGTTGCTGCTCGTGCAGCTGGCGTTGGCGCTCAGCCTGCCGAGCCTCCTCCTCAGCAGCACACTTGGCTTGATAGGCCTTGATGTCGCCATGCTCTGCGGCAATCTTGGCGAGACGGACAGCTTGCTCGCGAATTTCAGTAAGGGAGAGACCTGGGCTCTTCAGCGTTTTCTTGAAGACACCTATCTTGACCTTCTGCCCACCCTCACCACGGCGGCGGTAGTAGGCCTCGACAGCTCCCGAGGTACGGCATTCGAACAAGATTGATCCGCTACCACGGCCTGGCAGCGAATCGGTCGCAGTCTGACCAGGCCGTAGCGCCTTCAGCTCCACATCCGTTACAAACTTCCTACTGCTCGTCTTGCCCGATGCCTATGCCATTTTGCGTACCGTTTTGCGTACCGTTTCTTAGGGCATGACCGGCCACACCCAGACCCAAGGGGAAACACCTAACCCCTTGATTTCAGGATAACGCGCTAAATCGGCTTTTTTCGGGAGACGGCGGGAAACGACCAGAAACGTGCTTTTTACTGCCTCATAATCCTTTGGTCCACGGTTCGAGTCCGTGTGGGCCCACCACCTTCAAAGCCGCGCATTGCGCGGTTTTTCGTTTCTGAGTGCTATCCACCAACGCAGCACCCGCGCAGTCACAGCCGCACATCGAACTTATCCAGCAGCAGTTCGGCCGGCAGGTCGGCGCTGACCAGTTGGTTGCGGCCACGGGCCTTACCGCTGTACAGGCGACGGTCGGCGCTGCGGTAGAGTTCGGCGGCGCTGCGGCCGTCTTCGGGCCAGGTGGCGAGGCCGAAGGTGGCGGATAGCGCGATCTGCTCGCCGTCATAGTTCAGCGGTTGTTCGGCAATCTGCCGGCGCAGTGTTTCCACCAAAGGGCCAGCACCTGCACTGTCAGTGTGGCGCAGCAGCAGGCCGAACTCCTCGCCGCCCAGGCGGCCGAGGAAGTCGGTCACGCGCAGGCGCTGCTGCAGGATCTGACAGATATGCTGCAGGGCCATGTCGCCACCCTCATGCCCCCATTGATCATTGACCTGTTTGAAGTGGTCGACGTCGAGCAGCACCAATACCAGATGCCCGTTGCTGCGTTCGGCCTCCTGGATGCTGCGCTGCAGCGCATGCTGAAAACTGCCGCGATTGGCCACGCCGGTCAGTGCATCGGTCTGCGCCAGACGCTCCAACTCTTCGTGGGCCTGCATGCGCAGGCCGTCGTAGATATGCACGAATACCAGGATCAGCATGCCACACAGGGCCGCATTGCCCAGGTCGATCAAACCGTGGGTATCGAGGCTCAGGCGATTATCGGCGCAGTACAGCAGCAGCCCGGCGAGCATGAAGGGCGCCGTGAGCAGGAAGGCGCGGCGTTTGCCCAGCAGCAGGTAGGCCAGCAGCGGGATCATGTACAGCCAGACGAACGCGGCCGCCGAGGCGTCCGGCATGATGATGATGTAGAGGATGAAACAGAAGGTAGGGATCAGGTACAGGTAGATCCAGAAGTACAGATGCCGCGCCTGTTCGATGCGCCAGGCGCCGAACAGCAGCAATACGGTGCACAACATCTCGAGGATGGCGAAAGGGTAGTTGCCAGCCAGCGTCTGCAGCACGGAGAAGCCGCCCAGGGTCAGGCCGGTGGCGAGCAGGATGGTGCGCATCAGCGCACGCTTGCCGGACTCGCGCAGGCCTTCATAGTGCCCCGCGCCTACATCCCTGTGATCGTTATAGTTTGGGTTGCCCATTTTATAGTTCAGCACCGCCGCCGTCGGTGGTGCGCAACTCCCCCGCTACGCACCATCTGGCAACTATAGACGGCCTTGCCGGTTTCACACCCTGTAGCCTGATATGCAGGTGATCAATAGCGGCTTGCCGTTGCCCGCGTGGAGCGGCGCTGCCCATAATCACGGACTCTGACTTCGGACACTCGCCCATGGCCATTTCCCGCGACGACCTCGACCAGCATGGCCTGATCATCGGCGTGTCGCCCGAGCGCTTCCGGGCGGTGGCCATGCCGCTGCTGTTCGATCACCTCGATGCGCAGTGCGAGGGCACCATCGCGGTCAATCGTCAGGCGCGTATCGTCTGGATCAACGACAAGTACGCGCAGAAGGTCGGCATTGCTGACCCGCGCACGGCGCTGGGCAAGGCAATCGAAGACGTGCTGCCGGCCAGCCGCCTGCGTGAGGTGGTGGAAAGCGGCCAGCCGAGCATGCTCGACCTGATGGCCTTCGGCAGCGAGCATTTCGTGGTGACCCGCATCCCGCTGCGCGACGAGGATGGCACGCTGGTCGGTGCGCTGGGTTTCGTCTTGTTCGACCGCGCCCGTCACCTAAAGCCGCTGATGGCCAAGTACAACAACCTGCAGACACAGCTGCTCGCCACCCAGCACGAGCTGGCCAAGGCACGCCGGGCACGCTACACCATTGCCGGCTTCATCGGCGCCAGCACGGCGGCCAGCGAGGTCAAGCGCCAAGCCCGCCGCGCTGCACAGCTCGACGCCACGGTGCTGATTCGCGGCGAGACCGGCACCGGCAAGGAGCTGCTGGCGCAAGGCATTCATAATCTGTCGCCACGGGCCAACGGACCGTTCGTCGCGGTCAACGTTGCGGCGATTCCGGAAACCCTGGTGGAGGCCGAGCTGTTTGGCACCTCACCGGGCGCCTTTACCGGCGCCGAGCGTAAAGGGCGCATCGGCAAGTTCGAGGTGGCCAACCGCGGCACGCTGTTTCTCGATGAAATCGGCGACCTGCCGCTGCCGCTGCAGGCCAAGCTGCTGCGGGTGTTGCAGGAGCAGGAGGTGGAGCCGCTCGGCTCCAATCAAGTCAAGCCGCTCAATGTGCGGGTGATCGCCGCCACCCATATCGACCTGGAAGCCAAGGTGGCCGCTGGACAGTTCCGCGACGATCTCTACTACCGCCTCAACGTGCTGGCCCTGCGCGTGCCGCCTTTACGTGAACGCGCCAGCGACATTCCCGCACTGATCGAACACCTGCTGGACGACCTGGCCAATCGTTCCGGCCTGGCGCCCCTTGAGCTGAGCGACGACGCCCTGGCCCTGCTCTGCGCCCAGCCGTGGAAGGGCAACGTGCGCGAACTGCGCAACCTGTTGGAGCGGGCACAACTGGCCGTCGATGGACACCTGAGTGGCGAAGCCGTGCGCACGCTGCTGGTCGATCCGGTGGCGCCGAGTACGCCGACGCCCACGCTGCCAGTGGCAACGAACACGGCGCAGACGCTGGCCGAACAGTTGGCGCAGGCCGAACGCCAGGCGCTGCAGGCAGCATTGGCGGCCTGCAACGGCAACCGCCAGTTGGCTGCCGAACGCCTGGGCATTTCCCGCGCCGGGCTCTATGCCAAGCTGGCGCAGCATGGATTGGGACGGCGCGGGTGAGGCGGCGCCAGTTATCGCTCAGGCGACGGTAACCGAGTCAGCGACGCGCTCAGTGCTCAGGCAGCTTGCGGCGTTTGCCGGTGACCATCGACAGCGGCAGGTTCTCGCGCAGCCGGTAGCTTTCCAGCAGCGCGGCGGCAATATGCAGGCCGACCAGCGCCATCAGCGCATTGGCACAGAATTCGTGGATGTTCAGCGGCAGATCTGCGCCCCAGAAATAATCGACCTCCTCCATCAGAAAGCCGGTTACGCCGAGGCCAAGCATCAGCGTCATCATCAGGATCATCACCAGCGCGCCCAGTGGCGAGTGCCCCAGGCGGTGGTAGGGTTGCCCGGCAATCAATGCGCGCAGGTGCGCGCCAAGGCGAGCCGGTGTGGGCCAGAAATCGCCCCAGCGCGCCGCGGGTGTACCGACGAAGCCCCATACCAGGCGGATCGCCAGCCAGGCTACGGCGTAGTAACCGAGCCAGCGATGCCAGTTCTCACCTTCTTCGGTGAAGAAGTAGTTGGCCAGGAAAGCGCCGGCCAGGGACCAGTGGAACACGCGCACCACTGGGTCCCACAGGCGTACGGTCGAAGTGCTCATCAGCCTTCTACGTTGCTCTTGACCGGCTTACCGCTGACCGGATCGAAGTAGATCTCGACCTTCTTGCCGTCCTTGTCAAAACCGTAGATTTCGTAGCAGTTGCCACCCGTGACCTTGAACTTCTTGATCTGGTAGCCCTGAGCCTTGAGGTCGGCCTGGAAGGTGTCCTGATCCTGCCACTGCGCCTTGTCGGCGGTGGTGCATTCGGTCGCGGCGAAGGTCAGCGGGCTGGCCAGAGCCAGAGACAGCAGAAGCAGTTTGCGCATGATGAAGTCCTCTTGGATGCAGGGGAAAGTGGGTCTGCGGGGACTACTTTCGCGCCACAACCTTAAGGCCGTATTAGCACGCAAAAAATCGTACCCCGGATGCAATCCGGGGCGTTCGGCAGAGCCCCCTCTCCCCTCAGCCCCGCTCCCATGAATGGCAGAGGGGAGCAACGGCACTGAAGCCTCAGAAGTCGAAATCGACCTTGGCCCAGAGGGTGCGACCCGGCTCGTCGATACGGGTGTCGGCCGGGAAGCCGAAGCCCGCATCGCCGGCCAGGTTGAGGTGCTCGGCGTAACGCTTGTCGAGCAGGTTATCCACACCGGCGCTGAGCTTGACCTGCTGGCTGACGCGATAGGCAGCGTTGAGCGAGAGCACGCCGAAGCCGGCACTGTCGGCGAAGTCCTGCCCCACCACGTTGCCGCGCCCTTCGGCGATGCGCCCCTGGCCGTCGACCACACGCCACAGGGCGCCGAAGCTCCAGTCGTCGCGCGCATAGGTCAGACCTAGGCGTGCTTCCAGCGGCGGCATCTGCGGCAGCGCTTCACCGTCACTGCTGTTCTTGCCCCAGGCGTAGGCCAGGGTCGCGTCGGCCTTCCAGTTAGCGTCGAAGGCGTAGGCCACGCCCAGCTCGCCCCCCATGATGCGCGCGTCGATGTTGTCGGCCTGAGTGCTCATGCCACGGTAGTCGAACAGGATGTAGTCGCGGATCTGCCCGGCATAAGCCGAGGCCCAGGCCTGCAGCCTGTCGTCCTGGTACTGGATGCCGATATCGAGCTGGGTGGTCTTCTCCGGCGCGATACCGTCGAAGGCATTGCGCGAACCGGCTGGGCCGTTCAGCCCGGCGGAAAACAACTCCCAGTAATCGGGGAAGCGCTGCACGTGGCCGAGGCCGGCATAAAGGGTGGTCGGCGAGCCGGACAGGTCGTGCTCGTAGCGCACGAAACCGCTGGGCAGAGTCTCGGCGCGCGTTTCGCCCGCCGTCGGGTTGGGCCGGGTCATGCCCATCATGCTGCGAAAGCTCTGCCGGTAATCCCTGGCCGAGGCGCGATCCAGGCGTGTGCCGGCGATCAGCCGCTCACGCTCGGCCAGGCGCCAGGTGGCCTCGGCAAAAGCGCCGTAGTTGTGCATCACGGCGTCTTTCACCCAGGGGAAACGGTCGGCGTCGGTGTAGCCCGTCATCATGCTGTAGGTCGAACGCCGTGCACGGTGTTCGCTGCGCTGTGCATCGATGCCGGTGATCAGCTCGACGTCGTGCCACTGCCAGGTCGCAGCCAGTCTTGCCCCCAGGGTGCGGCGGTCGACCTGCGAGGCCATGGGCATGGCCATCATGCTGCCCGGGTTCGGCACGCGCAGGCGGAAGTTATCCATGATGTGATCGGCGTAGTTGTAATAGACCTTGGCCTCGAGCTTATCCAGTACGCCACCGAGGTTGCTGCGCTCGATGCGCAGACCGAGGCTTTCGCGCTGGAACTGAGTGCCGTCCATGCCACGGCCACCGTAGCGCGCTTCGCCGTCGCCACGGCCGGCACTGAGTTCGATCAGGGTGTCGGCATCCGGCGTCCAGCCCAGGGCCACGTCGGTATTCCACTTGTTCCAGCGCGAGGCGATGGTGTCGCCGTCACCGTTGGCGTAGTCGTCCGACTGCGAACGGTTGGCCATCAGCCGCAGGTAGCCCTGCTCGCCGCCGACGGCGCCATCGATCAAGCGGTCGAAGCGACCATTGGAGCCGGCCAGCACGCTGGCATGCAGGCGCGCGCCGAGCTCGCCGAAACGCTCCGGCTCACGCTCGAAACGCACCACACCCGCCGAAGCGCCGGGGCCCCAGATCACCGTCTGCGGGCCCTTGGTCACGGTCAACAGATCGAAGGTTTCCGGCGCGATATAGGAGCTGGGTGCGTCCATCCGCCCGGGGCAGGCGCCGAGCATCTGCCCGCCATCGGTGAGCAGCAGCAAGCGTGAGCCGAACAGCCCGCGCAGCACCGGATCACTGTTGCTGCCGCCACTGCGGATCGCCGAGAAACCGGGAATGGTCTTCAGATAATCCGCCGCATCGCTGGCCGGCACCGGCTGGCGTGGCTCCTTGGGATCGGCCACCACGGTCAGCGGCGAGCGTTGCTGGATTGCCGTGATCACCGTGGGCGGCAGTTCGTGGACAGGCTCCTCGGCATGCAGCGGCGTAACGGTACAAAAACCACAGGCCACAGTCAGAGCGGAGAGGGGAAAACGAGCGCGCAGAAAAGCACGGCCCGGAACGAAGGAAACGGACATGCAGATACCTGAAAAGTCGATTGGCGATAAGGGCCGGTTAGCCCTCGCTGAGTGAGTAATCAGGTCGGCATGGGTGGGGCACGTGACAGCGCACGGGGGAAGTGAGGCCTGGACGGTGATGCAAGCGGCAACACGGCGCCTGTGTCCCGAGCAGCGGGCAGGCGCCCGACCAGTGCCCCGCGGCTATCGGCCAGGGCCGGACAATGGGAAAACAACGAGCAGTAGCCGCAGGCATCCACCTGCAGCAGCGGCCTGCCGTCATCGCTGGCAAGTGGCGCCGGGTCACTGCCGTCGTGGCACGCCAGCTCGCTCAGCCAGCGCCAGTCAGGCGCTTCGGCACGCAATTGCGACGCCAGTGGCGCCAACACAATAAGGACGAACGCCAGCAGCCCGAGCCGGGCAGCAAAAGTGCGCCTGCGTGCCGTGAAGGTCATCAGTGCTGATGCTTGCCGTGATCGTGAACAGCGCCATGATCATGGCCTGCCGGTGCGTCCTTCTGCACCGCCACCTCGACGTCGACGCTGCCGGCCTTCTCGAAGGTCAGGGTCAGCGGGAAGCGTTCACCGTCCCTGGCCTGCTGCTTCAGCTCGAACAGCATGACGTGATAGCCCATGGGTTCGAACTTCACTTCACCACCGGCGGGGATGGCCACGTCCTGCACCTGCTGCATCTTCATCACGCCATCGGCGTGCACGTGCTCATGCAGCTCGGCCTTGCCGGCCACCGGCGTGCTGACGGCAACAAGGCGGTCGGCCGCGCTGCCCTTGTTGTGAATGACGAAGTAGGCGGCAGCGGTCGGCGCTACCGGCGGCATTTCGCGTGACCAGGGATGGTCGATATGCAGTTGGCCGACTTCGTATTCATGCGCCTGGGCCAGCAGTGCCGGCAGCAGCAGGGTCAGGCCAAGCAGCGTTTTCTTCAGGGTCATAGGGATGGTCTCCGGGTTGGTATTGTCAAAAAGCATGGCACGTCTTCAGTTGGCAAGCCGGGTTCCGGGCAGCCAATACAACGAACGATCCAGCGCCCAAACCAGCAGCAGCGAAGCGCCGACCAGCGGAAAAATGATGCCGAGCGCGATCATCACGGCGATGGCGCTCTTCCAGCGCGGCAGGTCGTGACGCAGCGGCGGCACGCCGAAGCGCCCGGCCGGGCGGCGTTTCCACCACAGCACTAGGCCGCTGACCGAGCTGAAGATGATCAGCAGGCACACCGCCACCATCAGCAGTTGGTTGGCCAGGCCGAACAGTTTGCCTTCGTGCAGCATCACCCCGGTTTCCACGGTTTTCGCCACCAGTCCGTAGTCCTGCCAGCGCACGTCGGCGAGTACCGCACCGCTGTATTGGTCGAAGTGCAGCATGGCGTCGTTGCGCGGGTCATCGGCGAAGAGCGCGACGGTGTACACGCCCTGCTCGCCCTTGGGCAGGCTGATGCTGTAGCCCGGCTGCACGCCACGCTCAGCCGCCGTGTCGACGACATGCTGCAGCAGGCTGGTGGAGCTTGCCGGGGCGCTGTGCCCGGCATGCCCCAGGTGCGCCGCATGCGGGTCGGACGCTGGCAGCGGCGTGACCTCCACCGCCCAGGCCACGGTCTGCTGGCTGCTGCTGTTGAGGCTGCCAGTCAGTTGCCCGGACGTGGGCACGTCATCCCACATGGCGGCGGGAAAGTGGTTCCAGGCGCCGGCGAACTGCGCACCCCAGTAGCCCGTCCAGGTCATGCCGGTAAGCAGCATGAACAACAGCAGCGCACTGCCCCAGAAGCCGGTCACCGCATGCAGGTCGCGCCACCACAGACGCCCGCGCGCGCTCAGGCGCGGCCACAGCACACCCGCCCCGCTGCTGCCGCGCGGCCACCACAGGTACAGGCCGGACACCACCAGCACGATGCCCCAGCCCGCGGCCAGCTCGATCAGGCGGTCACCGACGGTGCCGATCAGCAGATCGCCATGCAGCTTGCGCTCGGCCGCCTGCAGGTTCCACAGCGCATCCTGAGTGCCGAGAAGGCTGCCGCTGTAAGGATCGATGAACAGGTTCAGCTCGCGGCCGTCCTGACTGATCACGAACTGCGCGCTGCGATCCTGCGCGGCAGGCGGCAGGTATTTGCTGACAGCGGCCTGCGGGTAGGCCTCGCGAACGATGGCCAGTTGCTGATCGGCGCTCAGACGCTGCTCAGCGACCGGCACCTGCATCAGGTCGGCGTACATCCACGCATCGAGCTGCGGTTTGAACAGGTAGATCATCCCGGTGACCGACAGCAGGATCATGAACGGGATGACGAACAGCCCGGCATAGAAGTGCCAGCGCCAGGCCAGGTTGTAGAACGACGGTGCCGCACGCTCACGAGCCGGTGCGACGTTATTGGGGGAAGACGCCATGAAGCTTTCTCCAACCAGCCGCAGGCGTGAACGTGCGGCGAGGCATACGCATGATAGGGACGCCCAAACGGGCGGACGGATCAGGCGAAAAACGGAGAAGCGCGAGGGTTGGCGGGGGGCCAGCGATAGCGGGCAAGACGCGGGATATACAGGGCTGGCAGCGCACGCACGCGCTCGGCAGCGAGCAAACCCAGCAGGCCGAAGAACGCCGCGAGGATGATGGCGCTGAACAGGCTGGCCAGGGCGCAGTTGGAGCCGGTGGCCGGGTCAGGGGCGACGATACCGGAACCGTCGAGGTTGGCACCGGCACCGAAGTTGCCATCGAACGAGCAATACTGGCTGTCCAGGCCGCTGAGCTGCATGCCGGCCATCTGGCCGTGACTGATTGCGCAGGCGAACGCACCGAACAGGATGCTGAAATACAGCAACCAGGCGGTCAGCGAGCGTTCTTTGCGGGCCAGTTTCATGAGGCGCGACTCTAAACAGAGGATGAGGGCGCGACACTGCGGTGCATTGCCGCAGGCGTTGCCTGCGAGAGTCTAGCAGGGCTTTGCAGGCTTGAGGCGCGACAGAGGCAGCGACCCGCAAACCGATGTACCGAGCTGAAGTCCCAGGGTATCGCTCCTGGTGATACCGCCGGTCGCACCGCGCACGAGGTGCGGATGGGCGTTTGATCCAGGTCAGCAAAAGGTCATGCAGGCGGACTATTCTGACTGTCCCCAACAAGCCCCGCGACTCGTCGCAGCTTCAGGAGGTGGTTCACATGAAAGTTCTCATCCAGTCCCGTGATCGCGGCGGTGAGCGCGTGTGGCAGGTTCGCCTGGATCAGCATTGCATCAGCTTTCGCAGCGAAGCAGAGGCGCGCCAGTTCGTCGCCACGCTGCAAGCCCGTTTGCGCGCGCCGCACGTGCTGCCTGACTGGCCCACGCAGCGGCGGGCAAGCTGAGTTGCGGCAACGCCGCAGGCTGCACTGAAAACGCGAACCGGCCTAACTGCTCGTCAAACGCAGCGCCGGGCTGCGCAGCATGTCCAGCATGGTATCGACCAGCGCTGGGGCCTGCTGCTCCAGATCGAAGTTGGGCACCAGCAACCAGTTGGCTTCGATACCCTCCATATAGGCATGCAGGCAAACGGCAGCACGCTGGCAATCTAGATCACTCGGTAACTGGCCCTTGTTGACGGCGTTGCTCAGCGCCTTGGCGATGCGCTGGTCGCACTCCAGACTGAGCGCCTGCATGCGTTCGCGCAGCCCGACGAGCTCACCGGTGTATTCGCATTTGTAACGCAGGATGTCATGCAGACGGCATGTCTGCGGGTCACAGGCCAGGCGCGTCAGCGCCTTGATCAGCAGCTCACGCATGCAGCCCAGCGGGTCCGGCTCATCCTCGCTCTCGCTGGCGCGGGCCAACTCCTCGAGCGGTAAACGCAGACGCTCGAGCATGGCCTGGAACAGATCGATCTTGTTCTCGAAATGCCAGTAGATGGCGCCACGGCTGACGCCAGCGGCTTTCGCCACTTCGGCCAGAGACGCATGCGAGACCCCCTGAGCATGGAACACCTGCTCGGCGGCATCGAGTATCAGCGCCCGCGTTGCTTGCGCCTCTGCCTTGGTTCGTCTAGCCATTACCTAACCCACTGTCGCATTGCCTGAAACGCTTCTTCAGTAGAAGCGGTCAGAAGTATGCAGACAGTCCCAGGCATTTACAAACATTCACGCATGTAAGTATATTCTGCGTCATTGGTTCTCAATTCCCATCCCTTCGCCCGCCCGGGCCGCGTATCCGATAAACGAGGTTCTCTCAGATGCACAAGAAACCAGCCTTTGCCGCCTTGGTTTCCGCCATCGCCGTGGCAATGCTCACGCTCACCGGCTGCCAGGAAGACAGTACCCCGCAGGCCCAGCCAACCCCCGAGGTTGGTGTGGTCACGCTGCAGGCGCAACCCTATGCCCTGACCAGCGAAGTGCCAGGCCGTACCAGCGCCTATCGCATTGCCGAGGTGCGCCCACAGGTCAATGGCATCATCCAGAAGCGCCTGTTTACCGAGGGCAGCGAGGTCAAGGCGGGGCAGCAGCTGTATCAGATCGACCCGGCCACCTACGAGGCTGCCTACAAGAGCGCCCAGGCCACGCAGTTGTCCGCCAAGTCACTGGCTGATCGCTACAAGCTGCTGGTCAATGACAAGGCCGTCAGCCAGCAGGCCTACGACGAGGCCCGCGCGGCCAGCCTGCAGGCCGATGCCGCCCTGGAGCAGGCGCGTATCGATCTGCGCTACACCAGAGTGATGGCGCCGATCAGCGGCCGTATCGGCCGTTCCGCCGTGACCGAAGGTGCGCTGGTGAGCAACGGCCAGGCGAGCGCCATGGCCACCATTCAGCAGCTCGACCCGATCTACGTCGATGTCACCCAGTCGAGCAAGGAACTGCTGCGCCTGCGCCGCGACCTGGCCGAAGGACGTTTGCAGAAGGCCAGCGACAGCGCCGCCAAGGTCGCGCTGAAGCTGGAGGACGGCAGCCGCTACGCGCATGAAGGCACGCTGGAGTTCTCCGAGGTCGCGGTGGACGAAAGCACCGGTTCGGTGACCCTGCGCGCGGTATTCCCCAACCCTGATCACCTGCTGCTGCCGGGCATGTTCGTGCACGCCGAACTGCTGTCCGGGGTCAAGGAAAACGCCATCCTCGCCCCGCAGCAAGGTGTGACCCGCAACCAGCGTGGTGAGCCGACGGCGATGGTGGTCAATGCCGAAAACAAGGTGGAGCAGCGTGTACTCAAGGCCGACCGCACCGCCGGCAATGCCTGGCTGGTCGAGGATGGCCTGAAGGACGGCGACCGCCTGATCACCGAAGGCCTGCAGTTCGTCCAGCCGGGTGCCGAGGTCAAGGCCGTGCCGGCCAGCAACGTCAAGACCGAACAGCCTGCCCAAGACGCCGAACCAGCCAACGGCCAGGACTAACGGAGAAACACTGAATGTCCAGATTCTTTATCGACCGGCCGATCTTCGCCTGGGTGATCGCCCTGGTGATCATGCTGGCCGGCGGCCTGTCCATCCTCAAATTGCCGATCAACCAGTACCCGAGCATCGCGCCGCCCGCTGTGTCCATCCAGGTGTCGTATCCGGGCGCCTCGGCGCAGACGGTGCAGGACACCGTGGTGCAGGTGATCGAGCAGCAGCTCAACGGTATCGACGGCCTGCGCTATGTCAGCTCGTCGAGCAACTCCGACGGCAGCATGGAGATCATCGTTACCTTCGAGCAGGGGGTGAACCCGGATATCGCCCAGGTTCAGGTGCAGAACAAGCTGCAACTGGCGACCCCGCTGCTGCCGCAGGAAGTCCAGCAACAGGGCATCCGCGTAACCAAGTCGGTGCGTAACTTCCTCATGGTCATCGGCGTGGTGTCGAAAGACGGCAGCATGACCCGTGAGGACTTGTCCGACTACATCGTCTCCAACCTGCAAGACCCGATTTCACGGACCAAGGGCGTCGGCGACTTCCAGGTGTTCGGTGCGCAGTACGCCATGCGCATCTGGCTCGACCCGGCCAAGCTCAACAGCTTCCAGCTGACCCCGGTCGATGTGCGCAGCGCCATCCAGGCGCAGAACGTGCAGATTTCCTCCGGTCAGTTCGGCGGCCTGCCTGCGGCGCCGGGCAACCAGCTCAACGCCACCATCATCGGCAAGACCCGCCTGCAGAGCCCGGAAGAGTTCCGCAAGATCCTGCTCAAGGTGCAGGCCGACGGCTCGCAGGTACGCCTGGGGGATATCGCCAAGGTCGAACTGGGCGGCGAGAACTACGCCATCAACGCGCAGTTCAACGGCCTGCCGGCTTCCGGCCTGGCCATTCGTCTGGCCACGGGTGCCAACGCGCTGGACACCGCCAAGGCGGTGCGTGAAACCATTTCCAATCTCGAGCCGTTCTTCCCGCCGGGCATGGAAGTGGTCTTCCCCTACGACACCACGCCGGTGATCTCGGCCTCCATCGAAGGGGTGGTGCACACCCTGTTCGAGGCCATCGTGCTGGTGTTCCTGGTGATGTTCCTGTTCCTGCAGAACCTGCGCGCCACCATCATCCCGACCATGGCGGTGCCGGTGGTGCTGCTCGGCACATTCGGGGTGCTCGCCGCGTTCGGCTTCTCCATCAATACCCTGACCATGTTCGCCATGGTGTTGGCCATCGGCCTGCTGGTGGACGACGCCATCGTGGTGGTGGAGAACGTCGAGCGGGTGATGCGCGAGGAAGGCCTGTCACCCAAGGAAGCGACCAAGAAATCCATGGGGCAGATTCAGGGCGCGCTGGTGGGTATCGGCCTGGTGCTGTCGGCGGTGTTCCTGCCGATGGCCTTCTTCGGCGGCTCCACGGGGGTCATCTACCGGCAATTCTCCATCACCATCGTCTCGGCCATGGCCCTGTCGGTGCTGGTGGCACTGATCTTCACGCCGGCGCTGTGCGCCACCCTGCTCAAACCCATCGACAGCGACCACCACGAAGCCAAGCGCGGTTTCTTCGGCTGGTTCAACCGCACCTTCGACCGCGGCAGCAACGCCTACCAGCGCGGCGTGGCGGGCATGCTCAAGCGCAAGACGCCCTACCTGCTGCTGTACCTGGTGATTGTCATCATCATGGCCTGGATGTTCAGCCGCATCCCCACCGCCTTCCTCCCCGAGGAAGACCAGGGCGTGCTGTTCGCCCAGGTGCAGACGCCGGCCGGCTCCAGTGCCGAGCGCACCCAGGTGGTGGTCGACGAGATGCGCCAGTACCTACTGGAAGAGGAAGCCAGTACGGTTCAATCTGTGTTCACCGTCACCGGCTTCAACTTCGCCGGTCGTGGTCAAAGCTCCGGTATGGCCTTCATCATGCTCAAGCCCTGGGGCGAGCGCCCGGGTGAGGAAAATGGCGTCGCCGCACTGGCGCAACGGGCGCAGATGCACTTCTTCAGCTTCCGCGATGCCCTGGTATTCGCCTTTGCTCCGCCGGCGGTGATGGAGATGGGTAACGCCACCGGCTTCAACTTCTTCCTGCAGGATCAGGCAGGCGTTGGCCATGAGGTGATGAACGAGGCACGCGACAAGTTCCTGCAACTGGCCAACCAGCACCCGGTGCTCGACAGCGTGCGCGCCAACGGCCTGCGTGACGAAGCGCAGTACCAACTGCTGATCGATGACGAACGCGCCCGTGCCCTCGGCCTGTCGCTGGCGGACATCAACAGCACCCTGTCGATTGCCTGGGGCGCCAGCTACGTCAACGACTTCATCGACCGTGGCCGGGTGAAGAAGGTCTACCTGCAAGGTACGGCCGAATCGCGCATGAGCCCGGAAGACCTGAACAAGTGGTACGTGCGCAACGACCAGGGCCGCATGGTGCCGTTCAGCGCCTTCGCCAGTGGCGAGTGGACTTACGGCCCGCCGAAGCTGGCGCGCTATAACGGCGTCTCGGCGGTGGAAATCCTCGGTGCGCCGGCGCCCGGCTATAGCACCGGTGATGCCATGGCCGCCGTCGAGGAAATCGCCTCGCAACTGCCGCAGGGCGTCGGCTACTCCTGGACCGGTCTGTCCTACGAAGAGCGCCTGGCCGGCTCGCAGACCACGGCATTGTTCGTGATCTCGGCCATCGTCGTGTTCCTCTGCCTGGCAGCGCTGTACGAGAGCTGGTCGATCCCGTTCTCGGTGATGCTGGTGGTGCCGCTGGGGATCATCGGCGCGCTGGCCTTCACCGAGCTGCGCGGGCTGTCCAACGACGTGTTCTTCAAGGTCGGCCTGCTCACCACCATCGGGTTGTCGGCGCGTAACGCGATTCTGATCGTCGAGTTCGCCAAGGCGCAGTACGAACAGGGCATGAGCCTCGCCGAGGCTGCCATCGAAGCCTGTCGTATGCGCCTGCGGCCGATCATCATGACCTCGCTGGCCTTCATCCTCGGCTGCCTGCCGCTGGCCATCGCCACGGGTGCCGGCGCCGGCAGCAAGCACGCCATCGGCACCGGAGTGATCGGCGGCATGCTCAGCGCGATGATCCTGGCGATCTTCTGGATTCCGCTGTTCTACGTCGTGGTCTGCTCGCTGTTCGAGAAAAAGCGCCCCGAGCCGGCCCGTGAAAACGAGAAGGAGGCACTGCAATGAGGCAGTCCCTGTTGTCCCTGGCCGTGGCCGCCGCTCTGCTCAGCGGCTGCAGCCTGATCCCTGACTATCAGCGCCCGGATGCGCCCGTGGCGGCTGACTGGCCGCAGGGCGAGGCCTATGGCAGCGCCGCCACGGAAGGCAGCCGCGCTGCGGCTGACCTGCAATGGCGCGAGTTCTTCCGCGACCCGGCGCTGCAGCAACTGGTGCAGGTGGCGCTGGAAAACAACCGCGACCTGCGCGTCGCCGCGCTGAACGTCGAAGCCTACCGCGCGCTGTACCGCATCCAGCGCGCCGATCTGCTGCCCTCGGTGGCCGCCGACGGCAGCGGCAGCCGCCAGCGCATGCCCGGTGATCTGAGCCAGACCGGCGAAGCCCGTACCAGCGGCCAGTACAGCGCCACCCTGGGCGTCAACGCCTGGGAGCTGGACTTCTTCGGCCGCATTCGCAGCCTCAGCGAGCAGGCGTTGCAGGAGTACCTGGCTACCGAACAGGCCGCGCGCAGCACGCAGATCAGCCTGGTCGCCAGCGTGGCCAGCGCCTACCTGCAATGGCAGGCCGATCTGGCCCTGCTGCAGCTGACCCAGGACACCCTGAAAACCTTCGAGGAAAGCTATCAGCTGACCCAGCGCAGCTTCGACGTCGGCGTCGCCGATGCCCTGGCCCTGAGTCAGGCACGCAGCTCGGTGGACAGCGCGCGCGTCAGCCTGGCGCAGTACCAGCGCCTGGTCGCCCAGGATCGCAACGCCCTGATCCAACTGCTCGGCACCGGTCTGCCGGCCGACCTGCCGCAGGGGCTGAAGCTCAATGCCGATCTGCTGGAACAGGTTCCCGCCGGCCTGCCCGCCGACCTGTTGCAGCGCCGCCCCGACCTGCTGCATGCCGAGTACCGGCTCAAGGCCGCCAACGCCAACATCGGCGCGGCGCGTGCGGCGTTCTTCCCCAGCATCAGCCTGACGGCCAATGCCGGCACCGCCAGCAGCCAGTTGTCCGGCCTGTTCGACGGCGGCTCTGGTACCTGGCTGTTCCAGCCGCAGATCAGCCTGCCGATCTTCAATGCCGGCCGTCTGCGCGCCAACCTCGACTATGCCGAGCTGCAAAGCGATATCCGCGTCGCCGAGTACGAGAAGGCCATCCAGGTGGCCTTCCAGGAAGTTGCCGACCGCCTTGCCGCGCGCACCACCTATCGTCAGCAACTGGATGCCCAGCGCGCCCTGCTGGAAACCACCGAAACCTACTATGAACTGGCCGAGCGCCGTTACCGCACCGGTGTCGACAGCTACCTGACCCTGCTCGACGCCCAACGCCAGCTGTTCAGCGTGCGCCAGCAACTGATCATCGACCGCCTGGCCCAGCTCAGCAGCGAAGTGGAGCTGTACAAGGCGCTGGGGGGTGGCTGGAGCGCTACAGGGGGCAACGCCTCGCAGGATTAAGCGCACCCCGCGTCAAGGACGATTGCTCCAACACACCGCCCCCGCAGTTTTGCGGGGCCGTTTTTTTGTGCGGATAAAAAGGGGGGAAACCGTTCAGTAGCCCGGATGAAATCCGGGGCAGTGAGCGCAGCCAGGATATTCGTGCTCAGCCCAACCCCGCCAACAGTTGCGCACAATCGCGCGCATGCAACTCGGTCAGCTCCGGCCAGGGATTGTCCGGCAGATTGACCAGCACGCCGCGCGCCCCGGCAGCCTGGGCGCACTCCAGATCGAAGCGGTAATCGCCGACCATCACCAACGTCTGCGGTTTGACCGCCCAGCGCTCGGCCAAGTGCAGCAAACCACCCGGATGCGGTTTGGGCGGCGCCTCGTCACGGCCGAGGATGTCATCAATCGCGAAACAATCCTCCAGGCCGATGGCCTCCAGCGTCAGCAGGGCCAGCGGATGAGCATTGCGCGTCAGAATGCCGAGCTGACAGCCGCGCTCGCGCAGGGCGCGTACCAGGTCGATGGCACCCGGCGCCGGACGCGAGGCCAGGGCCAGTTCGCGCTCATGCTCCAGCAGCCAGGCATGCTTGGCGGCGGCCTCATCCGCCGGTAGCGCGGCCAGGTGATGGAGGATGTCGTCCTCTTCGGGGATGTCCAAGGCACGCTTGATCGCGACAAAATCATGCACGGCCAGGGTCAGGGTGCCGTCCATGTCGAACACCCAATGACGTGCTTCGCGCAGTGTATTCACTTCCAGTCCTCGCGCACGCGGGTCAGGCCTTCCTGCGCGGCCGAGGCCACCAGCTCGCCCTGGCGGTTGTAGATGCTGGCGCGGGAGAAACCACGGGCATTGCCGGCCCAGGGGCTGTCCATGGCGTAGAGCAGCCAGTCGTCCATGCGCAAGTTACGATGGAACCACAGCGAATGGTCGAGGCTGGCCACCTGCATGAATTTCTGGAACACCGACACACCATGCGGCTGCATCGAGGTGGTCAGCAGGTTGAAGTCACTGGCATAGGCCAGCAGGTACTTGTGCAGTTGCGGGTCATCCGGCAACTCGCCTGCCGCGCGGAACCACACGTACTTGACCGGCTCGCAGGGCTGCGGGGCGAAGGGGTTGATCAGCGTCACCGGACGAATCTCGATCGGCTTGTCGCTGATGGCGCGCTCGCGCAGGCGTTCGGGAATCATCGGCGCCACCATGCGCGCCAGTTCGGTTTCCGATTTCAGATCCTCGGGGCCGGGCACATCCGGCATCTGGTTCTGGTGATGAAAGCCTTCCTCGTCGTACTGGAAGGAGGCACTGCAGAAGAAGATGGGATGGCCCTTCTGCACCGCCACCACACGACGGGTGCTGAAACTGCCGCCATCGCGGGTGCGCTCGACCTGATAGACCACCGGCAAACTGGCATCACCGGGGCGCAGGAAATAACCGTGCATGGAGTGCACATGACGCGCCTCCTCGACCGTCTGGCTGGCCGCAGAGATGCATTGGCCAAGCACCTGGCCACCGAACAGTTGACGAAAACCGAGATCCTGGCTGCGGCCACGGAACAGGTTTTCCTCGATCTGCTCCAGGCTGAGCAGCGCGACCAGATCATCGAGCACCTGGGTCATGGAGTCTCTCCTCGTGCAGGGGTAGTGGGAATGCAGGGTGTGCGATGGTAAAGAATTTGGCGGCCACTGTCGGCATCTGGCGTGCCATTAACGTGCAATCAGTCGCGCAATGCCTACCCGTCACTAGGCGGGAAGCTTCGCGCCGGGGCATGGCGATTGTCTCGCCAGGCTGCGACCATAGAACGTCGCCTTGATGAGTATTGAGTGTATGCCGTTACCGCTGGTCTACCACGAGGATTACAGTCCGCCCTTCCCCAGCGGACATCGTTTCCCCATGGAGAAATTCCGCCTGCTGCGCGATCACCTGGTCGACAGCGGCCTGACCACGGATGCCGAGTTGCAACGCCCCGCACTGTGCCCGGCGGACATTCTCGCCCTGGTGCATTGCCCGGACTACATCGCCCGCTACATGGCCGGCGAGTTGTCTTATGAACACCAGCGCCGCCTAGGCCTGCCCTGGAGCGAAGCACTGGCCCAGCGCACCATACGCGCCGTGGGCGGCTCGCTGCTGACCGCCGAACTGGCACTGCGTCATGGCCTGGCCTGCCACCTGGCGGGCGGCACGCACCATGCGCACTACGATTTTCCTTCCGGCTTCTGCATCTTCAACGACCTGGCGGTGATCGCCCGCTACCTGCTCGAAGCCGGACGCGTGCAGCGCGTGTTGATCTTCGACTGCGACGTGCACCAGGGCGACGGCACCGCACGGCTACTGGAAAACGAACCCGATGCCGTCACCGTATCCCTGCACTGCGAGCAGAATTTCCCGGCACGCAAGGCGCAGAGCGACTGGGATATTCCCCTGCCACGCGGCATGGGCGATGCCGATTATCTCAAGGTGGTCAACGACAGCCTCGGCTACCTGCTGGCGCTCTACCAGCCGGACCTGGTGCTCTACGACGCCGGTGTCGATGTGCACAAGGACGATGCCCTGGGCTACCTGCAACTGACCGATGCAGGCCTGGCGGCACGTGACGAAGCCGTGCTGAACCACTGCCTGGGCCGTGACATTCCGGTGCTGGGGGTGATCGGCGGCGGCTACTCCAAGGACCACGCCGCCCTCGCCCGCCGCCACGGCATCCTCCATCACAGCGCCGCAAGGGTGTGGGCGGCGCGAGGGTTGCGTTGAGGATCAGCCCAGCACCTTGTCCAATGCCTGCTCCAGCGTCTTCACCGTGCGGTCGATGTTGCCCAGCTTGTCCAGCCCGAACAGACCCAGGCGGAAGGTCTGGAAGTCCGCCGGCTCGTCGCACTGCAGCGGCACACCGGCGGCAATCTGCAGGCCGATGGCGGCGAACTTGGCGCCGGTCTTGATCTGCGCATCGTCGGTGTAGCAGACCACCACACCCGGCGCCTCGAAGCCCTTGGCGGCGACGCTCTTGAAGCCGCGTGCGGCCAGCAGTGCGCGCACCCTATCACCGAGTTCCTGCTGTTGCTCGCGCACCTTGGCGAAGCCGATGGCCTTGGCCTCCAGCATGGCGTCGCGGAAACGCGCCAGGGCATCGCTGGGCATGGTGGCGTGGTAGGCATGGCCGCCCTGCTCGTAGGCCTGCATGATCTGCAGCCACTTTTTCAGGTCACAGGCGAAGCTGCTGCTCTGGGTGGCTTCGACGCGCGCCTGAGCCGCCTCACTGAGCATCACCAGGGCGCAACAGGGCGATGCGCTCCAGCCCTTCTGCGGGGCGCTGATCAGCACGTCGATGCCGCAGGCCTGCATGTCCACCCAGAGCGTGCCGGAGGCGATGCAGTCGAGCACGAACAGACCACCGACGGCATGCACCGCGTCGCTCACCGCGCGCAGGTAGTCGTCCGGCAGGATCATGCCCGAGGAGGTTTCCACGTGCGGGGCGAACACCACCTGCGGTTTCTCGGCGGCGATGGTCGCCAGCACCTCGTCCAGTGGCGCCGGGGCGAAGGCGGCCTGCGGGCCGTCGGCGACCGGGCGCGCCTTGAGCACATGGGCTTCAGCAGGAATCCGGCCCATGTCGAAGATCTGCGTCCAGCGGTAGCTGAACCAGCCGTTGCGCAGCACCAGGCACTTCTGCCCGGTGGCCAACTGGCGCGCCACCGCCTCCATGCCATAGGTGCCGCTGCCAGGCACTACTGCCACGGCATGGGCGTTATAGACTTGTTTCAGGGTGGCAGAGATATCGCGCATCACGCCCTGGAACGACTGCGACATATGGTTCAGCGAGCGGTCGGTGTAGACCACCGAATATTCGAGCAGGCCATCGGGATCGATATCGGGGCAGATCTGGGACATAACGGGCTCCAGCCAAAAAGGTTCGGACAGAACCTGCCGCAACCCCAGGCAAATGACAAGGCCGCAAGGCACTCGGGTAGAATGCGCAGCCTTTCTCGGATCGTTCCGCCACCATGACCACACGCACGTCACCCAACGCTTATCACGTCGCCATCATCGGCGGCGGCCCTGCTGGGCTGATGGCTGCCGAAGTGCTGGCGCAAGGCGGCGTGCGCGTGGAGCTGTTCGATGCCATGCCCTCGGTGGGGCGCAAGTTCCTGCTGGCCGGTGTCGGTGGCATGAACATCACCCACTCCGAGCCCAAGGACGCTTTCATCGGTCGTTACGGCGAGCGCCAGGCCGAGGTCGCGGCGCTGCTGCGCGAGTTCGACGCCGACGCCCTGCGCCAATGGATTCATGGCCTGGGCATCGACACCTTCGTCGGCACCTCCGGCCGTGTGTTCCCCACTGACATGAAAGCCGCGCCGCTGCTGCGCGCCTGGCTGCGCCGCCTGCGCGAGCTGGGCGTGATGATCCACACCCGCAGCCGCTGGCTGGGCTGGAACGCCGATGGCAGCCTGCGCATCGCCAGCGCGGACGGCGAGCGCGCCCTGGCCGCCGATGCCTGCCTGTTGGCGTTGGGCGGTGGCAGCTGGGCGCGACTGGGCTCGGATGGCGCCTGGGTGCCGCTGCTGCAGGCGCGTGGTATCGAGGTCGCGGCGCTGAAACCGAGCAACTGCGGCTTCGAAGTGGCCGGCTGGAGCGACTATCTCAGGGCAAAATTCGCCGGGGCGCCGCTGAAAAACGTCGCCCTCAGCCTACCCGGCCAGCCTGCACGCATCGGCGAGTTCGTGCTGACTGCTAGCGGTATCGAAGGCAGCCTGGTGTACGCCTTTTCCGCCGATATCCGCCGTGTCATCGAGGCCGACGGCCAGGCGCTGATCCACCTCGACCTGCTGCCGCAGATGCCGCTGGCCAGGCTGCAGCAGGCACTGGCCAAGCCGCGCGGCAAGCACTCGATGGCCAAGCACCTGCATCGCCAGGCGGGCCTCGATGGCGTCAAGGCCGCTCTGTTGCGCGAGCTGGCGCCGGCCGCAGCCTTTGCCGAACCAGCCGATCTGGCGCCTTGGATCAAGGCGCTGCCCATCACCCTGTTGCGCACCCGGCCGCTGGATGAAGCGATCAGCAGTGCCGGTGGCGTGCCCTTCGCCCCGCTGGATGACGGCCTGATGCTCAAGGCGTTGCCCGGCGTGTTCTGCGCCGGCGAAATGCTCGACTGGGAAGCACCCACCGGTGGCTACCTGCTCACCGCCTGTTTCGCCAGTGGCCGGGTCGCGGCGCAGGGCGTACTCGACTGGTTGCAAGCCTTGTAGTTTTAGGGTGGATCGGGCGGCGCCCCGCTTCAGCCCGCCCAGGCTGGCCGCTGTCGGTGGGCTAAAGCCCACCCTACGGACTGAAGCCCACCCTACGGATTGCCGTAGCCCGGATGCAATCCGGGGAACATCGCGCCATGCCCCCTACGCCTGAAAAATCTGAAACCGCTGTGACGTCGCTTTGCATGCAGCTATGCTCAGTCTCAGCGCTCCCCACACAGGTAATCTCCCGCCGTGATCCCGCTGCTGGTCTGCGACGACTCCAACATGGCGCGCAAGCAATTGATCCGCGCGCTGCCGGCTGAATGGCCGGTTACCCTCAGCCAGGCGAGCAATGGCGAGGAAGCGCTGGCCCTGATCCGTCAGGGGCAGGGCCAGGTCATGTTGCTCGACCTGACCATGCCGGTACTCGACGGCTACCAGACACTCGCCGCACTGAAGGCCGAAGGGCTGAACACCCAGGTCATCGTGGTTTCCGGTGATGTACAGGACGAAGCCGTGCGCCGCGTGCGCGAACTCGGCGCGCTGGCCTTTATCAAGAAACCGGCCGACCCCGAGCTCCTGCGCCAGACGCTGATCGAGCTGGGCCTGTTCAATCCCCAGTCCCGCCCTGCGGCCCCCCCTCCGGCCGTTGCATTGCCAGAGCTGAAGGTGAGCTTTCGCGATGCGCTGCGCGAGGTGACCAACGTCGCCATGGGCCGCGCTGCCGCGCTGCTGGCCAAGGTGCTCGGGGTGTTCGTGCAGCTCCCTGTACCACAGGTGAACATCTTCGAGGTTAGCGAGCTGCACATGACCCTGGTCGACGCCCAGCGCGGCGAGCGCTTCAGCGCCATCTGCCAGGGTTTTATCGGCGAGGCCATCGCCGGTGAGGCGCTGTTGCTGTTCCATGATTCGGAAGTGAACGACATGGCGCGCCTGCTCGGCTGGCAGCCGAAGAACGAGGCCGAAACCTCGGAGATGCTCCTGGATCTGGCCAGCATCCTCATCGGCGCCTGCCTGGCCGGTATCGCCGAACAGCTCGACCTGCGCTTCTCCCAGGGCCACCCGCAACTGCTCGGCCAGCACGCCAGCCTCGATCAGTTGGTGCAGGTCAACAGCAAACGCTGGCGCAAGACCCTGGCCGTGGAAATCAGCTACAGCCTGGAGGACCATGACATCCACTTCGACCTGTTGCTGCTGTTCACCGAAGACTCGATCAAACGCCTGACCGCCAAGATCGGCTACCTGATGGAGTAAGGCCATGCCCGCGCAGATCGATATCAAGGAAGTCCACTGGCTGCTGGACATCGTCCAGTGCATCGACGTCGGCGTGGTGGTGCTCGACCGCCAGTACCGCGTCGAGGTGTGGAACGCCTTCATGGAGAACCATTCCGGGCTGGGGCCGGACCAGGCGCAGGGGCGCTCGTTGTTCGAGCTGTTCCCCGAGATCGACCGGCCCTGGCTGGAGCGCAAGGTGGAAAGCGTGGTGCAACTGGGCACCCGCGCCTTCAGCCTGTGGCAACAGCGCCCGTACCTGATGCGCTTCAAGAGCTACCAGCCGATCACCGGCCAGGCCGACTTCATGTACCAGAACGTCACCCTGCTGCCGCTGGCCGGCCAGCCGGTGGAGCATGTGTGCCTGGTGATCTATGATATGACCGCTGCAGCCGTGGCGGCGCAGGCAAACTCCAGGACTTGAGGCTGTCGTAGCCCGGCTGCAATCCGCGACCGGGGCCAGATGCTCCCTGATTTCATCCGGGCTACCGTTCTACGACATGACCGCTGCAACCGTGGCGACGCAGGCTTGATCAGCTAAGCCGTAGGGTGCGCCATGCGCACCAGCCAACCCCTTCTGAGTTCGGTGCGCATGGTGCACCCTACTTTTTTCCGCCCTTGGGCTTGCTGCCGAAGCTCGGCACCTTGCGTACCGCCTTGACCTTGGGCTTGGCGTCTTCTTCCTCGAACCAGCGGCCGAGGTGGATATTGCCCTTGCCAGCCGGTTTGCCCGCACCGGGGATCAGCTTCTGCTTGGGCTTCTTCGGTTTTTTCAACACCTGGCCGCCGACCGCCGTCAGCGGTACGCGATGATCAGGGATAAAGTCCGGTTCATCGACACGCTTGATCAATTGCTGGGTCAGGTTCTCGATCGCCGCCAACTGGTCGACTTCATCGGCGCACACCAGCGAGATCGCCTCGCCGGTACTGCCGGCACGGCCGGTACGGCCGATGCGGTGCACGTAGTCTTCGGCGTTGATCGGCAGATCGAGGTTGACCACCAGTGGCAGGTCGTCGATATCCAGTCCACGCGCCGCCACGTCGGTGGCCACCAGAATCTGCACCTCGCCGGCCTTGAAGCGTTCCAGTGCGCGCAGGCGACTCGGCTGTGACTTGTCGCCGTGAATCGAATCGGCAGCGACGCCCATGGCCAGTAGCTCCTGCTCCAGCTGGTCGACGCCCTTGCGCGTCTTGGCGAACACCAGCACCTGGCCCCAGCGTTTTTCCTGCAACAGATGCAGGAACAGCTCGCTCTTGCGCTTCTTGTCCACCGGGATCAGCCACTGCTTTACGGTTTTTGCCGCCGCATTGCGCGGGCTGACTTCGACCGACAGCGGATCGCGCAGCAACTCGCCGGCCATCTGCCGGATGACGTCGGAGAAGGTGGCGGAGAACAGCAGGGTCTGGCGCTTTTTCGGCAGCGCGCTGAACAGCTCATCCAGCTCGCGGGCGAATCCCAGGTCGAGCATGCGATCCGCTTCGTCGAGCACCAGGGTCTGCAACTGGGCGAACTTCACCGCGTTCTGCCGGTACAGGTCGAGCAGCCGGCCTGGCGTGGCCACCAGCACGTCGACGCCCTTGCGCAGGGCCATCATCTGCGGGTTGATGCTGACCCCGCCGTACACCGCGTAGCTGGTCAGCGGCAGGTTCTGGCCGTAAGCCTGGAAGCTCTGCAGCACCTGCTCGGCCAGCTCGCGGGTTGGCGCCAGCACCAGGGCACGCACCGAATTGCTCGCCACCTGCGGGCCTTCCAGGGTCAGACGCTGCAACAGCGGCAGGGCGAAACCGGCAGTCTTGCCGGTGCCGGTTTGCGCCGCCGCCATCAGGTCGCGGCCCTTGAGCACGGCCGGAATGGCCTGGGTCTGCACCGGGGTCGGCGTCTGGTAGTCGAAATCGGCGAGGGTGCGCAGCAGCGGCTCGATCAAACCGAGGGAGGCGAAGGTCATGGGGCAACCGAATCGGAAAGGAAACAGGCGCGCAGTTTAACCTGTCCCCCTGCCGAGCGCCTTCAACCTCGGTAAAGATCGCCGCTGAAGTGCCTCCCACAGATGTCCAACCGCGCTGCAGACCCACGTAGCCGGGATGCAATCCGGGGCCACTGTCACCGTTTCCCCGGATTGCATCCGGGCTACCACTGCGCAAGAGCGGCTTCAGCCGAGAAATTCCTCCGGCGTACCACTCACCAATGAAGCCTGGGGCTTCGTGGGAGGGGCTTTAGCCGCGATAAGAGCTCGCGGCTGAAGCGCAATGCCGCCCAGCCGCTCCGACAGGGACGAGGCCAGCTCAGCAAGCGCTGGCCAGCAGCGCACGCACCTTGGCGGCGGAGAGGTTCTGCAATTGGCAGAGAAAGGCATGGTCGGCCTGCTGCCGGCCATGGCGCTCGCGCAGCAGGCTAAACAGGTGCAACGTCAGATTCGCGGCCATCTCGGCGTCGGCCAGGGCGCGGTGAGCGCGGCCGGTATCCGGCAGGCCGGCCCAGGCGTTGAGGTTGCCCAGCTTGTGGCTCGGCGCCTCGGGCAGCAGACGGCGCGACAGCAGCAGCGAACAGGCAAACGGCTGCAAGCGGCGACGGCGCACCCGCGCCAGTTCGGCATCCCAGAACTTCTGGTCGAAAGAGGCGTTGTGCGCCAACAGCGGCCGCCCGCCGATGAAATCGGCCACCTCGTTCATCACCTGATCCGACGGCGGCGCCTTGCGCAGCATGGCGTTGCTGATGCCGGTGAGCTGCTCGATGAACGGCGGCACCCAGGCGCCGCTGTTCATCAGGCTCTGATAACGGTCGACGATGCGTCCGTCCTCGATGATCGCTACGCCGATTTCGGTGGCGCGCGCCTGGGTCGGCGATACGCCAGTGGTTTCGAAGTCGATGACGGCGATGGATTCCACGTAAAACCTCAGAACGGGTGAAGTCGTCGCGTGCGATGGCAGGAAGCGTTTCGCCGACGCGCCGCAAGCGGAGTGTATGGAAAGACCTGAGCATGGCGAGCACAGCAGTGAACCTGCTGACAGCGTCTCAGTGATTGCGCAGCAACAATTCACCCTCGATGGGCACATACAGGCTCGCCGCGCGGATCAGCGACTGCGCCGTCAGCCCCGGCACGCCGAAGGCAATTGCCGCCACACCCTGGCTGCGCACGCGCTCGAGCAACAGGTCGAAGTCGCCATCACCGGAGGCCAGGACGATCTCGTCGACCCGCGCGGCGGCATCCAGTACGTCGATGGTGATGCCTACGTCCCAGTCACCCTTGGCCGAGCCGTCGGCACGCTGGATATAGGGCTTGAGCTTCACGGTGAAGCCCAACTTGCGCAGGATCTGCTGGAACTGCTGCTGCTTGGCGTCGCCACGATCGATGGCGTAGGCGTAGGCCTCGACGATCACGCCACGGCGGCTGACCTCGGCCCACAGCACGCTGTAGTCGAAATGGCAGCCATGCACCTGACGCACCGTGTAGTAGAGGTTCTGCACATCGGCGAATACGGCGATCTTCTTCACCGGGAATCCTCGGGGGCAACGAAGGCGCCAGTATGCCAGAGCCTGGCCGATGATGCGTCGGGCTGGCCCGGGCACGCGCCAGCCCCTATCCTTGCGGCAACGCCCCCAGCCTGAGCGCCTGCGCACGCTGCCCCCGTTGCGGCACCTGACAGGCAGCGCCAGTGGGAGCCCCTGAACCTGGCCCGGCCACTCACCCCGTGGCTGCTGCCCCGACACTTGGTAACCTGCCGATGAGTCCGTTTTCCATCCTGCGTGATGCCTGGTTCTTCTCCAGCCACAACCTGGCGGCCATCGCCCGCCTGACCCTGCCCCTGCTGCTGCTCGAAGCCATCGCCCAGGCGTTACTGGCTGCGCAGCTTGGCGAGGATGCCAATCCGGCCTATGCCGTGCTGCTTGGCATTCTGGTCTACCCGCTGTATGCCGCGCCGCTGATCCTCTTCCTGCATGCCCGCAGCCTCGGGCAGGCGCCCGGCAACGCGCAGTTGTTCGCCGCCGGCCTGCAACTGTGGCCCACCTTCGCCCTGATGGCGGGTTTGAGCACCCTGGCGATCATGCTCGGGCTGTCGCTGTTCATCGTGCCGGGTATCTGGATCATGATGCGCCTGGCCTTCGCCGAAATACTCCTGGTGCTGCGTCAGGAGCCGCCCCTGCGTGCGCTGCAGGGTAGCTTCGCACTGACCGAGGGGCGTTTCTGGCCGGTATTCGCCTGCCTGGCCAACGTGCTGGTGCCGCTGTGGCTGCTCGACTGGTGGACGCAACCCAGCCAGGGCGACACCCTGCTGTGGGTGGTGCATCAGGCCGGCAATGGCTTCCTGCAACTGTTCGCCATCGTCGTGCTGTTCCGCCTGTTCATGCTGCTGGAGCCGGAGCAGGCGACAAACAGCGAGAACAGTGACTAGGCTTGCAGCGTTGACCCGAGCAAGGAGCGCGTCATGAGCGAAAGCAACCCCAGCATCCTGTCTCACGTATCCATCGGCACCAACGATTTCGAGGCTGCCAGCGCCTTCTACGCCAAGGTGCTGGCCACCCTCGGTTGCCGGGAAATCATGCGTCATCCCGCAGCGGTGGCCTTCGGCCGCCAATACCCGGAATTCTGGGTGCAGACGCCGATCAACGGTCAGCCGGCGACACTCGGCAACGGCAGCCACTTCGGCTTCGTCGCCCCGGACAAGGCCTCGGGGCATGCCTTTCACCAGGCGGCGCTGGCGGCCGGGGGCCAGGACGAAGGCCAACCAGGGCCGCGCCCGGAGTATGGCGCGCCCTATTACGGCTGCTTCGTCAGGGATCTCGACGGCCACAAGATCGAAGCGGCCTTCTGGGACATGGCGCTGATGCTGGCCGATGCGGCGCAGCACGAACACGGCTGAAACAGCTCAGCTAATGACGCGCAACCACCGGCTGATAGCGCAGCGCGGCATGGGCGAGCCAGCCCTCGCGAAACAGCTCATCGAGCGCGGCCGCCAGTGCCGGCAGGTGCGTCAGACGCTTGCGTGAGAAGCCGATAAACAACGCTGTACGCGCCTGCGGCTGATAGGCCGCCTTGACGATGCGACCGGCCAGTTCGGGGGCCAGCAAGGCATAGTCGACCTGGCAATCGGTGCCAACCAGCACATCGATACGCCCGCGCACCAGCATCTCCAGCAGTTGTTTCTCGTTGCTGACGCCGACCTTGTCCAGCGACTTGTCAGCGTCGAACGGCTGAAAGTACACCGACTCCAGTACGTAGCCGATGCGCAGCCCGCGCAGCGATGCGTAATCGTTCAGCAGCATGGCCTGTGCCGGGCCGGCATAGAAACGTGGCGAACAGGCGTAATAAGGCGTGTCCAGATAGCGAATGTAGCGCTCGCGTTCGGGCGTTCTGGCCAAACCGGTCATCAGGTCTGCGCTGCCCTGCTCCAGCGCCGTCAACCCTCGAGCCCAGGGCGCGCGCTGCACCTCGAAGCGCAGACCGGTACGGCGTGACAATTAATTGAGCAGATCAATGTCCAGCCCCTGCAACTGGCCATTCTCGCCCTCCATGCGAAAGGGCGGCCAGAGGTCGGTCATCACCCGCAAGGGTTCGCCATCAGCGGCGCGGCACAGCGGCGCCAGCATCAACAGCACATACAGCCAGTAGCGCATCAACGGCGTCCCGAGTCCTGCGGGCGCAACCCGGACAGTCGCGGCAACAGCACACGCTCGAAGACCCTCGGGAAGAAGCGCGCCAGCACCCGTGCGCGCCAGTCGACATTCGACAACACCAGCAAGCGCCGGCGTTTGAGCGCGCCCTGGTAGATGGCATTGGCGACATCCTGCGGCGAGGCGACCTTGCCCATCGCCAGCGGTGCCTGCGCGGCCACCGAGCCGTCACCGACCAGGGCGTTCTTGCGCAGATCGGTGGCAGTGAAGCCGGGGCACACCAGCATCACGTTCACCCCCGAGCCCTTGAGTTCAAAGCGCAAGGTCTCGAACAGGCCATGCAGCGCATGCTTGCTGGCGTTGTAGGCGCTGCGATAAAGCAGGGGCGCAATGCCCGACAGCGAGCTGAGCACGATGATCTGCCCGCGCCGGGCGATCAGGCTCGGCAGCGCCGCCTGGGTGCAGTGCAAGGCACCGAAATAGTTGACCGCCATGACCCGCTGAAAGACCTCCAGGCTGGTCTCGGCAAAGGTGCTGCGGTGGGTGATGCCGGCATTGTTGACCAGCACGTCGATACCGCCGAAACGCTCCAGCGCAAGGGCCATGGCACGTTGCACGGCCTCGGCATCGGCAACGTCGCACAGCAGGCCCAGCGCCTCGGCGTTGTGGTGATCGGCCAGGTGCTGCACCAGGCTGTCCAGCGCCGCCTGGTTGAGATCGAAAATCACCAGGCGCGCGCCTGCCTGCGCCAGGCGCATGGCCAGGGCCCGGCCAATACCCGCACAACCACCGGTGATCAGCACCACCTTGCGGTCGAATACCTTGCTGGCGAACACCTTGCGATACATACGTGACTCCTGCTGCCCTGACCGTGCCGACACTACAACCTGTTATCGCATCTGTCGCAACAGATGACGTGCGCTCGCCCGCTCAGGTGTCTGGGCCGACGCACCGGTCTCGGTTATCCTCGGCTGTTTTCAGCATAGCCGCCCGCGTCGTCATGTCCCTGTCCCGTCCGCTTCGTCTGCTTCTATTGCTCGTGCTGGCGTTGCTCGCGCTGCTCGTCGTGCTGGTCTACAGCCTGACCTGGCGACCGCAGCCACGCGAAGACGCACCCGTGGCCTGCACGGGCCAGGCGGCGCAGTTGCAACCGGGCCAGGCGCTCAAGGTGATGACCTGGAACGTGCAGTACCTGGCCGGTAAGCGCTATGTGTTCTGGTACGACCTGCCCGGCGGCGATGGCCCGGACGAGCGCCCGAGCAGCGAAGACCTTGCCCTGACGCTGGATGAAGTGGTGCGCATCCTGCGCGACGAAAAGCCCGACGTGGTGCTGCTGCAGGAGCTGCACGATAACGCCAGGGCCAGCGACCACCAGGATCAACTGGCCCTGCTGCAGGCACGCCTGGGCGACCTCTACCCCTGCAGCAGCCAGGCGTTCTACTGGAAGGCCGCGTTCGTCCCGCATCTGCGCATTCTCGGCAGCGTCGGTATGAAGCTGGGCACCCTCAGCCGCTTCCAGATCGCCCGCGCCGAACGCCTGCAACTGCCCATGCTCGAAACGGATCTGCTGAGCCGCCAGTTCCAGCTCAAGCGCGCGCTGCTGGTCAGCTACCTGCCTATCCGTGGCGGCGAGGAACTGGTGGCGATCAACACCCATTTCGATGCCTTTGCTCTGGGCCAGAACACCATGCAACGCCAGGTGCAGATGACCGATGCCCTGCTCCAGCAGCTACAGGATGCAGGCAAGACCTGGGTGCTGGGTGGCGACCTCAACCTGCTGCCACCGGGTCAGTTCCAGCGTCTGCCGGAAGATCAGCGCAGCTGGTACGCCGCCGACAGCGAACTGCAGGACCTGGCCCGTCGCTACCCGATGATCCCCAGCCTGCAGCAGGCCAGCGGCGCCGAACAGGCACAGTGGTACACCCACTACCCCAACGACCCGGCCGCAAACGGCCCGGATCGCACCATCGACTACCTGTTCTACAGCCCGCGTCTGACGCCCTTCGCCAGCCAGGTGCGCCAGCACGACACCCTGAGCATTTCCGACCACCTGCCGGTGATCGGGCGCTTCTTCCTGCCCAGTCAGGAATGAACCGGGCTGGACAAGCCAACCCGGTTTTGTCCATGCTCGCCGGGTATTACAAAAAAAAGACAAGACGGCCAATCGCCGCGATCCAAATGCCAAGACGTTTCTGCCTGCTACTCATCGCCCTGCTCTGGCTGCCGGCTCTCTGCACTGCCGAGGCCAGGCCACGCATTCATGTGGGTTACTACGAGTTTCCGCCCTTTTCCTATACCGACGCCCAGGGGCAGCCCAGCGGCTCAGGGCTGGAACTCACCGCGCGCCTGCTCGAGGCGGCAGGCTATGAAGCCGACTTTCGCTCCTACCCCGGCGCCCGCCTCTACAGTGGCCTGCTCGATGGCAGCATCCAGCTCTGGGCTGGCGCATCCGGCAAACCGCAGTTGGCCGGGCACACCCTCGAGAGTCGGCATCTGCTGGGCGAAATCACCCTCAACCTGTACTTCCGACAGGACACACCCGCGCCCACCATTCCTGACGATCTGACAGGTCGCGGGGTGATTCTGATCACGGGCTACAGCTACTGGCAGAACGTCAACCAATGGCTGGAAGACCCGGCACGCAATATCTCCCTTCACCGCACCCGCAGCCATATCTCGGCACTGGAGATGCTCCAGCGCCGACGTGGCGACTACCTGCTGGACTACCAGGCGCCCGTCGAACAGGCCATGCGCACGCTGGACATGGCTGAACTGCCCTTCGTCGAAGTGCAACGCCTGCCGCTGCGGCTGATCTATTCGCGCCACGCCCCGAATGCCGAGCGTCTGCGCGATGATCTGGACCAGGCCTATCAGCGCTTGCAGGATGCCGGCGAGGATCTGCAGCTGTACTGACCCTTCAATCGCCGCGCAGCCTGGCCAGCGCACGCTCCAGGCTGGCGTGCGACAGCTCGCCGAGATGGCTGCCGACCTGCCGCCCTTCGCCATCGTAGAACAGCGTCGTCGGCAAGGCGCGTGAGCCGACCAGCTGCCCCAACTTGACCTGCTCGTCGAGCAGCAGATGATCCAGGCTCAGGTGCTGCGTGGCGAGAAAATCAGCCACCAACGCGGCACTTTCGCCCTGATTGACGAAGAGCATGGTGATGGCCGACTCACGCTGCTGCGCCTGCATCAGCACCGGCATCTCACGCCGACACGGCGGGCACCAGGTCGCCCACAGATTGACCACCAACGGCTGACCGGCGTAATCACGCAGGTTCACCGGGCGGCCCTGCATGTCGCGCACCTGCAGATCAGGCAAGCGCGTGCCCTGCTCCAGCGCGTGCAGCATCAGGTTGCCAGCGAGCCACAGCGTCAGGCCAACGGCCATCGCCACGCCCAGCGGCCGGCGCATCCGCGCCTGGCGCCAGCAATACCAGACACCCATTGCCAGCCCGGCAAGTACACCCGGCCAGGCGATGAAACCACCGTCGCGGATATCCAGGGCACGCCAGGGCGCATCGCGGTAGAACTCGGCATACACCAGCACGAAGGCCAGGCGCGCCACCAGCAGCCCGACCAGCAGTGCGCGGAACAGCTGGCGTTCGGGGTTGCAACCGTGCCGACGCCCGATCAACCAGCCGACCAGGGTCGCCAGCAGCAAGCTGGCAAGCAGCAGCACATGGGTGACACCCAGGGCCAGCGGCCCGACGTTCAGCGTCAGCATTCACGCCTCACTTTCTTGGTTTGGCGCGCGCAGTGGGTTCGGCAATCAAGGGATCATCCGGCCAGTAATGCTTGGGATAGCGGCCTTTCAAATCCTTCTTCACCTCGGCGTAGGTATTGGCCCAGAAGCTGGCCAGATCCTGGGTCACCTGCACCGGGCGGCGGGCCGGTGACAGCAAATGCAGCTTGAGGCCGAGGCGTCCGCCGGCGATGCGCGGTGTGGCGGCCAGACCGAACAGCTCCTGCAGGCGCACGGCGAGCACCGGCGGGTTTTCCGTGTAGTCGATGGCGATGCGCGAGCCGGACGGCACGTTCAGTGCGCGCGGCGCCAGCTCGTCGAGGCGTTGCGGCAGCGGCCAGGGCAGCAGCGTCTGCAGGATCGCCGGCAAGTCGAGATTGGCGAAATGACTGAGCCGGTTGACCTTGCCCAGGAAGGGCGTCAGCCAGTGTTCGAGGCTGGCCAGCAGCGCAGCATCGGACAAGTCCTGCCAGTCGCTCTGTCCCTGCTGTTGCAAATCCAGCTCGCGCAGCAGCGCCACGCGCGCCTGCCACTGACGCAGTTCGGACGTCCAGGGCAGCAATTGCAACCCCTTGCGCCGCACCAGACCGACCAGCGCCCGACAGCGGCTGTCTTCATCCAGGGTAGCCAACGCCTGGCGCTCGAGCAGCAACTCGCCGACTTTGCGCTGGCGCTCGGCGCGCAGCACGCCTTCGCGCTCGTCCCAGTCGAGCACCTCCACAGCCTGTACCTGCTCGGCCAGCTCACGCTCGAACAGTGCCGGGTCAAGATCGGCGGCGAGATAGATGCGTTCCTCGCGCTGGCCCTGACGGCTGCCCAGGTCGGCCACCACCAGCCATTCGTGCTTCATCAGCGCATCACTTTCAGCAAACTGCGCGGCGCGGCCATTGGCCAGGCGGTAGTCGGCACCACCAGCGCGGCGCTGCTGGGCGATGCGATCCGGGTAGGCGAAGGCCAGCAGGCCGCCGAGCCAGCGCGGATGTTCGCGGTCGCTCACCGCCTGAGTGATCGGCCGATGCCTGATCAACCCATGAAACTGTTTCGCCAGTTGCCGCGCACGCTGCACGCCGCCTTGGGCCGAGCGAGTGGCGCGGCTTTCGCCACTGAGCAGGGCCAGGCGACCCTGCAGATCCGCGCCGCCGCCGCGCAGAATGTCGCGCTCGGCCAGCAGCGCCGCCAGGTCGCAGGCCAGCGTACCGAGGCCCAGCGTCTGGCCGCGCAACAGCAAATGGGCGATGCGTGGATGGCTGGGCAGTTCGGCCATGGCCTGGCCGTGGGCATTGAGCGCGCCACACTCGTCCAGCGCGCCGAGGCGGCCGAGCAGATCCAACGCCTGGGCATAGGCCGCTGACGGTGGCACATCGAGCCAGCTCAGCTCCTGCGGCGTCACGCCCCAGCGCAGCAGTTGCAGGGCCAGGCCGGCGAGGTCGGCCTGCAGGATTTCCGCACTGGAATAGGCGCTGAGCTGTTCGTGCTGCGCCTGCGACCACAAGCGATAGCAGACGCCCGGCTCCAGGCGTCCGGCACGACCGGCACGCTGGGTGGCGGACGCACGGGAGATACGCTGAGTGTCGAGGCGGGTCATGCCGCTGGCCGGATCGAAGCGCGGCACCCGTGCCAGGCCGGCATCGATGACCACGCGCACACCGTCGATGGTCAGGCTGGTCTCGGCGATATTGGTCGCCAGCACCACCTTGCGTTTGCCTGCTGGGGCCGGCTCGATGGCCGCACGCTGGGCAGCCAGGTCCAGTTCGCCGTGCAGCGGGCAGACCAGCACATCCGGCCGATTGCCGAGCGCCTCCTGCAACTGCTCGGCCACCCGGCGAATCTCGGCCTGGCCCGGCAGGAATACCAGCAGGCTGCCGGATTCATCAGCCAACGCCTGCTGCACCGTCTGCAATACACGCGGCTCGACCCACTCACCCGCCTGGAACGGCGCGCCCCAGCGGATATCCACCGGGAACATGCGCCCCTCGCTGCGCAGCACCGGCGCCTCGCCCAGCAGCGCGGCCAGGCGCTCGCCTTCGAGGGTGGCGGACATCAGCAGCACCTTGAGCGGCGCCTCGCCACTGTCTGCGCCGCGGAACATGGCGCGGCCATTGAGCGTCAGCGCCAGGGCCAGGTCGGCATCCAGGCTGCGCTCATGAAATTCATCGAAGATCACCAGGCCAACGCCGTCCAGCGCCGGGTCGTCCTGCAGGCGGCGGGCGAGAATGCCTTCGGTGACCACCTCGATGCGCGTGTTCGGCCCGACCTTGCTGTCCAGGCGAATGCGGTAGCCGACCGTCTCGCCGACCCGTTCACCCAGTTCGCTGGCCAGGCGCTCGGCGGCAGCACGAGCGGCCAATCGGCGTGGTTCGAGCATGAGGATCTTCTGCCCGGCCAGCCAGGGCGCATCCAGCAGTGCCAGCGGTACGCGGGTGGTCTTGCCGGCGCCGGGCGGCGCCTCCAGCACGACTTCGTGACGGGCGGACAAGGCATCGCGCAGGGCGGGCAGCAGCGAATCGATCGGCAGGGTATTCATCATTTCTCCACAGCAGGCTGGCGATTATAACGGCGAACCGCCTGCCAACTTGCTGGTCTGAAACAGCGCGCTGCAGTTTTGCAATCATCGCCTTGCTATAGTTGCGCCACGTTTTTATGGAGGTGCTCATGCGCACGAAATCCCGCGTTATCGCCGGCGTTGTCGCCGCAACCCTGCTCACTCAACTGACGGCCTGCGGCTCGATTTTCTACCCGGATCGTCGTGGCCAGATCGAAGGCAAGATCGACCCGGTGATCGCCGGCGCCAACGCCATCGGCATCCTGTTCTACGTGATTCCGGGCCTGATCGCCTTTGCCGTGGACTTCGCCACCGGCGCCATCTACCTGCCTGAAGGCAAGACCGCTCAGGTCGATCCGCAACAGCTCAAGCAACTGATCGGCGCCGACGGCAAGGTCGACCAGTACGCGCTGAAAACGCTGATCGAGACCAGCACTGGGCATCAACTGCCGCTCGACGATCCGCGTCTGATCCAGCACAGCGGCAGCGCCGAGCAACTGGCCGCCTACGGCCTGCGCCCGGCTGCCTGACCCATGCACACACCCCAGCACGCCAGGCTGATGCGCCTGGCCACCCGGTCAGCGCTGACCGTAGCGCTGACCCTGGTACTGGCCAAGGCCATTGCCTGGTGGCTGAGCGGGTCGGTCAGCCTGCTGGCGGGTCTCACCGATTCGCTGCTCGACAGCGCCGCCTCGCTGATCAATCTGATCGCCGTGCATTTCGCCCTGCGCCCGGCCGACGAAGATCACCGCTACGGCCATGGCAAGGCTGAAGCACTGGCGGGGCTCGGCCAGGCGCTGTTCATCGGCATCAGTGCCGTGCTCATCGGCGTGCAAGGCGTCGAGCGTCTGCAGTCGCCACAGCCGCTGGCAGCAGAAGGTATCGGCATCGTGGTGATGCTGCTGTCGCTGGCGCTGACCGTCGCTCTGCTGGCGTTCCAGCGCAAGGTAGTGCGGGAAACCGGCTCCACGGCCATCCATGCCGATTCGCTGCACTATCGCTCCGATATCCTACTCAACAGCAGCATCCTGCTTGCCCTGCTGCTGACCCGCTTCGGCTGGTTGCAGATGGATGCGCTGTTCGCCATCGGCATCGCCTTCTACATCTTCTGGAGCGCCCTGAGCATCGTGCGCGGCGCAATTGGCGTGCTGATGGACGAGGAACTGCCCGGCGAAACCACCCAGCACATGTACGCGCTGGCCACAGCCGTACCGGGCGTGCTTGGCGCCCACGACCTGCGTACGCGCATCTCCGGCACGCGCTGGTTCGTCCAGCTGCATCTGGAACTGCCGGGCGAGATGAGCCTGTCGCAGGCCCACGCCCATTGCGTCGCCGTGGAGAAGGCCATCCACGCGCACTATCCACGTGCCGAGGTACTGGTACACGCCGACCCGCAGGAAGTGATCCAGCACTGAGCGCTGCCTTGATCAAGAAAGCCCAGCCATGCTTGCAGCCGTCGCCTACGTTTTTAGAGGCGCCCTAACGGGTCATGCCGATCAAATAAGGCTTGTCACTGTAAGAGCGAATTTATTCGCAATTTTGTTCGGGCATGAAGCCAAACTCTATCGCGAATAAATTCGCTCCTACAGCCCCCTAACGGGGCTTTTTCACTTCAAGCGCTTGGCGTAGTCACCCGCTCAACGTAGGCAGTGAAGAACCATTCAGGAATCTCTTCGGTTCGGTACTCCAGAGATGTGCCATCGGTGATCTCGGCCAACCAAACGGACTCGTCTGCAGAGTTGTCGAAAATGTAGGCACGATTCGAGGCAGCTACAGCAGATGGCAGCAGAGCCAGTGTCTTGTGATAGCGCTTGATGATCTTGTCAGTGTCGACATCATGGCCATCTTCTTCGACCCTGATGGCCACCCGGTTGATGTTGATCTTCGGATCTTCAGTGGCGACGAAATACAGGTAGGTTCGGTAGCCACGCTGCTGAGCCTCGCGCATAAACTCGACCTTGCTCTCGTGAGACATCACGGTTTCAAAAGTGAACGATTTCTTCTGTTCAAGCAGCCGTTGCCTGATGAAGTCTGCAAGCACCGACGCATGATAGGAATTGATGTTCGCAATCTTGCGGAAATCTACCCGCCCCTGATCCATCACCAAGAGTCGAGACTCTGCCAAGAGCCCTTCCTTGACGGTGAGGTGGTGCCGTTCAAAGAACGCTTGAAGAGCCTCAGTAGTCGAAACGATACCGTATGCAGAGAGATCGACGAAGCCAGTTTCTCTGGCGGCCTTCTCGATCTCGTCGGCGTTGACGTAAATGTTGATCAATGCGACTGGAATGAGCGCCTTGATGGTGCTTTTGCCTGACCCATTCGGGCCTGCGAATACGCGAAGTCTAGGAGTTTCCACCGGCGAAAGGCCTAGCCCATGCGCTGCACGGTGACAACTTGCCCTACGGTGACTTTCCGACGCGGCTTGACCTTGCCGACGACTCGGACGCTGCCATCGGCGCTAGTTTCAACTAGATCCTGGCCCTGAACGCCCATTACGGCCATGCCTGTGGAAAGGGCACGGAAATGCGCGGATCGGGTTGCACTGACCGCGACGCCTGGGATCATGTTCTCCAGCTTCGCAATTTCCTTCTCACTGAGGGCTTTCTTCTTCGCCGGCATACACGTCTCCATAGACCTATCAGGGGCAGGAACAGTCGCTGGCTCATAATAGCGCTCCCTAGGCGTCTTCAAAAGGTTTCCTGCCATGGTAGCTAGCATGTGATAGCACTTCAGGTAAGAGCCACTGAGAAGAGATAAAAAGAAAAGGGGCCTTGCGGCCCCCTCGGGAAATCTGTCCGGTGCTGGCGATGCTGTCGCCGCTTTCGTCGCCCGCCTGGTTGGGCAGTGCGGACCCGGGTGCCGAGGCGATCCGGTAAGGATCGTCGGCGCCGGCTCACCTGGTTGGGCGAGGCCGGTAGGACTTGTCGTCCGGGCCGTGAAACTGAGATAAAGCTTACGCCTGGCACGCCGAAATAAGATTGCTAATATTGCTTACAAATTTACCAATTGCGCAATTAACACCCAAAGTAGCACTATTTAGCGCAATTCAATCTTTAGCCGGTTAGAAAATGGACAAACTCGACCGTTACGACCTGAATATTCTTGCCGAATTGCAGCGCAACGCTGCCCTGTCCAATCAGGAGCTGGCCGAACGCATCGGCCTGTCACCCTCGCCCTGCTCGCGTCGCGTCAAGCAACTGGAAGACGACGGCTATATCACCGGCCAGGTGGCCCTGCTGGATCGCAAGAAGCTCGGCCTGAGCCTGACCGCCTACGTGCTGATCGGTATGGACCGGCACACGCCCGAGCGTTTCGAGCACTTTCAGGACGAGATCCGCAAGTGCCCCGAAGTGCTGGAGTGCTGCCTGGTAACCGGGATGGATGCCGACTACCAGCTCAAGGTGGTGGTGCCGGATATGGATCATTACCAGAAGCTGCTACTCGGCACCCTGACGCGCATCGACGGGGTTTCCAGCGTGCGTTCGAGCTTCGTGCTGCAGCAGATTCTGTCCAGCACGCAGTTGCCCTTGCAGCATCTGCGCGACTGAAAGTCGCAGGGTGAACCCGATCATGCCGCGCACCAGGCCGGGGCGCGTATAATTTTCGCCCTGCGTTTTCCCTGCGAATCACGAGGTACCATGGAAACCGAACAATTCGAAGCCCTGATGATGTACGTCCTGGTGGGCGGCCTGATGCTGTTCATGTTCTTCATCATCTGGGATCTGGCGAAGAAGTCCAAGGCCGGTCGCCTCGGCACCGCCATCCTGTTCCTTGGCCTGGGGCTGTGCCTGTTCGCCTTCCTGGCCAAGCCAATCATTACCTATATCATCGAGACCGCGCGCGGCATTCACGGCTGACCCGGCCAGCGTAATCGATACATGGCCGCTGTATTCGCGGCCTGCTGCCCTTCCAAGGAGTGACACATGAGCGCCGCCAATACGGTGATGCAGAGCTACGGCCGCTGCTGCGCCAGCCCGGATTTCTTCGACAGTTTCTACCGCCACTTCCTCGCCAGCTCGCCGCTGATTCGCGAGAAGTTCGTCGACACCGACATGAGTGCGCAGAAACAGCTGTTACGCCAGGGCATTCTCAACCTGGTCATGCACGCCCGTGGCATGCCCGATACCAAGCTGCGCGCTCTGGGTGAATCGCACTCGCGCCAGCATCTGGACATCCGCCCCGAGCTCTACGACCTGTGGCTCGACGCGCTGCTGCTGACCATCAGCGAACACGACAAGGAGTGCGACGCGGATGTGCGTCAGGCCTGGCGTGAAGTGCTGAACAAAGGTATCGCCGTGATCAAGGCCGGTTATTGACTCAGGTCATGTTCGCCAGGGCCGCCCCCTGCGACAAAACGCCTGATCTCAATCCAGCCTGGCCGGCACCTCGCGCCACTGCCCCGGCGGCAAGCCATCGAGCCGCCAGGGGCCGATGGCCACACGCACCAGACGCAGCGTGGGCAAACCGACGGCGGCCGTCATGCGCCGCACCTGGCGGTTGCGCCCTTCGCGGATCACCAGCTCCAGCCAGCGCGTGGGCACGCTCTTGCGAAAGCGCACCGGCGGATTTCTATCCCACAGCTGCGGCTCGTCCAGCAGACGCGCTTCGGCCGGCAGGGTCGGGCCGTCATTGAGCGTCACGCCCGCGCGTAACTGCTGCAATTGTTCCTCGCTCGGCTCGCCCTCGACCTGCACCCAGTAGGTCTTCGCCAGCTTGTGCCTGGGGTCGGCGATACGCGCCTGCAAGCGGCCGTCGTTGGTCAGCAACAACAGGCCTTCGCTGTCACGATCCAGGCGCCCGGCCGGGTAGACACCGGGCACATCGACGAAATCCTTGAGCGTCGCGCGGCCCTGCTCGTCATTGAACTGGGTGAGCACGTCGAACGGTTTGTTCAGCAGTAGCAGGCGCGGCTGCGCAGGTGGCGCCTTGGCCACACGACGCGGGGCTGCGGGACGGCGACTGGCAGGAGGACGAGGGCGTGACATGCAACGATCTTCGCTCAGACAGGGCTGCGCAGTGTAACGCACGATAAACGTCACTGATGGTGCTTCCACGCCCGGCCAGAGCGACTAAGCTGCAGGTTTACCCCTGCATTCAGGAGCCACCGATGAGCAACAACGCCGAACTCGCCACCTTCACCGGCTGGGCCGCCACCACGCCCGGGGCGCCATTGGAGCGTTTGAGCTACGACCCCGGCCCGCTGGGCGCCGAAGACGTCGAGATCGCCGTGGAATACTGCGGTATCTGCCACTCCGACCAGTCGATGATCGACAACGAATGGGGCAACGCCCGTTACCCCTTCATTCCCGGCCATGAAGTGGTTGGCACCATCGTCCGCCTCGGCGAGCAGGCGCGCGGGCTCAAGCTCGGCCAGCGGGTTGGCATCGGCTGGTACAAGGGCAGCTGCATGCATTGCGGCTCCTGCATGGAAGGCTCGCACCAGCTGTGTCGCTCGGTGAAACCGACCATCGTCGGCAGCCACGGCGGTTTCGCCGACCGCCTGCGCTCGCACTGGGCCTGGGCCGTACCGCTGCCAGACGGCCTCGACCCAGCCCTGGTCGGCCCGCTGTTCTGCGCCGGTTCGACGGTGTTCAGCCCGCTGCTGGAATACGACATCAAGCCCACCGACCGCGTCGGCGTGGTCGGCATCGGCGGCCTCGGCCACCTGGCGCTGCGTTTTCTCAATGCCTGGGGCTGCGAGGTGACGGCCTTCACCTCGTCGCTGAACAAGCAGGACGAAGCCAAACGCCTGGGCGCGCACAATGTCGTGGCCTCCACCGACAGCGCGGCACTGAAGGCAATAGCCGGCACCCTGGATTTTCTCCTGGTGACCGCCAGCGCCGATCTGGACTGGCAGGGGCTGATCGCCACCCTGCGCGGCAAGGGCCGCCTGCATTTCGTCGGCATCGTGCCCAGCGCCATCCCGGTGCACGTGTTCAACCTGATCCCGCAGCAAAAGAGCCTGTCCGGCTCGCCGGTAGGCTCGCCGAAAACCATGGCGACCATGCTCGAGTTCTGCGCGCGGCACCAAATTTTGCCGCAGGTCGAGCACTTCCCCATGAGCCAGGTGAACGCGGCCATCGATCACCTGCGCAGCGGCAAGGCGCGCTACCGCGTGGTGCTCGACGCCAGCCAATGACAGCAAGGGCGAAAGCTATCGGCGTCACTTGAGTGTAATTACATGGACTCGCCCACGCCGAGGCGTCAATGCGCCACGGTGGCAGTCTAAGAAGCCAACGGCAGCGAGGGCGAGTCAATGAAAAAGCATACAGCAACTAATCAATCCCAGGCCTTAAACGATCTATCGGCCTGCACGACAGTGGCAGTCGATCTTGCCAAGCGGGTCTTTCAGGTGGCGGGAGAAGACGTTCTTGGTCAGGTGCGTTACGAGGCGCGGATCAAGTCGCGTGAGGCGTTCTACGAGTTTCTGTGCAAGTTGCCGCCGAGTGTCGTCGTGCTGGTTGAAACTGGCCCAGGTGCTCAGGCGTGGGCACGGCAGCTACAGGGGCAAGGCAACCTGGCGCGGATTCTTCCGGCTCGTCTCGTCGAGGGTCACCGCAGCGGTGCGAAGAATGATCGTAACGATGCCCTGTCGATCTTGCGCGCCGGTCGCGATAGCAAGATTTCAGCCGTGCCCATCAAAAGCGCTGCCTCGCTGGCCATGCAGGCGCTGCATCGCGCTCGGCAGGGTTATGTGCGTCGGCGTACGGCGATGAGTAATCAGATGCGCGGTTTGCTGCTGGAGCACGGCGTGGCTCTGGCGCAAGGCGATGCGGCTATCAGCCACGTGATACCGAGGGTGCTGGAAGATGCAACGCAGCCACTGCCGGAGATACTGCGGGAGTTGATCGACGAATTGCTGGGTGAATGGCGGCAATTGGGCGAACGCATCAACGTCTTGAGCGGGCGCTTGGAAGCTGCTGCGAACGCGGACAAGACCGCGAAACGACTGATGACGGTGCGCGGAGTCGGCCCGATCATCGCCACCGCGCTGCTGGCCAAGCAAACCGAACCTGAACGTTTCGCCAATGCCCGCTTATATGCGGCTTACTTCGGCATGGTGCCTGATCAGCACAGCAGCGGAGAAAAGATCCGCCTGGGCAAGATGAGCAAGCGAGGCGATGGCTACATGCGCAGCCTGATGATCCAGGGCGCGCATGCGGTCCTCCGACAACTACGGCCTGATTCGCAGCAACCGGATGATCGCCGCTTGCTGGGCTGGCTGAGTCGCCTGGGGCGCAAAGAGGCGGCGGTGAGGTTAGCCAACCGCAACCTACGGATCGCCTGGGTGCTGCTACAGAATGAACAGACTTATCAACGCCAGCCAGTTAATGACAGGCAGGCGGAAATGAGTCACTGATCCACCGAGTTCTGCCACCGGGGCGCGAAGTCGCTCCAACCTCTGCTAGAAAACATTGACCCCAGGTAAGACCGTTGCGGATTGATGCCTTGGCTCCTACTGGCCTTCGAGGTCTGAATGTAATAGGCATACCGCAAGCTCACACAATGTTGGCCAGAAGCTGATGACAGCTTCCTCGAATAGGCCTGATACATAGATGCAGCCGGGTAGCAGTGTTGAAAAGCAGGTTTGACAGTGGGGGCGAGTCCATACATAGGAGCCGGCTTGCCGGCGATCATAGGCCTGGAAGGATCGCCCGCAAGCGGGCTCCCACCTGTCGCGGGTGTTGCGCTCCAGGAATAAATCCGCAGGGTTGAGAAGCCTTGAGACACGCAACCGACGGGTATACTCCGCCCCCGTTTGCCTGCCTCGCCTACGTTTTTCAACGGCCTGTTAGCATGCTGATTCTCGACACACCCGCCGACACCGAACTGCCTGTACTGGAAGAAATCTGGGAGGCTGCCGTGCGCGCAACCCATCACTTCCTGCCAGCAACCGATCTGCAGGTGATCAAGCCACTGCTGCGCACACAGTATTTTCCGGCCGTGCACTTGACCTGCGCGCGCGATGAGTCAGGGCGAATACTGGGCTTTCTCGGCACCCGCGAAGGCATGGTGGAGATGCTCTTCGTCGATCCGGCCTGCCATGGTCAGGGCGTAGGCACGCGACTGATGCGCCATGCCATCGACGAGCTGGGCGCCACGCGCGTCGACGTCAACGAGCAGAACCCGCAAGCCGTGGTTTTCTACCAGCGCCTGGGTTTCCTGGTGACCGGCCGCTCGCGCCTGGATGGCGGCGGGCGGCCGTTTCCGATTCTGCATCTATCGCTGGGCTAGACAGGCCAGGCCGCGACAATCCCTGCCAATGCCCGCTTGAGTTCGACCCGGCTAACCGCCGCCGCAAGACTGATACGCACGGCATGCCCCGGATTGGCCTCGACCGCGAACACCTCGGCTGGCACCACCTCCACACCGCTGTGCCAACACGCCGCGACCAGCCCCACAGGCGGCGCGCCATCGAGCCACAGATGCGGCGCCACTGCCCTGCCCTGCGGCATGCGCGGGCCGAGCACACGCGCGGCCAGGCGCCAGCGCTGTTGCAGCTCGTCGATCTGCCAGGCCAGGCGCTGTTCGGCGATACCGTTTTCGATCCACTCACAGGCCAGCGCCAGACTCAGCGGCGTCACCGCCCAGCGCGTGGCCTGCGCTTCAGGGTCGATGCGTTCGAGCAGCTCCGGCGCACCCGCGATAAAGCCCAGGCGCAGGCCGGGCGCAACGCTCTTGGACAGGCTGCTGATCAGCAGGCAACGCTCCGGCGCCTGCACTGCCAGCGGCGCCTCGCTGCCGAGCACGCCGTAGACATCGTCCTCGACGATCCACAAGCCACGGCGCCGCGCCACCTCGGCAATGGCCGCGCGGCGCTCGGCGTCCAGGCTGGCGCCGGTGGGATTCTGCAAACAGGGCGTCAGCACCGCCACGCGCGCCCCGGTAGCACGGGCCTGGCGGTCGAGGTCATCGGGCAGGATGCCGTGTGCGTCCATCGCCACGCCATGCAGCGGCAAACGCAACTGGCGTGCGGCGGCCTTGATCCCCGGTGCGGTGTAGCGCTCGACCAGAATCGGCTCGCCCGCTTCGCACAGCGCCAGCAACGCCGCAGACACGCCCTGCTGGGCACCCGCGCTGAGTAGCAGACCGCCCGGCGCCAGCTCCAGGCCACGCCGACGCAGCCAGGTCGCGCCGGCCAGATGCGCACGCTCGACCAGTGCCGCCGACGGGTAGGCCTGCAACACATCCAGCTCACCGCGCGAAATCAGCTCGGCAAGACTGGCCGACAGGTCGCGATTGTCCGGGTCATGCACCGGCACATTGGTCGACAGGTCGATCAGTTCGCCCTGCGCGGCCGGTTGCTTGAGGCGGAACAGGCTCGCTTCGCGGCTGCCGGCCAGCACGTAGGTGCCACGCCCGACCTCGCCGGACACCAGATGCCGGCGCGCCGCCTCGCGGTAAGCGAGCATCACCGTGCTCGGGTTGATACCCAGCGCCCAGGCCAGACGGCGCTGCGGCGGCAGGCGCTCGCCGGGCTTGAGTTCGCCACGGCCGATGGCCGCCGCGATGGCCTCGACCAGTGCCAGGTACGTTGGCAGAGCGCTGTCTTGCAGATCAGGAAGCCACATTGCTTGCCATGCAATATAAAGATTTACCCATACAATGCGCCGCACTAGCATCCGGGTCAACGCCACCCGGAGTGCCCGCCATGTTCGACCTCGCCCAACTGCGCCAGAGCGCTGCACTGGTTCACCGCCACATGGCACCGACGCCGCAACTGAGCTGGCCGCTGCTGGCGCAGCGCACCGCCTGCGAGGTCTGGGTCAAGCACGAGAACCACGCCCCGACTGCTGCCTTCAAGGTACGCGGCGGGCTGGTCTATATCGACGCCCTGCTACGCCGCGAGCCGCAGGTGCGTGGGCTGGTCACCGCCACCCGTGGCAATCACGGCCAGAGCCTGGCGCTGGCCGCGCGCCAGGCCGGCCTGGCGATCCGTATTGTGGTGCCGCACGGCAATGCCCGCGAAAAGAACGCGGCGATGCGCGCCCTCGGCGCCGAGGTGATCGAACATGGCCGCGACTTCGACGAAGCCCGCGCCGAAGCCGCACGCATTGCCGAGCGCGATGGCCTGCATGGGGTGCCTTCACTGCACGAGGATCTGGTGCGCGGCGTGGCCACCTATGCCCTGGAACTGCTGGAAGCGGTGCCGAATCTGCGCCGGGTGTACGTACCCATCGGTCTCGGTTCGGGCATCTGCGGCATGATCCGCACCCGCGACCTGCTCGGCCTCGACACCGAGATCATTGGCGTGGTCGCCAGCGGCGCCGACGCCTACGCGCAGAGTTTCGAGCAGGGTCGCCTGGTACAGACCGAACGCGCCGACACCCTGGCCGACGGCATGGCCTGTCGCCAGCCGCAGCAGTTGGCACTGGACATGCTGCGTGCCGGCGCTGCACGCATCGTGCGGGTGAGCGATGACGAGATCCGCGCGGCCATCCGCGCCTATCACGAAGACACCCACAACCTCGCCGAAGGCGCCGGTGCAGCGGCGCTGGCCGCCCTGATACAGGAGCGCCAGCTCAATGCCGGCCAGCGCGTGGCGGTGGTGCTCAGCGGCGCCAACATCGACCGCGCAGCGCTGGCCGAGCTGCTGCGTGACGAAACCCCGGCAGCAGCCTGAGCTACGCCTACCAGCGGTGGCTGAAGGTGTAGGGTGCGCTGTGCGCACCACTGGCAAACAGCAACCTGCTGACCCCGTTCAAGCCTTCACCACTGGATTGCCCATCAGCGGAACGGCGGCTCGTCGAAGCTGCGCAGCTTGCGCGAGTGCAGCGAGTTGAGCTGGCTGCGCATCAGCTCCAGCGCGGCGATGCCGATGTGCAGATGCTGGGTCACCGCACGTTCGTAGAAGGCACCGGCCGCGCCGGGCAGCTTGATCTCGCTGTGCAGGGGTTTGTCCGACACGCACAGCAGCGTGCCGTAGGGCACCCGCAGACGATAGCCTTGCGCGGCAATGGTGCCGCTTTCCATGTCCACCGCCACCGCACGCGACAGGTTGATCAGCGGCCGCTCCTGCGCCCAACGCAGCTCCCAGTTGCGGTCGTCGTAAGTCAGCACGGTGCCGGTACGCAGGCGCTTCTTCAGCTCATCGCCTTGCTCGCCCGTCACTTGCTTGGCCGCCTCCTGCAGCGCCTGCTGCACTTCGGCCAGCGCCGGCAGCGGAATGTGCGGCGGCAGTACGCGGTCGAGAATGCCGTCGCGGCGCATGTAGGCGTGGGCCAGCACGTAGTCACCAATGGTCTGCGACTGACGCAGGCCGCCACAGTGGCCGATCATCAGCCAGCAGTGCGGGCGCAGCACGGCGAGGTGGTCGGTGATGTTCTTGGCGTTGGACGGGCCGACGCCGATGTTGACCAGGGTGATGCCGTGGCCATCATTGGCCTGCAGGTGGTAGGCCGGCATCTGGTAACGGTGCCAGACCACGTTCTCGATGATCGCCTGCATTTCGCCTTCAGCCATGCCGCGCTCGACCACCACGTTGCCCGGCAGCACCATGCGGGTGAAGCGTGAGTCGTTCACCAGCATGTCCAGGCCATGGCGGATGAACTGGTCGACGTAGCGGTGGTAGTTGGTCAGCAGGATCCACGGCTGTACATGACGCCAGTCGCTGCCGGTGTAGTGCTGGATGCGCTTGAGCGAAAAGTCGGTGCGCGCCGCGTCGAACAGCGCCAGCGGCAGCGGGTCGATGTTCTCCCAGTCGTACAGGCCATCGGCGGTACCGTCGGTGGCGGCGGACAGGTCAGTGCTGGGGAACACACGCGCCAGCTCGGCGGCAGTCACGCCACTGCCAGCCAGCTCATCGCCGCCCTCGACCACGTACGGGTAAGGGATGTTCTGCTGGCTGCGGCCGACCTCGACACGCAAGGTGAAGTCATTCATCAGCGGGCGCAGCTGCTCCAGCAGGTATTTACGGAAGGCCGCTGGCTGGGTCACGGTGATGGCGTAGGTGCCTGGCACCTGTACCTTGGCATAGGCGCGCACGGTGGTCGGCACCTCGCCCTGGCACAGGTAGGTCAGGCGCAATTCGGGGTAGCGGAACAGGCAGTGTTCGCTGGCATCCGGGCGGATGCGTTCCTTGAGGTAGCGCTTGAGTGCGTGGCTCAGGGCGCCGGTGGCTTCCTGATGCAGCGCGGCAAGGCGGTCGACCGCCTCTTCGGGGGTGTTGGCAATGATGAAATCATCGGAGCAGGCTTTCACAGGCATCTTCCTGGCAGAACGAACGCCCCCATCTTGCCTGCATCCTCATGGCAAAACCTAGCGCGGCGACCGAACCAGCGGCCACCGCGCACTGCATCAGACCGCCGCCTGGTGCAGACGCACGTTGAACAGCGGCCCCTGACTGAAACGCGCCAGCGCCTTGGCAGCGGCCAGCACGCCCAGGTCGACCAGCGGTTCGATCAGGATCACGCTCATGTAAGCCAGGCCGAAGCTGCCCACAGCGGCCAGGTTATCGCTGGTGAAGCCATGGCCATAGAAGGCCCAGAAGCCGACCCAGGCAACAATGCCGCCCTGGTAGGCGGTCGACAGCGCCAACGCCTGCTTGTAGGACAGGTCGACGTAGGCGGTGCCCGGCGCAACGATACGCTTGGCCAACACACTGATGGCCCACAGCGGTACCAGCAGGGTGGTGACGTTCATGCCGTACTGCGGCAGATCGAACGGCGCGAACAACAAGCCCTGCAACAGCAAGCCAGCCGCCAGACCGACGGCCGTGGCCCCCGCGCCGAACAGCAGGAGCAAGGTCGAACCGAGGATCAGATGCACCTCGGAAACCCCCACCGCATGATGCGGCAACACCTCGAAGAAGCAGAACACCAGCGCGGTGGTCAGCAGGCTGCGCAGCGCCAGGGCGGTCGCCCCGCCGTTGTCGCGAATGGCATCACGCGCCAGTTTGGCGGTCAGGCCAAAGGCACCGACTGCGGTTGCGTAGCTGAGGAAGATCTTGGCGCCTTCGACGACACCGGGTTCGATATGCATGCAAGTTCCTTGATCGCGCCCACCGCGCGACGAGTTGGAGGATCGATGGATTCGATGGCAGGTCTCCTGGCTCACGGCTTGGCACTTCGCCCGCCTTCCCGACCGAAGTCAGTGGCATCCGGGCATCGTTCGCCGCTTACAGTTGCGGGGGCAGCCAGGGAATTGGCGAGACTCGCCGCACCCTGTTCCCTTTTCATCCGCACGCACGTGCGGGCGGAACCATCGGCGGCAACCTTACTCCGCCGTTCTGACAAAAGACAGCGCTCGCCCTCGAGTCGCTACCCGACCTTGATCGCAGACCCTGGCAGATCCGTCCATTGATCCCCAACACAGAGATCGCCTGCCTACGACGCCAGCACAATCCAGCAGGACCATAACGGCGAACCCCAGGCAAAACGAAACAGCGCTCTAATTCTGCGCCTCATAAATTCCAATTTCCTGGACAGAATTTCGCCCTTGCATTCCAAGATATCGGAATAAGTCCAGAAAAATGGACAACCACTCAACACCGCAACAGCCACGCCGAACCCGTCATAAACCGCTGCGCCCCTTTATCCACAGGCCTTAGCGCACTTTCCAAGAGGGCCCAACCGCGCACTGGCACGACTCTCGCTCTGTAAACCTCAGAGGCGCGCTGGTGTATCCGCGCGCTCACGATAGAACGGCCCTGAGCCGCTAGAACAACAACAAAAGGAACCAGCCATGGGTACCCTCGGTATTCTGATTTCCCTCGCACTGTTGATGTACCTCGCCTATCGCGGCATCAACGTCCTGATCCTCGCCCCACTGCTGGCTCTGCTAGCGTTGCTGTTCGCCGGTGATGTCGGCCTGCTGCTGCTCACCTACACCCAGGTGTTCATGAAGGCCATGGGCGGCTACGTGATTCAGTTCTTCCCGTTGTTCCTGCTCGGTGCGCTGTTCGGCAAGTTGATGGACGATTCGGGGTCGGCCCGCGCCATCGCCCAGGGCATCGTCGCGAAAGTGGGCAGCGAGCGCGCGATCCTGGCCATCGTGCTGGCCTGCGGCATCCTCACTTACGGCGGCGTCTCGCTGTTCGTGGTGGCCTTCGCCGTGTACCCGATCGGCGCCGCGCTGTTCCGCGAGGCGGGCATTCCCAAGCGCCTGATCCCCGGTGCCATCGCCCTTGGCTCGTTCACCTTCACCATGACCGCGCTGCCCGGCACCCCGGCGATTCAGAACGCCATCCCCAACCCCTTCTTCGGCACCGACGCCTTCGCCGCGCCAGGTCTGGGGGTGATTGGCGGGCTGATCATGTTCGGCCTCGGTACCTGGTGGCTCACCGCGCAGTCACGCAAGATGATGGCCGCTGGTGAAGGCTACGGCGAACACCGTGACGACCCAGTCAGCGAGGAGCGCGGCAACATTCCCGGCTTCTGGCTGGCACTGCTGCCGATCTTCGTGGTGATCGCGCTGAACTTCCTGATGGCCAAGCAGATTCTGCCGAGCGTCGACACCAGCTACCTGGCCAAACCGGAATACGGCGGCCTGCAGGACGCCAAATCGCTGATCGGTATCTGGTCGATCATCGTCGCCCTCGGCGCCGCCATCGTGCTGCTGATCGCCATGCACTGGAAGCGCTGGATGGATCTGAAGAAGAGCGTCAACGACGGCGCCTTCGGCTCCATGCTGCCGATTCTCAACACCGCCGCCGAGGTGGGTTACGGCACGGTGATCGCCTCGCTGGCCGGTTTCGTGATCATCCGTGACCTGGTGCTGGGCGTCTCCAGCAACCCGCTGATCTCCGAAGCGGTGGCGGTGAACATCCTCGCCGGCATCACCGGCTCGGCCTCTGGTGGCATGTCCATCGCGCTGAAGACCCTCGGCGAGCAGTACCTGGAAATGGCCAATGCTGCCGGCATCAGCCCCGAGCTGCTGCATCGCGTCGCCGCCATGGCCTCGGGCTGCATGGACACCCTGCCGCACAACGGCGCGGTAATTTCGCTGCTGGCGATCTGCAAGCTCACTCACCGCGAATCGTACAAATTCATCTTCGTCAACACCGTGGCCTTCCCGCTGCTGGCACTGGCGGTGGTGATCACCCTGGGCACGCTGTTTGGAAGCTTCTAAGCCATAAGAGCCTTCCAGACGCTGCGCTTTCGCTCAGCAAAAGGTGTAGGCGCCAGCTTGCTGGCGATGCTTTGAACCGCATGGATCGCCAGCAAGCCGGCGCCTACATGACCCCTTCGTCACGAGTACCCGCAATGAGCAAGATCATGACCGCCGCCGCCGCCGTGGCGCGCATCCCGGACAACGCCAACCTGGCCAGCGGCGGCTTCGTCGGCATCGGCTTCGCCGAGCAGATCGCCATCGCCCTGGAACAACGCTTCGTGGCTGAACAGACGCCGCGTGACCTCACGCTGGTGTATGCCGCCGGCCAAGGCGACGGCAAGGGTCGCGGCCTCAACCACCTGGCCCATGAAGGCCTGGTACGCCGGGTGATCGGTGGCCACTGGGGGCTGGTGCCGGGCCTGCAGAAGCTGGCAGTGGATAACCGCATCGAGGCCTACAATCTGCCGCAGGGGGTGATCTCCCAGCTGTTCCGCGATATCGCTGCCGGCAAACCGGGGCAGCTGTCGCGCGTCGGTCTGGGCACCTACGTCGACCCGCGCCATGGCGGCGGCAAACTCAACGCGCGCACCACCACCGATCTGGTGCGACTGATGCCCATCGATGGCGAAGACTACCTGTTCTACCCGACCTTCCCGATCCACGTCGGCATCGTCCGCGCCACCAGCAGTGATCCCGATGGCAACCTCAGTTTCGAGCGCGAGGCGCTGACCATCGAGAGCCTGGCCATCGCCATGGCCGCGCGCAACTCTGGCGGGCTGGTGATCGCCCAGGTCGAGCGGATCGTCGAGCGCGGCTCGCTGAATGCGCGCCAGGTGAAGATTCCCGGCATCCTGGTGGACTGTGTGGTGCTGGCCGAACCCGATAATCACCAGCAAACCTTCGCCACGGCCTACAACCCCGCCTTCGCCGCCGAAACCCGCGTGCCGGTGGACAGCCTGACGCCGATGCCGCTGGACGTGCGCAAGCTGATCGCCCGTCGCGCGGCGCTGGAGCTGAAGAGCGGCGCGGTGGTCAATCTCGGCATCGGCATGCCTGAAGGCGTCGCGGCGGTGGCCGCCGAGGAAGGCGTGATCGAGCGCCTGACCCTGACCGCCGAACCGGGCGTGATCGGCGGCGTACCGGCCTCGGGCCTGGACTTCGGCGCGGCGAGCAACCACAGCGCCCTGCTCGACCAGCCTTATCAATTCGACTTCTACGACGGCGGCGGTCTGGACATCGCATTTCTCGGTCTGGCCCAGGCCGATGCGGCAGGCAACCTCAACGTCTCCAGGTTCGGCAGTCGCCTGGCCGGCGCTGGCGGTTTCATCAACATCAGCCAGAACGCCAAGCAGGTGGTGTTCGTCGGTACCTTCAGTGCCGGCAAACAGGACATCCGCATCGAAGACGGCCAGTTGCGCATCATCCAGGACGGCGACGTGCGCAAGTTCGTCAGTGAGGTGGAGCACCGCACCTTCTCCGGCCGCCTGGCTGCCGAGCGCGGCCAGCCGGTGCTCTACGTCACTGAACGCTGCGTGCTGCGCCTGACGACCGAAGGGCTGGAGCTGATCGAAGTGGCGCAGGGCGTGGATATCCAGCGCGACATCCTCGCGCGCATGGACTTCGTACCCATCGTGCGTGAACCGAAGCTAATGGATACGCGGCTGTTCCAGCCCGAACGCATTGGCCTGGGGCAATGCCTGGACTGATGGCAGGTCAATTATTTAGCGTGAACTTACGGGCCTGAACAGGCCCGTTTTTTTGTATCTGCCGGCGCAGCGGGAGCTGGCTAGCGATAACGCATCCAAGTTCCTGATGATGTCCAGGCACGGCACCTGCTGAAACATCCGGGGTCTATAGTGGTTGTTCCTTCCTCACTACAGCTTCTGGAGTTCATATGAGCAAGACCTACAAGGTCGCCGTGCTGGTCGGCAGCCTGCGCAAGGCCTCCATCAACCGCAAGCTGGCCCTGGCGCTGGCTGATCTGGCACCGCCCTCGCTGAAGCTGGAAATCGTCGAGATCGGTGACCTGCCGCTGTACAACGAAGACGCCGACGGCGACAGCGCTCCGGCCGCCTACGCGCCGTTTCGCAATGCGCTCAAGGCGGCTGACGCGGTGCTGTTCATCACCCCCGAATACAACCGCTCGATCCCCGGCGCGATGAAAAACGCCATCGACGTCGGTTCGCGCCCTTACGGCCAGAGCGGTTTCAGCGGCAAGCCGGGCGCCGTGCTCAGCGCCTCGCCAGGTGCCATCGGCGGTTTCGGTGCCAACCATCACCTGCGCCAGTGCCTGGTGTTCCTCGACGTACAGGTGCTGCAGCAGCCGGAGGCTTATCTGGGCGGCGCCGGCAATTTCTTCGACGACAACGGCGTACTCAGCGACGGCATCAAGCCGTTCCTGCAGAAGTTCATCGAGGCCTATGCGGCGTGGGTGGCCAAGCACGCCGGATGAATACAGACCCTGGCGCCGTACCGGCTGAAAACCGTGCGGCGTCGACTGTGTATCTGGCGTTGGCGCTCCGGGCGGCTGCCCAAAAAAGAAAACCCCGCGATTGCGGGGCCTGCAGACTGTTGTCCTGACATCCTTGATCTGCTCACCATCCAGGTGGCTGTCCAGCGTGTCCCTGTTCGTCTAGGCGCTTCCTGCGCTGAATCCATGGGCGCAAGAGTACGCTCGTACCTGATCACCTCACAGTAGCGATACTCGCCACATCCTGTAAGCCATGGCTTACACACTCCATCATCCATGGCATGGCGCCGGGAAGAATCTCATCGACTATGTTTTTTGTAAGGTGCGCCTTGCTAGACTCAGTCGCGAACGACAAAAACAACAGACCCCCGATCACGGCGGTCACGAGGCTAGAGTATGCGCGTAGTTACCCTGCTTCTCGGTTGCCTGGCAACCTGCATTGGCACGACTGCCCTGGCTGGCGGCCAGAGCCAACTGGGCAACGTCAAACAGGCCATCGACCAGGTGTTCTGGCAGGATCTGTACGGTAACGGCGGCACCACACTGTATTGTGGCCAGCCCTTTACCCGCGTCAGCGGCAACCTGGCGGCCAGCCCGATCTACAGCAGCAAACAGCTCAAGAGTGCGTTGCGCTGCGTTACCGACCGCCAATGCACCATCATGAACCCGCGCTACCCCTACATCGCTTCCGACCTGCATAACCACTACCCGGCGCTGGCGAGGGTTGAGCTGATACGGCGTAATTCGCAGTTCAGCGAACAGGTCGAGGATGGACCAAGCAAATTCGCCGATATCGGCTGTGACCTTAAAGCCAGCTTCCAACTGCTCAACCCGCGCGACGAAGCCAAGGGCAATATCGCCCGGGCGATCTTCTACATGCATGTCGAATACGACCTGCCCATCGTCGGCCTGGTACCGATGTACAAGAACTGGCACCGCATGGATCCGCCCGATGCCGAGGAAAAGGCGCGCAATGACAAAATCGAAGCACTGCAGGGCACACGCAATCGCTTTATCGACGATCCGTCACTGGTGGATCAGTTGATCGCTGATTGAGGTCTCGCTGCTTTCGATATCGCGACGCCGAGTAGGGTGCGCCGTGCGCACCGAATCTGTCTGCTGAACTACAGCGTGCTTGGTGCGCACAGCGCACCCTACCAATCGCCCTACGCTCTGCGCTTGTGCAGTGAACGTAGCTTGTAGCGGTCGCCGGGATGGATCAGTCGTGCATAGCTGATCAGGTGATCGTCCGACCAGGTGCGGCGGATCACGCTCAGGCAGGGCATGGTCGGGTCGATCTGCAGCAGCTCGGCGGTGCGTGCATCCACCCGCACCGCTTCGACCACATGTTCGACATCCGAGATCGGGCAACTGGCGACCAGCACCTCGTTGGGCGTGACCCGGGTGAAATCGCTTTGCAGGTAATGCGGCACCCAGCGCGGGTTGACGAAGCGGTCCTCGAGCTGGATCGGCAGGCCGTCCTGCAGGTGCACGAGGATGCTGTGAAACACCTCGGCGCCCAGGCGCAGCCCCAGACGTAGAGCCACTTCGTCATCGGCGGCGATGGCCTCGCAGCGCACCACATCGTTGCTGTAGGCATGGCCGCGACCGCGCACTTCACTGGCGATGTTCATCACCTCATGCAGCGACGACTCTGCCTTGCGGTCGGTGACGAAGGTGCCAAGCCCGGCTTGACGCACCAGGTAGCCCTTCTGCACCAGGTTCTGGATCGCCTTGTTGGCGGTCATGCGGCTGACCGAGAAATCGCGCGCCAGTTGCTCCTCGGGCGGAATCTGATGATTGACCGGATAGGCGCCGCCGTGAATGCGCTCGAGGAGGAAATCCTCGATGGCCTTGTAGCGCGGGGTGGGACTGGTCACGGCTGCTCCTTGGAAATGCCCGGTGCGCGGATGATACATCAGCCATACGCGTGATCTCGTAGGAGCCCCGCCCCGGGGCGAAGCGGTTGTGGCCACTCAGCACATTCTGCGGCGTACCCACCATTCGCCGTGGGGCGCGGCGCCTACACCAAGACCGTAGCCCGGATGAAATCCGGGAGCCTCGAAATCAAGGCCCCGGATTGCATCCGGGCTACGCAGTTCAGCTCACGGAAGGCAACATGCCGGCCGGCAGCAACGGCGTCAGCACGCGCTCGGCGAGCAGGGCGTTGGCAGCGGCGATGTCCGGGGCGAAGAAGCGATCCTCGACGTAGTACGGCACCTTGGCGCGCAGCGCCTGACGCGCCTGCTCCAGCGCCGGCGTGCTCTTCAGGCCTTCACGGAAGTCCAGGCCCTGGCAGGCACCTAGCCATTCCACAGCGAGGATGCCGCGGGTGTTATCGGCCATGTCCCACAGGCGTTTGCCGGCGTTCGGCGCCATCGACACATGGTCTTCCTGGTTGGCCGAGGTGGGCAGGCTGTCGACGCTGTGCGGGTGAGACAGCGCCTTGTTGTCGCTGGCCAGAGCCGCAGCAGTGACCTGGGCGATCATGAAGCCGGAGTTGACCCCACCATTGGCCACCAGGAACGGCGGCAGTTGCGACATGTGCTTGTCCATCATCAGCGAGATACGCCGCTCGGACAGCGAGCCAATCTCGGCGATGGCCAGGGCGATGTTGTCGGCAGCCATGGCCACGGGTTCTGCGTGGAAGTTGCCACCGGAAATCACCTCGCCTTCGGCGGCGAACACCAGCGGGTTATCGGAAACCGCGTTGGCCTCGACCCCAAGCACCTCAGCAGCCTGGCGCAGTTGGGTCAGGCATGCGCCCATGACCTGCGGCTGGCAGCGCAGCGAATACGGATCCTGCACCTTGTCACAGGCGGCGTGAGAACTACCGATTTCGCTGCTGGCGCCGAGCAGATGGCGGAAGGCAGCCGCCGCGTCGATCTGCCCACGCTGGCCGCGTGCGGCATGGATGCGCGCATCGAAGGGCGAACGCGAACCGAGCAGCGCCTCGACGCTGAGCGCGCCGCAGACGCTGGCGGCAGCGTACAGGTCTTCACCCTCGAACAGCCCGCGCAGGGCGTAGGCGGTGGACACCTGGGTGCCGTTGAGCAGCGCCAGGCCCTCCTTGGCGGCCAGAGTCATCGGCTCCAGACCGGCGATGGCCAGCGCCTCGCTGGCCGGCAGCCATTGGCCGTTGTGGCGCGCCTGGCTTTCGCCGAGCAGCACCAGCGACATATGGGCCAGTGGCGCCAGGTCACCGGAGGCGCCGACCGAGCCTTTCAGCGGAATGTGTGGATAAACCTCGGCGTTGACCAGGGCGATCAGCGCGTCGATCACCTGACGGCGAATACCGGAGAAACCGCGCGCCAGGCTGTTGATCTTCAGCAGCATGATCAGCCGCACCATGGCGTCATCCAGCGGCTCACCGAAACCGGCGGCATGGGACAGCACCAGCGAGCGCTGCAGCTTTTCCAGGTCATCGTTGGCGATGCGGGTCGAGGCCAGCATGCCGAAACCGGTGTTGATGCCGTAGGCGGTGCGGCCCTCGGCGATGATCTGGTTGACACAGGCGACGCTGGCGTCGATGGCCTGATGGGCGCTGGCGTCCAGAGTCAGGTGCACGGGCGCCTGGTAGGCGGCGCGCAGGTCGGCCAGGATCAGATGGCCAGGTTTCAGGTTAAGCGTATTCATCAAGTGTTCTTCCAAAGAGCGTGTTCAAAGTCTCGCGAGCTAGAGCCAAACGGTGGCGCAAATGGCTGAGGACGCGGAGTTTACGAGCTGTAAATGAGCAGTCCGAAGTCGTTTGCAACGCCGTTTGGCCGACGCGCAGCAGACTTTGGACATGCTCTCAGCCGATCATCGGCAGATTCAAACCCTGCTCCTTGGCGCAATCGATGGCGATCTGGTAACCGGCATCGGCGTGACGCATCACCCCGGTGCCCGGGTCGTTGGTCAGCACGCGGGCAATGCGGGCAGCGGCTTCATCGGTGCCATCGCAAACGATGACCATACCCGAATGCTGGGAGAAGCCCATGCCCACGCCACCACCGTGGTGCAGCGACACCCAGGTGGCGCCGCTGGCGGTGTTGAGCAGGGCGTTGAGCAGCGGCCAGTCGGACACGGCGTCGGAGCCGTCCTGCATCGCCTCGGTCTCGCGGTTGGGGCTGGCCACCGAGCCGCTGTCCAGGTGGTCGCGGCCGATCACCACCGGCGCCGACAGTTCGCCGCTGCGCACCATCTCGTTGAAGGCCAGGCCGAGCTTGGCGCGCTGGCCCAGGCCGACCCAGCAGATACGCGCCGGCAGGCCTTGGAACGAGATGCGCTCGCGGGCCATGTCCAGCCAGCGGTGCAGGTGGGCGTCGTCGGCGATCAGTTCCTTGACCTTGGCGTCGGTCTTGTAGATGTCCTCGGGGTTGCCGGACAGCGCCGCCCAGCGGAACGGGCCGATGCCACGGCAGAACAGCGGGCGGATGTAGGCCGGGACGAAGCCAGGGAAGTCGAAGGCATTGCTCACGCCTTCTTCCTTGGCCATCTGGCGGATGTTGTTGCCGTAGTCGAAGGTCGGCACGCCCATCTTCTGGAAGTCGAGCATGGCCTGCACATGCACGGCCATGGACTGCTTGGCGGCCTTGACCACACCTGCCGGGTCGGTGGCTGCGCGATCCTTGTACTCGGCCCAGCTCCAGCCGATCGGCAGGTAGCCGTTGAGCGGGTCGTGGGCGCTGGTCTGGTCGGTGACCATATCCGGGCGCACGCCACGGCGTACCAGCTCCGGCAGGATCTCGGCGGCATTGCCCAGCAGGGCGACGGAGATGGCCTTGCCTCCGGAGGTGTACTTGGCGATACGCGCCAGGGCGTCGTCCAGATCGGTGGCCTGCTCGTCGACGTAACGGCTGCGCAGGCGGAAATCGATGCTGCTCTGCTGGCATTCGATATTCAGCGAGCAGGCGCCGGCCAGGGTGGCGGCCAGCGGCTGGGCGCCGCCCATGCCACCGAGGCCTGCGGTCAGTACCCAGCGGCCCTTGAGGTTGCCGGCGTAGTGCTGGCGACCGGCTTCGACGAAGGTTTCATAAGTGCCCTGGACGATGCCCTGGCTGCCGATGTAGATCCAGCTACCGGCAGTCATCTGGCCGTACATGGCCAAACCCTTGGCATCCAGCTCGTTGAAGTGCTCCCAGCTCGCCCAGTGCGGCACCAGGTTGGAGTTGGCGATCAGCACGCGCGGCGCGTTGCTGTGGGTCTTAAACACGCCGACCGGCTTGCCGGACTGCACCAGCAGGGTCTCGTCGTCATTCAGGTTGGTCAGGCTCTCGACGATTTTGTCATAGCACTCCCAGTTGCGCGCGGCGCGGCCAATGCCGCCGTACACCACCAGCTCCTTGGGTTTCTCGGCCACGTCCGGGTCGAGGTTGTTCATCAACATGCGCAGCGGCGCTTCGGTCAGCCAGCTCTTGGCGGTGAGCGTGGTGCCGCGCGGGGCGCGGATTTCGATATCGCGGTATTTGGAGGTCACAGCGGTTTCCTCTTGTTGTTCGGCGCTCAGAGGCTGAGCAGATGAATCAGCCGCGCCGCCACCTTGGCGGTGCGGTTGTCGATGTCGTATTCGGGGTTGTGCTCGGCCAGGTCGGCCAGGCGCAGCTTGCCGCTGGCCTTGAGCCGTTCGAGCAGCGGCTCCAGCTGCTCCAGGCGCACGCCACGGGCGGCCGGCGCGCTGACGCCCGGCGCTTCGCAGGCCGGCAGCACGTCGATGTCGATGGTCAGGTAGAGCGCGTCGCACTCGGCGGTGAAGGCGTCCAGCTCGGCGCCGATGGCATCGAGGGTCGACTCACGAATTTCATGATCCTCGCGCACCAGCACGCCCAGCTCGGCGGCCTTGGCGAACAGCGCACGGGTGTTGCTGGCGCGACTGACGCCCAGGCAGGCATAGCGGAACGGCCAGCCGCGTGCAGCGCATTGCTCGGCGATCTGCGCGAAGGGCGTGCCGGAGGAATGCACATGGGTCGGGTCGCGCAGGTCGAAGTGGGCGTCGAAGTTGACGATGCCGATACGAGGCGCAGGATTACCGGACAGATGCTCGGCCAGGCCCGACCAGCTACCGAAGGCGACTTCATGCCCGCCACCGATCACCAGCGGCAGATGGCCGGCGTCCAGCAGCGCGCAGACGTTTTGACCAAGGCGCGCCTGGGCGGCTTCCAGGTCGCCGTCTTCGCAGACCACGTCACCGGCGTCATAGGCTGGCGCCTGACGATGCCAGGCCAGGTTGGCCAACGCCTTGCGCACGCTCTGCGGCGCTGCGGCGGCGCCGACACGGCCATGGTTGCGGCGCACACCTTCATCGCAGGCAAAACCCAGCAGCGCCAGGCCCGGCTGGCTGTCTTCGACCAGCGAACGGATGCGCTGGTGCCAGCGCGCGCTGTCGGTTTCCGGGTCGGTACGACCGCTCCAGGCGGCCATGCTGTGACGATCAGCGAGCATAGGTCACGACTCCATTGAATACGCGCTGGCGCAGGCGCCCGGCCTGCACCGCGTAGGCCAGTTCGGCCGGTTGCTGGATATCCCAGACGCAGAGATCCGCAGGTGCACCGACGGCGATGCGGCCGAGGTCGGGCAGACCCAATGCACGGGCGCCATGGGCGGTCATGCCGGCCAGGGCTTCGCGCGGGGTGAGGCGAAACAGGGTGCAGGCCAGGTTGGCCATCAGCGTCGGCATGCAGATCGGCGAGGTGCCGGGGTTGGCATCGCTGGCCACCGCCATCGGCACGCCGTACTGGCGCAGCAGTTCGATGGGCGGCAGCTGGGTTTCGCGCAGCACGTGGAAGGCGCCGGGCAACAGCACGGCAACCGTGCCGGCCTCGGCCATGGCGCGCACGCCAGCCTCGTCGAGGTATTCGATATGGTCGGCGGACAGGGCGCCGTAACGGGCAGCCAATTCACTGCCACCCAGGTTGGACAGTTGCTCGGCATGGGCCTTGATCGCCAGACCGTGGGCCTGTGCTGCCTGGTAGATGCGCTCGCACTGCGCCGGGGAAAAACCGATGCCTTCGCAGAACACGTCCACCGCATCGGCCAGCCCTTCACGGGCGGCAGCCGGGATCATCTCGTCGCAGAGCAGGCTCACGTAGTCGTCGGCGCGGCCGGCGTATTCCGGCGGCAGAGCATGGGCACCGAGCAGCGTGGTGATCACCCGCACCGGGCGCAGCTGGCCGAGGTGGCGGGCCACGCGCAGCATCTTCAACTCGCTTTCGACAGTCAGGCCGTAGCCGGACTTGATTTCCAGCGTGGTCACGCCATCGGCCAGCAGCGCATCTAGACGCGGCAGGCTGGCGGCGATCAGCTCGTCCTCGCTGGCGGCACGGGTGGCACGCACGCTGCTGAGAATACCGCCGCCGTTGCGGGCGATGGTTTCGTAGCTGACGCCTTCCAGGCGCTGCTCGAACTCGCCTGCGCGGTTGCCGGCGTAGACCAGGTGGGTGTGGCAATCGACCAGCCCCGGAGTCATCACGCCGCCACGCTCAGCTTCGACTGCTCCCTGAACCAGCGCCTCGTCGAAAGTGCGCGAAGGCCACAGGCCGGCAATGCGACCGCCCTCGACCAGCACGTTCATCGCCTCGTCCAGCTGCGCCAGGCCATCGAAGACCTGCACATCGCGCCAGAGCTGTTTCGAGGGGGATTGCATCGGCATGGGATTCTCCCGGCTTGTTTTGTATATACAATATGGATAGATCGAATCGTCGTCAAGTCAGAGACAAAAGCCTTACACAGCCGCTTCAGGCCACAACAAGACGCGTGAGATTCAGCTGTAGAGCGCAGGAACGCTCAAGCTGGAGAGGACAGAATTAAGGCAAGCACTTGAGCCGTTCGTCGCCCAATCATTATGTATATACATTTGGAGGCTTCATGCCCTGCACCCTGCTCGATCCCGCGACAGCCATTGCGATGCCCTGGAAGAACGGCGGCGGCACGACGCTGGAACTGGTCATTGCACCGCGCGGTGCCAGCCTGGAGGATTTCGCCTGGCGTATCAGCAGTGCTCAGGTGGCGGTGGATGGCGCCTTTTCCAGCTTCCCCGGCGTCGACCGCAGCCTGGCCGTGCTCGCCGGCAACGGCTTGCGCCTGCACCGAGAGGATGGGCGGGTCGAGACGCTACATCGCGATGGCGCCATCGCGGTGTTCGGCGGAGAAGAAACGATCAGCGCACAACTGCTGGACGGCCCGATCACCGACCTCAACCTGATGACCCGGCGAGGCCTCTGGACGCATCGGGTGCAGGTGCTGAAATGGCAGGGAACCCAGGGGCTGGAGAACGACGCGGCGGTACTGCTGCTGTGGAATGCTGCCCAGAGCGCAGTCGACGTGAATGCTGGCGGCGCGATGCACCCGCTAGCAGCGGGCAATGGCCTACTGATCGAGAACGAACCTGGCTAATTGCACCTGCACGCACAACGACCCGCCCTGCTCTACGTGGCCAGGCTGAACCCGTGCGCCCCCTGAAATGAAAAGCCCCGGCACGCGGGCCGGGGCTCATTTTTGCGCTGCAGCGTGATCAGAACTGCGCAGCATCCAGCAGATACAGCGACTCGCTACCGGCCTTGACCGACGCACTCAGCGAGTGGATACGCGGCAGCAGGCGGGCGAAGTAGAAGCGCGCGGTGCCCAGCTTGCTGGCGTAGAACTCGTCCTGCGCCTCCTTGCCCAGCGCGGCGCGCGCCATCAAGGCCCACATGTAGGCATAGGCGGTGTAGCCGAAGGCCTGCAGGTACTCGACCGAAGCCGCGCCGATTTCATTGGGATTGCGCTTGGCGTTATCCAGCACCCAGGCCGTCAGCGCGTCGAGGTTCTCCACGGCAGCCGCCAGCGGCTGGGTGAATTCGGCCAGCGAGGCATCGGCCGAGGCGACGAAGGCTTTGATCTCGTCAGCGAAGTGCTTGTAGTAGCTGCCACCACTGCCGACGATCTTGCGCCCGACCAGATCCAGCGACTGGATGCCGTTGGTGCCTTCGTAGATCTGAGTGATGCGGCAGTCGCGCACCAACTGCTCCTGACCCCACTCGCGGATGAAGCCGTGGCCGCCGAAGATCTGCTGGCCGTGCACGGTGGTTTCCAGGGCCATGTCGGTGAGGAAAGCCTTGGCTACCGGGGTCAGCAGGGCGACCAGTTCGTCGGCGCGCTGGGCGGTGGCCTTGTCCTCGCTGTACTTGGCGGTATCGAGTTGCATGGCGACGTAGCTGGAGAAGGCGCGACCGCCCTCGTTCAGCGCCTTCATGGTCAGCAGCATGCGGCGCACGTCCGGATGCACGATGATCGGGTCAGCGGCTTTGTCCTTGGCCACCGGGCCGGTCGGCGCGCGGCTCTGGATACGCTCGCGGGCGTACTCGATGGCGCTCTGGTAGCTGCGCTCACCGAGGGACAAGCCCTGGATGCCAACACCCAGGCGCTCGTAGTTCATCATGGTGAACATCGCCGCCAGGCCCTTGTTCACTTCGCCGATCAGGTAGCCGGTGGCACCGTCGAAGTTCATCACGCAGGTGGCCGAGGCCTTGATGCCCATCTTGTGCTCGATGGAACCACAGCCCAGGGCGTTCTTCTCGCCCAGCGAGCCGTCGGCGTTGACCATCACCTTCGGCACCAGGAACAGCGAGATGCCTTTCGGGCCCGCCGGTGCGTCCGGCAGCTTGGCCAGCACCAGATGGATGATGTTCTCGGTCAGGTCGTGCTCGCCGCCGGTGATGAAGATCTTGGTGCCGGAAATCTTGTAGCTGCCATCGGCCTGCGGTTCGGCCTTGGTGCGGATGATGCCCAGGTCGGTACCGGCATGCGGCTCGGTCAGGCACATGGAACCGGCCCAGACGCCGGCGTACATGTTCGGCAGGTACTGCGCCTTGAGCTCTTCACTGGCGTGATTGAGGATCGACAGGCAGGCGCCGGAGGTGAGCATCGGGTACAGGCCGAAGGACAGGCTGGCCGAGTTGACCATCTCCTCGACCTGGGCGCCGATCACCTTGGGCATGCCCATACCGCCGAACTCCGGCGCGCCACCGACACCGACCCAGCCGCCTTCGGCGTAGGTACGGTAGGCCTCGGGGAAGCCGGCCGGGGTCTTCACCACGCCGTTGTCCCAGGAGCAGCCCTCCTCGTCGCCGCTGCGGTTCAGCGGGGCGATGCTGCCAGCAGTGACCTTGCCGGCTTCTTCGAGAATGGCATTGGCGGTTTCTTCATCCACCACCTCGGCCAGGGCCGGCAGCTCGGCCCACAACTTGGAGACTTCGAATACTTCATTGAGCACGAAGCGCATGTCGCGCAGGGGGGCTTTGTAATCGGCCATGACACATCCTCGGAAACGGACTTACTTGAGAGCCACGAGCTTAATACAACAACAAGATAGACACATAGGGTCGTGTTGTGACCAATAATTCATGAAAAGTCTGCACTCACCACCAGGAAAAAGGCCCGCAAACATGCGGGCCTGGGATTCGCGGCGGAGTGCCGCGCCTATACATGCCAAACACCTGAGCACTTAGAAGGCAAAGTGCTCCGCCGCCAGCTCCATGGTACTGGCGCTGCCGGCGCCCATCGCCAGACGATGTGCCTCGGTGCGCGGCAGGATGCGCTGGAAATAGAAGGCACATGTCGTCAGCTTGGCCTGATGGAAACCGTTGTCAGCACCGGCCGCCAGCTTCTCCTGGGCAACCACCGCCATGCGCAGCCAGAAATAGGCCAGGGTGACGTAACCGGAGAACATCAGGTAGTCGACGGAGGCCGCGCCCACTTCGTCCGGGTTCTTCATTGCCGCCATGCCAATCTGCTGGGTCAGCTCGCCCCATTGCTTGTTCAGTGCAGCCAACTGAGCCACCTGGGCAGCCAGTTGCGGATGCGCCGCCTGCGCCTGGCAGAACTTGTGTACCAGACGGGTGAAGCCCAGCAGCAGCTTGCCCTGGCTGCCCAGCACCTTGCGCCCGAGCAGGTCGAGCGCCTGGATGCCGTTGGTGCCTTCGTAGATCAGGGCGATGCGGCAATCGCGCACCAGTTGCTCCATGCCCCACTCGCGAATGTAGCCATGCCCGCCGAATACCTGCATGCCATGGTTGGTGGCCTCCAGGCCGGTCTCGGTCATGAAGGCTTTACAGATCGGCGTGAGGAAGGCCAGCAGATTCTCGGCCTCCTGGCGTGCCTCGGCGCTCTCGGCACGGTGCGCGGTGTCGATCAGTTGCGCGGTGAAATAGGCCAGCGCACGGTTACCCTCGTTGAAGGCCTTCATGGTCAACAGCATGCGCCGCACGTCCGGGTGCACAATGATCGGATCGGCCGCCTTGTCCGGCGCCTTGGCGCCGGTCAGCGCGCGCATCTGCAGGCGCTCGCGGGCATAGCGCAGGGCGCCCTGGTAGCTGGTTTCACCCAGGCAAAGCCCCTGCATACCGGTGCCCAGACGCGCGTGGTTCATCATGGTGAACATGCAGGCCAGGCCCTTGTTGGCCTCTCCGATCAGGTAACCGGTGGCGCCGTCGAAGTTGATCACGCAGGTGGCCGAGGCCTTGATACCCATCTTGTGCTCGATGGAGCCGCAACTCACAGCATTGCGCGCACCGATGCCATCCCCTTCGGGCATGAACTTGGGCACGATGAACAGGGAAATACCCTTGGTGCTGGCCGGCGCATCCGGCAACTTGGCCAGCACCAGATGCACGATGTTCTCGCTCATGTCGTGCTCGCCGGCGGAAATGAAGATCTTCGTCCCGCTGATCGCGTAGCTGCCATCGGCCTGTGGCACGGCGCGGGTCTTGATGATGCCCAGGTCGGTGCCGCAATGCGGCTCGGTCAGGCACATGGTGCCGGTCCAGCGCCCTTCGGTGAGACGGGTCAGGTAGGTCTGTTTCTGCTCCTCGCTGCCGTGCGCATGAATGGCCGACATCGCCCCCTGAGTCAGGCCCGGATACATGCCCCAGGAAAGGTTGGCCGAGCCGACCATCTCGCTGAAGATCAGCCCAAGCGACTCCGGCAACCCCTGACCGCCATAGACAGGGTCGGCCGCCAGCCCCATCCAGCCGCCCTCGGCGTATTGGGCGAAGGCTTCCTTGAAGCCCTTGGGCGTGGTCACCACGCCATTGTCGAAGTGACAACCTTCTTCGTCACCACTGTGGTTGAGCGGCGCCAGCACCTGCTCGCAGAACTTCGCGCCCTCCTCGAGAATCGCCGCCACCATATCCGGACTGGCTTCGTGGGCGCCCAGCGATTGGTAATGAGCAGAAAAATCGAAGACATCGTCGATCAGAAAGCGCATGTCGCGCTGGGGAGCCTTGTACTCAGGCATGTTGATTCTCCGTTCGGGTTGGCGGTCAGGTGTCACCACGCTACTGCCATGCGCGAACCGGCAACAATCATCGTTGGCGGCCTGAATGCGGCGCCATAAACCGGCTCAGTCGGCAGCGCTGGCAACCTTGACCGCGCCACGCCGTTGCGCGGCACTGCGTAGGCAGTTACGCCCGGCAGCCTTGGCGCTGTAGAGCGCCTTGTCCGCCTCCTTGATCACCTCCTGTGGCGTGCGCTGCTCGGCCTGGCGCTCGGCCACCCCCATGCTGACGGTCACCGACACCTCGCTGGCAGCCTTGCCGGCACGGCGCTGCCTGCCTTGCTGGTCATCGCGCGGACGGCTCTGCGAGTCACGCAGCTGCATGCGGTACTGCTCGATGGCCAGACGCACCATATCCAGATGCGGCATGCACTGCTCCACGCTTTTGCCGGGAAACAGCAGGGTGAATTCCTCACCGCCGTAACGGTAGGCCTTGCCGCCACCACCGACCTTGCGCAACTGGCTGGCGACCAGGCGCAGCACCTGATCGCCTACGTCATGACCATGGGTGTCGTTGAATTTCTTGAAATGATCGACGTCGACCATGGCAATCACATAGTCGCGCCCCAGACGCTGCAGGCGCTCGTTGAGCGCGCGCCGCCCCGGCAGCCCGGTGAGCTCGTCGCGAAAAGCCATCTGGTAGGCCTCGTGCGCCACAGCGGCGACCAGCATGAGCATGACTATGCTGATCATCACCTGCAGCGCATTGGCCAGAATGAACACCTGCGGCAGCATCCACAGCAGCCCGAACAAGCCCACCACTTGCGCTGCATGCAACGGCCTGGGCCGACGCAGGTATTGCACGGACAGGACGATGAAGGCCAGGGCAAACAGCAGATAACCCAGCTGCGCCAGGCTCATCCAGGCGCCGTACAGCGCCGGCCAGTGAATCTGCGCCAGCCACCGGCGATCCCCTGCGGATAGCGCCGTGCCAGGCCGAACGCCACGGCACTGACGGCCAGCAGCACCAGGCCACGGGCGAGCATGTCCTGAGCCAGATGCGAGCGTTCCTCCCAGCAACCGTAGAGGGCATACAGCAGCGGCAACAGCAGGCAAAGCAAATGAAAGACCAGCGCCGCATCGGCACGCACCTGGCCATGACCACGATAGTGGTCGACCTGGATATCCAGCAGGAAGTAGCCGACATACAGCGCCAGCAGCAGAAACACTTCGCGCTGACGGCCATAGACCAGACAGAACGCCCCACCGAGCAATAACAGCAAGGTCGGCAACACATTGAACAGGGAGATGAAAAACTCGCTGAGCACCGGCAGCCGCGCAGCCACGACCCCACCGACCAGCAAGGGCAGCGAGGAAAAGAAGTGACTGAAACGCAGAGCGGCCGGACGGATCACGTGGGCATCCTGAGGAGTGATGAAGGCATTCTGCCTGCTTGACCCACTTAAAACAGCGACAGGATGCGCCATTCTCTGCAGTGCCCGGCGCAAAAACGACAACGCCGCCCAGAGGGCGGCGTTGTGATTCAACCGAAAGAGATGGCTCAGAGCCAGTCTTAGAAGCCCAGAGCGAAGTGCTCTTCTTCCATCTCCATCAGGTTGCTGGCGCCCGACAGCATGGCTTCGACATGCATGCGGGTACGCGGCAGGATGCGCGCGAAGTAGAAGCGCGCGGTCTGCAGCTTGGCCTTGTAGAACGCCTCGTCTTCGGTACCGGCGGCCAGCTTCTCGGCAGCCAGGCGCGCCATGTCGGCCCAGAAGTAGGCCAGGCAAGCGTAACCGGAGTACATCAGGTAATCCACCGAAGCGGCACCGACTTCCTCGCGATCCTTCATCGCCGCCATGCCGATCTTCATGGTGACGTCGCCCCACTCCTTGTTCAGTTTGGCCAGCGGCTCGACGAATTCCTTGACGGCATCGTTGCCTTCGTTGGCCTGGCAGAACTTGTGCACGATCTTGGTGAAGTTCTTCAGCGCGCCGCCCTGGGTCATCAGTACCTTGCGGCCCAGCAGGTCGAGGGCCTGAATGCCGGTGGTGCCTTCGTACATCATCGAGATGCGGCAGTCGCGAACGTTCTGCTCCATGCCCCACTCGGCGATGAAACCGTGGCCACCGTAGATCTGCATGCCGTGGGAAGCAGCTTCGAAGCCCACTTCGGTCATGAAGGCCTTGGCGATCGGCGTGAGGAAGGCCAGCAGTTCGTCAGCGGCTTTCTTCTCTTCGGCGTCCTGGCTGTACTTGACGATATCCACCTGCTTGGCGGTGAAGTAGACCATGGCACGGTTGCCTTCGGCGAACGCCTTCATGGTCAGCAGCATGCGGCGTACGTCCGGGTGCACGATGATCGGGTCAGCGGCTTTTTCCGGCGCTTTCGGGCCAGTCAGCGAACGCATCTGCAGACGCTCGCGAGCATACTTGATGCCACCCTGGAAACCGACTTCAGCGTGGGCCAGGCCTTGCAGCGCAGTGCCCAGACGAGCGGTGTTCATGAAGGTGAACATGCAGTTCAGGCCTTTGTTGGCCGGGCCAATCAGGAAGCCGGTGGCACCGTCGAAGTTCATCACGCAGGTGGCGTTGCCGTGGATGCCCATCTTGTGTTCGATGGAACCGCAGGAAACAGCGTTGCGCTGACCTACGCCGCCTTCGGCATTGGGCAGGAACTTCGGCACGATGAACAGCGAGATCCCCTTGGTACCGGCCGGGGCATCGGGCAGGCGGGCCAGGACAATATGGACGATGTTGTCGGCCATGTCGTGCTCACCGGCGGAGATGAAGATCTTGGTGCCGGAAACCTTGTAGGTGCCGTCGGCCTGCGGTTCGGCCTTGGTACGCAGCATGCCCAGGTCGGTGCCGCAGTGCGGCTCGGTCAGGCACATGGTGCCGGTCCACTCGCCGGACACCAGCTTGGTCAGGTAGGTGTGCTTCTGCTCGTCGGTGCCATGTTCGCTCAGGGTGTTCATCGCACCATGGGACAGGCCCGGGTACATGCCCCAGGACCAGTTGGCCGAGCCGACCATCTCGCTGATGGCCAGGCCGAGCGATTCCGGCAGGCCTTGGCCGCCGTGCTCGACGTCATGCGCCAGGCTCGGCCAGCCGCCTTCGACGAACTGCTGATACGCCTCTTTGAAGCCGGTCGGGGTCTTCACGCCGGATTCACTCCAGGTGCAGCCCTCGATGTCACCCACACGATTCAGCGGAGCCAGAACCTGCTCGCAGAACTTGGCGCCTTCTTCGAGGATGGCGTCGACCATGTCCGGCGTGGCGTCCTGACAGCCTGGCAGGCTCTGGTAGTGAGCTTCATAGCCCAGCAGCTCGTCACGAACGAAACGAATGTCACGCAAGGGGGCCTTGTAGTCAGGCATAACGGTAAACCTCTGCGGTGGATTCCTAGTAGTTGGGGTGACCGGCTTTGGCGGTCGATTTCCGGATCAATCCCGGCTGCCTGGCCACGAGGCTGCGGCCGAAGCAATCAAACAGGCGTTTGAAACATACGTTTACGCCACCCCCTTGTCAAGCGCTGCCAATCGGCCGGTTACGCGACCAGATCGATGCGCGATTCAGGCGCTGACAGTTCGCCCAGACGCCGATACAGATCAAGATTAGGCGCTGGTGGCAGTGTCTGCTGCGACTGCTCGGCGGGCTGGTCCTCAGCCTCACGTGCCTCGTCGCGGGCTTTGCGCGCCTCGACGGCGGTGACGGCCTCTTCTCGGCGCTGCTCGGCCAGTTCGACCCGCGCCTGCGCCGCCTGCGCCTGGGCCAGGGCGGCGACGCGCAGATCCTGCGGGGAAGGCTCAACGGGGGCGAGCGCCGCGCGCAGGACGATCTCCATCTTGCGCAACGTGGCGGCGGGATCATTGGGAACGGGAGCCGTGTCGATGCTGACTTCGCCGGAAACGGCATAGCGCTGCCCGTCCGGGCCGCGTTTGAAACTGTATGTCGGCGCACCGGCGTACTGGCCACCTACGGCAGCGTGCGCCTGTTCGTGAGTACGCACTTCGCGGTCACGTTGCGCCAGCTCGGTGATTTCCAGTTGCTGCTGGCGCTGCTCCCGAGGGCTGGGTTCGGATTTGTCAGCACTTGTTGCAGCGCTATCGCGATCACCCTCTTCGCGTCCGGAGGCTGGTGAGTCGGCCTGCTGTTCCTGCGGCGCCGCTAAGGGTGCCTGGTCGGCACGGGCAATGTCAGGAGAAACTTCGGGCGGCAGTGACCGGGCCGAACTGGCGGACGGCGCGGGAAGGAAAGGTGGCAGGCTGCTGCCAATCTGCATGTGCGCCCTCCTGCCCCCTTGCCGGCAGCGAGGGCGGCCGGGGTGGAACTGCTTACGCGCGGGTATCGATCAGCGTACCCAACACCTCATCGGCGGTGTCAACGACGCGCGCATTGGCACGCACTTCGTTTTCAGCGGCACGCAATGTCACCAGGCTTTCGGTCAGATCGGGACGGCTGCGCTCGGCAACCTGCGAGCTGGGGTTGACCTGATTCTGCGGCGGGGTCTGCGTCGCCTGCTGCGCCGGATTGACGGTGCTGCTGGCAATATCGGCAGCAGCCTGATCGGCACGGCGTTGGCCGGACTGGATACCGTTCAGACCCGACCGGAATGCGTTGGCAGAGATTTCCATCGTCAACCCCCTGGGGGATGTAGAACCTAGACGCGCCCATTGAAGCAGAAACCGGCTAAAAAACGTACAGGCAAATGGCTATGGTCAGTTTACTGTTTATTACCAGTCTGCCAGTAACTCGAGATTCAGGTGCGCCGCCACGGCGGCTGCGTTCGCCTGAGCCAGGTGCGGCACACGCCCCAGACAGGGCGCCGGCAGGCGCTCGCAGAGAGTGGCGAGATTCTCTTCCAGGCGGGCGGTTTTCGGCTCGAAGATATTGGCCACCCAGCCGGCCAGTGGCAACCCGTCACGCGCAATGGCTTCAGCACTCAGCAGCGCGTGATTGATACACCCAAGGCGTACGCCCACCACCAGAATCACCGGCATGCCGAGGGCAATGGCCAGATCCGAGAGGTTTTCCTCGCCGGCCAGGGGCACACGCCAGCCACCGGCGCCTTCCACCAGCGAGAAATCTGCGCCCTTGGCCAGGATCGCCTGCACCGCCGGCATCAGACTGGCGACATCCAGTCTGATGCCGGCCTCACGGGCCGCCAGATGCGGGGCAATGGCCGGCGCGAAGGCAAATGGGTTGACCTCTTCATAACGCAGCGGCAACGAGCACTGGGCGAGCAAGGCCAGCGCGTCGTCGTTGCGCAAACCGTCGACGGTGCGCCTGCAACCGGAGGCGACCGGCTTGGCCGCTGCTGTACTCAAACCCTGCAGACGCGCGGCATGCAGCAGGCCTGCGGCGATGGTGGTCTTGCCGATTTCGGTATCCGTACCGGTAACGAAGTAGGCTTGGCTCATGGCTGATATTCCACTCAATACAGGCTCGACGGTTTGTGCAACACGCCATACACCACCTGATAGGTGGCTGGCAGCCCGTGCGGCTGGCGAAAACCTTCGTAGGCCTCGATCAACGCGCGAATGCGCGAGGGCCCGGTCAATCCGCCGGGTCGCCCCGGGTTGAGGTTGTGTGCACCGAGTTCCTTCAGCGACGTGGTCAGGCTGCGTAGATCGGGAAAATGCAGCACCTCAGCCTCGCGCTGCAGCGTCAATACCTGCAAGCCACTGGCCGCGCACAGCTGCTGATAATCCTCGAAATGGCGAAAACGATTGACGTGCACCAGGCCATCGACCGCCTGCCAACTGTCCCGCAGCTCCTGCAGCGTGCCCACGCACAGGCTGGAGAACGCCAGCACGCCGCCGGGACGCAACACCCGCTGCGCTTCACTCAACACGCGCGGGAAATCGCCGCACCATTGCAGCGCCAGGCTGGAGAACAGCAGATCGATGCTCGCGCCCTGCAGCGGCAGGGCTTCGGCATCGCCAGCGATAAAGTGTGCAGCGCCGCCCTGCGGCCTGGCATGGCGCAGCATGCCCTCGGCGATATCCAGCGCCAGCCCTTCGCCCTGCGCATAGCGCCCGGCCAGGACACGGGTGAAGTGGCCCGTACCGCAGCCCAGGTCCAGCCAGCGCTGCACCGGCAATTCGGCCGGCACGCGCGCCAGCAACTGCGTACCAACACTGCGCTGCAGCTCGGCCACCGCGTCATAGCTGGCTGCCGCGCGGGAAAAGGAAGCGGCGACCTGACGCTTGTCCGGCAGCGCATAGGGTGCGCCGTGCACAGCAGAAGACGGACACGCACACATCTCAGGCATCACAGGCCTCGCGGATAAAATCGAGCATCAGGGTCGCCAGCGCATCGGCCTGTTCAAGCACGAAGGCATGACCGCAGTCCTCCAGCACATCCACCTCACCTGCTGGCAGCAGCGCCAGCAGCTCAGAAGCAACGGCGGCCGGCACCAGCGCGTCCTGTTCGGCCAGCAGGTGCAGTTGCGGCCCGCTGAACGCCGTCAGCGCCGCGCGGTTGTCCAGGCTGGCCAACAGGCGTAGCCCGGCCAGCAGGGCCGGCTCGTCGCCGGTCGCCAGATGGCCTTGCAGCTGTCGTGACAGGGCGCGCACATCAGCACCACCCTGGGCGCAGAGCATGGCGAAACGCTTGAGGGTGGCGCTGCCGTTGTGCTGACAGCCTTCATGGAAGGCGGCATGGGTCTGCGCCGACATCGCCGTCGGCCAGGCATCACTGGCAACGAAGCAGGCATTGCTTGCCAGGCTGATCAGGCCACGACAACGCGCGCCGCGCCGCGCCGCCAGGGCAGCAGCCAACATGCCACCCAGCGACCAGCCGGCCAGCCAGCAGTCCAGCGGCAGGCGTGTATCCAACTCGTCGAGCCAGTCGGCAACGGCGGCACTGTTCAGTCGCGGCAGGGTCGGCACCTGCACATTCAGCTCAGCCCCCAGCGCTTCGGCCAATGGCTGCAACACGGCACCATCCAGGCCCCAGCCCGGCAGCAGTATCAGGGTCTCACGCATCGGTTTGCACCTGCGGCCAGCACTCGGCCAATGCCTCGAGCAAACGCTCAAGCTGTGCATCGCTATGCGCGGCAGACAGCGTCACACGTAACCGCGCGCTGCCAGCCGGCACGGTGGGCGGGCGGATGGCTCCGACCAGCAGGCCACGCGCCTTGAGCAACGCCGACAGCTTGAGCGCACGTGCGCTGTCACCGACCAGAATCGGCTGAATCGGCGTGGGGCTGTCCATCAGACTCAGGCCGATCTCGGCGGCGCCCTGCCGAAAGCGCGTGATCAGCCGCTGCAGGTGTTCGCGGCGCCAGTGTTCGCTGCGCAGCAGCTCCAGGCTTTTCAACGTGGCGCAGGCCACCGCCGGCGGCTGGCTGGTGGTGTAGATATAGGGACGGGCGAACTGGATCAGCGTCTCGATCAGTTCCTCGCTGCCGGCGACGAAGGCGCCAGCGGTACCAAAGGCCTTGCCCAGGGTGCCGACCAGCACCTGCACGTCATCCTGACCCAGGCCGAAGTGCTCGACGATACCGCCGCCCGTGGCGCCCAGCGGGCCGAACCCGTGAGCATCGTCGACCATCACCCAGGCCTGCGCGGCACGCGCCTCGGCGCACAGAACCGGTAGATCGGCCAGGTCGCCGTCCATGCTGAACACGCCATCGGTGACCACCAGGCAATTGCCGTGGGCCTTGCGCAGACGATTGGCCAGACTCACCGCATCATTGTGCAGGTAGCGTGAAAACCGCGCGCCCGAGAGCAGCCCGGCATCGAGTAGCGAAGCATGGTTGAGGCGATCCTGCAGCACGCTGTCGCCCTGCCCGACCAGTGCAGTGACCACCGCCAGGTTGGCCATGTAACCGGTGGAGAACAACAGCGCGCGCGGCCGACCGGTAAAGGCAGCCAGTGCTTCTTCCAGCTCATGATGCGGCGTGCTGTGGCCGCTCACCAGGTGCGAGGCACCGCCGCCGACACCCCACTTTTCCGCGCCCTGCTGCAGCGCAGCGATGACGTCGGGGTGATTGGCCAGACCGAGGTAGTCGTTGGAACAGAAGGCCAGCAGACGCCGACCATCGACCTGTACCTGCGGCCCTTGCGGGCTGTCCAGCAAGGGCCGAAGGCGGAACAAGTCGGCAGCCTGGCGTTCGGCGAGGCGGGCGGATAAATCGAAAGGCATATACATACCTTGTGGAGCCCGCTTGCCGGCGATTAGCGGCAGTCGCAATCACCAGCAAGCTGGCTCCTACATAAACAGCGGTTTAGGCCGAAGCGGCGTTGTAGAACAGCTGGGAATCGCGCTGCTCGATCAGCGCCTGCTCGATGGCCGCCTGGTGCACCTCATCGGCATGCTCTTCGCGCTCTTCGGGTTTGATGCCCAGGCGCTTGAACAGGGCCATGTCCTTGTCCGCCTGCGGGTTGGCGGTGGTCAGCAACTTCTCGCCGTAGAAGATCGAGTTGGCGCCGGCCATAAAGGCCAGGGCCTGCATCTGCTCGTTCATCTGCTCGCGACCGGCAGACAGGCGAACGTGGGATTTCGGCATCATGATCCGCGCCACGGCCAGGGTGCGGATGAAGTCGAAGGGGTCGACGTCCTTCTCCTCGGCCAGCGGCGTGCCCTTGACCTTGACCAGCATGTTGATCGGCACCGATTCCGGGTGTTCCGGCAGGTTGGCCAGTTGGATCAGCAGCCCGGCGCGATCATCCACCGATTCGCCCATGCCGAGGATGCCGCCGGAGCAGATTTTCATCCCCGCCTCGCGCACGTAGGCCAGAGTCTGCAGGCGCTCGCCGTAGGTGCGGGTGGTGATGATGTTGCCGTAGAACTCCGGCGAGGTATCGAGGTTGTGGTTGTAGTAATCCAACCCTGCTTCGGCCAGCGCCTGGGTCTGCTCCTGATCGAGGCGACCGAGGGTCATGCAGGTCTCCAGGCCGAGTTTCTTCACGCCTTTGACCATCTCCAGCACGTAGGGCATGTCCTTGGCCGATGGGTGCTTCCACGCCGCGCCCATGCAGAAACGGGTGGAGCCGATGGCCTTGGCCTCGGCGGCCGCCTCCAGCACCTTCTGCACCTCCATCAGCTTTTCCTTGTCCAGGCCGGTGTTGTAGTGGCCGGACTGCGGGCAGTACTTGCAGTCTTCCGGGCAGGCGCCGGTCTTGATCGACAAAAGCGTCGAGACCTGCACGCGGTTCGGGTCGAAGTGCTGACGATGGACGCTCTGCGCCTGGAACAGCAGGTCGTTGAACGGCTGCTCGAACAGCGCGCGAACCTCGGCGAGGCTCCAGTCGTGACGGGGGGTGATTGCGGCGGTTGCGCTCATCTGGGAAGTCCTTCGACGCTGGGTGGCATCTGTTGTCAGGCCCGCGCGGGGCATTCAGGCTTTGGCCATCATAAGTGGCGATTGGATGCTGTCAACCACAACAAAGACACAGGTTTACATCTGATCAAATAACAACCAATAGAACTTATGGCATGGCACAAGGCCCAATGCTTACCTCTTCAACAGGATGTTCTGCATGCAGGTAGAAGGCTTTTTCGAAGGGCTCGGCGAAGCGCTGGGGCGCTTCATTCGCTTTATCGTCGACATGCTCTCCGGCGTGCTGGGCGCCATGGCCGATGCCATCGACGACTTCCTCCAGGGGCTGGCCAGGGCCATCGGCATGGACGTGTCGATCTTCAGCATCATCCTGCTGATCATCGGCCTGCTGTTTCTGGTCAATGGCATACGCGCGCTGCTGCGACGCTCGATCATCGGTGGGGTGATCTGGCTGCTGCTGGGGTTGATGGTCATGGGCTGGCTGATTCGCTGACGCCGGCTAGACTTCAGGCACCACCGCTCATGGATGAGCCGCCATGCCCGCGTTCGATCTCACCTCACTGCGTCACTTGCCCTGGCTACGGCCGCGCCGTCACTGCCAACTCTGTGACGAACCCACGGATCACCCCGCACACAACATCTGCACCGCCTGCGAGGCCGAGCTGCCCTGGCTCGGCGCACACTGCCAGTGCTGTGCGCTGCCCTTGCCGGTACCCGGCATGATCTGCGGCGCCTGCCAGAACAAGCCGCCGAGTTTCAGCCGCGTGGAAGCGCCCTGGCGCTATGCCTTCCCGGTCGACAACCTGATCACCCGCTTCAAGCACCAGGCGCAGTGGCCGCACGGGCATCTGCTTGCCGAACTCTTGAGCGAGCATCTGCGCCACGCCTTCGATGAAGGTCTGCCGCGCCCCCAGGCATTGCTACCCGTGCCGCTGGCGCGCAGACGACAACGGCAACGCGGCTTCAACCAGGCACAGATGCTCGCCGACTGGCTGGGCAGCAGCCTCGATCTGCCCGTCAGGCATGACTGGCTCCTGCGCCACCTCGACACGCCCGCGCAGCAAGGCCTGGACGCCGCGACACGCAAGCGCAACCTGCGCCAGGCCTTCAGCCTGAAACAGCCCGCACAGGTAGCCGGTGCACACCTGGCGCTGGTCGACGACGTGCTCACTACGGGCGCCACCGCCGGCATGCTCGCGCAATTGCTGCGTCGGGCCGGCGCCCTGCGCGTCGATGTCTACTGCCTGGCACGTACGCCGCGACCGGGCGATACCTGACTTGACGCGCCTGGTGCAGTCACGCACCGTGCCCGGCATTCTCCCTGACCAGGCCTGAATCATGTCGCAGCTCGATGCCCTTGCCCAACTGCTCAGCCGCCGCCCGAAACGCCTGGCCCTGCTCGAACAGATCGCCGAGCAGGGCTCCATCACCCGCGCCGCCAAGGCTGCCGGGCTGAGCTACAAGGCCGCCTGGGACGCCATCGACGAGCTGAACAACCTCTCGGAGCAGCCCCTGGTCAGCCGCAGCGTCGGCGGCAAAGGCGGCGGCGGCGCGCGCCTGACGCCAGCGGGCGAGCGCCTGCTGGCGTTGCAACAACGCCTGCAGGCGCTGCAGGTGCAACTGCTGCAGGCGGCCGGTGACGACGCCGACCTGGAACTGCTCGGTCGCCTGATGCTGCGCACCAGTGCGCGCAACCAGCTCACCGGCCGTGTGCGCGCGATTCACGCCCACGGCCACAACGACCTGATCGACATCGAACTGCCCGGCGGCAGCCGCCTGCAGGCGCAGATTACCCATGACAGCACGGAAAACCTGCAATTAAGCGAAGGCAGCAGCGTGGTCGCGCTGATCAAAGCAGGCTGGCTGGAGTTGCAACCGCTACAGGCTCCCCGCACAGCACAGCACAACACACTCGAAGGCCATATCGAACAGATTCTGCCGGCCAGCGATGGCCCCAGCGAAGTACGCGTGAGCCTGAGCAACGGCCAGACCTTGTGCGCATCGATCGAACCCGAGCGCCTGGCAGCCCTGAGGCTGGCGGTGGGCGATCCGGTGCGTGCGCAGTTCGCTGCCAGTCAGGTGCTGCTCGGTACTCAGTTATAAGGGCGGGATAAACCGCCAATACGCTGACGGCGGGTTACACCCGCCCCAGGTGTGGCGCAAGCCGGTAGACTGAGCGCCCAATCATGCGGAGCCGTTCATGAGCCATCCTTTTGCCACCCTCACCCCGGATCTGGTGCTCGATGCCGTGGAGAGCCTTGGCTACCTCAGCGACGCGCGCGTATTGGCACTCAACAGTTACGAGAACCGCGTCTATCAGGTGGGCATCGAAGGCGAAACGCCGTTGATCGCCAAGTTCTATCGCCCGGATCGCTGGAGCGATGCGGCGATCCGCGAGGAGCACAGTTTCAGCGCCGAGCTGGCCGAGCACGAAGTCCCGGTGGTGGCGCCGCTGGCGCGCGATGGCGAGACGTTGTTCGAGCACGGCGGTTTTCGCTTCGCCCTGTTCCCGCGTCGCGGTGGCCGGGCACCGGAGCCAGGCAATCTCGACCAGCTGTATCGCCTGGGGCAGTTGCTCGGGCGTATGCATGCGATTGGCGCCAGCCGTCCGTTCGCACACCGCGAAAGCCTGACTGTGGACAACTTCGGCCACGCCGCCCTGGCCTCGCTGCTCGAAGGCGGCTTCGTTCCGCGCAGCCTGCTGCCTGCCTACGAGTCGGTCGCGCGCGATCTGCTCGCGCGCCTGGATGAATTGTTCGCCCGCGTGCGCTATACACCGATTCGCCTGCACGGCGACTGCCACCCGGGTAACCTGCTGCACCGCGATGACGCCTTCCATATGGTCGACCTCGACGACTGCCGCATGGGCCCGGCGGTACAGGACCTGTGGATGATGCTGGCCGGCGAGCGTCACGAGCGCCTGGGTCAGCTGGCCGAGCTGATCGACGGTTACCAGGAATTCCATGACTTCGCCGCCCGCGAGCTGCCGCTGATCGAAGGCCTGCGCGCCCTGCGCCTGATGCATCACAGCGCCTGGATCGCCAAGCGTTGGGACGACCCGGCCTTCCCCCTGGCCTTCCCCTGGTTCGCCGGCGAGCGCTACTGGGGCGACCAGATTCTCGCCCTGCGCGAACAGCTGGCGGCTCTGGACGAGGAGCCACTGCGGCTGTTCTGAGCCGATGACATCCGGGCGCGCAGTTCCCGGATTGCCTCCGGGGCGTCAGGCCCGCGTACCCATACAGTTGCGCGCACCGCGTAAAGTTTGCCTTACGACTTTGCCGGCGTTTCGGTATGCATAAAAAGCTGAACGAACAGACAAGGCAGAGGCCAGAGCGCTAGAATTTCGCGGCAACCGTTAGCTGCCTAACCAAGGATTTTCGATGGCCACCGCCAACCCGCAACGCGGGTACGTTCTGGGTCTTACCGCCTACATCATCTGGGGCCTGTTCCCGCTCTACTTCAAAGCCCTGCAAAGCATCCCGGCGATGGAGATCATCGTCCATCGCGTGCTTTGGTCGGCACTGTTCGGCAGTCTGCTGCTGCTTGTCTGGAAGCACCCCGGCTGGTGGCGTGAACTGCGCGACAACCCCAAGCGTCTGGCGGTGCTGGCCGGTTGCGGGTTGCTGATCGCGACCAACTGGCTGGTGTACGTGTGGGCGGTGAACAACGACCGCATGCTTGAGGCCAGCCTGGGCTACTACATCAACCCGCTGATCAACGTATTGCTCGGCCTGCTGATTCTCGGCGAGCGCCTGCGTCGCCTGCAGTGGCTGGCTGTCGGCCTGGCCGTGGTTGGCGTGGCGCAGCAGGTCTGGCAGGTGGACAGCCTGCCCTGGGTGTCGCTGGTGCTGGCGCTGACCTTCGGTTTCTATGGACTGATCCGCAAACAGGCTCCCGTGGCGGCGCTGCCCGGCCTGGTGGTGGAAACCTGGCTGCTGCTACCGGTGGCGCTGGCCTGGCTGGCGCTGCATCCCGCCGCCATGAGCAGCCAGACCAGTTTCTGGAGCAGCAGCGAAGCACTGTGGCTGGTGGCCGCCGGGCCGATCACCCTGGTGCCGCTAGTGTGCTTCAATGCCGCCGCACGGCATCTGCCCTACACCACGCTGGGCTTCCTGCAATACCTGGCACCGACCCTGGTGCTGCTGCAGGCCATCTTGCTGTTCGATGAGCACTTCTCGCCGAGCACCCTGTTGGCCTTCGCCTGCATCTGGGCCGGGCTGTTTGTATACAGCCTGGATATCTGGCTGCACCTGCGCAAGCGCTCGACGCAGTAAAAGGCTGGTGCGCACAGCGCACCCTACGCGGGTCGCAGACACCTCAGGGTGTCGCGGGGCAGCCCAGGTTGTGCGCCGGGGCTCCCCAGTTACCCACAGGCTGACCCACGCTCGTCGTGGATATCACTCCTCGGCGCGCAGATTCAGCTCCACCATCAGGTCATCGGCCAGGGTTTCCAGGCGTGCCTGCAATTGCTCGAGCGCCAGCGCCTCCGGTACGGCCAGCAGTGCTTCAGCGGTGAACAGCAACTCGCCGCTCATCGGCGCTGGCGCCACCTCGGTCAGCAGGCTCTCCAGGTTGACGCCCTGCTCGGCCAGCACTCGGGTGATATCGCGGACGATACCGGGCCGATCATTACCGACGAGTTCCAGACGAATCGCGGTGAAGCGCCCGCCCGGTTCGCTACCGCTGGCGGCCAGCTGCACGCGAATGCCCTGCGCACTGAGCGCTTCGAGCTCCTTGATCAGGCCGGCATGGGCCTCGGCCGGCACATCCACCCGCACGATCCCGGCGAACTGTCCGGCCATGCGCGCCATGCGACTCTCCAACCAGTTGCCACCATGTTTCGCCACGCAGCCGGCAAGGCGCTCGACCAGGCCCGGTTGGTCTTCGGCAATCACCGTCAGTACCAGATGATCCATGTACTACCTCACTCGTTCACAGGATGGGAAATTGTCAGCCACGCAGCGACAGCCAGTAGGTCAGGAACTGTTCGTCACGCACGTAGCCAAGACGCTCGTAAAGACGCTGAGCAGCCAGGTTGTTCTGCGCCGTTTCCAGTTGCAGACCGCAGGCCCCGCTCGCCTCAGCATGGGCGCGGGCAGCCTTCATCAGCGCTTCGCCAACGCCGCAGCGGCGCGCGCTTTCGTCGACATACAGATCACTGAGCAGCCAGGCCGGTTCCAGCGCCAGCGAAGCATGAAAGGGATACAGCTGCACGAAGCCCTGCGCAGTGCCCTGCCCGTCACGGGCGATGAACAGCTGCGCATCACCGTACTGCAGACGCGCACCGAGAAAGGCGGCGATGTCCGCATCAGCGCGCGGCACCTGATAAAAACGCAGATAGCCGGCGAACAGGCGGGTGAGGTCGGCGAGGTCGGCCGTGGTCGCAGCGGAAACCGTCATGGCAGCTCCGGAATGATGTGTCAGGCAGTATAGGCGAGCTGGCGCGTAGGCCATATTGACGTCGTTGTCACTAGCCCGAGCAATTAATCGTGTACGTTTTTTAACAATTCTATGGAACAATATGTAAGTTTTTTGAACACACTATGTATTGGGCGTGACTAGAAATAGTCTTTTGGTCGCGGTCTGACGCATACCTACTGCATTTCCCCGGAATCTTCATGTAGTATGCCGCGCCACGGACTACAAGACGGCCAGCCCGTCTCCGACGAGCCTCTCTGAAAGCGCAGGTGTAGAGTGCGCAGGTCGTTTTCAGAGGTGCCCGAAGCGGCGATTGAGTAAAGCTCAGAGAGTGAGGCAAGTGATGACTGAACGCGTTCAAGTCGGTGGCCTGCAGGTCGCCAAAGCCCTGTACGACTTCGTGAACAACGAAGCCATTCCCGGTACCGGCATCGCTGCCGACCAGTTCTGGGCCGGTGCCGCCGCGGTCATCAAGGACCTGGCGCCGAAGAACCACGCCCTGCTGGCCAAGCGTGACGAACTGCAGGCGCAGATCGACGCCTGGCACCAGGCACGCCAGGGTCAGGCGCATGACGCCGCTGCCTACAAGGCCTTCCTCCAGGAAATCGGCTACCTGCTGCCGGAACCGGAAGATTTCCAGGCCACCACGGCCAACGTCGACGAAGAAATCGCCCGTCTGGCCGGCCCGCAGCTGGTCGTGCCGGTGATGAACGCGCGCTTCGCCCTGAACGCCTCCAACGCCCGCTGGGGCTCGCTGTACGATGCCCTCTACGGCACCGATGTGATCAGCGAAGAAGGCGGCGCCGAAAAGGGCAAGGGCTACAACAAGGTGCGTGGCGACAAGGTCATCGCCTTCGCTCGCGCCTTCCTCGACGAGGCCGCACCGCTGGCTGCCGGCTCGCACGTCGACTCCACCGGCTATGCCATCGTCGACGGCAAGCTGGTCGTTGCCCTCAAGGGCGGCAGCAACAGCGGCCTGCGTGACGACGCGCAACTGGTCGGTTTCCAGGGCGAGGCCAGCGCGCCGATCGCCGTGCTGCTCAAGCACAACGGCCTGCACTTCGAGATCCAGATCGACGCTTCCAGCCCCATCGGCAGCACCGACGCTGCTGGCGTCAAAGACGTGCTGATGGAAGCGGCGCTGACCACCATCATGGACTGCGAAGACTCCGTCGCTGCCGTCGATGCCGACGACAAGGTGGTGGTCTACAAGAACTGGCTGGGCCTGATGAAGGGCGACCTGGCCGAGGAAGTGTCCAAGGGCGGCAGCACCTTCACCCGCACCATGAACCCGGATCGCGTCTACACCCAACCGGACGGCTCCGAGCTGACCCTGCACGGCCGCTCGCTGCTGTTCGTGCGCAACGTCGGCCACCTGATGACCAACCCGGCCATCCTCGACGCCGAAGGCAACGAGGTTCCGGAAGGCATCCAGGACGCACTGTTCACCAGCCTGATCGCGGTGCACAACCTGATCGGCAACACCACGCGCAAGAACACCCGCACCGGCAGCGTGTACATCGTCAAACCGAAGATGCACGGCCCGGAAGAAGTCGCCTTCACCAGCGAAATCTTCGCCCGCGTCGAGGATGTGCTGGGCCTGGCCCGCAACACCCTGAAAGTCGGCATCATGGACGAAGAGCGCCGCACCACTGTCAACCTCAAGGCCTGCATCAAAGCCGCCAGCGAGCGCGTGGTGTTCATCAACACCGGCTTCCTCGACCGCACCGGTGACGAGATCCACACCTCCATGGAAGCCGGCGCCGTGGTGCGCAAGGCCGCCATGAAGAGCGAAGCCTGGATCGGTGCCTACGAGAACAACAACGTCGACGTCGGCCTGGCCACCGGCCTGCAAGGCCGTGCGCAGATCGGCAAGGGCATGTGGGCCATGCCGGATCTGATGGCGGCAATGGTCGAGCAGAAGATCGCCCACCCGCTGTCCGGCGCCAACACCGCTTGGGTACCGTCGCCGACTGCCGCCACCCTGCACGCCCTGCACTACCACAAGGTCGACGTGTTCGCCCGTCAGGCCGAACTGGCCAAGCGCACCCCGGCTTCGGTGGACGACATCCTGACCATCCCGCTGGCCAAGGACACCAACTGGTCGGCAGACGAAATCCGCAACGAGCTGGACAACAACGCGCAAGGCATCCTCGGCTACGTGGTGCGCTGGATCGACCAAGGCGTCGGCTGCTCCAAGGTGCCGGACATCAACGACGTCGGCCTGATGGAAGACCGCGCCACCCTGCGTATCTCCAGCCAACTGCTGGCCAACTGGCTGCGCCACGGCATCGTCAGCGAAGCGCAGGTGGTCGAAAGCCTCAAGCGCATGGCGCCGGTGGTCGATCGTCAGAACGCGGGCGACCCGCTGTATCGCCCGATGGCCCCGGACTTCGACAACAACGTCGCCTTCCAGGCCGCGCTGGAGTTGGTGATCGAGGGCACCAAGCAGCCCAACGGCTACACCGAGCCGGTGCTGCACCGCCGTCGCCGCGAATTCAAGGCCAAGAACGGCCTCTGATTCAGCGCAGCAGAACGAGCCGCCTACGGGCGGCTTTTTCGTGGGCTATAGTTTTAGCCCGGCTGCCCCCTACTTAGGTGCAATGGGCAACGCGACGGGCCAGCGCCACACTGACACCATCCCGAAACTGCGAGGCGCACGCCCATGAGCAAGGCCGACGCAATGGCCGATGCCGGCAAGACTGCGGTGCTTCAGAACATCCACGGCACCATGGAGTTCCTGCACAAGTTTCCGCCCTTCAACCAGATGGACACCGCCCATCTGGCGTTTCTGGTCGAGCACTGCCAGCTGCGCTTCTATGCCGAGGGCGACTCGATCATCAAGCCCAGCGATGGCCCGGTCGAGCACTTCTACATCGTCAAACAGGGCCGCGTGCATGGCGAGCGCCCTCACTCGGCCAGGCGCGGCACCGAAACCACCTTCGAGATCACCGCTGGCGAATGCTTCCCCCTGGCCGCGCTGATCGGCGAACGCGCCACGCGTACCGAGCACCTGGCCGCCGAAGACACCTTCTGCCTGCTGCTGTCCAAGCTCGCCTTCGTCAAACTCTTCGCCGTTTCCAACCCGCTGCGCGACTTCGCCCTGCGCGGCGTCAGCAGCCTGCTCGATCAGGTCAACCAGCAGGTGCAGTTGCGCGCGGTGGAAACCCTCGGCGCACAATATTCGCTGGACACCCGCCTGGGCGAACTGGCCATGCGCCAACCCATCGGCTGCGCACCGGACACACCCTTGCGTGATGCCGTGCGACTGATGCACGAGCAGCATGTGGGCAGCATCGTGGTGCTCGACCCGGCCGGCAAACCGCTGGGCATCTTCACCCTGCGCGACCTGCGCCGAGTGGTCGCCGACGGCGTCGACCTGGCCCAGCCGATCGACAACCTGATGACGCCCAATCCGTTTCATCTGGCGCCCGATGCCAGCGCCTTCGATGCCGCCATCGCCATGACCGAGCGGCACATCGCGCACGTCTGCCTGGTGGAGCACGAGAAACTCTGCGGGGTGATTTCCGAGCGCGACCTGTTCAGCCTGCAGCGTGTCGACCTGGTGCACCTGGCGCGCACCATCCGCCACGCCGGCAAGGTCGAAACCCTGGCCGGGCTGCGCAGCGACATCCGCCTGCTGGTCGACCGCATGCTCGCCCACGGCGCCAGCTCGACGCAGATCACCCACATCGTCACCCTACTCAACGACCACACCGTATGCCGGGTCATCGAGCTGACCCTGGAGGACATGGGCGATCCGGGCATTCCCTTCACCTGGCTGTGCTTCGGCAGCGAAGGCCGCCGCGAGCAGACCCTGCACACCGACCAGGACAACGGCATCCTCTTCGAGGCCGACAGCGCCAGCGATGCGGCCGCCATCCGTGAGCGCCTGCTGCCGATCGCACGCGAGATCAATCAGCGCCTGGCGCAGTGCGGCTTTACCCTGTGCAAGGGCAACATCATGGCCGGCAACCCCGAGCTGTGCCTGTCACGCCAGGAATGGTCGCGGCGCTTCACCGGTTTCGTCCTCGAAGCCACGCCGGAGAACCTGCTGGGTTCGTCGATCTACTTCGATCTGCGCACCATCTGGGGCCCGGACGAAGGCTGCGAGCACCTGCGTGAGGAATTGCTCGGCCGCATCGCCAACAACAGCCTGTTCCAGAAGATGATGGCCGAGAACGCCCTGCGCCAGCGCCCACCGGTCGGACGCTTCCGCGATTTCGTGGTGGCCCGCTCCGGCGCCGACAAAGACACCCTGGATCTCAAGGTGCAGGGGCTGACCCCGTTCGTCGACGGCGCCCGCCTGCTGGCGCTGGCCAATGGCATCAGCGCGGTCGGTACCCTGGAGCGCCTGCGCGCGCTGATCACCCAGGGTGTGATCGATGCACTGGACGGTGCCGCCTACGAAGAGGCCTACCATTTCATCCAGCAGACGCGCATGCAGCAGCATCAGTTGCAGGCACGCAACGAGCAGCCCTACTCCAACCGCGTCGACCCCGACCACCTCAATCACTTGGACCGGCGTATTCTGCGCGAGTCGTTCCGCCAGGCGCAGCGCCTGCAGAGCAGCCTGGCCATGAGGTATCAGCTATGAGCAAGTTCACCTGGTTCACCGGCCGTGGCCCGGCCCTGACCCAGCAGCAGTTGCAACGCCGCGCGGCCCTGAGCACGCCGGCAGCGTTCGACGAACGCCCGCTGCACCAACAGCGCTTCGTCGTCCTCGACCTGGAAACCACCGGGCTGAACATGCGCCGTGATCAGGTGCTGGCCATCGGCGCGGTGGTGATCGACAACGGCGCCATCGATTTCGCCGAGCAGTTCGAATGCACCCTGCACCGCCCCGACCATCAGGCCAGCGCCAGCACGCTGATCCATGGCATCGCGCCCAGCGCAGTGGCACGGGGCGTGGAACCGGCCGAGGCGCTGCTGGACTTCATGGAGTTCGTCGGCAACAGCCCGTTGCTGGCGTTTCATGCCGAGTTCGACCAGCGCATGCTCGCTCGCGCACTGCGCCAGAGCCTGGGCTATCGCCTGCAGCACCACTTCTTCGACGTCGCCGAAATTGCCCCGCTGCTGTGCCCGCAATCGCGCATTCGCCAGGGTGGACTCGATGAATGGGTCGCCGAGTTCGGCCTGCAGGTGCACCAGCGTCATAACGCCAGCGCCGATGCCCTGGTCACCGCCGAGCTGGCCCTGATGCTGTTCAGCAAGGCGCGCCGCCAGGGTATCGACAGCCTCGTCGAACTGGAGCGGCAACTGGCCAGCCGGCGGCGGCGTCAGCACGCCATGTCGCTCTAATCCCTCGCCCTCCCCACACTCTGGCACCGGCTGCGCCAGCCTACCCGGCTATTGCCTGCAGATAGCCCGGATGCAGCGACGCGCAGACGCCAACGAAAAGGCCATGTGCCTGTTACCTGCTGCGCCGAGCGGTAACTCTTTATAAGAGCGGGCCTGCCCGCGAAAACCGACAACGCCAAAGCATCGCGGGCAAGCCCGTTCCTACAAGGCCTGCGATCTTCTGAGGGATTTTCTGCAACAGCTAAATCAGACGCAGCCCACAAAAAAGGCTCTTCGCGTTATCGCGGGGAAGATACGCTTGACACGGGACTGGCAAGTTTATGTGCGTACTGCTTACTGATTTAGCACTATCCATTACCGCGTGTACTGGGCGTTTGGGTTGCGCCCCTTACGGGCGCCACACCTTTCTTGCTTGCCCAAGAAAGGTGTGCCAAAGAAGGGCACCCCGACATCCGGGTTTCGCTACGCGAAACTTCCCTCGCTCCGGCGCTGCTCCGGGGGCCGGCTTACATGGGCCGTCCCTGGCCCATTAAGCCTCTCGCCGCATCCATGCGGCTCGTCCCCCTGCGCAACACCTCCACTCGGCCTCCTGAAGGGGACCAGGTCGCGAGCTTGCGACATCTCTGGAAGATCAAAGTCGGTAGCGTTTGGCTTTTGCTCTTGACGCACGTTCTCACAGACGACGCCCAAGTCCCCTTCAGTAGGCCGAGTGGAATCGCCGTTGAAGGGGTTGAGCGACATGGATGTCGCGAGAGCCACGATGGGCCAGGGACGGCCCTTCGTGGCGTGCCTCTGGAGCGGTGATGGAGCGAGGGAACCCCGGCGCAGCCGGGGCCGGATGGTGGGGTGCCCTTCTCTTTGGTTACTTTCTCTTGGGCAAGCAAGAGAAAGTGACTCGCCCGTAAGGGGCGAAACCTATCAGGCCAGACAACACGCTAAGGGATAGTGCCAAGTCATCGACAGCTAACACGTAGTTGCCAGTCCGGTATCAACCCGCACTTCCCCCAAAATATGCGAAGAAATCGAGTAGGAGGCGGGGTCGCCCCCGCCGTCCTCTCACACCACCGTACGTACGGTTCCGTATACGGCGGTTCAGGCCATACGGCTAAGCCGAGTGATCGTATCCAGTATTGACACCAGTCCAAGCGCATCCCAGCGTTTCTTCGGCAGCGCCTGCCGCAGGTGCAAGGCGCCGGCGTTCCACCAGGGGCCGCGCCCGTTGGTGGCCGACTTCCAGGCCCGCTCCTCCGGTAAGCCCAGCCGCATCAGATTGCGTGCCCGGGTAACCGGTCGTTTCCAGTGCCGCCACAGCACATTGCGCAGCAACCGCCGCACCCAGCCATCCAGCTCTTCCACAGGCCGCTTGCTCTGGCTCAGCTTGAAGTAGCTGCTCCAGCCACGCAGAACCGGGTTGAGCCGCTCGATCAGCCAGGTCAGCTGACTACCCCGCCTAGCACGTAGCAGGCTTTTCACCCGTTCGCGCAGGCGCTGCAGGCTGCTGCCGGCAATCCGCAGTTTCGGCTGCCGGTGCACGGTCATGCCGTAGCCCAGGTAACTGCTGCGCCACGGGCGGATGACCTGGCTCTTGGCCCGGTTCAACCGCAACCGCAGCCGCTGCTCCAGGAAACGCTCCAGACTGGCCAGCACCCGCTCGCCCGCCTGCCGACTGCGGACGTAGACGTTCGCGTCGTCGGCATAGCGCACGAAGCGATGGCCGCGCCGGCTCAGTTCCTGGTCCAGCTCGTTCAGCAGGATGTTCGAGAGCAGGGGCGAGAGCGGCCCGCCTTGCGGCGTGCCTTCTCGTCGCAGGCTCACGAGCCCACCCGCCATGACACCGGCTTCCAGGTAGCGCCGAACCAGCCGCCGCACACGCGGGTCTTCGACCTGACGCGCCAGCAGATCCATCAGCAGATCGTGGTCGACCCGGTCGAAGAATTTCTCCAGGTCCAGTTCCACGCTCCAGCGATAGCCCGACGCCACATGGGCGCGGGCCATTTCGATGGCCTGGTGCGCGCTGCGCCCCGGACGAAAGCCGTAGCTGAAGTCCGAGAACAGCGGTTCGAAAAGCGGCGTCAGTTGCTGCAGCAGCGCCTGCTGGATCAGGCGATCCAGCACGCTGGGTATCCCCAGCGTTCTGACCCCGCCCTCGGGCTTGGGAATGTTCACCGCACGGACGCCGTGCGGCTGGTATTCACCCGTCTGCAGCCGCTCCCGCAGGGACGGCCAATACTGCTTCAGGTAGCCCGCGAGTTCGTCCACCGACAGGCCATCGGCCCCCGGTGCGCCCCGGTTGTTCACCACCCGTCGATACGCACGCCTCAGGTTCGCCGGCGACAGCACCCGCTCCATCAGCGCGTTCGGCTCCGCTTTCGTCCACGTTACAGACGCCATCGGTGTCTGCGCACTGTCAGCCGGCATGCGCGGATTCCGTCCACCATGCCGGGGAACAGCCTTCCCCTGGGGGGAAGCTTCTGCGGTTCGACATCCCATGAGACTCCAACGCCTACCGGCGGTATGACCTGTTCGGCCCTTGGTGACGTGGTTGCTCGTCACTTACTACGGCCTCGGCTGACTTCTGCACGCCCATCCCGTCGCCTCTCGACGCCCGGTAGCCCAGCGGCAAACATGCAGATCTCCCAGGGTAATTCGCGCGACCTTCCGGCTTATGCCTGGCGGATCTACGTCGTAGCGTGCCGTGCAAGTACCGGGCTTTGACGAATTGGGCCGTCTCACCCCGCTACGCCGCCTCCATCCGCTTCCTGTTCGTCAGGCCAGCCATTTGCTTCCGGCTTCCTTCAGATTCGCAGTCACCCGCGACACCCTTGCCTTCCGCTAGCACTTCCCCTTGCCGGGCGTGCAGAGGACTTTCACCTCCAAGTCGTCCGGTTCACCACCACAGTGAACCGAACAGCGCCAGTCACGGCGCTACGCGCCATGCCTGGCGCACCCACAAAAAAGGGCAGCCCGAGGGCTGCCCTTGTTCTGGGTGGCGGAGGAATCAGTGAGCCGCTGCACCACTGGCACCCAGGCCAGTCTGCGAACGAACGAACTGCGGCAGGAAGCGTGCACGCTCGTCGTTGGCAGCCGTCGACTTGTCGGTGATCGAGAAGAACCAGATACCGATGAAGGCCACGGTGATGGAGAACAGCGCCGGGTACTCGTAGGGGAAGATCGCCTGGGCGTTGCCCAGCACCGATACCCAGACGGTCGGGCCAAGGATCATCAGGGTGACCGCGGTGATCAGGCCCAGCCAGCCGCCGATCATGGCGCCACGGGTGGTCAGGTTCTTCCAGTACATGGAGAGGAACAGCACCGGGAAGTTGCAGCTGGCGGCGATGGAGAAGGCCAGGCCGACCATGAAGGCGATGTTCTGCTTCTCGAAGGCGATGCCCAGGACGATGGCCAGCACGCCCAGGCACAGGGTGGTGATCTTCGATACGCGCAGCTCATCCTTCTCGTTGGCCTTGCCCTTCTTGTACACGCTGGCGTACAGGTCGTGCGACACGGCGGAGGCGCCGGCCAGGGTCAGACCGGCAACCACCGCGAGGATGGTGGCGAAGGCCACAGCCGAGATGAAGCCGAGGAAGATACTGCCGCCCACGGCGTTGGCCAGGTGCACCGCCGCCATGTTGTTGCCACCGATCAGGCCACCTGCGGCATCGCGGAAGTCCGGGTTGGTGCCGACCAGCAGGATCGCGCCGAAGCCGATGATGAAGGTCAGGATGTAGAAGTAACCGATGAAGCCCGTGGCGTAGAACACCGACTTGCGGGCTTCCTTGGCGTTACTCACGGTGAAGAAGCGCATGAGGATGTGCGGCAGGCCCGCAGTACCGAACATCAGCGCCAGGCCGAGGGAGATCGCCGAAATCGGGTCTTTCACCAGGCCGCCGGGGCTCATGATCGCCTCGCCCTTCTCGTGCACCTTGATGGCTTCGGAGAACAGCATGGAGAAGTCGAAGTTGACGTGTTTCATCACCATCAGCGCCATGAACGAGGCACCGGACAGCAGAATCACCGCCTTGATGATCTGTACCCAGGTGGTCGCCAGCATGCCGCCGAACAGCACGTACAGCACCATCAGCACGCCGACCAGGATCACCGCAACGTGGTAGTCAAGGCCGAACAGCAACTGGATCAGTTTGCCGGCACCGACCATCTGTGCGATCAGGTAGAAGGCCACCACCACCAACGAGCCGCTGGCCGACAGGGTGCGGATTTCCATCTGCTTGAGACGGTAGGAGGCCACGTCGGCGAAGGTGTATTTGCCCAGGTTGCGCAGGCGCTCGGCGATCAGGAAGAGGATCACCGGCCAGCCGACCAGAAAGCCGATGGAGTAGATCAGGCCGTCGTAGCCGCTGGTGAACACCAGGGCGGAAATGCCCAGGAAGGACGCCGCCGACATGTAGTCACCGGCAATCGCCAGACCGTTCTGGAAACCGGTGATGCTGCCGCCTGCGGTGTAGAAGTCGGAGGTCGAGGTATTGCGCTTGGAGGCCCAGTAGGTGATGTACAGGGTGCCGCCCACGAAGACCAGGAACATCATGATGGCCGAAGTGTTCATCGGCTGACGCTGCACCTCGACTTCCAGGGCACCAGCTGCCCAGAGGGCCGAGCTGGTAAGCAGCAGCACTGCGAAAGTCAGGAGACGGGCGATCATTTCTGCACCTCATCGAGCACGGCCTGATTGAGGGTGTCGAACTCACCATTAGCGCGGAACACATAGACGCCGGTGAGCACGAAGGCGGAGAGAATCAGCCCGACGCCCATGGGAATACCCCAGGTGATCGGTGATTCGGGGCTGATGCGCGCACCGAGCAGTTGCGGCTCGAAGGCGATCAGCAGGATGAAAGCCACATACAGGCTCAACATGATGGCGGACAGCGTCCAGGCGAAACGATCACGCTTGGCCACCAGGTCTTGGAAATGCGGATTAGCCTGAATCCGCGTGTAAGTATCGTCATGCATTTTGTTTCAAACCTTTACAGAGGGAAGGCTGGTGCTCCGTACTCTAGGCTTGTCATGAACGCACGACAGACGACTTTAGTATTACGCAAACCCCTCTAGCATGGACTATCCAGTCTCCATAAGGGTTTCCCGGGGACGCCTACGACCAAGGTCGGGAGGCTACAGGTCACGCAAGATCAGGGCATGGCGCAAATCTTCTGCCGCCGGCACGGGCAGGTAGACCCGATGGCCATCCCCCGGCGCCACCGCGATGTGCTCGCCACGCAGATTTTCCATGTACGCCAAGGTGAAATGCCGGTTGCCCTGCGGCGTCATCAACTCGATGCCGTCGCCCACCTCGAAACGATTCTTCACCAGCACCTCGGCCAACTCACCACGGCGCTCGCCTGTCAGTTCACCAACGAACTGCTGCCGCTCACTGCGCGAGTTGCCGTACTGGTAGTTCTGGTACTCGTCATGCACGTGCCGGCGTAAAAAACCTTCGGTGTAACCACGACTGGCCAGCGACTCGAGATCGCGCAGCAGGCCGTGCTCGAACGCCCGGCCAGCCACGGCATCATCGATGGCGCGACGGTACGCCTGCGCGGTGCGCGCCACGTAGAAATGGCTCTTGGTGCGCCCCTCGATCTTCAGCGAATGCACGCCCATGCGCACCAGGCGCTCGACGTGCTGCACCGCGCGCAAGTCCTTGGAGTTCATGATGTAAGTGCCGTGCTCGTCTTCGAAGGCGGTCATTTCATCGTCCGGCCGCCCTGCTTCCTGCAGCACGAATGCCTGGGTGGTCGGCGCACCCTGGCCAAGCGTCGGCTCGACCACGCGAACGATCTCACCCAGCTCGTTCTCGTTCGCCGGCGTGGCCTGGTACTGCCAGCGGCAGGCGTTGGTGCAGGTGCCCTGGTTCGGATCGCGGCGGTTGATGTAGCCCGACAACAGGCAACGCCCGGAATAGGCCATGCACAGCGCGCCATGGACGAACACCTCCAGTTCCATGTCCGGCACCTGGCTGCGGATTTCCTCGATTTCCTCCAGCGCCAGCTCGCGCGAGAGGATCACCCGGCTCAGCCCCTGCTGACGCCAGAACTCGACACTGGCCCAGTTCACCGCGTTGGCCTGCACCGACAGGTGGATCGGCACCTGCGGATAGTGCTGACGCACCAGCATGATCAAGCCAGGGTCGGACATGATCAGCGCATCGGGCGCCATCTCGATCACCGGCGCCAGATCCTTGAGGAAGGTCTTCAGCTTGGCATTGTGCGGGGCGATGTTGACCACCACGTAGAACTGCTTGCCCTGCGCATGTGCCTCGGCGATGCCCAGGGCCAGGTTGGCGTGGTCGAACTCGTTGTTGCGCACGCGCAGGCTGTAACGCGGCTGCCCGGCATACACCGTATCGGCGCCATAGGCAAAGGCGTAGCGCATGTTCTTCAGGGTGCCGGCTGGCGACAACAGTTCGGGAAAACGGGGCATGACCGCACGCTCGAAAATCAGGGGCTGGCGATTCTATGCAGGTGGCAGGCGTGGATATTGATCTGGGTCTATCGGGCGCGGAAAAGCACCTGGTGGGTTAAATGGATCAGGCGGTCGCGTAGGGTGCGCCGTGCGCACCACTGCCGCGACGCAAAAATGGAAGGCTAGCGACACACCTGGCGATACAGCGCGTCGTCCTGGTCGATACGCTTGAGTTGCGCCAGCAGGGGCTGCTGTTTCTCATCCAGCGGCAACAGCTCGGCCGTCGTGCAATTGAGCAGATGAGCGCGGTGCGATACGTGGTCGATATGCTGCTTCTCGAACCGATAGAGCATGAACTCGGCCACTTGCGCATCCGCCAGCTGCTTGTGCACGACGCTCTTGCTGTCGAGCACGGTAAAGGCAGTGACCATCGGCACGAAGTAACTCCACGGACGCCAGAACACATGCCCCGCCTCGGTCGCCACCACCACTGATTCTGCAGGCTGGCGCGCCTGCTGATGCTCGAACCAGGAATACTCGTAGAACACCTGATAACCCAGCATCCCCAGGCCACCGAACAGCGGCACGATCCACTTTGGCAGCTTGTTGCGCGTCAGTTTGCGCAGCAGCAGAGCGATACCGGCAGTACCGAGCCCCGCCACCACGATGGCAAGCAATGTCCACAACATAGAAATGTTCCCGAAAAAAGACGGGCCTCCAATGGAGGCCCGTCTGTCAGAGCCTGGACCATCAAGCGATGGCGTCAGGCCAGGATTATGCTTAGTGGTCCAGAGCGGCACCAGCACCTTTTGGAGTACGTACGCTTTCCACCAGGTCCTGGATTTCCTGCGGCGGTGCAGCAGTGACCTGCGATACGGCATAGGCCACGGCGAAGTTGATCAGCGCACCGACGGTACCGAAAGAAGCCGGCGAGATACCCATGAACCACTGGTCCGGGGTGTTCGGCAGCATGTTGGTACCCGGAATGAAGAACCAGCCCAGGTAGGTGAAGATGTACAGCAGGGTGATCACCAGGCCGGCGATCATGCCGCAGATCGCACCCTTGTCGTTCATGCGCTTGGAGAAGATCCCCATCATCAGCACCGGGAACAGCGTTGCAGCGGCGATACCGAAGGCCAACGCCACCACCTGCGCAGCGAACCCTGGTGGATTGAGGCCCAGATAGGTCGCCAGCAGAATCGCCGCTGCCATCGATAGCCGCGCTGCGCGCATCTCGTTCTTCTCGCTGATCTTCGGATTTATCAGCGTCTTGATCAGGTCATGACTGATCGCCGAAGAAATCGCCAGCAACAAACCAGCCGCCGTCGACAGAGCCGCCGCGATGGCGCCCGCTGCGATCAGACCGATCACCCAACCCGGCAGGTTGGCGATCTCGGGGTTGGCCAGTACCAGGATGTCGTTATTCACGGTCAATTCGTTACCGTTCCAGCCACGTTCCTGCGCGGTCGCAGTGAAGGCCGGGGCAGCATCGTTGTACATCTGGATGCGACCGTCGCCGTTCTTGTCTTCCCAGGTGATCAGGCCAGTCTGTTCCCAGGTCTTGACCCACTCAGGACGCTCTTCGTAGGACAGGGCCGGGGCCGAAGCGCCTTCCGGATAAATGGTAGTAATCAGGTTCAGACGTGCCATCGAGGCAACAGCCGGCGCGGTGAGATACAACATGGCGATGAAGATCAGCGTCCAACCAGCGGACCAGCGCGCATCGGCCACTTTCGGCACAGTGAAGAAGCGGATGATCACGTGCGGCAGACCGGCGGTACCGATCATCAGCGACATGGTGAACAGCACCATGTTCAGCTTGTTGTCGACATCGGCGGTGTAGGCGGCGAAGCCCAGTTCACGCACCACTTCGTCGAGTTTCTGCAGCAGCGGCACGCCGGAATCGACATGGTCACCGAACAGGCCCAGCGGCGGAATCGGGTTACCGGTCAGCTGCAGGGAGATGAAGATGGCCGGGATGGTGTAGGCCACGATCAGCACCACGTACTGCGCGACCTGGGTGTAGGTGATGCCCTTCATGCCGCCGAATACGGCGTAAGCGAAGACCACGGCTGCGGCAATCCAGATACCGGTGGAGTTGCTCACTTCGAGGAAGCGCGAGAAGGCCACACCGGCACCGGCCATCTGGCCGATCACGTAGGTCACGGAGATGATCACCAGGCAGATCACCGCAGTCAGGCGTGCGCCGCGACTGTAGAAGCGATCACCGATGAAATCCGGCACGGTGAACTTGCCGAACTTGCGCAGGTACGGTGCCAGCAGCATCGCCAGCAGCACATAGCCGCCGGTCCAGCCCATGAGGAAGGTGGAGTTGGCATAACCGCCAGCGGCGATCAGGCCCGCCATGGAAATGAAGGAAGCAGCGGACATCCAGTCAGCGGCCGTCGCCATGCCGTTGGTGATCGGATGCACACCACCGCCAGCGACGTAGAACTCCTTGGTGGAGCCGGCACGCGCCCACACGGCGATACCGATGTAGAGCGCGAAGGACGCCCCCACGAAGAGCAGGTTGATTACGAATTGGCTCATGACTTACTCCTCGACCCCGAATTTTTTGTCGAGTTTGTTCAGTCTCCACGCGTAGTGAAAAATGAGCCCGATGAAGAAAAGGATGGAGCCTTGCTGGGCGAACCAGAATCCGAGGTCGGAGCCGCCAACCGAGATTCCCGCGACCATCGGGCGCAGAACCATGGCGAATCCGTAGGAAACCAGAGCCCAGACAACCAGGCTCCAGGTGATGAGCCGCACGTTGGCCTTCCAATAGGCCGCGGCATTTGTTTGTTCAGAAGTCATAGACGCCTCCGGTTATTGTTATTCTGATGCACCTTCAAGCTAGCAGCAGGCCAGTACCTACCGACAGCTAGACATTGGTATTAGCAGGCTGCTGAACAACCACCCCGGCACTGGCCCCCTGCTCCATGCAGTTGTCGCCCGAACCGTCAACGGCCTGCCAGAACTGTAGAAGAAAAGTGGCGTTTTCAAAGGTGGCCGACAACATCACCCCGCAATGGCGGGTGATCGGCGGCTATGCCTATGTCGACGCCGAAGTGACCGAAAGCACCACGGCCACCATGCCGGTGGGCTCGCACCTGGCCAACGTGCCACGGCACAGCTTCAACCTGCTCGACACCTACGAGTTCGACAGCGGTGCACTGGCCGGCCTGGGCCTGGGCGTGGGTCTGAAATACGTCAGCGAGCGTCAGGGCCAGACCAGCAACAACACCTTCGACATGCACGGCTACGGCCTGGTCGACCTGCTGGCCTACTACCCGCTGACCGAGAACGTGCGCCTGAACCTCAATCTCAACAACGTCTTCGACAAGCACTACGAAGAACGCGCCTGGAACGTCTGGAGCTATCCGGGTGAACCACGCACGCTGCAGGCGGGGATTTCGCTCAGCCTGTAAAGCCAAGCGCCAGGTGAACGCGGTTCACCTGGCACGCCACTCCGTAGCCCGGATGCAATCCGGGGCTTTTCTAGCCGCCTGATCCCCGGATTTCATCCGGGCTACGGCATCGTCTCACTATGCAAGCACGCCTTCTGCCGTACCTCGGTATATACCCCCTGACAGGTTCGTTGTTGCGTCTGCCATCGACGAAACAACCCGGCAATCCGCCGCGCCAGCAGGTGCCCGGCATGCGCCTCCTCGCGCAAACCGATATGCCCGCTCATGCCCGATACCACAGGCGCATGAAGCCCAGCGCCAGCAGCAGGCCGACCTGGCCCAGCGCCGCGCACAGCGACAGAAAAGAGCGCAACGTGCTGTTTTGCGCCGCATCCTGAATGCCGGTCAGGGCACTCCAGAAACCTTCCGGCAGCAGCATCAGGCTCAGGCTGGCCAGCGGCTTGCCGGTCAGCAGCAGGCCGTCGATCAGGTTGAACCAGCCGCCGAACATCAGGCCGACAAGGATCATCACCGCCACCACCAGGCCGAGGCCCAGGCAGGCGGAAAATTGCATGAGAAGACGCATGGGATCACCTCCAGAGAAGAGGCGCGGCACTCGCCGCGCCGATTGGATTCAGGCTTGCGGCGCAGTGCGGCCGACGTCGTACCAGTCCAGCTTGCGGGTCAGCACCATCACGCTGCCGAGCACACCGAACACCAGCAGCGAGCCCATCAGCAGGGCGTAGTCCTCGGCATTGAGCAGGCCGTAGAGCATGGCGTACAGCGCTGCCAGCAACGCGCCAAAGCCCAGGCCGCGCTGCCAGCTGTGCAGCACGAAGCTGACGTAGAAGCCAATCAGCCCAACGCAGGCGCTGGCCGACAGCAGATAGGCCAGGGCGAACGCCAGATGCTCGGACAGCGACAGCAGCAGCAGGTAGAACAGCGCCAGCGACAGGCCGACCAGGGCGTACTGCACCGGATGCACGGCCAGGCGCTTGAGCACCTCGAAGAGGAAGAAGGTGGCGAAGGTCAGGGCAATGAACAGCAGCGCATATTTGATCGCGCGGTCGGTCTTCAGGTACTGATCCACCGGGTCGACGAAACTCACCCCGAAGTTGCGGCCGAAGAGATTCTGGCAACGCTCAGCGCCCACGCAGCCGCGCAATGCCTCTTCCAGGTTGGTGGCGAAGAAGCTGGTCTGCCACTCGGCGCTAAAGCCTTTGTCAGAGATCTCGCGGCTGCTCGGCAGGTATTCACCGATGAAGCTCGGGTGCGGCCAGTCGGAGTGCAGCTTGACCCGGCTATCGCGCCCGACCGGCACGATCGAGAGCTGCTCGGTGCCCTGCAGTTTCAGATCGAAGGCGAACTCGAGCGTCTGCCCACCCTGCGCATCCAGAGCCGGGAGCGGCGCATGCACGCCGGCGCCGAAATTATCGTCGCCGCTGCCCGGTGCGAAACTCAGGGTCTGGCCATTCAAGCGCAGTTGCAGGTCGTTGCTGATACCCCGGATATCGCTGATGCCGACCGAGAGGAAGGGTTTCTCGAAACGGTAGAAGCCCAGGTCGTCGCCCAGCCCGAGGCGCGCCGGCAAGCGGAATTGACCACTGACCTGGCTGTCGCTGCGGTACAGACGTGCTTCGTAAATGCCGCGCGCTCGCAGCTCGGTTCCCACCTGGCCTTCGAGCACGAAGCGCTCCGGCAGGAAGTACAGGCGCCCGCGCCGTTGACGCTCTTCGCTGTAACGCTCGCCGGTTTTCTCGTTGGTTTTCCACTCGTGGGTGGTCTTGATGTAAGGCAGCACCAGGATCGGCCCGGTGATCTGCTGGCTGTAGCTGGAACTGCGGGCAATGCCCTGCATCACCTCATAGCGCAGGCCCTGGCGCTCATCGACCAGGCCATCGATCATCAACAGGGGAATCATCAGCAGCAGAATCAACAGGGCAATGGCGCCCAGCTTGAAACTCAGGGAACGGCTCATGGGTACGGCTCTCCGTAGCGAGTGAAAGTACGGCAGAGTCTGGGCAGCGATGATGGGAGGCGTGTGGGGCGCACGTGGAGATTGTGTGGAGAATGCGGGAGCGCTGTACGCCGATTCGTCATCCAGCAGCTCGGCGGCACTGGCATCTGTATAAAAAACCAGTAAAACTTCGTCCCATGCTCAGCCTCGATGCCCCCGAACTCTATTACCTGGCGAACTTTCGCAAGGCGCTTGCCTGGCTCGACGCCCATCACCGTGACCTGATGGACGACGCCGAACGCGCCTTCGTTGCGGATTTCCCTCGGCAACCCCTGCCCGCCCAGGCGCTGCTGGTGCGTCTGGTGATGCGCAAGGGCGTGCACTTTCGCGTGAGCAAACTGCGCTACGCCGAGATCGGTGAGATACCGAGCGCTGCCGCACCGCTGCTGCAACGGGGCTGGCTGATCGACTGCGCCGCACTGAGCTTCGACGAGCTGGGCGCCCTGCTGCTCAAGGACGAACTGGCCGCGCATTTCGCCAGCGATCTGCCAGGCGGCAACCTGAAAAAGAGCGAAGCGCTCGACCACCTGCGCGAGCTGCACAGCGAACCCCGCAGCCTGGCCGACTGGTGCCCGCAACTGGACGAACGCCTGCTGAGCCTGGCTATCGGCCCACTGTGCGACCGCCTGCGCCTGATGTTCTTCGGCAATCTGGCGCAGGACTGGTCGGAATTCGTGCTGGCCGACTTAGGCATATTCCGCTACGAACAAGTGCCGATCACCCCCGGTTCACGCGGCTTTCGCCACCGCCAGGACGTCGACGACTACCTGCACCTGCGCGCCTGCCGTGAGGCCTTCGAGGCCGGTATGGCGGTTACCGAGGTGCTGCAGCAGCTCGGCGATTTCAGCAGCGACAGCGCCCATATCAGCGACCGTCACCAGCGCCTGCTGCTGCAACTGGCGCAACACCTGGAACGCACTGGTGAACTGGACTCGGCGCTGGCGCTGTACCGCGACACCCGCGCGCTGGGCTCGCGACAGCGGCAGATCCGCGTGCTGGAGCGCCTCGGCCGGGATGCCGAAGCCTTAGCGCTGGCCGAACAGGTGCTCAACGCGCCGCACAACGCCGAAGAAGCGCAACTGGCCGAACGCGCACGCTCGCGTCTGCGCAAGCGCCTCGGCCTGCCGCCAGCGGCCAAGGCGGCGAAGCTGATCGAGGATCGCCTCGACCTGCGCCTGCCGCGCGCCGCCAGAGTCGAGCTGGCCGTGGCCATGCACTTGGCCGAACCCGATGCACCCGTGCATTACGTGGAGAACACGCTGATCTGCGGACTGTTCGGCCTGCTCTGCTGGGAGGCGATCTTCGCCCCGCTACCCGGCGCCTTCTTTCATCCTTTTCACACCGGCCCGGTGGATCTGCATCGTGCCGACTTCCATGCGCGCCGTGCCGAGTTGTTCGCCGCCTGCCTAACGCGCCTTGAAGATGGCAGCTACCTCGACGCCATGCGCCGTACCCATGCCGAGAAATTCGGCATCCAGTCGCCCTTCGTGCTCTGGGAACTGCTCGATGCCGAGCGCCTGGAACAGGCACTGGCCTGCCTACCGCCTGCGCACCTCGCCGCCTGGTTCCGCCGCCTGCTGGCCGATATCCGCGAGAACCGTGCCGGCATGCCCGACCTGATCCAGTTCTGGCCCGCCGAGGGCCGCTACCGGATGATCGAGGTTAAAGGCCCAGGCGACCGCCTGCAGGACAACCAGAAACGCTGGCTGGCCTTTTGTGCCGAACATGGCATGCCGGTCAGCGTCTGCTATGTGGAGTGGAGCGATTGAGCCTGCGCATCGCCGTGCGCGAGCTGTGCGAGTTCACCGCCAAGGAAGGTGACCTCGACCTGCGCTTCACCCCCTCGCCCACCGCGCAGGAGGGCATGGCCGGGCACGCCACGGTAGTTGCCCGGCGTGGGCCGGATTACGTGTGCGAACTGCCGCTGATCGGCCAGTTCGAGGGGCTGACGGTCAGTGGCCGCGCCGATGGCTTCGACCCCGAGTTTCGCCTGCTGGAAGAGATCAAGACCCATCGCGGCGACATCTCGCGCATCCCTGCCAACCACCGCCTGCTGCACTGGGCGCAGGTGAAGATCTACGGCTGGCTGCTGTGCCAGGAGCTGGGCTTCGAGGAACTGGATCTGGCGGTGGTCTACTTCAACGTCATCACCCAGCAGGAAACGGTGTTCCGCGAACGCCACAGCGCCGAATCGCTGGGCGAGTTTTTCGCCCTGCACTGCCGCCGTTACATCGACTGGGCGCGGCAGGAACAGGCGCATCAGCAAGCACGCAATCAGGCATTGGACGCGCTGCAGTTCCCCTACGGCGAATTTCGCCATGGCCAGCGGCAACTGGCCGAAGCCGTATATCGTGCCGCACGCGACGGCCACTACCTGCTGGCGCAGGCCACCACCGGCATTGGCAAGACTCTTGGCACCCTGTTCCCGCAGCTCAAGGCCATGCCCGGCCAGCAGCTCGACCGCTTGTTCTTCCTCAGCGCCAAGACGCCGGGCCGGCGCCTGGCGCTGGATGCCCTGCAACGCCTGCGCGAGCCGGACACGCCGCTGCGCGTACTGGAACACGTGGCCCGCGACAAGGCCTGCGAGCAACCGAGCAAGGCCTGCCATGGCGACTCCTGCCCGCTGGCCAAAGGCTTCTACGACCGCCTACCGGCAGCACGCAGCGCGGCGCTGAAGGAGCGCTGGCTGGATCAACGAGCCGTGCGCAATATCGCCATCGCTCATGGCGTGTGCCCTTACTACCTGAGCCAGGAGCTGTGCCGCTGGAGCGACGTGGTGGTGGGTGACTACAACTACTACTTCGACCTCGGCGCCCTGCTGCACAGCCTCACCCTGATCAACCAGTGGCGCGTGTGCCTACTGGTGGACGAGGCGCACAATCTGGTGGAACGCGGGCGCGGCATGTACAGCGCCGAGCTGGATCAGGCGCGCTTCAAGGCCATGTGCCGCGACGCGCCGAAACGCCTGAAGAGCGTGCTGGAACGGGTCGACCGCCACTGGGATCAACTGCACCGCGAGCAGGAGGTGCCCTATCAGGTCTACCCGCTGGCGCCGGACCTGCTGCTCGCCGCCCTGGGCAAGGCGGTCAGCGCCATCACCGACCTGCTCACCGACCAGCCCGAAGGCAATGGCGGCGAACTGCTCAGCTTTTATCTGGACGCAATGCTGTTCTGCCGCCTGGCAGAAAGCTTCGGCCCGCACTCGCTGTTCGATATCAACCGCATCGACGCCGGCAACGGACGCAGCTACTCGACCCTGTGCATCCGCAATATCCTGCCGGCGCCCTTCCTAGGCCCGCGCTTCGAGGACGCCCACAGCGCCACGCTGTTCTCTGCCACGCTCAGCCCCAGCCACTATTACCTCGACCTGCTCGGCCTGCCGATCGAGACCCAGTGCCTGGACGTCGCCTCGCCGTTCAGCGCCGAACAACTGCATGTGCAGGTGGTGCGCAACCTGTCGACCCGCTACCAGCACCGCGACGCCTCGCTGGCGCCGATCTGCCAGTTGATGGCGCGGCAGTACGCCGAACGCCCCGGCAACTACCTGGCCTTCTTCAGCAGCTATCAGTATCTGGAGCAGGTGCTGCAGGAGCTGCGCCGCGACCACCCGCAGATCCCGGTGTGGACGCAATCGCGGCAGATGGACGAAGCGGCACGTCAGGGCTTTATCGAGCGCTTCCAGATCGGCGGACGCGGCATCGGCTTCGCCGTGCTTGGCGGCGTATTCGGCGAAGGTGTCGACCTGCCTGGCGAACGCCTGATCGGCGCCTTCGTCGCCACCCTCGGCCTGGCCCAGCTCAACCCGATCAACGAAGAAATCCGCCAGCGCATGGACGCCCTGTTCGGCAATGGCTACGACTACACCTACCTGTTTCCCGGCCTGCAGAAGGTCGTGCAGGCCGCCGGCCGGGTGATCCGCACGCCAGAGGATCAGGGTGTGCTCTACCTGATCGACGACCGCTTCGCCCGCCCCGAAGTCCGCCGCCTGCTGCCGAGTTGGTGGCGGGTGGAACTGCTGCGTTTGCCGCTCAAAGCCCCCACTCCCGAGCCGCAACCCGACCTGTAGAAACGGACTTATCTGCGATCATGCGGCCGGAAATCATAGAGCCGTAGCCTGGGTAGAGCACCGCGAAACCCGGGAACCCACAGACGATGGGTTTCGCGGTGCTCTACCCATCCTACGCACTTGCCAGCGGTTATCCGACATGGTGTATAACCTATAACCACACCTAACAACTTCAAACTGTTCGTTTCGCTCAATATGACGGGCTAAAGCCCGCCCCTTAACCAAACGTTATGCGTAAACAATAAAGGAGTCAGTATGGCAAATAGTTGGAACATTCCAAGCTGGCTTGAAAAAGAGGTTCGAACACGGGACAAGAATTGCATTTACTGCGGCACTGCTTTTACAACCGCTAAGGTTTCGAAGAAAACTTGCGCTAGCTGGGAGCACATCATAAATGACGCAAAGATTATAACCAGAGAAAACATTGCGCTATGCTGCTGTTCATGCAATGCAAGCAAAGGACAGAAGCAGCTATCCGAATGGCTTCTTTCAAAATACTGTGTAGATCGTCAAATTACGTATGAATCAGTAGCGCCAATAATCCAGCAGGCATTAGCCAACGGTCTTTAACAATCGCATAACAATAGGTATATGGACTCTCCCAACAAGCAGTGAGTAAAGCTTTGCTTTTGCACCTGTCGTCAGCGCGGTTGCATTCGTATATCCGGCCTGTTCTGGGCGCTACCGCCCTGGCCATTCTGTAGTTCGCGCAGCGGGGACCAAGCGTTCAATCGATCACGAAGATCATCATTGTTATCGGCCTTGCTCCGCAGCAGGGCTCGCCTGCTCCGGCAGTGCTGCTGTTCACCACAACCACACGAAGATCATGAGTAGCCCGGATCAATGCGCGGCTACCGGTCGTTACCCCAGGCCCGGCAGCGGGGACGGTGCCTAGTTAGTGCGGCCTGCTGCGCGGGCGTTCTTTTGCTGCAGGATCACGGAGGCTTCGTTGTAGGCCGTCTGGAAGGCTTCGCTGCCGATCCACGCCACTGCGGTGTCTTCGTCTTCGTTGTGGTAGATCGCGCGGTAGACGATCAGCAGGCCCATCATGAAGTCGGTAGCTGGGTCTTCCTCTTCTTCGGAGACGACCAGTTCCAGCACCGGGTATTGCAGGAATACCAGGCACATCGCCAGCAGGCTGATGGCTTCGCCCATTTTCATCGCCTGGAACAGGTCGTCGAAGTCCGCCGGGTCGAAGCCGTTCTCTTCGATGTCCTTGAAGTCGAAGGTGTTCAGGTCGATGGCCACATCGTCGAACGGCTCATCGATCAGCGGGTTGGCCAGCAGCGGATGCAGTGCATGGCTTTTGGGCTTGCCGATGCGGTTCTGCTTGGCCTTGGCTTTGGCCCGCTGGGCACGCTTTTTCTGTTTATCCGGGGAGGCCATGGGGCGGGTTCCTTGCTCGATACAGCCGTATAGATGGCTCGCTATTGTATGCGGCCATGCGCCGAGAGGTGCCAGTAGCTGGCATTTTAATGAGCCGGAGCGCCGCGCGGCACTCAGGCGCTGGCATCAAAGCGTGTAACTCACAGATGATGGGTTGCGCGTTGCGCTACCCATCCTACGCGAGCCCAATGCCCGTCGCGGCTGAGGCCTCTTCCACGAGGCGCGGTGCGCAGCGCACCCTACGCGGGCAATGTCAGGCGTACTTCCACACCGCCGTCGACATTGCCGATATGCAATCCACCACCATGCAACTCAGCCACTTCCTGCACAAAGTTCAGACCCAGGCCGGTGCTCTTGCGACCACCATCGGGGCGCGGCAGGGAGTAGAAGCGTTCGGTCAGCCGACCCAGGGCGTAGTCGGGGATGGCCTGTCCCTGATTGAACAGACGCAGGAGGATGCGCTCGCCCTGGCATTCGGCAGCGATGCGGATGCAGCCGCCGGGCGGGGTGAAGTCCAGGGCGTTGTCCAGCAGGTTGGCCAGGGCCTGGCGCAGCAGGAAGCGCTCGCCGCGCAGGTTGAGCCCAGCGGGTAGAGCCTGCTCGATCTGCAAGCTGGCAGCGGTGATACGCGCCTGCTGCGCTTGCAGCAGTTCGTTCACCAATGGCACCAGCGGCACCGCCACGCGCTCCTCCAGCCCTTGACGTTGCTCCACCTGGGCCAGGTGCAGCAGGCGTTCGATCAGATTCTGCAACCGTGCGCTTTCCTGCTGGATATTGGCCACGAAACGCTGGCGCTGGTCGGTGGACATCTCGCCGTCGAGCAGTTCGGCAGCGCCACGAATGGCCGCCAGCGGGCTTTTCAGTTCGTGGGTCAGGGTGTGTACGTAGCGCTCGACGTAGGCCTTGCCTTCCAGCTCGGTACGCATGCGCTCGACCGCCACCGCCAGTTGCCCGAGTTCGCCGCCGCGTACCTGGGGCGGCTCGGCACGCTGGCCTTCGCTGACGGCCTGGGCATAGCGGGTGAGTTTGCCCAGCGCGGCGCTGAGCCACCAGGACAGCAGCGCGCCGACCAGCAGGCCAAGGCCGATCAACCCGGCCCCGAGCCAGCCCAGGCGCGTTTGCGAGCGCTCGATATAGGGCTGCAGGGTGCGGTTGGGTTTGGCCACCGAGACCACGCCGATGATGCGTTCGCCATCCCTGATCGGCGCGGCCACGTACATCACCGAGGAGTCGGGGTCGTTCGGGTCTTCACGGGTCGAACGGGCGCCGTACTGGCCGCGCAGGGTGAGCAGCACATCGTTCCAACGCGAATAGTCCTGACCGACCGCCAGGCCGCTGGAGTCGAGCAGGACGATGCCCTGGGCGTCGGTGACGTAGATGCGGTGGTTGACCTCGGCCTTGGTCAGCCCCCAGATGCTCGCCTGCGGCTGGCGCCGGCCATAGGCCTCCAGTGCGTCGTTCAGGCGGCCCTGACCGAGCGTGCCGGCCTTGAGGTCGTCACGCAGGATCTCGGCCAGCAGGTTGGCGGTATCGACCAGGGTTTCTTCGGTGCTTTGGCGCACGCCAGGGCGAATCTCGTCCATCACCGTGCTGAGCACGAACCAGCCGGCGAGGCCGACGAAGAGGAAGTAGACGAGGAAGATGCGTACGCCCAACGGCATTGTTCAGTTCTCCGGCTCGTAGCTGTAACCCAGACCACGATGGGTCTGGATCGGCTCTTCGCTCGGGGCGATGGCGCGCAGTTTGGCGCGCACGCTCTTGATATGGCTGTCGATATTGCGCTCGTAGCCCGCCTCGCTGGCCACGCCGAGGGCATCGAGCAACTGCTCGCGGGCATAGACCCGGCGCGGCTGGCCGAGCAGGGTGCGCAGCAGACGAAACTCATGACGGGTCAGGCTCAGCGCCTGGCCGTGGTAGTGAATGCGAAAGGCTGCATCGTCGATCTGGAAGGCACCCGGCGCAGTGGCGCCCGCCCCCTCACGCGGCGCCACACGCTTGAGAATGGCCTTGACCCGCGCCGCCACTTCGCGCGGGCTGAAGGGTTTGACCACGTAGTCGTCGGCGCCGATTTCCAGGCCCACCACGCGGTCGATCTCCTCGCTGCGTGCGGTGAGGAAGATCACCGGCACCTCGGAGAAACGGCGCAGGCGCTTGCACAGCTCGAAGCCGCTGATATCGGGCAGCCCTACGTCGAGAATGGCCAGGTCGAAGGCGCCGCTTTCCAGCAGCGTCAGGGCTTCGCCAGCGAGGCTCGACCACTGCGTGAGGAAGCCTTCGGCCTGCAGGGCGTAGATCAGCGTATCGGCAATCGCGGCTTCGTCTTCGACGATGAGTATCTGCGGCATCGGGCGTCCTGCACCTGTTGAGCAACGGCGGCAGACTGCCGGGGGCGGGATCATGCGTCAAGCGGGCAATCGCGTAGGGCTGGGGCAAGCCGCCAAAAGGGGGTGGCGGGTTACATCCGCCCTACGCGACAAGCGCCGCGGCGACCGCATGGATGCAGGAGGTAGAACGAAGGCCTGTCGCTCACCCGTAGCCCGGATGCAATCCGGGGAACGAACGGCACGGCTTCCCGGATTGCATCCGGGCTACTCGTTCATGGAATTTCGCCGCGAATGTACTGTTCCAGCTGACGGATCAGCTCAGCCTGTTCGGCGATGGTTTCCTTGACCAGATCACCAATCGACAGCAGGCCGATCAGCTCGCCTTCGGCCAGCACCGGCAGGTGACGCAGGCGCCGCTCGGTCATCAGCTGCATGCAATATTGCAGGTTGTCACGCGGACTGACGCTGATCACCTCACGGGTCATGATCGTGTTGACCTTGGCGTCCAGCATCGAGCGGTCGGCCAGTGCCACCTTGCGCACGTAATCGCGCTCACTGACGATGCCGACCATGCGTCCGCCGGAGAGCACCACGAGCGCACCAACGCCCTTTTCCGCCATGATGCGCAGCCCATCGAGCAGGGAGTCGTCCGCGTCGACGCTGTAGAGAAAGGTGTTGGACTTGGTTCTGAGCAGTTCGGCAACCGTTTTCATGCTGGGGGCTCCGCGTTGTTTGCAGTGTTTTTAGCAGAGTTGGCCAGCCAGGTCAGCCCGGTAATGTTCTACAAGCCGTTTATCGGCGACAGCAACCCGGATATTCCGGGCGCCCGCCTGCGCAGATCATGACGACTTCTGCAGTGTTTCCCTGGCTTTAGCCAAGGGTGAAGCGCCCGGTATTCTGCGCCAGCCCCTCGCTGCCTCGGCGCAACTGCTCGGCGGCATGGCTGACCGCCTGAGCGCCATCGAGCAACTGCCCGGCCGCCTGGTCGACCTGCTGGATGTTGCCACTGACCTCATCGGCGGTGGCCGCCTGTTGCTCGGCAGCCGTGGCGATCTGCGCCAGGCGGTCGCTGACGCGCTGCACCGAGTCGACGATGTTCTGCAGCTCGTCGCTCATGGCCAGCACGCTGCCGATATCGCCATCGGCCTGGCCGCAGGCTTCCTCCATCAGGGTGACTGACTGCCCCACCACGCGCTGCAGGTTATCGACGGTCTGGGCGATTTCCTGGGTCGAGTCCTGGGTGCGCTTGGACAATGAGCGCACTTCGTCGGCGACCACGGCAAAGCCGCGCCCGGCTTCACCGGCACGCGCGGCTTCGATGGCGGCGTTGAGCGCCAGCAGGTTGGTCTGCTCCGCGATGCCCTTGATCACCTCGACCACGCGGTTGATCTGCACGGTCTGCTCACGCAGTTGCTGCAACGCCGCGGCACTGTCGCCGAGGCGACTGCTGAGGTGGCGCATGCTGGCACTGGTACGCTCGCTGCGCTGGTTGCTGCTCAGCGCCACCTCGCGGGCTTGTTGCGCTTCCATCGCTGCCTGCTCGCAGCTTTGCGCCACGCTTTGTGCGGTGGCCGCCATTTGTGTCGCGGCAGTGGCGATCTGGCTCATCTGCGCCTGTTGCTGCTCGACGGCATCCAGCGCATCTCGCGCCTGGCCACCGAGCAGTTGCACGGTGCCGTCCAGTTGCCGGCTTTCGCGATTGACGCCCTGCAGCGAATCACGCATCTGCTCGACGGCGGTATTCAGCGCCTGGGCGATGGCGGCCAGGTCATCACGGCCGTTGACCTGCATGCGTACGCGCAGGTCGCCGTCACGCAGCCCGCGCGCGGCCTCGATGATGTTGCTGGTGCTGATGCGTATGGAGGCGTTCAGGCACATCAGCACGTACATCGCCAGCAGGGTGAGGATGATGAAGGCGCCAATCACCTCGATCATCGACTGCAGCGCCTGCTGCCGGTAGTCATTCAGGCTGGCGCTGAACTGCTGATAGATCGCCTGCTGCAGCGCCTGCAGTTGCCCTTCCAGGGTCTCGACACGCTGCACGAACTGCTCGGGCGTAAGGGCCATGGGGCTGGCCTCGAACATGTCGCGGTCGATCTGCGCGAGGAAATCATCGAACGCCTTGAGCGAGGCGTCGAACGGCGCACCCAACTGGCGCATGGCCTGCGGCGCCTCGCGTGACAGGGTGCTTTGCGCCTTGACCAGTTGCGCCCGCTGCTCGTCGAGGCTGCGGCGCAGGTCGCGGATCAGCACGCGGCTCTGCAGGGTGAAATGCTGCGAAACCACGGCACCGTGACCTTGCGCGGCGAAGGTGCCGATCTGCTCGAGCAGGCGCGGCATGATGTAGGTGATCTGCTCCATCATCAGGTAGGTGTCGAGGTGCGGATCGAGAATCAGGGCGCTGTCGGTCGCCACTTGTTCACGCAGGGCGATCAGGTAGAGCAGCGCCTTCTGGTAGCGTTCGAGGGCGTCGGGCAGTGCGACCCGCGCCAGCGCTTCGGCACGCAGGCCGTCACGCTCGCCCTGCAGGGTCTGAAAATGCTGCCGCGCCTGATCGCTGATCAGCTCACTCTGCAATGGCTCGGCAGCCAGCTGCAGTGCCTCGTCGAGCCGCGCTTCACGCTGCTGCAACAGCCCCTGGGCGGCATTCTCGGTGCCCTTCCAGCGCGCCAGCAGCGTGCGCTGAGCGATCAGCTCATGCTGTACCTGGGTCATGCGCTGGAGCGCTTGCGTACCTTCCAGTTCGGAGTCGAGGGCATGCAGGCGCGACAGGTAGCCGCTGCTGATGACCCACAGCGCATAGCCGAGCGGCAGCGCGAATAATAGAAACACCAGCTGAAACTTGTGAGCAAAACTGAAACGCTGCAGCAGCCGTACACCCGGCTCGAGTACTCCCGACATTGCGACACCTCAACCACCTAAGGGGGCCTACTGGCCTGGCAAAGAGTTGCACCTAGCAAAAAGCAGGCCCCGTGGCTGACGCCGATCAGCTGTGGCTCACACGGCAGCCTTTCCCGGGAGCGCGGCTCCGGGGCGAAGCTTTGTGCGGCTGCCCCGCCAGGCTTGGCTTGGCGCGGCACGTCTGCCTGTGCGTCAGCTGAGTGGCGCCAGCTCCAACACCCTTTGGGGCGATGAGGTCGTTACTGGGCACTCGTGTCGAGTGTACTGGCCAATGACTATCAGGCTTTTCCGAAATGCGACAATTAACTCAGCATTGGGGACGGTCGCGGGTGTAGCGCTCAGCCGGGTCCACTGCCGCACCAAGATCGCGCATGGCGCTGGCACCAATCAGCAGCGGGTAGCTGAAGGTGCTGCGATCCGTCAGGTTGACCTCGATGGTGCGTTCTTCATCACCCAGGCAGATCGGCATTTCGATGACCGGGCGCTGCGAGTAGGCGACTTCCTTGACCTCGGCGTCGCTCTCTTCGGCGCGTTTCTTGATTTCGGCAATGCGCACCAGCGGGTGTTCGTAAAGGGTGTCCTCGGCGCCCTCTACCGCCAGGCGGAAACGTACCCAGTCCTGACCATCGCGCTCGAACGATTCGATGTCCTTGGCCGACAGCGAGGCAGTCATCGCGCCGGTGTCCATCTTGGCCTTGAGGGTCTGACCCAGTGCGGGGAGCTTGATCAGTTCGTAACGGCCGTAAAGGTCTGGCTGTTCATCGGCCATGGCCGGCAGGCTGATGGCGGCAGCCAGCAGGAGCAGAGCATATTTCACGGTTCGATCCTCTCGTTTGCAGTGACCAAACCTAGGACTGCCATGCACCTGCCGCGTTCCACCCAAAGCGTTACAGCATGCTGCGCGATACCACTATTGTTTGACCGCAAGTGTCTGCGCGCCGTCAGGCAGACATGCGCATGCCGATGCACGCAGGCCCCGGGCCTGCACGGCCGCGAGGTCGATGGTTGTTCAGCGGCCGCGTCCTTCCAGTTCCATCCCGGCCCACAGTTCATCGAGCCGTTCGAAGCCCCATTCCTCGGCTGATTCACGGCCAACGATACGGTCCTGGTCGGTAATCTTGCTCAGGTCGACGATGCTTTGCGGCAGCGGCAAACGCGACTTGGCCGAGAAGAACACCTTGACCCTGGGCGCCAGCAGCGCCTTGGGATTCTGCTCCATGACTACCGCCAGACGCCCGCTCTGCAGGCGCACCAGCGCGCCGACCGGGTAGATGCCAACCGTCTTGACGAAGGCCTGGAACACGGCCTCGTCGAAATGCCCCTTCCACTCGGCCATCTTGCGGATCGACTCGGCCGGGTCCCAGCCCTGCTTGTAGGGACGGTTCGAGGTGATGGCGTCATACACGTCGCAGACCGCGCCCATCTTCGCCATCAGGCTGATCTGGTCACCCTGCAGACGGTGAGGATAGCCACTGCCGTCGACCTTTTCGTGGTGATGCAGGCATACGTCGAGCACCAGCGCGCTGACCTGTTTGCTCGCCAGCAGAATGCTGCCGCCTTCCTCCGGGTGCTTGCGCACCTTGGCGAACTCGGTGTCGGTAAGCTTGCCGGGCTTGTCCAGCAGCTCCTGCGGGACGGCCATCTTACCGATGTCATGCAGCAGCCCGGCCAGCCCGGCCTCGCGCACGGCATCCTCGGGCAAGCCGAGCTTGCGCGCCAGCGCGATCATCAGCGCGCATACGGCAACCGAGTGCATGTAGGTGTATTCATTGCTGTGCTTGAGCCGCGCCAGGCTGATCAGCGCGTTGGGGTGACGCAGAACCGATTCGGAAATCTCCTCGACCAGTGCCTCGGCCTGCTCGAACTGCAGCGCCTGCCCCATGCGCGCATCGTTGAACATTTCCATGACCGCCTGCCGGGAACGCGCGCAGAGTTTGACGGCCTGTTCCAGCTCCTGCTCCATCGACAGGGCTTTGACCTTGGGCGGCTCGATGGCGGCCAGCAGCCGCGCTTCGGCCTCGCATTCGGCCTCTTCTTCGGTCGTGGCCTGCACACCAGGGGCTACATCAGCCCCCTTGCCGACATCGATCCACAGCTCGGTGATCGCACTGCTGCGAATGCGGGCCAGATCCTTTTCCGAGCTGAGCACGAACTTGGACTTCCAGAAGGGGTGATCCATCCATGATCCGCAAAACTCCTGGATGTACATACCGATCCGCAGATCGGCCACCGCAATGCGTTTCAACATCGACATCATCCAGAACGGGTTGGCGAGGGAGTCCGGGAACTGGGCCTTGTCATTGTCGGATAATTCCCTGATTTTTCACACTGACCAGCATCAAGGCTTTGACAAAAAATGGCCATAGGCCACTGGTGACGATTTTGAGCCACAACCAACAGGTGCTTATGATGCGGCGTCCACGCCTGCCAAGGAGTTGCCATGCGCCCCCTGTTGATCGGCTTACTCAATGTCATTCTGCTGCTGGGTAACACCCTGCTGCTGATCGGCCCACTGCTGCTGATCGCCCTGGCCAAGTTCGTCCTGCCGGGCCAGGCGGCGCGCGATGCCTGCTCGCGCGGGGTGATGTGGGTGGCCGAGTTCTGGGCGGAGAACTGCAAGCGCCTCTTCGCCCTGCTCACCCCGACGCACTGGGACATTCGCGGCAATGCCGAGCTGCGCCGCGACACCTCCTACCTGGTGATCAGCAATCACCAGTCCTGGGTCGATATTCCGGCACTGGTGCAGGCCTTCAATCGCCGCACGCCCTACTTCAAGTTCTTCCTCAAGCAGGAGCTGATCTGGGTGCCCTTTCTCGGGCTGGCCTTCTGGGCGCTGGATTACCCCTTCATGAAGCGCTATTCCAGAGCCTTTCTGCAGAAGAACCCGCATATGCGGGGCAAGGACCTGGAGATCACCAGGGCCGCCTGCGAGAAATTCAAGCGCCTGCCGGTGACCGTGGTCAACTACCTGGAAGGCACCCGTTTTACCCCGGCCAAGCAGGCTCAGCAGCAGTCACCGTACCGCTATCTGCTCAAGCCCAAGGCGGGTGGGGTGGCTTTCGTGCTGGCAACGCTAGGCGAACAGATCGATGCCGTGCTGGATGTGACGGTGGTTTATCCCGGCAAGCAGGTGCCGGGCTTCTGGGCGCTGCTCAGTGGCCAGGTGGAGCAGGTGATCATCGATATCCAGACGCGCGAGCTGGACCCGGGCTTGTGGCAGGGCGATTACGAGAACGACCCGGCGTTTCGCCAGTACGTGCAGAACTGGGTATCGGCGTTGTGGCAGGCCAAGGATGCACGCATCGCTCAACTGCGCGCCCGCCCGATGCCATAGCGCCCGTTCGCGTTCGGCTTTCCGAACGCGACACCCTGCCACATTCGTCAGGCCGAACGAACGGCCTTACCCAGCAAACAATAAAATCTTTTATTTTCAATAACTTAAAATCAAAACAAGCCCTGGCACATATCCTGCTCCGTTCTCCTCAGGAATGCAGTAGACCTTCCCTGAGCAAAGTGGCGCACGACGCCATCACAACAACAATACCGAGGACTCGATTCATGCGTACCTTCCACCGTGTACTGAGCGTGGCCATTGCCACCGCCTTCCTGTCCACTCCGGTGATCGCCGAAGAGCTGACCGGCACCCTGAAGAAGATCAAGGACAGCGGCACCATCACCCTGGGCCATCGCGACTCGTCCATTCCCTTCTCCTACTTCGGCGACAACTCGCGTCAGCCGATCGGCTACTCCCACGACCTGCAATTGAAAGTGGTCGAGGCGGTCAAGCAGGAGCTGGGCATGCCGGAGCTGAAGGTGCGCTACAACCTGGTCACCTCGCAGACCCGCATTCCGCTGGTGCAGAACGGCACCGTCGATCTGGAGTGCGGCTCCACCACCAACAACATCGAGCGTCAGCAGCAGGTCGATTTCTCCGTTGGCATCTTCGAGGTGGGCACCCGCCTGCTGGCTAAGAAGACCAGCGGCATCAACGATTTCGACGACCTGAAAGGCAAGAACGTGGTGACCACCGCCGGCACCACCTCCGAGCGCCTGATCAAGTCGATGAACGCCGAGAAGAAGATGGGCATGAACGTGATTTCCGCCAAGGATCACGGCGAGTCCTTCCTGATGCTCGAATCCAACCGTGCTGTCGCCTTCATGATGGACGACGCCCTGCTCGCCGGAGAAATGGCCAAGGCCAAGAAGCCGGATGACTGGGCCGTGGTTGGCACCCCGCAATCCTTCGAGATCTATGGCTGCATGGTGCGCAAGGGCGATGCCGTTTTCAAAAAGGTGGTCGACAAGGCCATCACGGCCACCTTCGCCTCCGGCGAGATCAACGACATCTACGCCAAGTGGTTCCAACAGCCCGTACCACCGAAGGGCCTGAACCTGAATTTCCCCATGAGCGATGAGCTGAAGAAGCTGATTGCCAACCCGACCGACAAATCTGCAGAACAGATCTGACGGTGATGCGCCGCCACGCTCACAAGGCGTAGCGGCGCGGGGACTCCGGGGAAGCCAGCGGCTTCCCCAAACTAATTCTGACGAAGCCGAGACCGTCCGCCAAGGCGGATACGGGCAGCTGCTGCCTGTTTCTCAGGACTCGTGATCTATAGCCGTACCCAGGATCTTGCGAGCCAACGCCCGCTTTCAACGCAGGGCTGACGCGCAGCAGATCCAGTCCTCATAAGAGGGAATCTGCAATGAACTACAACTGGGACTGGGGTATCTACTTCAAGTCCACCGGCATCGGCAGCGAGACCTATCTGGACTGGTTCATCACCGGCCTGGGCTGGACCATCGCCATTGCCCTGGCCGGCTGGATCATCGCCCTGGCGCTGGGCTCGCTGCTCGGCGTGATGCGCACCCTGCCGAACCGCTGGCTGGCTGGCATCGCCACCGCCTACGTGGAAATCTTCCGCAACGTGCCGCTGCTGGTGCAGCTGTTCCTCTGGTACTTCCTGGTACCGGACCTGCTGCCCGAGCCGCTGGAACTGTGGTTCAAGCAGGATCTCAACCCGGCCACCTCGGCCTACCTCTCGGTGGTGGTGTGCCTTGGCCTGTTCACTGCCGCGCGGGTCTGCGAGCAGGTGCGTACCGGCATCGAGGCGCTACCCAAGGGGCAGACCGCCGCGGCCTACGCCATGGGTTTCCGCCTGCCGCAGATCTACAGCAACGTGCTGCTGCCGCAGGCCTACCGCATCATCATTCCGCCGCTCACCAGCGAGTTCCTCAACATCTTCAAGAACTCCTCGGTGGCCTCGCTGATCGGCCTCATGGAACTGCTGGCGCAAACCAAGCAGACCGCCGAATTCAGCGCCAACCTGTTCGAGGCCTTCACCCTGGCCACGCTGATCTACTTCACCCTGAACATGAGCCTGATGATGATCATGCGCATGATCGAGAAGAAAGTCGCCGTACCCGGCCTGATTTCCGTAGGGGGTAAATGATGGATTTCTCATCGATCATCCCCGCCCTGCCGGGCCTGTGGGACGGCATGCTGGTCACCCTGCAACTGATGGTGCTGGGCGTACTCGGCGGCGTGGTACTGGGCACCCTGCTGGCGCTGATGCGCCTGTCGCACAACAAGCTGCTGGCCAATATCGCCGCGACCTACGTCAACTACTTCCGCTCGATCCCGCTGCTGCTGGTGATCACCTGGTTCTACTTCGCGGTGCCGTTCATCCTGCGCTGGATCACCGGCGAGGACACCCCGGTGGGTGCCTTCAGCTCGTGCCTGGTGGCCTTCGTGATGTTCGAGGCAGCCTACTTCTGCGAGATCGTCCGTGCCGGCATCCAGGCCATTCCCAAGGGCCAGATGGGCGCTGCCTCGGCGCTGGGCATGACCTACAGCCAGAGCATGCGCATGATCATCCTGCCGCAGGCTTTCCGCAAAATGATGCCGCTGCTGCTGCAGCAGAGCATCATCCTCTTTCAGGACACCTCGCTGGTGTACACCGTGGGCCTAATGGACTTTCTCAACGCCGCCCGCTCGCGGGGCGACATCATCGGCCAGCCCCATGAGTTCCTGCTCTTCGCCGGCCTGGTCTACTTCACCATCAGCTTCGCAGCCTCGCGCGGCGTCAAGCTCCTGCAAAAAAGGTTAGCCGTATGATTTCCATCCAGAACGTCAACAAGTGGTACGGAGACTTCCAGGTGCTGACCGATTGCAGCACCGAGGTGAAGAAAGGCGAAGTGGTGGTGGTGTGCGGGCCGTCCGGCTCGGGCAAGTCCACGCTGATCAAGTGCGTCAACGCGCTGGAGCCGTTCCAGAAGGGTGACATCAACGTCGATGGCACCTCCATCGCCGACAAGAAGACCAACCTGCCCAAGCTGCGCTCGCGTGTCGGCATGGTGTTCCAGCACTTCGAGCTGTTCCCGCACCTGACCATCACCGAGAACCTCACCCTGGCGCAGATCAAGGTGCTCGGCCGCAGCAAGGAAGAGGCCACTCAGAAAGGCCTGGCCCTGCTCGACCGTGTCGGCCTGGCGGCTCATGCGCACAAGTATCCCGGCCAGCTTTCCGGTGGTCAGCAACAGCGTGTTGCCATCGCCCGCGCCCTGGCCATGGACCCGGTGGTGATGCTGTTCGACGAGCCGACCTCGGCACTTGACCCGGAGATGGTCAACGAAGTGCTCGACGTGATGGTGCAACTGGCGCAGGAAGGCATGACCATGATGTGCGTGACCCACGAGATGGGTTTCGCGCGCAAGGTCGCCGACCGGGTGATCTTCATGGACGCCGGACAGATCGTCGAGGACTGCCCCAAGGAAGACTTCTTCGGCGACATCAACGCCCGCTCCGAGCGCGCCCAGCAGTTCCTGGCGAAGATCCTCCAGCACTGACCTGTCGCGCCTGACGTAGCCCGGATGCAATCCGGGGATGACCGTTCACGGCTTCCCGGATTGCGTCCGGGCTACACATCCACATATCTGGCCAGTCTGGGGAGGACTATGATGCAATGCCTGCCCGCCCCTTCTCGCGCCGATCTGACCGTGAAACCGCGCCTGCTCCGTCACCTGTCGCTGATCCTGCTGTTCCTGCTGCTGGTGCTCGGCTGCGGCTATGCCGGCTATCACATCAGCGATCGCGCCGGCATCCGCGCCCTGGCCGAGAACGGTGAGCGCCAACTGGAGCTCAACGCTCGCGCCGTCGAAAGTGAAATCAACAAGTACACCTACCTACCCAGCCTGCTGGAGCTGGAAGGCAATGTCTCGCGCCTGCTGCTGGCGCCCACGGCCTACCGCCGGCATCACGTCAACGTCTACCTGCAGGGTCTCAACCAGCGCAGCGGCAGCCTGGCCATCTACGTGCTCGACCCGGATGGCCGGGTGATCGCCACCAGCAACTGGGACGAGGCCGACAGCTACCTGGGCGAAGATTTGTCGTTCCGCGCCTACTATCAGGACGCCATCGAAGGCCGCCCCGGCCGCTTCTACGGCATCGGCAGCACCACCGGCGAGCCGGGTTACTACCTGGCCCATGGCCTGCGCGAGGGCAAGCGCATCATCGGCGTGGCAGTGGTCAAGGTGCGCCTCGATGCCCTCGAAGAGCGCTGGCAACGCGCCCTGCTGGAAGCCTACGTCAGCGACGAGAACGGCATCATCATCCTCGCCAGTGATCCGATGGTGCGCCTGAAATCCGTGCGCCCGCTCGACGACGCCACCAAAGAGCGCCTGGCGCGCAGCCTGCAATACCACTGGGCGGCGCTGGAAGAACTGCAGCTGTTCAACCGTTCGCCCGTGGACGAGGGCATCGAACAGGTCAGCTTCGCCACCGCTGGCACGCCCGCCAACTACCTGCTGCAGACGCGCCGCCTGGAAGACACGCCCTGGCACCTGACCCTGCTCAGCCCGCTGCAGGAGCAACGCAGCGCGGCCATGAGCCACGGCATGCTGGCCGCAGCAGCGGCAGCCCTGCTGGCCTTTCTGCTGATCGCCTGGAACGAGCGGCGCAAGGTCATCGCCACCCGCCTGGCCGCCCGCGAAGCACTGCAGGCAGCCAACGATGAGCTGGAGCGCAAGATCGCCGAGCGCACCGCCGACCTGCAGGCCAGCAACCAGCGCCTGCAGGCCGAGGTGCGCGAGCGCCTGCAGGCCGAGACCACCCTGCGCCTGGCTCAGGACGAGCTGGTGCAGGCTGGCAAGCTGGCGGTGATCGGGCAGATGTCCACCAGCATCGCCCATGAACTGAACCAGCCGCTGGCGGCACTGCGCACCCTGTCCGCCAATGCCGTGCGCTTTCTCCAGCGCGGCTCGCTGGATGTGGCCAGCAGCAATCTGCAGAATATCGCCGAACTGGTCGACCGCATGGGCAAGATCACCGCCAGCCTGCGCGCCTTCGCCCGCCGCAGCGGCGACAGCGGCGAGGCCTCGCTGCAGCAGGCAGTGGATGCAGCGGTGTTGCTCCTGCACCCGCGCCTGCAGCGCACCAGCCTGAGCATCCACCGCGAGTTCACGGAAACCCGCCTGGCCATCGAGCAGATTCGCCTGGAACAGATTCTGGTCAATCTGATCAGCAACGCCCTCGACGCCATGCGCGAGCAGGTCGACCGCAAGCTGTGGCTGAGCGGCACGGCCGATGCCGACGGCTACCAACTGGAAGTACGAGACAATGGCCCCGGCATTGCCCCGGAAACCCGCGCGCACCTGTTCGAGCCGTTCTTCACCACCAAGCCCGGCGAACAAGGCCTCGGCCTCGGCCTGACCCTATCGGCCAGCCTCGCTGCCGCCGCGGGTGGCAGCCTCAGCGTGCGCCACCCGGACGAAGGCGGTACCGCCTTCGTGCTCACCCTGCCCTACCCACGAGAGCCGCAAGCATGAGCGACAGCCTCACCGTCCTGATCGTCGAAGACGATCCCCATGTGCTGCTCGGTTGCCAGCAGGCGCTGGCGCTGGAAGACATTCCCAGCATCGGCGTCAGCAGCGCCGAGGAAGCGCTAGCGCAGGTCGACGCGGACTTTGCCGGCATCGTCGTCAGCGATATTCGCCTGCCCGGCATCGACGGCCTGGCGCTGCTCACCCGCCTCAAGCAGCGCGACCCGAGCCTGCCAGTGGTACTGATCACCGGCCATGGCGATATCGGCATGGCCGTGGCCGCGATGCGTGATGGCGCCTACGACTTCATGGAAAAGCCCTTCTCGCCGGAACGCCTGGTCGACGTTGCCCGCCGCGCCCTGGAGCAGCGCAGCCTGGCCCGCGAGGTCAGCGCCCTGCGACGTCAGTTGGCCGGGCGTCAGGCGCTGGAGCAGCGCATCATCGGCCGCTCGCCGGCCATGCAGCAGTTGCGCGAACTGATCGCCAACATCGCCGACACCAATGCCAACGTCTTGATCGAGGGCGAAACCGGCACCGGCAAGGAGCTGATCGCGCGTTGCCTGCACGATTTCAGCCGGCGCCAGCCCAAGCAGTTCGTTGCGCTGAACTGCGGCGGTCTGCCGGAGAGCCTGTTCGAGAGCGAAATCTTCGGCCATGAGGCAAATGCCTTTACCGGCGCCGGCAAACGGCGCATCGGCAAGATCGAACACGCCGACGGCGGCAGCCTGTTCCTCGATGAGATCGAGAGCATGCCGATCAATCTGCAGATCAAGCTCTTGCGCGTATTGCAGGAGCACAGCCTGGAGCGCTTGGGTTCGAACCAGCCAATTGCCGTGGACTGCCGGGTGATCGCCGCCACCAAGGCCGACCTCGATGAGCTGGGCAAGCGCGGCGAATTTCGTAGCGACCTGTACTACCGGCTCAACGTGGTGACCCTGGAGCTGCCACCACTGCGCGAACGCCGCGAGGATATCGCCCTGCTGTTCGAGCACTTCCTGCAACTGGCGGCGCTGCGCTTCGACCGCGTCGTGCCGGAGCTGGATCGCCACACCCTGGCCGCACTGCAGGCGCACGACTGGCCCGGCAATGTGCGTGAGCTGCGCAACGTCGCCGAACGCTTCGCCCTAGGCCTGCCGGTGTTCAAGAAAAGCGGCCTGACCGACAGCACCGGCCCCGGTTTCAACGAAGCGGTGGAAGCCTTCGAGCGCAACCTGCTGGCCGCTGCCCTGGAGCGCCACGCCGGCAATCTCAGCCAGGCCGCCCAGGCACTGGGCCTGGCCAAGACCACGCTGTTCGACAAGGTGAAGAAGTACGGGCTGCAATAAAAGCCTGTGGGCTAATGCCGATCAGTGAAGCCGTTGCCCCCGCTCTCTGTAGGAGCCGGCTTGCCGGCGATTTGCCACAAAAAGCATCGCCAGCAAGCTGGTTCGTACAAAAAACGCCCCGTCTACTGCACGGGTGGTAAAGAACTTATCTGACCAGCATCAGCCCGTAGGCTGCCACAGGAAGGCGCAGGTCTATGCGCCTTGGCCGTGAAAACAGCTGGGCGCCATGTACAGCGCCAGCCCACGTCGTCCGAATTGCATCCGGGGCTACGCCGTCACGCCGCACTGAAGGTCTTGTGCGGGTCGATGACGAATTTCTTCGGCACGCCGGCATCGAACTCACCGTAGCCACGCGGCGCGTCGTCCAGGCTGATGACCTGCACACCGACCACCTCGGCGATGTTGATGCGGTCCCACATGATGGCCTGCATCAGCGCGCGGTTGTACTTCATCACCGGGGTCTGGCCGGTGTGGAAGCTGTGCGACTTGGCCCAGCCGAGGCCGAAGCGAATGCTCAAGGAGCCGATCTTCGCGGCGGCGTCCACTGCGCCCGGATCTTCGGTCACGTACAGGCCAGGAATACCGATTTTGCCGGCTACGCGCACCACGCCCATCAGCGAGTTGAGCACCGTGGCCGGCGCCTCCTGCTGGGCACCGGCATGGCCGTGGCCGCGGGCTTCGAAGCCCACCGCATCGACCGCGCAATCGACTTCCGGCTCACCGAGCAGGTCGGCGATCTGTTCATGCAGCGGGGTGTCCTTGGACAGGTCGGCGATTTCGAACCCCTGCGCCTTGGCATGAGCCAGGCGCGTTGGATTGACGTCACCGACGATCACCACCGCAGCTCCGAGCAGGCGCGCCGAGGCGGCAGCGGCCAGACCGACCGGGCCGGCACCGGCGATGTACACCGTGCTGCCCGGGCCAACGCCCGCAGTCACGGCGCCGTGGTAGCCGGTGGGCAGGATGTCGGAGAGGCAGGTCAGGTCGCGAATCTTCTCCATGGCCTTGTCGCGATCCGGCAGCTTGAGCAGGTTGAAGTCGGCGTAAGGCACCAGCACGTACTCGGCCTGGCCGCCGGTCCAGTCGCCCATGTCGACGTAGCCGTAGGCGCCGCCGGCACGAGCCGGGTTGACGGTCAGGCACACGCCGGTGTGCTGTTCCTTGCAGGAACGGCAGCGACCGCAGGCGACGTTGAAGGGAACGGAAACCAGGTCACCGATCTGCAGACGCTCGACGTCGCGGCCCTTCTCGATCACCTCACCGGTGATCTCGTGACCCAGCACCAGGCCGACCTGCGCGGTGGTACGACCGCGCACCATATGCTGGTCGGAGCCGCAGATATTGGTGGAAACGACTTTGAGGATGACCCCGTGCTCGATCTTCTTGCCGCGCGGGTCCTGCATTTTCGGGTAGTCGATCTTCTGCACTTCGACCTTGCCCGTCCCGAGATAAACCACACCACGATTTCCAGACATGCGTCACTCTCCTTTCTTGTTGTGAATACAAGGCGCGACCGGCGGCCGCGCAGCCTTGCACTGGAGCTTCTTGCGTCTGTTGCCGGAACCGCCGTTGAAACTTGGCAGGGCGGGTTCCGTAAGGTGGGCCGAGCGGCGATCCGCTTCAGCCCACCAATAGCGTTCTTCGTTGTGACTGGTGGGCTAAAGCCCACCCTACGAATAGCGTCGTTACCGTAGGGTGGGCTTTAGCCCACCAAATATTCCGGTTGGCGATGCGTTCAGGCGTTGAGCACCACCGTGCGGTTGGCGTTGAGGAATACGCGACGCTCGATGTGATAACCGACGGCGCGGGCCAGGGTCAGGCATTCGATGTCGCGGCCCTTGGCGATCAGGTCTTCCGGGTAGTGGGCGTGATCCACCGTCTCCACGCCCTGAGCGATGATCGGCCCTTCGTCGAGGTCGTTGTTGATGTAGTGCGCCGTGGCACCGACCAGCTTGACGCCCTTCTGGTAGGCCTGGTGGTAGGGCTTGGCGCCCTTGAAGCCGGGCAGCAGCGAGTGGTGAATATTGATCGCCCAGCCGTCCAGCTTGCGGCACAGCTCGGGCGACAGCACCTGCATGTAGCGGGCGAGCACCACCAGTTCGGCGCCGGTGTCCTCGATCACCTGCATGACCTTGCGCTCCTGCGCCGGCTTGTCGGCCTGGTCGAGCGGGAAATGGTGATAGGGAATGCCGTGCCAGCGCGCCAGCGGCTCGAGATCCGGGTGGTTGGACACCACCGCCACCACGTCCATGGCCAGTTGGCCGATACGCTGGCGATAGAGCAGGTCATTCAGGCAATGGTCGGCCTTGGATACCATCAACACCACCTTGGCGCGGTAGCCCGGCGGAGTCAGCTCGACCTGCATGTCGAAGGGCGCCAGGCGCTCGGCGACACCGGCGCGAAAGGCGGCTTCGTCGAAATCCTGCGGCTGACGAAACTCGACGCGGATGAAGAAGCGCGACGACAGCCGATCATCGAAACTGTGATGCTCGGTGACGTAGCAGTGCTGCTCGAAGAGAAAGCGCGTCACCGCATCCACGGTGCCGAACACGCTCGGACAATGGGCGGTGAGAATCCAGGTGTCGGGGGTGCGGCTCATAACAAACTCCGATGATTTTCACCCCTCTCCCCCCGGGAGAGGGGCCGGGGGTGAGGGCTATCCGACCCAACGCGGTCTGCCCTTCCCCCTCACCCCATCCCTCTCCCGGAGGGAGAGGGGGCTGTCCGCGTATGCCTCAAGTTCAGGCGTAGATACTGTTATCTGGCGCAAGCGACATGGAGTTCGGGGTCGAACTTTCGTCCGGACTTCAGCACGCCAAAGGCCACATGCACGAGTTTGCGCATCATGGCACCGATGATGACTTTGGCTGGCTTGCCGTTACCGGCAAGCCGGTCACGATAGCGACGCCCCCAGTCGGTTCTGTACAGAGCCACCATCGCGGGCATGTACAGCGCACTGCGCAGCCGTGAGTGACCGACCTTGGACATCCGCGGCTTGCCCCTGACGCTGCTGCCAGACTCATACGCACGCACGCTCAAGCCGGCAAAGGCAACGAATTGGCGCGCCTTGTCGAAGCGTTCTCCTCCCAGGCCGTAGGCCAATAGAACGGATAAGGTGCGTTCCCCAAGACCAGGGATGGAGATCAGCAGCTCACGCTTGCCTCGTAACGTCGGGTCATCATCAAGCGTCTGGGATATCTGCAGTTCAATACGCTTGATCTCTTCGTCGAGCCATTGCAGGTGCTTGTCCAGACTTTCACGCACCGAGTCACGGGCCGACTCGATCCGGTTCTTTTCCTCGGTGCGCATGGTCACTAGGCCTTGAAGGCGCAGTACCAGCGCTTTTAACCGCTGCTCCGAAAGTGATGGAGCAACCCAAAGGGCAGGTTGTCGTTGCCGACAATAATCAGCCAACGCCTTTGCATCGATTGCATCAGTCTTGCTACGCAGACCCAGCGATTGAGCATGGGCTTTGGCCAGGGCTGGATTGATGACACTGACGCGATGCCCCGCATTGGCCAGATGTACAGCCACTGCCTCCCAGTAGATGCCCGTAGCCTCCATACAGATGTGCACTGTTGCTTGGGCGTGCTGATCGATCCAAGCGCACAACCCGACAAACCCTTCGGGGTTATTGGCGAAGACCTTGTTCTTGAATTTTGCACCCAGCATCAGGGCGCAATCGATTTTCTTCTTGGATATGTCGATTCCCAGAGGGATGAAGTCAAAAGAGCTCATGGCTTGCGCGATCCACCTTGTGAATGCTGACTCACGGCTTGGCCGGGTCGAAGATACTGTCCGATCTCTGGCAAGTTAAAGCAGGCAAACCGGTGCGAAATCTACATCACGGCCTTGTCGCCAAGGGTGGATACGGCATCCGGGTGCCTTGTGCTCAAGAGCGACTTGAGCAAAAACAAAATACAAGGGTGGATGACGCTTCACCCATCCACGTTGCGGCTTCATGGCGGACGAAAAAAGCGTCGTCCGCCCTACGTGCATCAGGCCTCGACCGCCAACCCATACTCGGCACTGGCATCCTGCAGCCACAGCCAGAAGTAGTCGGCGAAGCTACGACGAATCACCAGCTCCCAGGTGTCCTCGCCAGTGTGGCGAATCACCAGTTGCGACTTGGCGAACACGGTGCCCACCGCCTTGCCCACCGGGAAGTTGCTCGGGTGCACGTCGTAGCTGGTCGACTTCATCAGCAGTTCGCGCACCTTGGGGCCGCGCAGTTCGAGCAGGGTTTGCCCGCCGCTGACGTTGACCACCGAGATGTGTTGGCCGTCCAGGGCTTCGCGCAGTTTGCGCTCGACCTCGAACTCGCTGCCGCCAGGTACGATCAGCAGCCATTCATCCGGGCCCAACCACTGCAGCGAGGTGTCGCCGTCGGCCACCAGCGTCAGCGCCGGGGGCAGTTCCAGGCCCAGGGCTTTATGCACACCGCCAGAGAAGGCGGCGTCCTTGGCATCCCCGCGAATCACCAGATGCCCGCGCAGCTTCTTCTCGCGCAGGGTGATGCCGGCGTTCTTGCGGCCCTTGCCGACCAGCTCATGCAGGCCGGCGTGGTGCAGTGGCGACTGCCCGGCAATGTCGACGGGGCGATGCTGATAGACGTTGACGTTAGACATTCTGGCGGTCCCCTTTCGGGTCATAGAACACGGAGCTGCAGATTTCGGCTTCGATCACGCTGCCATCGGCCAGCGGCGCGAACACGCGCTCGCCCATGCGCTTGAGGCCGCCCTTGACCACCGCCATGGCGAAGCTGTAACCCATCGCCGCGCTCATGTAGCTGGAGGTGACGTGGCCGACCATCTGCATCGGGATGGACTGTTTCGGGTCGAACACCAGTTGCGCGCCTTCCGGCAGCACCTGGTTCGGGTCGACCGGTTTCAGCCCCACAAGCTGCTTGCGATCTTCACGCAGGCAATCGTCGCGGTTCATGCCGCGCTTGCCGATCCAGGAGAACGGTTTGGTGCGACCAACGCACCAGCCCATGTTCAGATCGTCCGGGGTCACCGAGGCATCGGTGTCCTGGCCGACGATGATGAAGCCCTTCTCCGCACGCAGTACGTGCATGGTCTCGGTGCCGTAGGGGGTCAGGTCGAACTCCTTGCCGGCTTCGATGATCTGCTCCCACACGCCCAGGGCGTAGTCTGCCTGCACGTTGACCTCGTAGCTCAGCTCGCCAGTGAAGGAGATGCGGAACACCCGCGCCGGCACGCCGCCAACCAGACCTTCCTTCCAGCTCATGAAGGGGAAAGCGTCCTTGTCCAGGTCGATGTCGGTGACCTTGGCCAGCAGCTTGCGGCTGTTGGGGCCGGACAGGGTCATGGTGGCCCAGTGGTCGGTGACCGAGGTGAAATACACCTTCAGCTCCGGCCATTCGGTCTGGTGGTAGATTTCCAGCCATTCCAGCACCCGCGCCGCGCCGCCGGTGGTGGTGGTCATGAGGAAATGGTTGTCGGCCAGGCAGGCGGTCACGCCGTCGTCGAATACCATGCCGTCTTCCTTGCACATCAGGCCGTAACGCGCCTTGCCTACGTCCAGCTTGGTCCAGGCGTTGGTGTAGACGCGGTTGAGGAACTCACGTGCATCCGGCCCTTGAATGTCGATTTTGCCCAGGGTGGAGGCATCGAGGATGCCCACGCTGTTGCGTACGGCCAAGCACTCACGCGCCACGGCGGCATGCAGATCCTCGCCATTTTTCGGGAAGTACCAGGGGCGCTTCCACTGGCCGACATCCTCGAACTCTGCGCCGTTCTTCAGGTGCCAGGCCTGCATCGCAGTGTAGCGCTTGGCATCGAACAGCTCGCCACAGTGACGACCGGCCACGGCGCCGAAGGTCACCGGCGTGTAGTTCGGGCGGAACATGGTGGTGCCCATCTGCACGATGCTGATGCCCATCGAGCGCGCGGCAATGGCCAGGCCGTTGATGTTACCCAGCTTGCCCTGGTCGGTGCCGAAACCCAGCGCGGTGTAGCGTTTGACGTGCTCGACCGACTCGAAGCCCTCGCGCGTGGCCAGCTCGATACCGGCGGCGGTGACGTCGTTCTGCAGGTCGACGAACTGCTTGGGCGCGCGCGCGGTGGATTTGTCGTGCGGCACTTGGAACAGCGCCAGCATCGGCTCCTCGTGCAACGTCTCGGCCTGCGGCAGGATGCCGCTGACGGCCTTGTAGCCGGTATCGGCAGCCGCCTTGGCGCCCGCCTCGAAGCCATTGGCAAGCACGTCGCCGAGGGCGAACACGCCATTCACCGCACCCGCGTCGATGCGCTGCTGGATGCCGTTGCCCGGGCCCGGCACGAAACCGAGGATGTCCTCGCGCCATTCGGGGCGACCGCCCAGGTGCGACGCCAGGTGCACCACCGGGCTGTAGCCGCCGGAGCTGACGATCAGGTCGCAGTCCAGCACTTCGCCAGGGCTGGTGACCTTGTGTGCCTTGGCATCGATGGCGCAGATACGCGCCCCGGTGACGCGCTTGCTGCCGCGCGCCTCGACCACTGCGCTGCCGGTGAGGATGCGCACGCCACGCGCACGCGCTTCCTCGACCCAGCTGCCGCGCGGGTTGCTGCGGGCATCGGCGACAGCCACCACCTGGCGCCCGGCATCGAGCCAGTCGAGCACCACGCGGTAGGCGTAATCGTTGTTGGTCGACAGTACCAGTTCCTGCCCTGGCGCCACACCATAGCGACGCACGTAGGTCGACACGGCGCCAGCCAGCATGTTGCCGGGCACGTCGTTGTTGGCGTACACCAGCGGCCGCTCGTGGGCGCCGCTGGCCAACACCACACGCTTGGCACGCACGCGGTGCATGCGCTGACGGGCCTGGCCCATCGGCGCGGTTTCACCGAGGTGATCGGTCAGGCGCTGATGGATGGTGAGGAAGTTGTGGTCGTGGTAACCGTTGACCGTGGCGCGCGGCAGCAGGGTCACTTCCGGCAGGCTCTGTAATTCGACTATGGCTTGCGCGACCCAATCGGCGGCAGGCTTGCCGTCGAGGGTCTCGCGGGTGTCAAGCAAGCTGCCGCCGAACTCTTCCTGTTCATCGGCGAGGATTACCCGCGCACCGCTACGGCCGGCAGCCAGCGCGGCGGCGAGACCGGCAGGGCCGGCGCCGACGATCAGCACATCGCAGTGCTGGTTGAGCTGGTCATAGATATCCGGGTCGACCTCGGTGGGCGAACGGCCCAGGCCTGCGGCCTTACGGATGTACTTCTCGTAGGTCATCCACAGGTTCTGCGGATACATGAAGGTCTTGTAGTAGAAACCGGGCGGCATCATGCCGCCGCCGACCTTGCCGAGGATGCCCATCAGGTCGGTGTTGACGCTCGGCCAGCCATTGGTGCTGCTGGCCACCAGACCGCTGTACAGCGCCTGCTGGGTGGCACGCACGTTGGGGATCTGCGCCGCCTCGCTGGAGCCGATCTGCAGCACGGCATTGGGCTCTTCCGCACCTGCGGCGACGATGCCGCGCGGCCGCGAATACTTGAAGCTGCGCCCGACGATATCCACGCCATTGGCCAGCAGCGCGGCGGCCAGGCTGTCACCGGCGAAGCCCTGATAGGTCTGGCCGTTGAAGGTGAAGCTCAGCGGCTGGCTGCGGTCGATGCGACCGCCCTTGGCAAGACGATTGACCTGGCTCATGCCGTTACTCCTGCGGTGGCACCAGCGGCGGTGACCGAGGGTTTCTCGCCGACCTTGTAGGTCTCGAGGATCTCGTAGGTCACGGTGTGGCGGGTGACGTTGAAATACTGGCGGCAACCGGCAGCGTGCACCCACAGCTCGTGGTGGATGCCGCGTGGGTTGTCGCGGAAGAACAGGTACTCGCCCCACTCGGCATCCGTACAGGCATCGGGGTCGAGTGGGCGGGCGATATGAGCCTGGCCCTTGGCGTGGAATTCCTCTTCGGAGCGCAATTCGCCACAGTAGGGGCAGAAGATGTGCAGCATGCTCGGTACCTCCAGAAAATCTTCAAACCCGCTCGTATAGCCATGCGGGACAAGCTTGTCTCCCCTCTCCCCTGGGAGAGGGGCCGGGGGTGAGGGAGTGAGGGAACCGCGATCAGTCGAACCGCCCTCTCCCGCCCTTCGGGCACCCTCTCCCGGAGGGAGAGGGTCATCAGATGTCGCGCTGCGCGCGAACTTTTAATGGGCCACGGCAGCAGCGCCGTGCTCGTCGATCAGTGCACCAGTGTGGAATCGGTCGATGGAGAACGGCTTGGCCAGCGGGTGCATTTCGCCCTTGGCCAGGCTGGCGGCAAATACGTGGCCCGAACCGGGCGTAGCCTTGAAGCCACCAGTGCCCCAACCGCAGTTGAAGAACAGGTTGTCCACCGGGGTCTTGGAGATGATCGGGCAGGCGTCCGGGCTGGTATCGACGATGCCGCCCCACTGGCGGTTCATGCGTACCCGCGAGAGCACCGGGAACATCTCGACGATGGCCTGCAGGGTGTGTTCGATGGTCGGGTAGGAACCGCGCTGGCCGTAGCCGTTGTAGCCGTCGATACCGGCACCGATGACCAGATCGCCCTTGTCCGACTGGCTGATGTAGCCATGCACGGCGTTGGACATGATCACGCTGTCGATGATCGGCTTGATCGGCTCGGACACCAGCGCCTGCAGCGGGTGCGATTCCAGCGGCAGGCGGAAGCCGGCGAGCCCCGCCATGTGCCCGGAATTACCGGCAGTGACCACACCGACACGCTTGGCACCGATAAAGCCCTTGTTGGTTTCCACGCCAATCACCGCGCCGTTCTGCTTGCGAAAACCAATCACCTCGGTGTTCTGGATCAGGTCGACGCCCAGTGCATCGGCGGCACGCGCGTAGCCCCAGGCCACGGCGTCATGACGGGCGACGCCACCGCGACGCTGTACGGTGGAGCCCATCACCGGGTAACGGGTGTTCTTGCTGCAGTCGAGGTAGGGAATCTCCTCGGCCACCTGCTTGGCATCGAGCAATTCGCCATCCACGCCGTTGAGACGGTTGGCGCTGACGCGGCGCTCGGCGTCGCGCATGTCCTGCAGGGTGTGGCAGAGGTTGTAGACGCCACGCTGGGAGAACATGACGTTGTAGTTGATGTCCTGCGACAGCCCTTCCCACAGTTTCATCGCATGTTCGTAGAGCTGCGCGGACTCATCCCACAGGTAGTTGGAACGCACGATGGTGGTGTTGCGTGCGGTGTTGCCACCGCCGAGCCAGCCCTTCTCGACCACCGCGACGTTCTTCACGCCAAACTCCTTGGCCAGGTAATAGGCCGTGGCCAGGCCGTGGCCGCCACCGCCGACGATGACCACGTCGTACACCGGCTTGGGCGTTGGATTACGCCACATGCGCTGCCAGTTCTCATGATGGCTGAACGAGTGCTTGAACAGGCCGAAGCCGGAATAACGTTGCATGAAGATGCTCCTTGAATCTGTTCTCGAACGCCTAACCTGTAGATGCTTTTTTGATCGTCAGACGTTTCCAGTAGGGTGGGCTTCAGCCCACCAGGACTGCCCGCTGCTAGTGGGCTGAAGCCCACCCTACGGCTATGACCCTGGTTATCACGCTCCGGCAACAGAACAAAACGCGTTAGCGATAGACCGGATAATCCGCGCACAGCCCGGCGACCAGCTTGGCCACCTGCGCCTCGACATCGGCATCGCCGAGGTGATCGAGGATGTCGCAGATCCAGCCGGCCAGCGCCTGGCACTGGACGACCTTGAAACCTCGGGTGGTCACCGCCGGCGTACCGATGCGGATGCCCGAGGTCACGAACGGCGACTGCGGGTCGTTGGGTACGGCGTTCTTGTTCACGGTGATGCCGGCGCGGCCCAGCGCAGCATCGGCCTCCTTACCGGTCAGCCCCTGCTTGATCAGGCTGAGCAAAAACAGATGATTGTCAGTGCCGCCGGACACCACCTCGTAGCCGCGCTCAATAAAGACCTTGGCCATGGCCTGAGCGTTGTCGATCACCTGCTGCTGGTAAGCCTTGAACTCCGGCTCCATGGCTTCCTTGAAGCACACCGCCTTGGCGGCGATGACGTGCATCAGCGGGCCGCCCTGGGCACCGGGGAACACCGCGGAGTTGAGCTTCTTCTCGATCTCTTCGTTGGCCTTGGCCAGGATCAGGCCGCCACGCGGGCCACGCAGGGTTTTGTGCGTGGTGGTAGTGACAACATCGGCGAAGGGAATCGGGTTCGGATACAGGCCGGCAGCGACCAGGCCAGCGACGTGGGCCATGTCGACGAACAGCAGCGCACCGACCTTGTCAGCGATGGCGCGAAAGCGCGGGAAATCCAGGGTCTTGGAATAGGCGGAGAAGCCGGCGACGATGATCTTCGGCTTGTGCTCCACGGCCAGGCGCTCGACCTCGTCGTAGTCGATCAGCCCGGTGGCGGTATCCAGGCCGTACTGCACGGCGTTGTAGAGTTTGCCCGAGGACGACACCTTGGCACCGTGGGTCAGGTGGCCGCCATGGGCCAGACTCATGCCGAGGATGGTGTCGCCGGCATTGAGCAGCGCCAGGTACACGGCGCTGTTGGCCGAGGAACCGGAGTGCGGCTGGACGTTGGCGTAGTCGGCACCGAACAGGGCTTTGGCGCGGTCGATGGCCAGTTGCTCGACCTTGTCGACGTACTCGCAGCCGCCGTAATAGCGCTTGCCCGGATAGCCTTCAGCGTACTTGTTGGTCAGGCCGCTGCCCTGCGCCTGCATCACCCGCTGGCTGCAGTAGTTCTCCGAGGCGATCAGCTCGATGTGCGCTTCCTGACGACGCTCTTCCTGGCTCATCGCCGCGAGCAACGCATCGTCGTAACCCTGAATCTGATCCTGCTTGCTGAACATCTCGACTCTCCTGCAGCGCCTGTGGGCGGCGGTCTTGAACGGGCGGGCCGGCAAGACCCTGTGCAGCGATGGTAGGGCCGCCCCTGCCCCCTCAAATGCCTGCCAACGCCGCGAGAGCATTCGTTTGCGACATGGCCTTGTCGCAATCAGGCGCGTCGCGATCAGCGCCCTGTCTTGCGCACAGATAGCGGGGATCAAGCTGTGGATAAGCCGTGCACAGGCCGTTGCAAACCGCGTGCTACGCGGCGCCCCGCACCTTGATCATTTCCTGATCTATATCAGTCGGTTAGCAACTAAAGCCATGCACAGATACGGTGGAACAGCCTGTGGAAAAGCTGTCATCAACTGACTGCAGGCCAGGTATGACAGGCACCTTGGCCAGGTGCTCAACAACCATCCAGGCGCAGGGACGGCAATGGTTATCCACCCGCAATCGAGGCAAGTACCGCAAAGGCGTGGGGATATGCACAAAAGGTGTGGATGAAACTGTGCATAGGCTGTTCGACGAGGGCGCGAGGCCAGGCTGGACGGGGGCTGCCGAGAATCGACTAAAAATCGAACAAGATCAATGAGATAGAAGTGTCTTGTGCACAAATGCCGTGGACTTCACTGTGCACGAGCTGTGGATACCTGGCGCCAGAGGCTCCGGCACCAGCGCATGCTATTTGCTCAACGCCGCGTCAGGGCTTGAGGTTGCCGCTGCAACTGCTGGAGGCATTCACCAGGCGTTGCTGCATGGCCGGGTCGGGCGGCGTCTGGCGGCTCATGGCCTGCAGTTCTTCCTCGCTGAACGCCTGGCTGACTTTGTTTGCCGCACACTCGCAATAGGCACGCAATTGCGCCTCTTCGTAGCCTGCCGGAGCGCCGGCAATGCACTGCTGAACGAACTCGGTCTTGGCCTTGTCCGACCACTCGGCGGCGGAAACCGGTAGTGCGACGGCCAGCGGCAGGGCAAGGGCGAGCAGGTGACGATAGGTCATGGAAGACTCCTTCTCTTGATTGCGGAAGGCGGAGCGAATGCCGCCCTCTGCAAGGTGTGAGCCCCCGTTACGGGGCAAGTTCCATCTTTTTGCCGAACGGCCAGCCACGAAACGACCCAGCAGTACGCATCCGCACAACAACTCGTCGCGGCTGCGGACGCCCTCCCCAGAGGCTCGTGAGTAAAATTCGCGCTTTGCCGGCAGCATCGCCGGCAGGCTTTTCAGAAGGAACGCGCCTATGTCCGACAATGCCCAGCAATTCGCCAGCGACAACTACTCCGGCATCTGTCCCGAAGCCTGGGCCGCCATGGCCGAAGCCAACCAGGGCCACCAGCGCGCCTACGGCGATGACGAGTGGACGGCGCGCGCTGCCGATCACTTCCGCCGCCTGTTCGAGACCGACTGCGAGGTGTTCTTCGCCTTCAACGGCACCGCCGCCAACTCCTTGGCCCTGGCCTCCCTGTGCCAGAGCTACCACAGCGTGATCTGCTCGGAAACCGCCCACGTCGAGACTGACGAATGCGGCGCGCCGGAGTTTTTCTCCAATGGCTCCAAACTGCTGCTGGCCAAGACCGAGAACGGCAAACTCACGCCGCAAGCGATCCGCGAAATTGCCCGCAAGCGCCAGGATATCCACTACCCGAAACCGCGCGTGGTCACCCTTACCCAGGCCACCGAAGTCGGCACCGTATACAGCGCGGAAGAAGTGCGCGCCATCAGCCAGGTCTGCGAGGAACTGGGCCTGCACCTGCACATGGACGGCGCACGCTTCTCCAACGCCTGCGCCTTCCTCGGCTGCAGCCCGGCGGAGCTGACCTGGAAGGCCGGCGTCGACGTGCTGTGTTTCGGCGGCACCAAGAACGGCATGGCCGTCGGTGAGGCCATCGTCTTCTTCAACAAGGATCTGGCCGAGGACTTCGACTACCGCTGCAAGCAGGCCGGCCAACTGGCCTCGAAGATGCGCTACCTGTCCGCGCCCTGGGTCGGCATCCTGCAGAACGATGTCTGGCTGAAATACGCCAACCACGCCAACCGCTGTGCGCAGTTGCTGGCCAGCCTGGTGGCGGATGTACCCGGCGTCAGCCTGATGTTCCCGGTACAGGCCAACGGCGTGTTCCTGCAACTGTCGGAGCCGGCCATCGCCGCCCTCACCGCTCGCGGCTGGCGTTTCTACACCTTTATCGGCGCCGGCGGCGCGCGTTTCATGTGCAGCTGGGATACCGACGAAGCCCGCGTACGCCAGCTCGCCGCCGATATCCGTGAAGTGATGAGCGCCTGAATAACGCTCTGACATGCCCGAGGAAGGGGCTTGAGCTGCGACCGTAGCCCGGATGCAATCCGGGGCAATCGATCAACCGCCCCGGATTTCATCCGGGCTACAGACTAAGCCGCGCACTCGTGGGAGGGGCTTCAGCCGCGACCGTGACGATCAGTAATCGATCGCCACATCCCCTTTCGGCACGCTGCAGCACGACAGGATATAGCCCTCGGCCACGTCCTCGTCGGTGATGCCGCCGTTGTGCTCCATGTCCACTTCGCCCGCCGTCTTCATCACCTTGCAGGTGCCGCAGATACCCATGCCGCAGGCCTTGGGAATGTGCAGGCCGAGCTTGGCGGCGGCCGCGTGCACGGTTTCGCCGGGCGCCACGCGGATGCTCTTGCCAGTGCTGACGAACTCCACCTGATTGAGCTCAGCCACCGGCACTTCCGGCGCGTCGGCGGCCTCGGCGGCCAGCTCCTTGACCTCGGCGCGGATCTCCGGTGGCGTCGGGCCGAAGGCCTCCTCGTGGTAGCGGCTCATGTCATAGCCCGCCGCCTCGAGCAGACGCTTGACCGCGCTCATGTAGGGCGTCGGGCCGCAGCAGAATATTTCGCGCTCGAGGAAGTCCGGTGCCATCAGCTCCAGCATTGGCTTGTTCAGGTAGCCGCGATAGCCAGCCCAGGACTCACCCAGGCCATGCTTCTCGCAGATCACGTGCAGGCTGAAGTTGTTGATGCGCGCCGCCATGTGCTCCAGCTCGCGCTGGTAGATGATGTCCTTGGGCGAGCGCGCGCTGTGTACGAAGACCATGTCGACATTGGCGTTGGTGTCGTAGAACCAGCGCGCCATCGACATCACCGGGGTAATGCCAACGCCACCGGAGAGGTAGAGCACTTTTTCGGACGGGAAATCGATGGCATTGAACAGCCCGACCGGGCCGTGCACCGGCACCTCGTCGCCTTCCTTGAGGTTGTCGTGCAGCCAGTTCGACACCTTGCCACCGGGCACGCGCTTGATGGTGATGGAGAAGCTGTAAGGCACCGAAGGCGAGCTGGAAATGGTGTAGGAGCGCATGATCGGCTGGCCGTCGATCTCCAGTTCCAGGGTGACGAACTGCCCCGGTTTGAAGAAGAACAGCACCGGCTGATCGGCCATGAAGCAAAAGGTGCGCACGTCCCAGGTTTCCTGGATCACCTTGACGCAACGCACCAGATGGCGGCCGTTGGTCCAGGTCTGGGTGGTAACCGGGTTGAGGAAGGCATTGGTGGTCATGCACGGCTCTCCACGCGGCCGGATGTCGGCCTATGTGGCTGCGATTGTGCGAAAGCCCGTGCGCCTTCATTTATCCATCCGCGACATCCGCATGCTTATCGCGACCTGCCCCATGCCACGGGCTCTGGCGCGTCGGAAACGAATCCGGCCATGTCGCCCATGGATAAGGTTTCGCCTTGGCTCGGCTCCACACTCCGCCTCACCACGCATGCACGCCCATCGCAGGCGGCAGCGCCAAACGACCACCTTGCGGCACATACCGTATCAGCCACTTTTTCCGGCAGGCATAACGCGCCAGCCACTGAGGAGCCAACATGGACTGCACCCAAAACCTGAGCCTGGGCGACCCGCTGGAGCCCGTCCGCAAGGCCACCGCGCAGATGCTGCACGAACGCGACCACAGCTTCTCGCTGCCGCAGCCGTTCTACAACGACGAGCGCCTGTTCCAGGTCGACATGCAGGAGATCTTCCACAAGGAATGGTTGATCGCCGGCATGACCAGCGAAATCCCGACCAAGGGCAACTTCCTCACCCTGCAGATCGGCGACAACCCGATCATCGTCATCCGCGGCGCCGAAGGTCAGATCCATGCCTTCCACAACGTCTGCCGCCATCGCGGTTCGCGCCTGTGCGTCTCCGACAAAGGCAAGGTCGCCAAGCTGGTCTGCCCCTACCACCAATGGACTTATGAGCTCGATGGTCGCCTGTTGTTCGCCGGCACCGAGATGGGCGAAGACTTCAAGCTCTCCGACTACAACCTCAAACCGGTCAACTGCAAGACCGCTGGCGGCTTCATCTTCATCAGCCTGGCGGACAACCCGCCGGCCATCGACGAGTTCCTGAGCACCCTGGCTCATTACATGGAGCCGTACGACATGGAGAACACCAAGGTCGCGGTGCAGAGCGTCATGCACGAGAAGGCCAACTGGAAGCTGGTGATCGAGAACAACCGCGAGTGCTACCACTGCAACGGTTCGCACCCGGAACTGCTCAACACCCTGCTGGAATGGGATGACGTCACCGACCCACGCGCCAGCCAGGCGTTCAAGGATCAGGTGGCCGAATGCACCGGCCGCTGGGACAAGGACAACATTCCCTACGCCCACGCCAGCTTCGGCCTGCGCAACCGCATCGTGCGCATGCCGCTGCTCAAGGGCACCGTCTCCATGACCATGGACGGCGAGCCCGGCTGTAACAAGCTGATGGGCCGCATCACCGACCCGGACCTTGGCTCCATGCGCATCCTGCACCTGCCGCATTCGTGGAACCACTGCATGGGCGATCACCTGATCAACTTCACCGTATGGCCGGTCAGCGCCCAGGAGACGATCGTCATCACCAAGTGGCTGGTGCACAAGGATGCAGTAGAAGGCGTCGACTATGACGTGGCGCGCCTGCGCCAGGTGTGGGACGCCACCAACGACCAGGATCGACGCCTCGGCGAGGAAAACCAGCGCGGCATCAACTCCACCGCCTACCAGCCGGGCCCGTACTCCAAGACCTACGAGTTCGGCGTGATCAACTTCCTCGACTGGTACAGCGAGCGCATGCTCAACAACCTCGGCGACACCCCGGCGCAACTGCGCCAGGTTGAGGGCTGACAACGCCCCGACGGGCCATGCCAGTGGCCGGCCTCATTAGGCCGGCCACTTCCCCCGTAAGCCTCCCCGCAGCAAGCGCATCACTGAACGCCGAGCGCAGGCTAGCTCAGCACAAACGCCGCGCGTGCGCGCAAACTGATCCTTACTGAGCGTCGCCCTTGAAGCCCTTGGCGACGAAGTACACCTCACGCGAACGCGGACGCGAGGCTGCCGGCTTGCGCACCATGACCTTCTCGAAGGAACGCCGTACGTCGCGCAGGTACTCATCCGAACCCTCGCCCTGAAACACCTTGGCGACGAAGTTGCCGCCAGGTTTGAGCACCTGTCGGGCCATGTCCAGCACCAGTTCCACCAGATACATCGACGCTGCCTGATCGGCCACGCCGACGCCGCTGATATTGGGGGCGATGTCAGAGACGATCAAATCCGGGCGACGACCATCGAGCAGATCGAGAATCTGCTGGAACACCTTGTCGTCGGTGAAGTCACCCTGAATGAAGTCGACGTTATCGAGCGAATCCATCGGCAGGATGTCGCTGGCGATTACCCGGCCGGTGGCCCCCACCATACGTCCGGCGATCTGCGACCAGCCACCGGGGGCCGAGCCCAGATCCATCATCAGCATACCGGGACGAATCAGCTTGTCCTTTTCGTTGATCTCGATCAGCTTGTAGGCGGCACGCGAGCGGTAGCCGTCCTTCTGCGCCTGCTTCACGTAGGGATCGTTCACATGTTCGTTCAGCCAGCGGCTGCTGCTTTTTGAGCGTTTCATCGTTCAACCAGATCAATTCCAGGAAGGCAGCCCGCCGGCATGGTGACCCGGGCTGCACAATTGTCGCGAGTATAAGCCATCGCAGCCCTCCGGCTCACGCCGGCCGGCCCTGCAGCCTGACAGCCCGCCGGGTGGCAGGTACAATCGCAGCGGCCTCGCTACCGCGAGGAGCCCCGCTTTCACGCCCCTTTCCAGGCCTTCCATGAAACTCGACGACGTCAAGAAACTGCAGCAGAAAAAGTACCGGGAGCAATTCGGCCACTTCCTCGTCGAGGGCGAACACCTGGTGCTGGAACTGCAGAAAGCGGCGCAGCACGCGCCCCTACTGGCAAGCAGCGAACTCTACGTCACGGCCGCCTACGAGCACTGGCAGAGCCCGTTCAGGACGCACCTGATCAGTGACCGGCAGATGGCGCAGATCGCCGACACCAAGACCCCCCAGGGGATCATCGCGGTAGTGCCGATGGCGGCGATTGGCTCCGACCCGTCGGCGCCCGCCGGCAAGGCCATCTACCTGCACGAGATCCAGGACCCCGGCAACCTCGGCACCATCCTGCGCAGCCTCGCCTGGTTCGGCGGCTTCCGCTGCCTGCTCAGCCCCGGCAGCGTCGACCCCTTCAATCCCAAGGTGGTGCGCGCCAGCATGGGGGCAATCTTTCACACCCCCATCGAGCAGGATGTCAGCCTCGACAACCTGAGCACGCGCTTTGCACGCATCGCCTGCCTCGACATGCAGGGCCAAAGCCTGCGCGCACCGGCCTTCGCGCAGGCCGAGTGCTACCTGTTCGGCAACGAAGCGCGCGGCGTCCCCAGCCAGGCGCTGAGCGAGCTCAACGCCACGCCGTTCAGCATCGCCGGCAGCGGCGCGATCGAGTCACTGAACCTGGCCAGCACGGTAAACATCTGTGTGTATGAGCTGAGCCGCTAGCCCGCGACTCATGCCCGCGCGTCCCGGCGCTCGGCGAAAACCCACAAAAAAGCCCCGCCAGATCGCTCTGGCGGGGCTTTTCAGTTACAGCGCTAAGCTAGCCGCATCAAGCCTTGTTGGCTTTCTTGGCAGCGCGGGTGCGCTCGCCTTCGTCGAGGATCTTCTTGCGCAGACGGATCGACTTCGGCGTCACTTCGCACAGCTCGTCATCCTGGATGAACTCCAGGGCCTGCTCCAGGGTGAAGCGAACCGGCGGTACCAGAGCGATGGTTTCATCCTTGCCCGAAGCACGCATGTTGTCGAGCTTCTTGCCCTTGGTGGGGTTGACGCCCAGGTCGTTGTCGCGGCTGTTCAGGCCGATGATCTGACCGTTGTAGATTTCCTGGCCGTGCTCGATGAACAGCTTGCCGCGCGCCTGCAGGGTTTCCAGGGAGTAGGTCAGCGCCTTTCCGGTATCGATCGACACCAGTACGCCGTTCTGACGGCCAGACATGGTGCCCGGCTTAACGGTGTCGTAACGGTCGAAGATCGAGGTCAGGATGCCGGCGCCGTTGGTCAGGGTGAGGAACTGGTTACGGAAACCGATCAGACCGCGAGCCGGGATGTTGTATTCCAGGCGCACACGGCCTTTGCCGTCCGGCGCCATGTTGGTCAGGTCGCCCTTACGCAGGCCCATCTCCTCCATGACCTTGCCCTGGGCTTCTTCCGGGATGTCGATGGTGACGTTCTCGTACGGCTCCTGCTTGACGCCGTTGACTTCACGGATGATCACTTCCGGACGGCCGACGCCCATTTCGAAGCCTTCGCGGCGCATGGTTTCGATCAGTACCGAGAGGTGCAGCTCGCCACGACCAGAGACCTTGAACTTGTCGGCGCTGTCGCCCTCTTCAACGCGCAGGGCCACGTTGTACAGCAGCTCCTTGTCCAGACGCTCCTTGATGTTGCGGCTGGTGACGAACTTGCCTTCCTTGCCGCAGAACGGCGAATCGTTGACCTGGAAGGTCATCGACACGGTCGGCTCGTCGACGGTCAGCGGCTTCATCGCCTCGACATGGTTGATGTCGCACAGGGTGTCGGAGATGAACAGCTGGTCCATGCCGCTGACGCAGACGATGTCACCGGCGGTGGCTTCTTCGACGTCTACGCGGTGCAGGCCGTGGTGGCCCATCAGTTTGAGGATACGGCCGTTACGCTTCTTGCCGTCGACGTCGATGGCCACTACCGGCGTGTTCGGCTTGACGCGACCACGGGCGATACGGCCAACGCCGATGATGCCGAGGAAGCTGTTGTAGTCCAGCGCGGAGATCTGCATCTGGAACGGGCCGTCGAGGTCGACGTTCGGCGCCGGCACGTGGTCGACGATGGCCTGGTACAGCGGGGTCAGGTCTTCGGCCATGTCGCTGTGGTCGAGACCGGCGATGCCGTTCAGGGCGCTGGCGTAAACGACCTGGAAGTCGAGTTGCTCGTCAGTGGCGCCGAGGTTGTCGAACAGGTCGAAGATCTGGTCCATGACCCAGTCAGGACGCGCGCCCGGACGGTCGATCTTGTTGATCACGACGATCGGCTTGAGGCCAGCTTCGAAGGCCTTCTTGGTCACGAAGCGGGTTTGCGGCATCGGGCCGTCCTGGGCGTCGACCACCAGCAGTACGGAGTCGACCATCGACATCACGCGCTCGACTTCACCGCCGAAGTCGGCGTGGCCGGGGGTGTCGACGATGTTGATGCGGTAGTCGTTCCACTTGATGGCGGTGTTCTTGGCCAGAATGGTAATGCCGCGCTCTTTTTCCTGGTCGTTGCTGTCCATCACGCGCTCGTCGTTGAGCTCGTTACGCTCCAGGGTGCCGGATTGACGCAGCAGGGCGTCGACGAGGGTGGTTTTGCCATGGTCGACGTGGGCGATGATGGCGATGTTGCGCAGTTTTTCGATCACTGTATGTATCTCGATCAGAGGATTCGGTGTGTCGCCCAGCCTGGACGACGAATATGAAGAAATTGGAGTCAGCGGGCCGAATACGGCACCTGTGAAAGCGAGCGGTCGGGAGGGCGATGGCGGATACTCCCGCCATTGAGCCCCGGCGTTCTATGACGGACGATAAACGCGCACATTGGCATGCCCCTCACTCAACAGATGATGGGCATGCAGGCGACTCATGACGCCCTTGTCGCAATACAGCAGGTACTGGCGGTTCTCATCCAGTTCCTTGAATTTGTTGTTCAGCGCGTAGAACGGCAGCGCCTGCACTTCGATGCCCGGCACGTCCAGCGGCTGGTCTTCGGCGGCATCGGGGTGACGGATATCGATGACGATCTGTCCGGCCAGCGCTTCGCCGACTTCCTCGACCTGCACGTCCTTGCCCAGTTCGTCGATCACACGGTCGATGGGCAGTTGGGTGGCGCGTTCCAGGGCACGTTCGAGGATGGCCATGTCGAACTGCGCCTCCTCGTACTCGATGCGATAACTGCGCGCCTTGGTGGTCGGGTTGACCGAGATCACGCCGCAATACTCCGGCATGTTCTTGGCGAATTCGGCGGTGCCGATGCGCGTGGCGGTGTCGATGATGTCCTGCTTGTGGCTGGCGATCAGTGGGCGCATCACCAGCATGTCGGTGGCCGAGTCGATCACCGCCAGGTTGGTCAGGGTCTGGCTCGAGACCTGGCTGATCGCCTCACCGGTGACCAGCGCTTCGATCTGCAGGTTTTCGGCAATACGGGTGGCCGCGCGAAGCATCATGCGTTTGAGGATAACGCCCATCTGGCTGTTGTCGACCTTGCCGAGAATCTCGCCGACCACTTCCTCGAACGGCACGCTGATGAACAGCACACGCTGCGAGCGGCCGAACTTCTGCCATAGATAGTGCGCCACTTCCATCACGCCCAGCTCATGGGCACGACCGCCGAGGTTGAAGAAGCAGAAGTGACTGACCAGGCCGCGACGCATCATCTGATAGGCCGCCACGGTGGAGTCGAAGCCGCCACTCATCAGCACCAGGGTCTGTTCCAGCGAACCGAGCGGATAGCCGCCGAGCCCTTCGTGACGGTTATGCACCACAAAGAGGCGCTGATCGCGAATCTCCATGCGCACTTCGACATCCGGCTTCTTCAGATCGATGCCGGCTGCATTGCACTCGCGGCGCAGGCGCGAACCGACATGACGCTCGACATCGATGGAGCTGAACGCATGCTTGCCGCCACGCTTGCAGCGTACGGCAAAGACCTTGCCCGGCAGCTGGTCGGCGTAATGGCGCTTGCAGTGTTCGGTGATGTCGTCGAGATCGCCCAGCGGGTACTCATTCACCTCGAGGAACAGACCAATGCCCGGCGTGTTACGCAGGCGTTCGGTCATCTCGGCCAGCAGCCTGGCATCGTCCAGGTCGGTCTCGACCTCCAGATTGTCCCAGACACCGGTCACCCGAACGTCGGGGTCAAGATCACGCAGCACGGAGCGAATGTTCTTCCCCAACTGGCGGATGAACTGCTTGCGCACCGGGCGGCTCTTGATGGTGATTTCCGGGAAAACTTTGACGATGAGCTTCATGAATAAGCCGCCCACTTGGGGGACGAAAAAACAGGGGCGCGGATTATAGCGGAAATTGTTCAAGCTTTGACCAAAAATACTGCATCGATCACTTCATGCACCAAAATGGTTCTTTATTGAAATTTCCAGCCCCTAAACAGTGCAAATATTCCTGGCAAATGACGACGCAGGCGGCGCAATCCCTGAGTTTCGCGGCTTCTGCCCAATACAGGGCACTGGCATGCAATTTGCTCCCTTGTGAGGCAGGTCGCCCTGAAGGACTATCCCGCCGGGCTTCACCGCATCTTCAAGGCTTATCGACAAGAGCCTTTTCCACCTGGAGGACAACATGTCTAAGGCTGTTCAACTGATCAAAGAACACGACGTGAAGTGGGTAGACCTGCGCTTCACCGACACCAAGGGCAAACAGCATCACGTGACCATGCCGGCCCGTGACGCCTTGGACGAAGACTTCTTCGAACACGGCAAGATGTTCGACGGCTCGTCCATCCACGGCTGGAAAGGCATCGAAGCCTCCGACATGATCCTGATGCCGGTCGATGAAACCTCCGTGCTGGATCCGTTCACCGAAGAGCCGACCCTGATCATCGTCTGCGACATCATCGAGCCGAGCACCATGCAAGGCTACGATCGTGACCCGCGCTCGATCGCCAAGCGCGCTGAAGAGTTCCTGAAAACCACCGGCATTGGTGACACCGTATTCGTCGGCCCGGAGCCGGAGTTCTTCATCTTCGATCAGGTGAAGTTCAAGTCCGACATCTCCGGCTCGATGTTCAAGATCTACTCCGAGCAAGGTTCCTGGATGACGGACCAGGACGTCGAAGGCGGCAACAAGGGCCACCGCCCGGCTGTCAAAGGCGGTTACTTCCCGGTTCCGCCGTGCGACCACGACCACGAAATCCGTACTGCCATGTGCAATGCCATGGAAGAAATGGGTCTGGTCGTCGAAGTGCACCACCACGAAGTGGCCACTGCCGGTCAGAACGAAATCGGCGTGAAGTTCAACACCCTGGTGGCCAAGGCTGACGAAGTTCAGACCCTGAAGTACTGCGTGCACAACGTCGCCGATGCCTACGGCAAGACCGCGACCTTCATGCCGAAGCCGCTGTACGGCGACAACGGCTCGGGCATGCACGTGCACATGTCGATCTCCAAAGACGGCAAGAACACCTTCGCGGGTGAAGGCTATGCCGGTCTGTCCGAGACCGCCCTGTACTTCATCGGCGGCATCATCAAGCACGGTAAGGCCCTGAACGGCTTCACCAACCCGTCGACCAACTCCTACAAGCGTCTGGTTCCGGGCTTCGAAGCGCCGGTCATGCTGGCCTACTCGGCTCGCAACCGTTCCGCTTCGATCCGTATTCCGTATGTGTCGAGCCCGAAAGCCCGCCGCATCGAAGCGCGCTTCCCGGACCCGGCTGCCAACCCGTACCTGTGCTTCGCTGCACTGCTGATGGCCGGCCTGGACGGCATCCAGAACAAGATCCACCCGGGCGATGCCGCCGACAAGAACCTGTACGATCTGCCGCCGGAAGAAGGCAAGCTGATCCCGCAGGTTTGCGGCAGCCTGAAGGAAGCCCTGGAAGAGCTGGACAAGGGCCGCGCGTTCCTGACCAAGGGCGGCGTGTTCTCCGACGACTTCATCGATGCCTACATCGAGCTGAAGTCCGAAGAGGAAATCAAGGTACGCACCTTCGTACACCCGCTGGAATACGACCTGTACTACAGCGTCTAAGCCAGATTCGCGCCGCTCTGCGGCGCGCCCGAAGCCCCGCCCGGCCTGCCGTGCGGGGCTTTTTTATGCGCCTGCGCACCGACTGTCGCTACTCGCGAACCCGCTCGCCTCGAATGCTCGCAAGCGGATTTCACCCATACACGACCGCACGCCAAGCGGCCGATTTGTAGCCAAACATCACAGCCACAATCCCCTGTGCTTGCCAGGAACCGATTGCAGTGCAAGGCTTAGCGCATCATCCGCGGAAGGAACGGCCCATGCGCCCGCTACTCGCCTGCCTGCTGCTTGCCCTGGCCCTGCCGACCCATGCGCAGATCTACAAGTACATTGACGCCAACGGCAATACGGTCTTCACCAACCAGCCGCCTGAAGGCGTGGCAGCTGAAAGCATCAACCTGCCACCTACCAATACGGTGGAAAGCCAAGCGCCCGCGATGGCAGCCGAAGGCGACAATGCCTCCGCACAGAATGAGGCGCCCTACGCCGTACTGAGCCTGAGCGGGATACCGGACGATGAAGCCATGCGCGCCAACAATGGCAGCTTCGTCGTCGGGGTAAACATCGAGCCGCGCCTGCAACCAGGACATGTGCTCAGGCTGATACTAGATGGCCAACCCTACGGCCAGCCCAGCAACGTCCCCAGCCTGCAACTGACTGAACTCGACCGAGGCGAACACAGCCTAGCCGTCGCCGTCATGGCCGGTGACCGTATCGTCCAGCAAAGCGCCAGCGAAACCTTTACCGTGCAGCGCATCAGCGTCAACAGCCCAGCCCGCCCACCGGTATCGCCAACGCGCCCAGCCCCGAAACCTGCGAACTGATCATGATGCGCGTACTGCTGCTCTGCCTGCTGTTCATCACCCCAGTGGCTTCGGCCCAGGTCTATACCTATATCGATGCCGAAGGTAACCGCGTGTTTACCGACAAACCGCGTAGCAGCAATGCCGAGCGGGTGATGCTAGCGCCCTCCAACAACGTCGAACTGAGCCAACCCGCGCCCACGGTGCGCATGGCGCCGGCACCCGCAGTGAGCAAGCCCACCGTGCATTACCAGGTGCTGCGCATTCTCGTACCGGAGCCGGATGCCTCCATCCATAACGGTTCAGGCGAGATGATCGTTACCCTGAGCAGCGAGCCCGGCCTGCTGCCGGGGCACAACTACCGCCTGCTGCTCAATGGCCAGCAACAGGGTGAAAGCAGCCGCAGCCCGGTTTTCTCCCTGCAGCACATCGACCGGGGCACGCACCAACTGGCAGCAGAGATCATCGACTCTGCCGGTCTCATCGTCGAGCGCACACCGGCGCAACCCTTTCATATGCACCGCATGAGCCTGACGCAAAAGCGCAAGATCAATCCCTGCAAGAAAGAGGAATACGGCGTGCGGCCCGAGTGCCCACTGAAAGACAAGCCCAAGGAAAAAACCAACATCCTGCCCTTTCTCTGAACGCTGATTGCACCTTAATGGTGCAATCTGGCGCACCACCTCCTAAGCTCTCCCTGTTTTGGGTCGCTTTTCCTCACGTCGCCACCCGTTGGCACCCACAAAGCCCGGGTAGATCGCAGAGAAAACGGCCTCGCACCATTTTTCACCTCGCTTGCAACGGCCCAGAGGCGGCTGCCGGGGATGGCAGGCCAGAAAAAATGCGTCTTTTCGGGGCTTTGGTTTGCTTCTTGCATTTTCTGCCCCATCGCCGGAACGCACTGCCTATGATCATCAACGACGCGCTGCACCGCCTGCTACTCGACAACCTGACCACCGCCACCCTGCTGCTCAACAGCCAGCTGTGCCTTGAGTACATGAACCCGGCGGCGGAAATGCTCCTGGCCGTTAGCGGCCAGCGCAGCCATGGTCAGTTCATCAGCGACCTGTTCACCGAATCGCCAGAGGCGCTGTCATCCCTGCGCCAGGCGGTGGAGCAGGCGCACCCGTTCAACAAGCGTGAGGCCGTACTGACCTCGGTCACCGGCCAGACGCTGACCGTGGACTACGCGGTGACGCCACTGTTCAGCAAGGGCGAAACCCTGCTGCTGCTGGAGGTGCACCCACGCGACCGCCTGCTGCGCATCACCAAGGAAGAGGCGCAGCTGTCCAAGCAGGAAACCACCAAACTGCTGGTGCGCGGCCTGGCTCACGAGATCAAGAACCCGCTCGGTGGCATCCGAGGCGCCGCACAACTGCTGGCCCGCGAACTGCCCAACGAAGACCTCAAGGACTACACCAACGTCATCATCGAAGAGGCCGACCGCCTGCGAAATCTGGTCGACCGTATGCTCGGCTCGAACAAGCTGCCGTCGCTGGCCATGACCAACGTGCATGAAGTGCTCGAGCGCGTCGCCAACCTGATCGAAGCGGAATGCCAGGGCGGCATCACCCTGGTGCGCGACTACGACCCGAGCATCCCGGATCTGCTGATCGACCGCGAACAGATGATTCAGGCCGTGCTCAATATCGTGCGCAACGCCATGCAGGCCATCGCCGGGCAGAAACACGACATGGGCCTGGGGCGCATCAGCCTGCGCACCCGCACCCTGCGCCAGTTCACCATCGGCCACACGCGCCACCGCCTGGTGGTCAAGGTCGAGATCATCGACAACGGCCCGGGCATACCGCCCGAGCTGCAGGAAACCATCTTCTATCCCATGGTCAGCGGGCGTGCCGACGGCACCGGCCTGGGCCTGGCCATCACCCAGAACATCATCAGTCAGCACCAAGGTCTGATCGAGTGCGAGAGCCACGCCGGCCATACCGTGTTCTCGATCTTCCTGCCGCTGGAACAAGGAGCGCCCACACCATGAGCAGCAGTGAAACCGTCTGGATTGTCGACGACGATCGTTCCATCCGCTGGGTTCTGGAAAAGGCCCTGCAACAGGAAGGCATGACCACCCAGAGTTTCGACAGTGCCGACGGTGTACTCGCCCGCCTGACCCGCCAGCAGCCGGACGTGATCATCTCCGACATCCGCATGCCCGGCTCCAGCGGCCTCGACCTGCTGGCACGCATCCGCGAGCTGTACCCGCGCCTGCCGGTGATCATCATGACCGCGCATTCCGACCTGGACAGCGCGGTGGCCAGCTACCAGGGTGGCGCCTTCGAATACCTGCCCAAGCCATTCGACGTCGATGAAGCGGTGTCGCTGGTCAAGCGCGCCTTCCAGCACGCCCAGGAACAGCAGAGCCTGGCCGCGCCCGCCGCACAGGCGCGCACCCCGGAAATCATCGGTGAAGCCCCGGCGATGCAGGAGGTCTTTCGCGCCATCGGTCGCCTCAGCCATTCCAATATCACCGTGCTGATCAATGGCGAATCCGGCACGGGTAAAGAGCTGGTGGCGCATGCCCTGCACCGCCACAGCCCGCGCGCGGCGGCGCCGTTCATCGCCCTGAACATGGCGGCGATCCCCAAGGACTTGATGGAGTCCGAGCTGTTCGGCCACGAGAAAGGCGCCTTCACCGGCGCGGCCAACCAGCGCCGTGGTCGCTTCGAGCAGGCCGACGGCGGCACCCTGTTCCTCGACGAAATCGGCGACATGCCGGCCGATACCCAGACGCGCCTGCTGCGCGTGCTGGCCGATGGCGAGTTCTACCGCGTCGGCGGCCATACCCCGGTGAAGGTAGACGTGCGCATCATCGCCGCCACCCACCAGAACCTGGAAACACTGGTGACTGCCGGCAAGTTCCGTGAAGACCTGTTCCACCGCCTCAACGTCATCCGTATTCATATCCCGCGCCTGGCCGATCGCCGCGAGGACATCCCGACCCTGGCCCATCACTTCCTCGCCCGCGCCGCGCAGGAGCTGGCGGTGGAGCCGAAATTGCTCAAGAGCGAAACCGAGGATTACCTCAAGCACCTGCCCTGGCCGGGCAACGTGCGCCAGTTGGAGAACACCTGCCGCTGGATCACCGTCATGGCCTCGGGGCGCGAGGTGCATGTCGACGACCTGCCACCGGAGCTGCTAACCCAGCCGCAGGACGCCGCGCCGGTGACCAACTGGGAACAGGCGCTGCGCCTGTGGGCCGATCAGGCCCTGGCGCGTGGCCAGTCCAACCTGCTCGATGTCGCCGTGCCGGCCTTCGAACGGATCATGATCGAGACCGCGCTCAAACACACCGCCGGCCGCCGCCGCGATGCGGCCCTGCTGCTGGGCTGGGGGCGTAACACCCTGACGCGCAAGATCAAGGAACTGGGCATGAAGGTCGACGGCGGGGACGATGACGACGGCGACGACTGATCCCGCCAGCGCTACGAAAAGGGCATCCCGTCGGATGCCCTTTTCGTTTCTCGGAGAATGTCCCCGGATTGCATCCGGGCTACGGAACCACGAGCAAACCGTAGGGTGCGCCGCGCGCACCGCCTATTGAGACAGGCTCAACCGCGCTGCGCGTTCTTGATCGAGATCTGCGTATTGAGTGTCCAGAAATCGTAGAGCACGCCAATCAGGAACAGGCCGCCGGTGAACAGGTAGATGATCCCGGTGATCCACTTGCCCTGGTACATGCGGTGTACACCGAAAATGCCAAGGAAGGTCAGCAGAATCCACGCCACGTTGTAGTCGGTGTCGCCGGCGGTGAAGCGCAGATCGGCCTCACGATCCATCGCCGGGATCAGAAACAGGTCGATGATCCAGCCGATGAAGAACAATCCCAGGGTGAAGAACCAGATGGTGCCGGTGACCGGTTTGCCGTAATAGAAACGGTGCGAACCGAGAAAGCCGAAAATCCACAGCAGGTAGCCAATCAGCTTGCTGTGCGTATCCTGTCGTTGCATGGCGAACTCCTTGTGCGAGATACAGCATAAGACGCTGCAGGCCGGGATAAGGTTTCACGCGCACCGGGGCGACGCAACATCACGAACCACTTGATAGCTCTACAGCGCCCATATACTGTATAAAAAAACAGTATAGATATCGCGCGCCATGCAACTGATCGAAAAGCTCACCATCCTCGCCGACGCCGCCAAGTACGATGCCTCCTGCGCCAGCAGCGGCGCACCCAAGCGCAGCTCCAGGGGCAAGGACGGCATCGGCTCGACCAACGGCATGGGCATCTGCCACAGCTATACGCCGGATGGCCGCTGCGTGGCGCTGCTGAAAATCCTGCTGACCAACTTCTGCCTGTACGACTGCCAGTACTGCATCAACCGCCGCTCCAGCGATGTGCCGCGGGCACGCTTCAGCCCCGAGGAAGTAGTCACGCTGACCCTCGACTTCTACAAGCGCAACTGCGTCAGCGGCCTGTTCCTCAGCTCCGGCATCATCCGCTCGGCCGACTACACCATGGAGCAACTGATCCGCGTCGCCAAGCTGCTGCGCCAGGAGCACCAGTTCCGTGGCTATATCCATCTCAAGACCATCCCCGAGGCCGCGCCGGAACTGATCGCCGAAGCCGGTCTGTACGCCGACCGCCTGAGCGTCAATATCGAGCTGCCCACAGAGACCAGCCTGGTACGCCTGGCGCCGGAGAAAAACGTCGCCAGCATCCACCAGGCCATGCATGACATTCATCTGGGTGAACGCGAGGCCAAGGAAGAGCGCTGCGCCCCGCGCTTCGCCCCGGCCGGGCAGAGTACGCAGATGATCGTCGGCGCCGACGCCACTGACGACAGCACCATCCTGCACAATGCGCAGAGCCTGTATCAGGACTATCGCCTGCGCCGCGTTTACTACTCGGCCTTCAGCCCCATCCCGCAGAGCCCGAAAAGCGTGCCCTTCGAAGCGCCGCCGCTGCTGCGCGAACACCGTCTGTACCAGGCGGACTTTCTCATGCGCGGCTACGGCTTCAGCGCCACCGAGTTACTCAGCGGCCCCGGCAATCTGGATCTGGACATCGACCCCAAGCTGGCCTGGGCGCTGGCCAACCGTGAGCAGTTTCCGGTGGATCTGAACCGTGCCGACGAATCATTGATCGCCCGCGTGCCCGGCATCGGCGTGCTCAGCGCCCGGCGCCTGGGCGCGCTGCGGCGTGAACGGCGCATCCGCTTCGAGGATCTGACCCGCTTGCGCTGCGTACTGGAGAAGGCCAAGCCCTTCATCATCACCCAGGACTATCGGCCGCCGCTGGCCGAGCACGAGTCCGTGGTGCTGCGCCAGCAACTGCGCGACACCCCGGCACAGATGGCGTTGTGGTGATGCATAGCCTGCGTTTCGACGGCACCTTCGCCACCTGGCGCCAGGCCGCGCGCCGCGCTCTGCTGCAGGGCCTGGCTCCCCATCAGTTGCAATGGCTGGACGACGAGGAACACCCCAGCCTGTTCGACCAGCCCGCCGAGTGTACGCCGCAGCCCAGTGGTCGCCTGCGCGTATCGCCCGAACTGCTGGAGCTGCTGGAGAGCGCTGCCCAGTACCGTGGTGAGGAGCGCTGGAGCCTGCTCTACCGAGTGCTCTGGCGTTTCGTCCAGGGCGAGCGCAGCGCCGTATTGGCTGGTGACTCCGACGGCAGCGAGCTGCATCGCCGGCTCAAGGCGGTGCGCCGCGAAGCGCATCATCTGCATGCCTTCGTGCGCTTTCAGCCGAGCAAGGCTGCGGGTGCGCCGGACTTCGTCGCCTGGTTCGAACCGGCGCACGATATCCTCGCCTCGGCCAGTGGTCACTTCGCCGAACGCCTGGGCAAGCACAGTTGGCTGATCGCCACACCGCGCGACGGCGTCTACTGGGATGGTCAGCGCCTGCAGCACGAACGCCGTTGCCCGGCGCAGTGGCAGGCCTGGGCGCAGCAGCCCGAGGATGACGGCCAGGCCCTGTGGCGCGCCTATTACGGCAGCACCTTCAACCCGGCACGACTCAACCGCATGGTGATGCAGCAGCATTTGCCCTTGCGCTTCTGGAAGCACCTGCCGGAAGGCCCGCTGATTCCGCAACTGATGAGCGAAGCGCGTGCCGGTGCGCAGCGCGATGGCCAGGCCCTGGTGCTGGCCGGCAGAAAGGGCAAACGTATCGCCCGGATAAACGAAGGGGACGCAGCGCGTCCCCCGTCAGGCAGCGTCAGCGGAAGCGACGCCCCGGATCTTCCTCGCTGACCTCCAGCGCCAGGCCCTGGGCCATGCTGGTCAGGTGATCGCCATCGGTTTCCGAACCGAGCTTGATCATCAGGCGCAGGTCGTTGGCCGAGTCGGCGTAGAGCAGCGCATCTTCGTAGGTGATCTCGCCCTGGGTGTAGAGGTTGTACAGCGCCTGGTCGAAGGTCTGCATGCCCTGCTCGGTGGAACGTTTCATCAGGCCCTTGAGCTCGTGCACTTCACCCTTGCGGATCAGGTCGGCGGCCAGCGGGGTGTTGATCAGCACCTCGATCACCGCACGACGGCCCTTGCCATCCGGGGTTGGAATCAGTTGCTGGGCGACGATGGCCTTGAGGTTGAGCGACAGGTCCATCCACACCTGGTTCTGCCGGTCGGCCGGGAAGAAGTTGATGATGCGATCCAGCGCCTGGTTGGCGTTGTTGGCGTGCAGGGTGGCCAGGCACAGGTGACCGGTTTCGGCGAAGGCCACGGCATGATCCATGGTCTCGCGGGTGCGCACCTCGCCGATGAGAATCACGTCCGGCGCCTGGCGCAGGGTATTTTTCAGCGCCACCTCGAAGGACTCGGTGTCGATGCCCACTTCGCGCTGGGTGACGATGCAGTTCTGGTGCTGGTGGATGTATTCGATCGGGTCTTCGATGGAGATGATGTGGCCGCTGCTGTTCTTGTTGCGGTAGCCAATCATCGCCGCCAGCGAGGTGGACTTACCGGTGCCGGTGGCGCCGACGAACAGCACCAGGCCGCGCTTGGTCAGCGCCAGCTTCTTGAGGATGTCCGGCAGCTTGAGTTCATCGAGGGTCGGGATATTGGTCTCGATGCGGCGCAGCACCATGCCCACCAGGTTGCGCTGGTAGAAGGCACTGACACGGAAACGGCCGATACCACGGGCGCTGATGGCGAAGTTGCATTCGTGCTTTTCGGCAAACTCGCGACGCTGTGCCTCGTTCATCACCCCCAGCACGGTTTCTCGGGTCATTTCCGGCGACATGGCGGTCTTGGTCACCGGCATGATCTTGCCATTGACCTTCATCGACGGCGGCACGCCAGCGGTGATGAACAGATCGGAGCCGCCTTTTTCGACCATCAGACGCAGTAGTTTTTCGAATTCCATCGTCGTGTTCGCTCATCCGCACGCATGAATGCAAGGCCCCGCAGCGCAGGACCAGCGGCTGCGAGCGTGTCATCGCAGCCGTGAAGTAGTCCGTAGGGTGGGCTTCAGCCCACCAACAGTGGCCGGCCTTGGTGGGCTGAAGCCCACCCTACCCACTGGGTTTTCCTAGAAGTTTTCCGGGCTCTTGGCCTTCTCGCGGGCACTGTCGCGGCTGACCAGGCCCTTGGATACCAGGGTCTTCAGGCAGGCATCGAGGGTCTGCATGCCCAGCGCACCACCGGTCTGGATCGCCGAATACATCTGCGCCACCTTGTCCTCGCGGATCAGGTTACGGATGGCCGGCGTACCGATCATGATTTCGTGCGCCGCCACACGACCGCCGCCGATCTTCTTCAGCAGGGTCTGCGAGATCACCGCCTGCAGCGATTCCGACAGCATCGAACGCACCATCGATTTCTCTTCGGCGGGGAACACGTCGACCACGCGGTCGATGGTCTTGGCAGCAGAGGTGGTGTGCAGGGTGCCGAATACCAAGTGGCCGGTTTCCGCGGCAGTCAGCGCCAGGCGGATGGTTTCCAGGTCGCGCATCTCGCCCACCAGAATGATGTCCGGGTCTTCACGCAGGGCCGAACGCAGCGCCTCGGAGAAGCCGTGGGTATCACGGTGCACCTCACGCTGGTTGACCAGGCACTTCTTCGACTCGTGAACGAATTCGATGGGGTCCTCGATGGTGAGGATGTGGTGGTACTTGTTGCTGTTGAGGTAGTCGAGCATCGCAGCCAGGGTGGTCGACTTGCCCGAACCGGTGGGGCCGGTGACCAGCACCAGGCCGCGCGGCACGTCGGTGATCTTGCGGAACACCTCGCCCATGCCGAGGTCTTCCATGGTCAGTACCTTGGATGGAATGGTCCGGAACACCGCACCCGCGCCACGGTTCTGGTTGAAGGCGTTGACCCGGAAACGCGCCACGCCCGGCACCTCGAAGGAGAAGTCGGTCTCGAGGAACTCTTCGAAATCCTTGCGCTGCTTGTCGTTCATGATGTCGTAGATCAGCGCGTGTACCTGCTTGTGATCCAGCGGCGGCAGGTTGATGCGGCGTACATCGCCGTCGACGCGGATCATCGGCGGCAGCCCCGCCGAGAGGTGCAAATCCGACGCGCCTTGCTTGGCGCTGAAGGCGAGCAGCTCAGTGATATCCATGGGACTCCCCAATTACAAGCAAGCAGGTAGAATGCCGCGAACGCTGAACGAGCGGGCTTTTATAGAGCGCAGGTAATGTCCACGATAGCAGAGAATATTGCAAAGGTCGGTGCGCGTATCCGTGAGGCGGCGCAAGCCTCGCAGCGTAATTTCGCGGACATCGGCCTGCTCGCGGTGAGCAAGACCAAACCGGCAGACGCCATTCGTGAAGCCCATGCCGCCGGCGTGTGCGATTTCGGCGAGAACTACCTGCAGGAGGCCCTGGAAAAACAGACCCAGCTGGCTGACCTGTCCTTGACCTGGCACTTCATCGGCCCCATTCAATCAAACAAGACCCGGCCCATCGCCGAGCATTTCGACTGGGTGCATTCGGTGGATCGCCTGAAAATTGCCCAACGCCTGTCAGAACAGCGTCCTGCGCACCTGCCAGCGCTGAACATCTGCCTGCAGGTCAACGTCAGCGGTGAGGACAGCAAGTCCGGCTGCAGCCCCGAAGAGCTAACGGCGCTGGCCCGGGCCGTCGTTGCCCTGCCCAACCTCAGGCTGCGCGGGCTGATGGCGATTCCCGAACCGACCGACGATGTCGCCGCACAACACGCCGCCTTCGCCCGCTTGCGCCAATTGCGTGATGAGCTGGCGCTGAACCTCGATACCCTGTCCATGGGCATGAGCCATGACCTGGAAGCCGCTATCGCCGAAGGCGCCACCTGGGTGCGCATCGGCACGGCCCTGTTCGGCGCCCGCGATTACGGCCAGCCCACTCACTGAATGAAGGAATTTCTGCAATGAGCAACCCGAGCATCGCCTTCGTCGGCGCCGGCAACATGGCCGCCAGCCTGATTGGCGGCCTGCGCGCCCAGGGCGTGGCAGCCAGCGCCATCCGCGCCAGCGAGCCCGGCAGCGAACAGCGCGCCCGCCTGCAGCAAGAGCACGGTATCGCCACCTTCGCCGACAACGCTGAAGCCATAAAAGGCGCCGATCTGATTGTGCTGGCGGTCAAGCCGCAGATCATGAAGGCGGTATGCCTGGATCTGGCGCCGCACCTGGCTCCCAACCAGGTGATCATCTCCATCGCGGCCGGCATCAGCTGCGCCAGCCTGGAGAACTGGCTGGGCGAGCGTGCAGTCGTGCGCTGCATGCCCAACACGCCGGCGCTGCTGCGTCAGGGCGTGTCCGGGTTGTTCGCCAACGCCCGCGTCAGCGCCGCGCAGAAGGCACAGGCCGAACAGGTGCTGAGCGCCGTTGGCCTGGCGCTGTGGCTGAATGAGGAAAGCCAGCTCGATGCCGTCACTGCAGTATCCGGCAGCGGCCCGGCCTATTTCTTCCTGCTGATCGAAGCGATGACCGCTGCGGGCGAAAAACTCGGTCTGCCGCGCGAAACCGCTGCACGCCTGAGCATCCACACCGCGCTGGGTGCGGCACGCATGGCCAGTGAAAGCGATGTCGACGCCGCCGAATTGCGTCGTCGTGTGACCTCGCCGAACGGCACCACCGAGGCAGCGATCAACACCTTCCAGACCGGCGGCTTCGAAGCGCTGGTACAACAGGCGTTGAATGCCGCCGCCAACCGCTCGGCCGAACTGGCCGAACAACTGGGTCAATAAGGAAGCACTTATGTCCGGACTCATCGAAGCCCTCATCTACATCATCCAGACCCTCGGCAGCCTGTATCTGCTGATCGTGCTGCTGCGTTTCATCCTGCAGCTGGTACGCGCCGACTTCTACAACCCGCTCAGCCAGTTCATCGTCAAGGCCACGCAACCCTTGCTGACGCCGCTGCGCCGCATCATCCCCGGCTTCGCCGGGCTGGATCTGGCCTCGCTGGCGCTGGCCATCCTGGTGCAGTTGCTGCTGATGATCGTCACCCTGACATTGATGGGCATCAACGTAGGCGGTGTCATTCCGCAACTGCTGGTGTGGTCGTTGATTGGCGTGACCTCGCTGTTTCTCAAGGTGTTCTTCTTCGCCCTGATCATCAGCGTGATCCTCTCCTGGGTCGCCCCGGGTAGCTACAACCCAGGCGCACAACTGGTGAGTCAGATCTGCGAACCGCTGCTGGCGCCGTTCCGCAAGCTGCTGCCAAATCTGGGCGGCCTGGATATTTCGCCGATCTTCGCCTTCATCGCCATCAACCTGATCGATCGCTTCGTCATCGGTGGCCTGGCCGCGTCCACTGGCCTGCCACCGATGCTCAGCCCCTTCCTGTAAACCTGAAAGTCAGGCAGCGACGCCTTGCATGCCACGTCTCCCCGCGGGGAGAGGGTGGCATGCAGCGCGCATGCGAGGTATGACCATCAATACCGCAAGCTTCTACCGCTGGGACGGCGAGGATCTGATCCTCGACTGCCACCTGCAACCCAAGGCGAGCAAGGACGAGTTCGCCGGGCTGCAGGCCGAGCGGCTGAAGATTCGTCTCATCGCCCCACCGGTCGATGGCAAGGCCAACGCCCATCTACTGGCCTTTCTGGCCAAGGCCTTCGGTGTCGCCAAGAGCCAGGTAATCCTGGAAAGCGGCGAGCTCAACCGGCATAAGCGCCTGCGTATCCGCGCGCCCAAAAGCCTGCCGCCGATTCCGGGCCTGCAGCGCCCCTGACGACCACTCGGCGCCCCAAGCCGACCATAAGGCGGGAGCGTAGCGCTGGCCAATTGACGCCTGCCTTGCAGCTCGCATAATGCAGGCTATCGTCGTGAGAGCCGTGCGTCCTGGCGGCAGCCCCAACCGAACCGTCACGCAGCCCCCGCAAGAGGATGATCTTGCCGAGAGGAGAGCCAGGATGAGCATGGAACGTCTCAGCCAGCAGGTCGATGCCTACGTCGCCTGGAAACGCGAACTGATGCGTGAGATCACGCGCTATCGCAGCTGGCTGGAGCACAACCGGCTCAACTCCGAGGCGGTGCAGGCCAAGCTTGACCGTGCGCTGAAGATCCTGCGCACCGACCACATCACCCTGGCCTTCGTCGGCGAGTTCTCGCGCGGCAAGACCGAACTGATCAACAGCCTGTTCTTCTCCGAATACGGCCAGCGCATGCTGCCTTCGCATGCCGGGCGTACCACCATGTGCCCCACCGAGCTGTTCTTCGACCCGCGCTCGGAACGCCCCTACATTCGTCTGTTGCCCATCGAGACGCGCACGGCCTCGGCCAGCGTCGCACAGTTCAAACGCATCCCGCGGCACTGGGTGAACATCCCGCTGGATACCAGCGACCCGGCCAATATGGCCCTGGCTTTCAGCCAGGTGGCCAAAACCAAATCCATGCCGGTGGAACAGGCGATCCAGCTCGGTTTCCACCCGGACATGCTCGAAGGCACCGGCAAACGTGGCCAGGTACTGGTGCCGGCCTGGCGCCATGCCATGGTCAATTTCGACCACCCGTTACTGCGCCAGGGCCTGCGCATTCTCGATACCCCCGGGCTCAACGCCCTCGGTAGCGAGCCGGAGCTGACCCTATCGATGCTGCCCAATGCCCAGGCGATCATCTTCCTGTTGGCCGCCGATACCGGCGTCACCGCCAGCGACATGAGCATCTGGCAGCAGCACATCCGGCAGCTCGACGAAGACGCCCAGACCAGCCTGTTCGCCGTGCTCAACAAGATCGACGTGCTGTGGGACGACCTGGCAGGCGAGACCTTCGTGCAGAACGCCATTGGCCAGATCCAGAGCGCCACCGCCAAGCAATTGGGCATCGCCAAGCAGGACGTACTGCCGCTGTCGGCCAAGCAGGCACTGTTGGCCAAGGTGCGCAAAGACGAAGGACTGCTGGCACGCAGCCAGATGGCTGGTCTGGAAAACCTGCTGTGCGAGCGAATCGTCGCGCAGAAGGAACGCCTGATCGAAGATCATGTGGTGCGTCAGGTGCTGGCGCTGGTGAACAACAGCCAACATGTGCTCAACCTGCGCCTGGAGAAAGTCAGTGAGCAGTTGGCCCTGCTCGGCAACCATCAACAGGACAACGGCCAGCTGCTGTTCGAGCTGACCGCCAAAACCAAGGAAGACCACAGCCTGCACCACAAACGCCTGCTTGGTCTGAAGACCAACCAGCGCCTGCTGCAGCGTCAGGGTCAGCTGCTGCGACACGCCGCACGCGCCGAACGCCTGGAGGAACACCTGAGCGAGGTGCGCCGCAATCTCACCGGCAGCTGGACCACCCTGGGCATCAACCAGGCCATCCTGCATTTCTTCCGCGCCGTCGAACAGGATCTGCACAACCTGCAGCACGAAGCCGACATGGCCAACAAGATGGTTGCAGCCATCTATCGTCGACACAACGAAGACAATCCGCTGGGTGGGGTCGACGCGCCGCAGTTCAAGATCCAGCGCTACCTGCGCGAGCTGAACAAGCTGCAAGCCAAGGGCGATCAGTTCCGCCTGCACGTGAAGACGCTGCTTACCGAACAACGCACCCTGACCCGGCGCTTCTTCGCCACCCTGGCCCAGGAAGTGATCGGCCTGCACCAGCGCCTGCGCCTGGATGCCGAGCAATGGGCCGCCGATGCGCTGATGCCGCTGATGCAACACACTCTGGAACACAAACAGATGCTGGAAAGCCACATGTTGCGCCTCAAGGCACTGGCCCAGGAAACCCAGCAGACGCGTAAACGCAGCCAGTTGCTGGCGCGTTATCAGCAAGAGCTGGAGCAACAACTGGCCCAGGCCGGCGAGATGCTGCGCGTACTGCGCCGCCCGGCACCAGTGCAGCGCCAGGGCAAGGTGGTCAGCCTGCCGGTGGCGGCACGGCAACAAAGCCAGTAGCACAAGCGGGCGGCATGCTCGCTTGCCGCTACCGGCGGTGCTCTTTAGACTGGCGCCCTCCTCCGATTCATTAGCAGCGCCTCCATGCCCACTGCCTTTCCCGAAGATTCCGTCGGCCTGGTCAGCCCCCAGGTGTTCCGTTTCAGCGAGCCATTGGCGCTCGCCTGCGGGCGCAGCCTGGCCGAGTACGAACTGGTCGTCGAAACCTATGGCGAACTGAACGCCGCACGCAGCAATGCGGTGCTGATCTGCCACGCCCTGTCCGGCCACCATCACGCCGCCGGTTACCACAGCCCGGATGACCGCAAACCCGGCTGGTGGGACAGTTGCATCGGCCCCGGCAAACCGATAGACACCAACAAATTCTTCGTCGTCAGCCTCAACAACCTCGGCGGCTGCAACGGCTCAACCGGCCCCAGCAGCACCAACCCCGCTACCGGCAAGCCCTATGGCGCGGATTTCCCGGTGATGACCGTGGAAGACTGGGTACACAGCCAGGCGCGCCTGGCCGATGTGCTCGGCATCGAGCAATGGGCGGCGGTGATCGGCGGCAGCCTCGGCGGCATGCAGGCCATGCAGTGGACCATCAGCTACCCCGAGCGCGTGCGTCACTGCCTGGCCATCGCCTCGGCGCCCAAGCTGTCGGCGCAGAACATCGCCTTCAACGAGGTGGCGCGCCAGGCGATTCTCACCGACCCGGACTTCCACGGCGGACACTTCCTGGAACAGGGTGTGATCCCCAAGCGCGGGCTGATGCTGGCGCGCATGGTCGGCCATATCACCTACCTGTCCGATGACGCCATGGGCGAGAAATTCGGCCGAGGCCTGAAGAGCGAAAAGCTCAACTACGACTTCCACAGCGTCGAGTTCCAAGTGGAAAGCTACCTGCGTTACCAGGGCGAGGAATTCTCCGGGCGTTTCGACGCCAACACCTACCTGCTGATGACCAAGGCCCTGGATTACTTCGACCCGGCCGCCGCCAACGACGGCGACCTGGCCAAGACCCTGGCTGTGGCCAAGGCGGACTTCTGCCTGATGTCCTTCACCACCGACTGGCGCTTCTCCCCGGCCCGCTCGCGGGAGATCGTCGATGCGCTGACGGCGGCGAAGAAGAACGTCTGCTATCTGGAGATCGACGCACCGCAGGGCCACGACGCCTTCCTCATGCCGATCCCGCGTTACCTGCAGGCGTTCGGCAGCTACATGAAGCGAATCGAGGTATGAGCATGCGAGCGGATCTGGACATCATCCAGGAATGGATCGCCCCGGGCAGCCGTGTGCTCGACCTGGGCTGCGGCGACGGCGAACTGCTCGCCTGGCTGCGTGACAACAAGCAGGTTTCCGGCTACGGCCTGGAAATCGACCCGGACAAGATCGCCTTGTGCATCGAGCGCGGCGTCAACGTCATCGAGCAGAACCTCGACCTGGGCCTGGGCAACTTCGCCAGCAACAGCTTCGACGTGGTGGTCATGACCCAGTCGCTGCAGGCGCTGCACTACCCGGACAAGGTGCTGGCCGAGATGCTGCGCGTCGGCAAGACCTGCATCATCACCTTCCCCAACTTCGGCCACTGGCGCTGCCGCTGGTACCTGACGACAAAAGGTCGCATGCCGGTGTCGGACTTCCTGCCCTACACCTGGTACAACACCCCGAACATCCACTTCTGCACCTTCGAGGACTTCGAGCGCCTGTGCCACGCCCAGGGTGCCCGTGTGGAAGAGCGCCTGGCGGTGGACCGTGACCACCGCCACGGCATCGCCAGCCGCATCTGGCCCAACCTGCTGGGCGAAATCGGCATTTACCGCATCAGCGGCGCGGACCTCTCCGCCCACCGCGTCGCGGCCTGAACGAGGAGAACATCATGCGTCGCATCATCCCCTTCCTGATCGCCCTGTGCCTGGCCTTGCCGGCCGCCGCCGAGCGCAAGCAGAGCTTCGGCGACCTCGACGTGCACTACAGCGTGTTCAATTCCAGCTTCATCCAGCCGGACATCGCCAGCGCCGCCGGCCTGGTGCGTAGCAAGACCCAGGGCGTGATCAACGTCGCCGTGCTCAAGGCCGGCAAGGCCAGTACCGCGCAGGTCAGCGGCCAGGTGAAGAACCTGCTGGGGCAGAGCACCGCACTGACCTTCAGGCAAGTCACCGAGAGCGGCGCCATCTACTACCTGGCGCAGTTCCCCTTCTCCAGCCGCGAGATTCTCAGTTTCACCCTCGATGTGCGCCAGGGCGACGACGCGCACCGCATCACCTTCAATCAGGAAATGTTCCCGGATGACTGATGCCGCAAGCGCTGCCGGCGTCTTTGCGTAGGCGCCCCGCCCCGGGGCGAAGCTTTCAAGCTGATTCGCGGCGGGGCGCTGCACCTACAAGCTCTGTAATTCAACGTTCAACTAACAGGCACTATGCGCATGATCGACCTCAAGGAACTGGTACTGGCCAGCCACAATGCCGGCAAGCTCAAGGAGCTGCATGCCATGCTCGGCGACGCCGTGCGCGTGCGCTCCATCGGCGAGTTCAGCCAGGTCGAGCCGGAAGAGACCGGACTGTCGTTCGTCGAGAACGCCATCCTCAAGGCGCGCAACGCCGCACGCATCTCCGGCCTGCCGGCGCTGGCAGACGACTCCGGTCTGGCGGTGGATTTCCTCGGCGGCGCGCCCGGCATCTACTCGGCGCGCTATGCCGATGGCCAGGGCGACGCAGCGAACAACGCCAAGCTGCTCGCTGCCCTGAAAGACGTGCCGGACGCCGAGCGCGGCGCGCAGTTCGTCTGCGCCCTGGCCCTGGTGCGCCACGCCGACGATCCGCTGCCGATCCTCTGTGAAGGCCTGTGGCACGGCAGCATCCTGCATGAAGCCCGTGGCGAACACGGCTTCGGCTACGACCCGCTGTTCTGGGTCCCGGAAACCAGTTGCTCCAGTGCCGAACTGCCGGCCGAGCAGAAGAACCGCCTCAGCCACCGCGCGCGCGCCATGGCCCTGTTCAAGCAGCGCTTGGGGCTGGCATGAGCAATACCGCTGGCGGGAGTTTTCTGCTCCCGCCCCTGGCGCTCTATATCCACATCCCGTGGTGTGTGCGCAAATGCCCGTACTGCGACTTCAATTCCCATGCCGCCGGGCCGACGCTGCCTGAAGAGGAGTACGTCGACGCGCTGCTGGCCGATCTCGATGCCGACCTGCAGCACGTCCATGGCCGGCCACTGACTTCGATCTTCTTCGGTGGCGGCACGCCCAGCCTGTTCTCCGACCGCGCCCTGGGCCGTTTGCTGGAAGGCGTCGAGCGGCGTGTGGCCTTCGCTGGTGACATCGAGATCACCCTGGAAGCCAACCCCGGCACTTTCGAGCAGGCCAAGTTCAAGGGCTACCGAAGCCTCGGCATCAATCGCCTGTCCATTGGCGTGCAGAGTTTCCAGCAGGCCAAGCTCAAGGCGCTGGGGCGTATCCACGATGGCGACGAGGCAATTCGCGCCGCCGACATGGCCCGCGCCGCCGGCTTTGACAATTTCAACCTTGACCTGATGCACGGCCTACCCGAGCAGAGCATCGAAGACGCTCTGTTCGACCTGCGCACCGCCAACAGCCAGGGCCCGACGCACCTGTCCTGGTACCAGCTGACCATGGAGCCGAATACGGTGTTCTGGAGCCAACCGCCCACGCTTCCCGAAGACGATCTGCTGTGGGACATCCAGGAAGCCGGCCAGGCGCTGCTCGCCGCCGAGGGCTACGCGCAATACGAAGTGTCCGCCTACGCCAAGGCTGGCAAGCAGGCGCGACATAACCTCAACTACTGGACCTTTGGTGATTTCCTCGGCATCGGCGCCGGTGCCCACGCCAAGCTGAGCACACCCGCAGGGCGCATTCAGCGCACCTGGAAAACCCGCCTGCCGAAGGATTACCTCGACCCGGCCAAAGCCTTCCAGGCCGGCGAACGCCTGCTGGCAGCCGACGAGTTGCCCTTCGAATTTCTGATGAACGTGCTGCGCCTGAGCGAAGGCGCGCCGGCCGAGCTGTTCAGCCAGCGTACCGGTCTGCCGTTGCAGCAACTTGAACGGTCACGCCGCGAAGCCGAACGTCAGGGTCTGCTGCAAGCTGACCATACCCGACTGGTCGCCACGGCCAAGGGCCAGCTGTTTCTCAACGATTTGCTGCAGCAGTTCCTGGCCTAGATCACCCACAGCGCGGCATGAATCCGGTAGGCTAACGCGCCATACGCGCGGCCAACGCTCACGCCGCGCTGTACTGAAGGAGCCTGCATGGATCTGCTACTGGACCTGATCGTCACCCTCTCGCGCTGGAGCCGCAGCCACCTCGGCGATATCGCCCTGGCCATCATGGCCACCCTGCTGGTGCTGTTCGGCCCGGCCATCAACGCCTGGGTTCAGCGCACCATCGGCAACCTCAACTTCGTCCTGCGTACCCTGCTGTTCGTGGTGTTCTGCGCGGTCGGCTATGGCCTGGCGATCGTCTTCCTCACGCCCTGGCTGGCCAAGGGGCTGGCGCACTTCAACAACTTCACCCTGGCGCCGGTGCTGATCCTGATCTTCGTGGTGATCGGCATCCTCGCCGACCGCAACTAGATCGTCCTGCGCGTCATCAGCGACGCGCAGGACGAAGGCTTCAGAATGGCTTGATCGCCACCTTGAGTACGCCGTCGCGTTGATTGACGAACAGGTCGTAGGCCTCGACGATGTTCTCCAGGCGATACTGGTGAGTAACCAACGCGCCGAGGTCGACGCGCTCGGAGGCCACCACATTGAGCAGGCGGCGCATGCGTTCCTTGCCCCCCGGGCACAGCGAGGTAACGATGCGGTGGTCACCCAGCCCCGCGTGGAAGGCACCCAGGGGAATGGTCAGGTCGCTGGAGTAAACCCCCAGACTGGACAGCGTGCCGCCCGGCTTGAGCACCCGCAACGCCTGTTCGAAGGTGCTCTGCAGGCCCAGCGCCTCGATCGAGGCATCCACGCCACGGCCGCCGGTGAGCTTGAAAATCTCGTCCACCACGTCCACTTCGCGGAAATTCAGGGTGACGTCGGCGCCGAGCTGGCGGGCAATACGCAGGCGTTCGTCGACACCATCGATGGCGATGATCGTGCTGGCCCCGCGCAACTTGGCTCCGGCGGTGGCGCACAGGCCAATCGGCCCCTGGGCGAACACCGCCACCACATCGCCGATCTTGATATTGGCCGCCTCGGCACCGGCAAAACCGGTGGACATGATGTCCGGACACATCAGCACCTGCTCGTCGCTCAAGCCATCCGGTACCGGCGCCAGATTGGCCTGGGCGTCGGGAACCAGCACATATTCGGCCTGGGTGCCGTCGATGCTGTTGCCGAAGCGCCAGCCGCCCATGGGTTTGTAACCGTGGCACTGGCAGCCACCATCCTGGGCCGGATAACCATCCTGGCAGGCGTAGGAGGTGAAGCTGGGACAGATGGCGCCGGCGATGACCCGCTGGCCTTCCTGGTAGCCCTGCACATTGGCGCCCAGCTTCTCGATCACCCCCACCGGCTCGTGACCCACGGTCAGCCCACTGGCCACCGGGTACTCCCCCTTGAGAATGTGTACGTCGGTGCCGCAGATGGTGGTAGTGGTGATACGCACCAGCGCATCGTTGGCCCCGACTGGTGGAATCGGTTTGTCCACCAGTTCGATACGCCCGGGTTCGATAAACACCGCCGCTTTCATCAGGCTCATGGCCTTGCCCTCATTAGAGTCCGAGATATCTGACTCTAGCCCAACGGGCGGCGGCGGTATTGCCACGGATCAAACAGCGGAGCAGCACAGCACAGGCCGCCAGTGCAGCCCGTGGCTCAGTTGCCTTCGCGGCGCAGCGCCTGCGGAGTGAAGTCGCGCGGGCTCAGGCGGGCGTTGAAGTCGTACATCTTCTCGTTGTTGTCCAGACCATCGGCGAAGTAGCGCCCGCCCTTGAAGTCATAGACGGTTTCAAGCGTGGAACCGAACATGGGCACGTCGTAATAGCTGATCGGATGCGCTTCCTGCAGGCCAATCAGATTGCCGCTGCGGTCGTACAGGTCGACGGCAAGAATCTGCCAGCTGTCTTCGTCCAGGTAAAAGCGGCGCTTGGCATATGGATGGCTGAAGCCCGTGCGCAGATCCGCCTCCACCACCCAAACGCGGTGCAACTCATAGCGCAGCAGCTCGGGGTTGATGTGCCGGGCCTGAAGAATATCGGCGTAGGGGATGCCCTGCTGGTGCACGGCATAACTGTTGTACGGCACCAGCATCTCGCGCTTGCCCAGCAGTTGCCATTCGTAGCGATCCGGTGCGCCGTTGTAGGCGTCCACCTGGTCGGCCGTGGCCATGCCGTTGGTATCGGGCTGCAGGGTGTCGTAGGCAAGCATCGGCAGACGGCGCACACGGCGCTCACCACGATTGAAGCGCCAGGCCTTGCGAATCGCCAGCACCTGATCCAGGGTCTCCTGCACCACCAGCGCCGAACCGGCCAGCTTGGCCGGCGCCACCACCTTGTACTTGTAGTAGAACAGGGTGTTGTCCAGATCCTGCGGGGCCACGCCTTCGCGACCGTAGAGGAAATAGATGTCGCGCTCGAGCTTGAGCAGGTTGTAGCCGCCGTTGGCGAGCACCGCTGCCTGGTTGGTGACCATGCTGATCTGGTCGCCACGGTAGCGCATGATGTGGTTCCAGATGGCCTCCTGGCCATTCTGCGGTATCGGGAACGGCACACCGGCCGCAGCGCCCTGAACACCGTTACCGCCAGAAATCAGCTCGGCATTCAGTGCATTGAAGCGGGTGGCGTCGTAGATGCGCTGCGGCGCAGCTGCACTGCGGCGAGTCGGGAATACGCGCAAATAGAAGCTTGGGTTCTGCTGCAGCAGCGTCTTGAGGCCGACCGGCAACTGTTGCTCGTACTGCGCCAGATTCTGGCTGTCGACGCGATACAACAGGTTGTCATCCGCGTAAGGATCCGGGTGATGCATACCCGGCTGGTAGTTGGCCGGCGGCGTGGCCAGGCCACCCGTCCAGGCTGGGATGGTGCCACTGGCATTGGCAGCGCGCTCGCCGCCCAGCGGGGTCAGTTCCTGACCCAGACGTGCAGCCTGGCTGGCATCGACGCTGGCCTGGGCCTGAAACGCCAGGGCGCTCAGCAGAAGTAGGGAAACCGATCTCAACACAATGCTCTCCTCGCGACGCCATGACAGCGGCACCGCTATTGTCCGCGCACCTTGTAGGTGCGCTTGTCTTTGTTGTGTTCTGAGAGCCTGCTCACGATCTCGCGAGCTAGAGCGATACAAGGCAAAAACAAGCGAGGAACGGTCGGAGTCGCGCTCGACTTTACGAGTGGTAAATGAGCATGACTCGCTTCGCTCCCCCCTTCGGGGCCGCACCAGAGGTGCGTTAGCCGCAAGCGGCTTTCCGAGCTTGTTTTTAACGCAGTAGCGCCGACGCGCAGCAGATCGTGAGCAGGTTCTGAGGTGAGGCGCCGTCCTGGCTGTCGGGTTATCCCGATCTAATCGTGCATCCTGCCGGTTCTAATCAAACGCGTGTTGCCGGGTGAATCATGCCTGACGCTGAAACTTCAGATCCCACACACCATGGCCGAGGCGCTCGCCCCGACGCTCGAACTTGGTCACCGGACGCTCTTCAGGGCGCGGCACGTAGGTGCCATCGACCGCCAGATTACGATAGCCGGGCGCTGCGTTCATCACCTCGAGCATGTGCTCGGCATAGTTCTCCCAATCGGTAGCCATGTGCAGCACGCCGCCGATCTTCAATTTGCGACGTACCAACTCGGCGAACGCCGGTTGGACGATGCGGCGCTTGTGGTGGCGCGACTTGTGCCAGGGATCGGGGAAGAACAGCAGCACGCGATCCAGGCTGGCATCGGCGACGCAATCGCGCAGCACTTCCAGCGCATCGCAGCTGTACACGCGCAAGTTGCTCAGATTCTGCGCCATGACGCCATTGAGCAGTGCGCCCACGCCCGGTTTGTGCACCTCGACGCCGATGAAATCCTGCTCGGGCGCGGCTGCGGCCATCTCCAGCGTGGAGTGGCCCATACCGAAACCGATCTCGAAGGTACGCGGTGCGCTGCGGCCGAACACCTGATCGAAATCGCGCAGGCCGTCTTCGAGTTCGAGGCCGAACAGCGGCCAGCCCTTGTCGAGGCCACGCTGCTGGCCTTCGGTCATGCGCCCGGCGCGCATCACGAAACTCTTGATGGTACGGCGCTGGCGACCGTCTTCGGTCAATTCGGGCTGTTGGGTATCAGTCATGCTGGGCTCTTGTAGATTGCGTTACGACTTGGCGCGCGGGCAGGCCGACGCACAACCAATCGTCATCCTTAATTGATCAGGCCAGTCAGCGGCGACGATGCACTGGCATAGAGTTTCTTCGGCATGCGCCCGGCCAGGTAGGCCAGGCGCCCGGCCTCGACGGCATGTTGCATGGCGCGGGCCATGAGCACCGGGTTCTGCGCTTCAGCGATGGCGCTGTTCATCAGCACCGCCTCGCAGCCCAGTTCCATGGCGATGGTGGCATCGGAAGCCGTGCCGACACCGGCATCGACCAGCACCGGCACCGTCGACTCCTCGAGGATGATGCGCAGGTTGTACGGGTTGCAGATGCCCAGGCCCGAGCCGATCAGGCCGGCCAGCGGCATCACCGCGATGCAGCCGATTTCGGCCAGTTGGCGGGCGATGATCGGGTCGTCGCTGGTGTAGACCATGACGTCGAAACCGTCCTTGACCAGCACTTCGGCGGCCTTGATGGTTTCGATGACGTTGGGGAACAGGGTTTTCTGGTCGGCCAGCACTTCCAGCTTGACCAGGTTGTGGCCGTCGAGCAGCTCACGCGCCAGACGACAGGTGCGCACGGCCTCGACGGCGTCATAGCAGCCTGCGGTGTTCGGCAGGATGGTGTACTTATCCGGACTGATCACATCGAGCAGGTTCGGCTCACCGGGATTCTGGCCGATGTTGGTGCGGCGCACGGCTACGGTGACGATCTCGGCACCCGACGCGGCGATGGCGTCACGGGTCTCGTCCTTATCCTTGTACTTGCCGGTACCGACCAGCAGGCGCGACTGGAACGTACGACCGGCCAGGGTGAAGGGCTTGTCGCTGCGAACTTGGCTCATGGAATACTCCTCGTGAGGTCAGCCGCCACCGATGGCGTGCACCACTTCCACCTGGTCGCCTTCGGCGAGCAGAGTGCTGTCGTGCTGGCTGCGTGGAACGATATCCAGATTGAGCTCGACCGCCACACGGCGCCCGGTCAGGTCGAGGCGAACCAACAGGTCGGCGACGCTCTGGTTATCCGGCAGTTCGAAGGGTTCACCATTCAACTGGATACGCATGACGACTCGGTCACAACTAGGAAGAGGGCCGGCATTCTAGCCCGACAGCCGCCGGCGACCAAGGCTAAAAGGCGCCATTCGTCCTCATTTCTGACGCCAGGGTCAGGCCAGTCTCCAGGCCGCCAAACCCAGGCACAGCCAGCCAACCAGGAAGGCGACACCGCCGAACGGAGTAATGATGCCCAGCTTGCCGATACCGCTGAGGGTCAGCAGGTAGAGGCTGCCGGAAAACAGCAAGATCCCCAGGGCGAAAGCGCCACCTGCCAGGTTCACCAGCCGTCCCGGCATCTGCAGCGCCAGCAGACCGACGCCGAACAATGCCAGCGCATGAATCAACTGGTAATGGGTACCGGTCTGGAAAACCGCCAGATATTCGGGAGTCAGCCTTTGCTTCAGGCCGTGGGCGGCGAAAGCCCCCAGGGCAACACCGGTGAAGCCGGCGAACGCGGACAACAGTAGCCAGAGACGGGCCATGGAAACTCCTGATGAGATGGACCTGAACGCAGTTTAACCATTGAGGCCGAAGGCGAATGGGGCGTTATTGTCACACCCGGGTATCGGGCGGGAATTTCCTCAGCGCTTTTTTGTTGCTTGCCATCCATGGCGGCAACCCTTCGGGCCGTCGCAAAGCGACGTCAAAAATTGCTCCCGGCATTTTTTGTTGCCTGCCATCCTTGGCGGCAACCCTAGCGAGCCGACTACAGCGCTGACGTCAAAAATCGCTCCCGGCGATTTTTTGTTTTAATAGCGCCACGCCCAATCATTGCGAGACACCATGCTCCGAGCCCTGACCCGCCGCCTGCTGAAACTGCTGCTCTGGCTGATACTGGCCAGCGCCCTGCTGGTGCTCGTGTTGCGCTGGGTGCCGCCGCCCGGTACGGCGCTGATGGTCGAGCGTAAGGTCGAATCCTGGGGCAGCGGGCAATCGCTGCAGCTCAAGCGCCAGTGGCGCCCGTGGAACGAGTTGCCGGATCACCTGAAAATGGCGGTGATCGCCGCCGAAGACCAGAAATTTGCCGAACACTGGGGTTTCGATGTCGGCGCGATTCAGGCGGCACTGGCACACAACCAGAGCGGCGGCTCGCTGCGTGGCGCCAGCACCCTCAGCCAGCAGGTGGCCAAAAACCTGTTCCTCTGGTCTGGCCGTAGCTGGCTGCGCAAGGGGCTGGAAGCCTGGTTCACTGCGCTGATCGAACTGTTCTGGTCGAAGGAACGCATCCTCGAGGTCTATCTCAACAGCGTCGAATGGGGCGATGGCATCTTCGGCGCCGAAGCGGCTGCGCAGCATCATTTCGGCGTTGGCGCGCCGTACCTCAATCGACAGCAGGCCAGCCAGTTGGCCGCGGTGCTGCCCAATCCGCTGCGCTGGAGTGCGGGCCGGCCGGACGCCTACGTCAATCGCCGCGCCGCCTGGATTCGCCAGCAGATGAACCAGCTCGGCGGCAGCCACTACCTCAATCAGCTCAAGCCGAATCGTCCCGATTGATGGCCACGCTGGCTGTAAGCTAGCGGGTAGCGCGAAACGCCTTGCGCGGGACGGCGTGCAACAGTTCGACCTCGTCACCGCGCAGATGCACGGTCAGCCCCCATTGCGGATAGACCCAGGCCTGGCCTTCGGCCAGCTCCAGAGTCAGGCGTGGCTGCCCGAGACTGGCGGCCAGGCGCTCACTGGCCAGCGCATCAGGCGCTTGCAGGGTCAGACTGGCAATAGCAAAACCGGCCATCTGCTCACTCAACGAGTCATCCAGCACGGTGTCGGTATCGCCTGATTTCAGGCCTTGTGCAGCCATCAGACTGTCGCGCTGGCCCTGGCTCAGAACCAGTTCAGCCTGCAGCAACCACTCGCCCTCTTCGCCTTCGAGCGTTACTCGATACAACAGCCGTGCACCATCCGGACGCGGCTGCAGCCACAGCTCACCCGGGGCCAACCGCTGTATATCCCGCAGCGCCAGACCATCGTCAGCCAGCGGCAGCAACAGCGCATCGCGCCATTGCTGCAAATGGGCCACCGGCTTGACCTCGGTACTGCGCATCAGCCAGGCGCCCCAGGCGAAGAATAGCGCGGCGACGATCACGAAGAGCAGCCGCGGGGTTTTGTTCATGACCATGCTCCAGACAGCAAAAAGCCGCACCAGTGGGTGCGGCTTTTCGGGATAACGACAGGCTCAGGCAGCAATGCAGCCCTTGAGCTTGTTCATCGCGTTCTTTTCGAGCTGGCGAATGCGCTCGGCCGACACGTTGTACTTGGCAGCCAGGTCGTGCAGCGTCGCTTTCTCTTCGGCCAGCCAGCGCTGGTAAAGGATGTCGCGGCTGCGCTCGTCGAGGCTTTCCAGCGCTTCGTGCAGGTTGCTGCTGGCACTGTCGCTCCAGTCGGCATCCTCGAGCTGGCGTGCCGGGTCGTAGCGGTGGTCTTCCAGGTAATGCGCAGGCGACTGGAAGGCGCTGTCATCGTCGGCATCGGCGGCCGGGTCGAAGGCCATGTCCTGGCCGGTCAGGCGACTTTCCATCTCGCGCACTTCATGCGGCTCGACGCCCAGGCTTTCCGCTACGGCAGTCACTTCATCGTTGTTCAGCCAGGCCAGACGCTTCTTCTGGCTGCGCAGGTTGAAGAACAGTTTGCGCTGGGCCTTGGTGGTGGCCACCTTGACGATGCGCCAGTTCTTCAGGATGAACTCGTGAATTTCCGCGCGAATCCAGTGCACGGCGAAAGACACCAGGCGCACGCCCATTTCCGGGTTGAAGCGCTTGACCGCCTTCATCAGGCCGACATTGCCTTCCTGAATCAGGTCGGCCTGGGCCAGGCCATAACCGGAGTAGCTGCGAGCGATATGCACGACGAAACGCAGGTGGGCCAGCACCATTTGGCGGGCGGCCTCGAGATCCTGCTGGTAGTAGAGATTTTCGGCCAGTTCACGCTCCTGCTCGGGCGTCAGCAGCGGAATGCTGTTGACCGCATGCACGTAAGCTTCCAGGTTGGCGCCTGGAACAAGGGCATGAACAGGTTGCAAGGAAGTGGACATTCGAATCCTCCGATTCACAAAACGCGTGCAGTGTAGCACTGCGCTATCTGATGCAGGGCCTGTGGATAAGTTCCCTGCCATATAGTCAATATCAACCAAAACAATGGCTTGTCAGCCTGCGTTCAGCATCAGCGCGGCGCAAGCTCGTTCAGATGCCGGGCCACTGCCAGCCAGGCGCCAATATAGCCCAACAGCACGGCGCCGAGCAGCAGCGAAAAACCGTCGGCAGAAGGTACTCCACCCAGCGCGAAATCGCTACCGTACAAGCCGGCCAAACGTACTACCGCATCGTTCAGCCAATCCAGGCCGAAGGCCAGCAGCAACCAGGCGAAGATACCGGCGCCGAAGCCGTACAACGCGCCCATATAAAGGAAGGGCCGGCGCACATAGCCATCGGTGCCGCCCACCAGCTTGATCACCTCGATCTCGGCGCGGCGGTTCTCGATGTGCAGGCGGATGGTATTGCCGATCACCAGCAGCAGCGCCAGGATCAGCAGCAGGCTGAGGCCGAAGACGAAACGATCACCCAGCTTGAGGATGGCGGTCAGGCGCTCGACCCAGACCAGATCGAGCTGCGCCTGCTCCACCTTGGGCAGCTCCGCCAGGCGCTGGCGCAGGGCTTCGAGCTTGGCCTTGTCGACTTCCTTGGGCGTGACCAGCACCACGCCCGGCAGCGGATTCTCCGGCAACTCCTTGAGCGCCTGGCCCAGGCCGGACAGTTGCTGGAACTCTTCCAGCGCCTGTTCGCGGCTGATCCACTCGGCCTCGGCGACGTCATCCATCGCCGCGATCTGCTCGCGCAGCGCCTGGCCGTCGCGCTCGCCAGCGGACATGTCGAGGAACAGGGATATCTGCGCGGCACGCTGCCAGGAGCCGCCGAGCTTCTCGACGTTGTCCAGCAGCAGCGACAGGCCCATGGGCAGGCTCAACGCCACGGCCATCACCAGGCAGGTGAAGAAACTGCCGATGGGCTGACGCGCCAGGCGGCGCAGGCTGTCGACCAGGCTGGCGCGGTGGCTTTCCAGCCAGGCGTTGAACAGCGTGCGGAAATCCGGCTCGTCCGCCGGGCCATCGACCACCTTGTTGCGCGGCGCCGCGCCGACGCGCTCAGCCGGTTGCGGCGTGGGCATCTTCGATGCACTCATCAGGCAGCCTCCCCATCACCGATCAGACGACCGCGTTGCAGGGTGAGCATGCGCTGACGCATACGTGCGATCAGCGCCAGGTCGTGGCTGGCGATCAGCACGGTGGTGCCCAACTGGTTGATGTCTTCGAACACGCCCATGATCTCGGCAGCCAGGCGCGGATCGAGGTTACCGGTAGGCTCATCCGCCAGCAGCAGGGCCGGACGGTGGACGATGGCACGGGCGATGCCAACACGCTGCTGTTGCCCGGTGGACAGATCGCCAGGCGATTGCGCCGCCTTGTCGCTGAGGCTGACGCGCTCCAGTGCGGCACCAACGCGCTTGGCGATCTCCGGCTTGGACAGGCCGAGAATCTGCAGCGGCAGGGCGACGTTGTCGTACACGGTACGGTCGAACAGCAATTGATGGTTCTGGAACACCACGCCGATCTGCCGGCGCAGGAAGGGAATCTGCGCGTTGGTGATGGTGGACAGATCCTGCCCGGCCAGCAGCAACTTACCGCTGGTAGGCCGCTCCATCGCCAGCAGCAAACGCAGCAGCGTGCTCTTGCCGGCGCCGGAGTGACCGGTGACGAAGAGAAATTCGCCCGGGCGAACGCGGAAAGTCAGCTCGTGCAGCCCGACATGGCCATTGGGGTAACGCTTGGCGACCTGCTCGAATCGGATCATCCGCGCTCACGCTCCTCGAAGAGTGCCTGGACGAAAGCCTGCGCCTCGAACGGGCGCAGATCATCGATGCCCTCGCCCACGCCGATGTAGCGAATCGGCAGGCCGAACTGCTTGGCCAGGGCGAAGATGACGCCGCCCTTGGCGGTGCCATCGAGTTTGGTCAGCGCCAGGCCGGTGAGATTGACCGTCTGGTTGAACTGCTTGGCCTGGTTGATGGCGTTCTGCCCGGTGCCGGCATCGAGCACCAGCAGCACTTCGTGCGGCGCGGTGTCGTCCAGCTTGCCGATCACCCGGCGCACCTTCTTCAACTCTTCCATCAGGTTATCTTTGGTGTGCAGGCGCCCGGCGGTATCGGCGATCAGCACATCGATACCACGCGACTTGGCCGCCTGCACCGCATCGAAGATCACCGAGGCCGAGTCGGCGCCGGTGTGCTGGGCGATGACCGCGATGTTGTTGCGCTCACCCCACACCTGCAGTTGCTCCACCGCAGCGGCGCGGAAGGTGTCGCCAGCGGCGAGCATGACCTTCTTGCCTTCGAGCTGGAGTTTCTTGGCCAGCTTGCCGATGGTGGTGGTCTTGCCCACGCCGTTCACGCCGACGACGAGAATCACGTAAGGCTGTTTGGCAGTGTCGATGACCAGCGGCTGCTCGACCGGCTTGAGCAGGGTCACCAGCTCCTCCTGCAGCGCCTTGTACAGGGCGCCGCTGTCGGCCAGTTCCTTGCGCGCCACGCGCTTGGTCAGGTTGCCGATGATGGTGGTGGTCGCCTCGACGCCAACGTCAGCGGTGAGCAGACGGGTTTCCAGATCGTCGAGCAAGTCATCGTCGATAGCCTTCTTGCCGAGGAACAGGCTGGCCATCCCTTCGCCAAGGCTGGCGCTGGTCTTGGACAGGCCTTGCTTGAGGCGGGCGAAGAAGCTCGGCTTTTCCTGCGTGGCCGCTGCAGCGACGGGAGCCGGTAATGCCGCCACGGGCGCTGCCTCGACGACAGGTTCGGGCACGACCGGCTGCGGCTGCACAGCTGCAGCGACAATCGGCGGCTCAACGACGTGCGGCTCAGGCGGCGCTGACGGAGCGGGCGCGACTTCAGCCACCTCCACCGCGACCGCTGGTACGGCTTCGGGCGCGGGCGGCGACTCGACAGGCGCCTGAGCAGCAGGTTGCTCAACGGGCGCGGGCTGAGCGGGCTCGGCAGTCGTCTCTGCCGGTTTCTTGCGCCACCAGCTGAACAGGGATTTCTTTTCTTCGCTCACGGGCTGGGCTTGGGGGTCGGTCACGGCCGGTGAGTTCTTGTCGTCTTTGGAACCAAACATGGGTCTTCTCAAAGGGGCGAGCAGCCATTGCAGGCAGTGGGTGCCGCAGGCGCATCCGGAAAAATTCGCTTGCCAGGCTCGGCCCGGGGCAACCGCCCGCACGGGCACTGCAAAGAGCTTGCGCTGTACGAAACAGCCCGAGACTTTACCACTTTAGCGGGCCGCCGCGCAGCGTTACGCCAGGCCAGTTGCCTGCCACTGATCAGGCGCTTGCCGTCATGGGCATGACCAGGGCAACAGCCTCTGACGGCGATAGCAAAAAGCTATACAACAGTTGTACAAATCCATGCACAATCGGCGAACTTCTTTCCAAGCCCAACCTTGTTGCGGGGTCGCCAGCATGCTTGTCCGCCTAACCTATGCCAGCCGCGCCAGCCATGGCATCTCTTCACAGTTGATCCGCGAGATTCTCGACAGCTCGCAACGCAACAATCCGGCACGCGGCCTCACCGGCATCCTCTGCTGCAATGCCGATACCTTTCTCCAGGCGCTGGAAGGGCCGCGAAACGCCATCAATGCGTTGTACAACCGCCTGGCCGAGGACAACCGCCACAAGGATCTGACGATCCTCGACTATGAAGAGATCAGCGTACGCCGCTATGCCAACTGGAGCATGGGCTGGGCAGGCGCCAAGCAGGCCAACAGAGAACTGTTTCTGAAATATTCCTGCAGCGACCGCCTCGACCCCTTCAGCATGTGCGCCGAGCAGGTCAACGGCCTGTTGCTGGAGCTTGCGGCGAACGTCAGCACCATCAACGCGCCGATCATCGACTGATTGCAATTCGCCGTGCCGCAGAACCTAACCGCATGTGCCGCTGTCGGAACGGCGGGCGGTGCCTCGTGTGTGGATGGGGTATCCTGACGCCCTCTTGTCAACGGCGGTTCGACCGCCTCGGCCATCCAAACAGGACGACACCTGATGATTGTCACTGCACGCCGCACCCTTGGCCTGATTCTGGGGGTGCTTTGCCTGCCGCTGGCGGCGTTCGCTGCTGCGCCGCAGCCCACTCATGAATTTACGCTCGACAATGGCCTCAAGGTCATCGTCCGCGAGGATCACCGCGCGCCGGTGGTGGTTTCGCAGATCTGGTACAAGGTCGGCTCCAGCTACGAGACGCCCGGTTCCACCGGTCTGTCGCACGCGCTGGAACACATGATGTTCAAGGGCAGCGGCAAGTTCGGCCCCGGCGAAGCCTCGCGCATCCTGCGCGAGCTGGGCGCCGAGGAAAATGCCTTCACCAGCGACGACTACACCGCCTATTACCAGGTGCTGGCCAGCGACCGCCTGGGCGTGGCGCTGGAGCTGGAAGCAGACCGCCTGGCCAGCCTGAAGCTGCCGGCCGACGAGTTCGCCAAGGAAATCGAAGTCATCAAGGAAGAGCGCCGCCTGCGCACCGACGACCGCCCGTCTTCGCTGGCCTACGAGCGCTTCAAGGCCATGGCGTATCCGGCCAGCGGCTACAGCATCCCCACCATCGGCTGGATGGCCGACCTCGACCGCATGCATATCGACGACCTGCGTGCCTGGCACCAGAAGTGGTACGCACCGAACAACGCCACTCTGGTAGTGGTCGGTGACGTCAGCGTGGATGAGGTCAAGAGCCAGGTGCAGCGTTACTTCGGCGACATCCCGCGCGCTGACGTGCCCACTGCCAAACTGCCACTGGAGCTGGCCGCGCCGGGCGAACGTCGCACCACGCTATACCTCAAGACGCAGTTGCCGAGCCTGATCATGGGCTTCAACGTGCCGGGCCTGGCCACCGCCGAAACACCGCGCCAGGTCTATGCCCTGCGCCTGGCCGCCGCGCTGCTCGACGGCGGTTACAGCGCACGCCTGTCCACCCGCCTGGAGCGTGGCGAAGAGCTCGTGTCCGGCGCCAGCGCCTGGTACAACGCCTTCACCCGTGGCGACAGCCTGTTCATTCTCTCTGCCACGCCCAACGTGCAGAAGGGCAAGACCTTGGAGCAGGCCGAAGCCGGCTTTTGGCGCGAGCTGGAAGAGCTGAAGAAAGCCCCGCCGTCCGCCGCCGAACTGGCCCGCGTACGCGCCCAGGTGATCGCCGGCCTGGTGTTCGAGCGCGACTCGATCACCAGCCAGGCCACCAGCATCGGCCAACTGGAAACCGTCGGCCTGTCCTGGCAACTGATCGACCAGGAACTGGCCGAGCTGGAAGCCGTGACCCCGGCGGACATCCAGCAGGCTGCCCGTACTTTCTTCGTTCGCGACCGTCTGAGCGTCGCCCACGTACTGCCTGAAGAATCCCGTAATGAGGAGTCCCACCCATGAAGCCTGAGCACCGCCGCCTGGGCCTGCTCGGCCTGATCCTGTCCAGCGCCCTGATGCTGAGCGCCTGCGCCAACCTCTTTGACAAGGCCCCCACGGGCGATGCCGCCAAGCTGCAATCCCTGGCGGCACTGGACGGCAAGGCGCCAACGCGCCGCACGCTGGATATCCAGACCTGGAGCACCGCGCAAGGCGCCAAGGTGCTGTTCGTCGAAGCCCGCGAACTGCCAATGTTCGACCTGCGCCTGACCTTCGCCGCCGGCAGCAGCCAGGACGGCAACCTGCCTGGCCTGGCCACCCTGACCAATGCCATGCTCAACGAAGGTGTGCCGGGTAAGGACGTTGGCGCCATCGCCGCCGGCTTCGAGGGGCTCGGTGCCGAGTTCGGCAACGGCGCCTACCGCGACATGGCCGTGGCCAGCCTGCGCAGCCTGAGTGCGCAGGAGCAGCGTGAGCCAGCCCTGGCGCTGTTCGCCGAGGTGCTGGGCAAGCCCACCTTCCCCGCCGACTCGCTGGCGCGGATCAAGAACCAGCTGCTCGCCGGCTTCGAGTTCCAGAAACAGAACCCGGGCAAGCTGGCTAGCCTCGAGTTGTTCGAGCGCCTGTACGGCCAGCATCCCTACGCTCACCCGAGCGACGGCACGGCGCAGTCGATCCCGGCCATCACCCGCCAGCAGTTGCAGGCTTTCCATGCCCGTGCCTATGCCGCCGGTAATGCGGTGATCGCGCTGGTTGGTGATCTGTCGCGCAGCGAGGCCGAGGCCATCGCCAATCAGGTATCCGCTGCCCTGCCGCAAGGCCCGGCGCTGGCCAAGATCGCCCAGCCGCAAACACCCAAGCCTGGCGCAAGCCATATCGAGTACCCGTCCAACCAGACCCACCTGATGCTCGCCCAGCTCGGCATCGACAGGCGCGACCCGGACTACGCCGCGCTGTACCTGGGCAACCAGATTTTCGGCGGCGGCGGTTTCGGCACCCGTCTGATGAGCGAAGTGCGCGAGAAGCGCGGCCTGACCTACGGCGTCTACTCCGGTTTCAGCGCCATGCAGGCGCGTGGCCCCTTCATGATCAACCTGCAAACCCGCGCCGAGTTGAGCGAAGGCACCCTGGCGCTGGTCAAGCAACTGCTCACCGACTACCTGCGTGACGGCCCCACCCAGCAAGAGCTGGACAACGCCAAGCGCGAGCTGGCCGGCAGCTTCCCGCTGTCCACCGCAAGCAATGCCGCTATCGTCGGTCAACTGGCGTCGATGGGCTTCTACGACCTGCCGCTGAACTACCTGGACGATTTCATGCGTGACGTGCAAAACCTGAGTACCGAGCAGGTGAAGGCGGCGATGGCCAAACACCTCGACCCCGAGGCACTGGTGGTGGTCACCGCCGGCCCGACGGTGCCGCAGAAAGAATTGCCGCCACCCACCGAGCGCCCGGCCGAACTACCCAGCGCGGTGCCGCACTGATGCGTGGTCGTACACCGCAAAAACCGGCCGCCAAGGCTCACGGCGGCCAGGGCCAGTTGCGCATCATCGGCGGGCAGTGGCGCTCGCGGCGCTTCGCCTTCCCCGACGGGCCGGGCCTGCGCCCGACCCCGGACCGGGTGCGCGAGACGCTGTTCAACTGGCTGGCGCCCTATGTCGAGGGCGCCCATGTGCTCGACCCCTTCGCCGGCAGCGGCGCGCTGCTGCTCGAAGCGCTGTCACGCGGCGCTGCCAGCGGCCTGGCCTGCGACCTCAACCCGGCCTCGGTAAGCGCCTTGCGCGGGCATCTGACGACGCTGCAGTGCAGCACCGGTGAAATCCAGCTGGGCGATGCCCTGCAACTGCTGGCCCGGCCGGCGCCGCGGCGCTTCGATATCGTCCTGCTCGACCCGCCGTTCCACAAGAATCTGTTGCAGGACGCCTGCAACCTGCTGGAAGCGCAGGGCTGGCTGAGCGACGACGCCTGGGTCTATACCGAAAGCGAAACCGCGCCCTCGACGCTGGGCCTGCCCGGCAACTGGCGTCTGCACCGCGAGAAGCACACCGGCCAGGTGCATTACGCGCTGTGGCAAAGAAGTTCGTCGCAGGAGCCAACGTAGCCCGGATGCAATCCGGGAGCGTTGCCCCTGGATTTCATCCAGGCTACGTTTTGGATAGACCATACCCATGACACCATTCCAACCCGCCTGGTGGCTCCCCGGCCCGCACCTGCAGACGCTGTGGAACCCCTTCTGCCGCAAGCCGCCGCAACTGGAACGGCAGCGCGAGCGGCTGTGGCTGGACGATGGCGATTTTCTCGACCTCGACTGGCACGGCCCGCATGACGCCCATGCGCCGCTGGTGCTGGTGCTGCATGGCCTGACCGGCAGTTCCAACTCGCTCTACGTGCTGGGGCTGCAACAGGCGCTGGCCGCGCGCGGCTGGGCCAGCGTGGCGCTGAACTGGCGCGGCTGCTCCGGTGAACCCAACCTGCTGCCGCGCGGCTACCACTCCGGTGCCAGCGAGGATCTGGCATCAGCCGTGGCCCACCTGCGCGCACAACGGCCAATGGCGCCGCTGTACGCCGTCGGTTATTCCCTCGGCGGCAACGTACTGCTCAAGTATCTGGGGGAGAGTGGCGAACAAAGCCAGCTGCAGGGCGCCGTGGCGGTGTCGGTGCCATTTCGTCTGGATCAGTGCGCCGACCGCATCGGCCTGGGCTTCTCGCGGGTGTACCAGGCGCATTTCATGCGTGAGATGGTCGCCTATGTCAGCAACAAGCAGCGCCTGTTCGCCGAGAGCGGCCAGGGCGAACGCCTGTCGGTGCTGCAGCGCTTAGGGCCGCTGGACGGCATGCGCACCTTCTGGGACTTCGACGGACGCATCACCGCGCCGCTGCACGGCTTCGCCGATGCCCACGATTACTACCGGCGCGCCTCCAGCCGCTTCTACCTGGGCGAAATTCGCACACGCACGCTGATCATCCAGGCCGAGGACGATCCCTTCATCTTCCGTCACAGCCTGCCCGAGGCCAGCGAGCTGGCCCCCGGCACCGAATTTGAACTGCACGCCAAAGGCGGGCATGTCGGCTTCGTCGAAGGCAGCCCGCGCCGCCCCAGTTACTACCTGGAGCGGCGCATCCCTCACTGGCTCGGCTCACTCGCCTGAGTCAATTGGCAGCAAGCTGCTCCGGCATTGCCGAGGAGTGGTGCTTGAGGATTTTCCACTCGCCATCGACCTTCTGGTACACGAAGGTGTAGCGCGCCTGCACCTGGCGCACCGTGTCGCCCTGGGTCAGGGCGAAGGTGTAGACCCCCGAGTCCACCACCGCATCCGGGCCGAACTGGCGAATTTCACGCATGTTGATCGTGCCCACCGGCTTGGCCTGTAAGAAATGGTCAAAATAGTCCTGGATCGCCTCGTGGCCTACGCGCACCCGATTCGATACCGTGGGCTGCAGCACGCCGTTGTCGGCATAGAGCGCAGCCACCTTGGCCGAATCGCCCGTCTGCAGGGCGGCGTTCCAGCGCTCGAACAGGCTGGCGATCTGTTGCTCCTGCGCATCGCTCGGGGCGGCTGCGGTTTCCGTATAGACATAAGGCGCCTCAGCCGCCTGAACCAGCGGCACGGACAGGGCGAACACCAGGGCGCAGCCGCTGAACAAGGGTTTCAACATGGTCGAATCTCCGGCTATTGAAGGACGCCGTCAGCATGCAACCGGCACGGCGCCTGCACATCGGCCGGATGGAGCCAGCGGCCTATGCCAGGTGGCAGATGCCAGACGTGCCTGGAGCCATTAGCCTGCGCCGTCCGATGGCGCGCACTTCGTGGAGGCGTAGATGCAGCACACCCCACCCGACAGCGTGCTGGCCCTGCGCGCCGATTACCGCCAGGCGGAAAGCCGCGCCGCGCGCCTGCGCCTGCTGGTGGAGAGCGGCCGCGCCCTCAGCGCCTTGCCGGCCACCGAAAGCGGTGCACTGGCTCTGCAGCGGGCCTGCAGCTTCTGCGCCATGGATGGCGGCGTGCTGCTGCTCAGGCCAGCCGATGGCAGCCCGAGTCTGAGTGCCGGCTTCGGCCCGGCCGCCTTGCAACAGCAGCTCGCCACGCTGCCCTGGCCGGGCGTCGCCCAGGTGCTGGAAGCGCCGCTGGCGCAGGTTGCCCTGGCGCTCTGCCTGCCCTTGCATGCGGCCTCGGACGAAGTCTTCGGCGCCCTGCTACTGGGCAACGCCAGCACCATGCGCGGCCCCGACGCAGAAGACCTCGAAGCCCTGCAACTGCTCGCCACCCTGCTCGCCGGACATCTGCACAACAGCCAGTTGCTGGAGGCGCTGAGCCTGCGCGAGCGCAGCATGTCGGAGCTGGTGCATCGGCAGATGAGCGCCCAGGATGACGAGCGCGCGCGGGTGGCCTATGACCTGCACGACGGCCTGGCGCAGACCCTGGCCGGCCTGCATCAGCACTTGCAGGGCTTCGCCCAGCATCGCCAACTGAATGAGGATTTACGCGCTGCCCTGGCGCCCATCCTGCAACTGGCGCAACGCAGCATGGGCGAGACGCGCCAGGCCATTAGCGGGCTGCGCCCCACCCTGCTGGATGACTTCGGCCTGGCGCCGGCACTGGACCGTGAACTCGACCGCCTGCGCAGCCAGGGCCGCCAGGTGCAGTGGCTGCGCCGCGATCCCCAGCGCCTGCGCCCGGCGGTGGAAATCGCCCTGTTTCGCGTCGGCCAGGAGGCCATCAACAACATCTGCAAGCACACCGCTGACGGCGCGGTCAGCCTGGATTTGCACCTCGATGGCGACACCGCGCACCTGCACATAGAGGATCGCGGCCCTGGTTTTGTCAGCCCACCCAAACCCCAGGCGGATACAGGCGGCATGGGCCTGGTGGCCATGCGCGAACGCTGCCTGCTGCTTGGCGGTCAGTTCGCCTGCCACAGCCAACCTGGCCAGGGCACCCGTGTATTGGCCAGCATTCCACACGCCCTGGCGGATGAGGACAGCCCATGAACGAACCCATTCGCCTGCTGCTGGCCGACGACCACGAGGTGACCCGCGCCGGCTTCGCCGCGATGCTCGCCGACTGCCCGGAATTCAGCATCGTCGGCCAGGCGGTGGACGGCCGCCAGGCGCTGGAGCTCTGCCAGCGCCTGAATCCGGACATCGCCATCCTCGATATCCGCATGCCGCAGCTCAACGGCCTGGCTACCGCGCGCCTGCTGCGCGAACAGCAGCCGTCGATCAAGGTGCTGCTGTTCACCATGTACGACAGCCCCGACCACCTGGAAGCGGCGGTCAACGCCGGCGCCGTCGGCTATCTGCTCAAGGATGCCAGCCGCCAGGAGGTCATCGACGGCCTGCGCCAGGTGGCGGCCGGCCAGTGCGCGCTCAACGGCATGGTCAGTGCGCAATTGCTACGCCGCGTGGTCCAGCGCAATCAGGGCGGCGCGCCGGGCAGTGCGCTGACGCCCCGCGAGCATCAGGTGCTCCGACTGATCGCCGCCGGGTTCACCAATCGCGAGATCGGCGAAGAGCTGGGCATCGCCACCGGCACGACCAAGGCCCACGTCGAACGGGTGATCGGCAAGCTGGGGGTCGCCGACCGCACCCAGGCCGCCGTGCAGGGCATTGCCCTGGGCCTGGTGGCGCCGCTGGAGCACAAGGCATGAAGGGCCTGATCACGCGCTGGACCGACCGCCCGCTGCGCAGCAAGAGCCTGGTGATCATCGCCCTGCCGCTGGCGGTGCTGCTGATCTCCCTGGTGCTGGTGTACGTCACCGAACGCCAGACCTCGCGGGTCGAGGACGACGTGCGCCGGGCACTGCGCGTGCAGGGCGACGTGCAGGCGGTACACAGCCTGCTGGCCGAGGCGGCGGCCAGCGTGCGCGGCTACCTGCTGGTCCAGCGCAGCGACTTCCTGCCGTCCTACCGCAGTGCGCTGGAGCGCATCGACAGCACGCTGCGGCGCCTCGATACGGACATCCGCGACCCGCAGATGCGCGGCAGCCTGGAACGCCTGCGCCCGCTGATCGTGATCAAGCTGGAGGGCCTGGAACAGCTCAAGGCGCTGGCCAGCAGTGATGACCGCGCGGCGATGACGCGCATTCTGGTGGACAACAAGCACGTGCTCGATGCGCTACGCCAGGAGATCCAGCAGATGCTCGAGCGTGAGCAGACCCTGCTCGACGAGCGCAACGCCGAAGCCAGCGCGGTGCGCTCGCGCATGCTCCTGGCCACCAGTCTGGCTGCCATGTTCGGTGTGCTCGGTGCACTGTTCGCCGTGGCGCTGTTGTCCACCGGCATCGTCCATCGGGTGCAGCAGGTCGAGCGCAACGCGCGGCGTCTGGCCCTGGGTCAGCCGCTGATTCCCCAAGGCCCGGCGGCCGACGAGATCGGCCAGCTCGCCGCCAGCCTGGAAGAGGCCGGGCAGCTGCTGGCCGAACGCGAGCGCGCCCTGCGCGACAACGAGGAACGCCTGCGCCTGATCATCGACGGGGTCAAGGAATACGGCATCTTCGGCCTCGACCCCAGCGGCCACGTCACCTCCTGGAACACCGGCGCCGAGCGCATCAAGGGCTACAGCGAGGCGGACATCCTCGGTTGCCACTTCTCCCTGTTCTACCCGCCGCAGGCCCGCGACACCGCCCCCTACCTGGCCCTGCAGGCGGCCACCCGCGAAGGGCGCTACGAGGAAGAGGCCTGGCGCCAGCGCCGCGATGGCTCGCTGTTCTGGGCCAACGTGGTGATCACCGCGCAGCGTGACGCTAGCGGCACCTTGCGCGGCTTCTCCAAGATCACCCGCGACATCACCGACCGGCGCAATGCCGAGGCCGCCCTGCGCACGGCGCGCGAAGAGGCGGAGAACGCCAGTCGGGCGAAAAGCGAATTTCTCTCGCGCATGAGCCATGAGCTGCGTACCCCGCTCAATTCCATCCTTGGCTTCGCCCAGCTGCTGGAAATGGACCGCGGCACACCGGCGCAGCAGGCCCAGGTGCGGCATATCCTGCGCGCCGGGCGGCACCTGCTGGGGCTGATCAACGAGGTGCTGGACATTGCCCGCATCGAATCCGGGCGGCTGGCACTGAGCCCCGAGCCGCTGGCGTTGCGCCCGCTGCTGCAGGAGGTCAGCCTGCTGCTGTCGCCCCAGGCCGACAGCGCCGATATCCGCCTGCGCCTGCCGGAGGAGCTGCCCGCCGAGCTCTGCGTGCAGGCCGACCGCCAGCGCCTGGTGCAGGTGCTGCTCAACCTGCTGTCCAACGCGATCAAGTACAACCACCCTGGCGGCCATGTCGAAGTGCGGGTGCAGGCCGACAGCGACACCGTCACGCTGAGCGTGATCGACAACGGCCCGGGCATCGCCGCCGAGGATCTGGAGCGCCTGTTCATTCCCTTCGAGCGCCTCGGCGCCGCGGCCAGCGAGGTGGAGGGCACCGGCCTGGGCCTGGCCCTGAGCAAGAGCCTGCTGGAGCAGATGGATGGCAGCCTCGGCGTGCACAGCACGCCCGGCGAGGGCAGCACCTTCAGCCTGACGCTGCCACGGGCGCAGGTGCATGACGGCCTGCTGCCGGCGCCGGCCGCGGCGCCACCACCCGCGGCCAGCGACATCGCTCCGCCGGAGCGACCGCTGCGCGTGCTGTGCATCGAAGACAACCTGTCCAGCCTGGCGCTGATCGAGACCCTGCTGTCGCGCTGGCCACAGGTGCAGGTGATCTCGGCCATGCAGGGCCAGCTCGGTCTCGATCTGGCCTGGCAGCACCGCCCCGAGGTGATTCTGCTGGATCTCGACCTGCCCGACCTCTCGGGCCAGGAAGTGCTCAAGCGCCTGCGTCTGAACCCCAGCAGCAGCGATACACCCGTGCTGCTGATCACCGCCGACGTCAGCGCCGGCACCCGGCGCGACCTGCAGCAGGCCGGCGCCACCGCGGTGCTGAGCAAACCCCTGCACGTGCCGACCTTTCTCGCCGCCCTGCGCCAGCATCTGGATGCCGCCACACCCACCCCGCCTCTCGGAGCCTGACCATGAACCAACCAGCGCCCGCCGACGATTTTCGTATCCTGGTGATCGACGATCAGCCCGCCAACCTCGAACTGGTGGAACAACTGCTGGCCCGCGAGGGCCTGCACAACGTGCTCAGCTGCACCGACCCGGCCCAGGCGCTGGCCCTGTTCAGCAGCTTCGAGCCGGACCTGCTGATTCTCGATCTGCACATGCCCGGCCTGGACGGCTTCGCCGTGCTCGAACAGCTGCAGCGGCGCATTCCCGCCGATGATTACCTGCCGATTCTGGTACTCACCGCCGATGCCACCCGCGAGGCCCGGCTGCGCGCCCTGGCGCTGGGCGCGCGCGACTTCATCAGCAAGCCGCTGGATACCATCGAGACCCTGCTGCGGGTGTGGAACCTGCTGGAAACCCGCGCGCTGTATCGCCAGTTACGGCGCCTGCAACCCGACCAGCAGCCCTTGCGGGCCAGACCCATGGCGCTGGGCAACAGTAGCTGATCGTCTCAGAGCACCTGCTCCAGCGGCACGTGCAGGCGATCGTACAGCGCCTCGACCGCCGCGCGCGCCGAAGGCGCGATATAGCCGCCCTCCAGCGCCAGCACCTGGTAGATGCCGCGGCGCAGCATGTCCTGGCTGAGGTTGTCCGGGCTGGCACCAGCCGTGCAGAGAAAGCGCACCCAGGAGGTCATGATGATCCAGGCGTTGAGCGTCAGCGCCTCGATCTGCGCCGGGGTCATCAGCAGGATGCCGGCCTCGACGAACCCCTGGTAGATAGACTGCGCCCCCACCAGGCAGCGCCGGGCGAAGGCGCGGTAACGCGCGGCCAGCTCGGCGTCGGATTCCAGCAGGTGCTCCAGGTCGCGGTGCAGGAAGCGGTAATGCCACATCGCCGCCAGCAGCGCCTCCAGATAGAAGGTCTTGTCCTCCACCGTCAGCGCGCGGCCTTCTGGGCGGCGCAGGAAGCTGTCGACCTGCGCTTCGTACTGGGCGAACAGCTCGGCGATGATCACCTGCTTGTTGCGGAAGTGGTAATACAGATTGCCCGGCGAAATGCCCAGGTGCGCGGCGATGTGGTTGGTGGTGACGTTGCGCTCGCCCTGGCCGTTGAACAGGGCCAGGCTCTCGGCAACGATGCGGTCGCGGGTCTTGGGTGGCGCCATGACGCAGCTCGATCTCGACTTCAAAAGTGGCAAAGGTACAGGCGAAACAGCCGAAGTGTTACCCCTCGACGCATCCCAGAGGTTGCTGCTGGCCTTTGGTTAGGGTGCGACTCAGACAGCGACGCGGCATCCTATTTGACACATTAGAGTAATTGCTCTAGAAATCCAGCACAGTCCCAAGCAGCCCGCTGGAACGTCTAGGAGAAACCCATGGTCGCCGACATCGCCTATCTGCAGCAGAGCCAACAGCAGATCAACCAGTTGGAGGCCACCTTCGCCCTGCAGCGCGCGGCTTTCGCCGCTAATCCGATGCCCTCGGCCGAACAGCGCCTGCAGTGGCTCAAATCCCTCAGCGAACTGCTGACCGAGCAGCAGGATGCCCTGATCTCGGCCATTTCCCAGGACTTCAGCAACCGCTCGGCAGACGAAACCCTGCTCGCCGAACTGATGCCCAGTCTGCATGGCATCCACTACGCATCCAAACGCCTCAAGAAGTGGATGAAACCCTCGCGGCGCAGCGTCGGCCTGCAATTCATGCCGGCGTCTGCCAAGGTCATTTACCAGCCGCTGGGCGTGGTCGGCATCATCGTGCCGTGGAATTACCCGCTGTTTCTCGCCATCGGCCCGCTGACCGGCGCGCTGGCCGCCGGCAACCGGGTGATGATCAAGATGAGCGAGTCCACCCCGGCCACCTCGCAACTGGTCAAAGATCTGCTGGCGCGCATCTTCCCCGAGGATCTGGTCAGCGTCGCCCTCGGCGAGGCGGAAGTCGGCATGGCCTTCTCCAAACTGCCGTTCGACCACCTGCTGTTCACCGGCGCCACCAGAATCGGCAAGCATGTGATGCGCGCCGCCGCCGAAAATCTCACGCCGGTGACCCTGGAGCTGGGCGGCAAGTCGCCGGCCATCGTCTCCGCCGATGTGCCACTGGCGGACGCTGCCGAGCGCATCGCCTTCGGCAAGACCCTCAACGCCGGGCAGACCTGCGTGGCGCCGGATTACGTGCTGGTGCCGCGTGAGCGTGTCGACGGTTTCGTCGCTGCCTACCGTGCAGCGGTGCAACGCTTCTACCCGCAGCTCAAGGACAACCCGGATTACACCGCGATCATCAACGAGCGCCAGTTGCTGCGCCTCAACGGCTACCTGCAGGACGCCCAGGCCAAGGGCGCGCGGATCATCCCGCTGTATCCCGAAGCACAGGGCCGACGCCTGCCGCAGAGCCTGCTGCTGGAGGTCAACGACGACATGAAGGTCATGCAGGACGAGATCTTCGGCCCGCTGCTGCCGGTGGTGCCCTACGACCGCATCGAAGACGCCTTCGCCTACGTCAACGCCCGCCCGCGCCCGCTGGCGCTGTACTACTTCGGCTACGACAAGCGCGAGCAGCAACGCGTGCTGCACGAGACTCACTCCGGCGGCGTGTGCCTCAACGACACCCTGCTGCACGTGGCCCAGGACGACATGCCGTTCGGCGGCGTCGGCCCGTCCGGCATGGGCCATTACCATGGCCACGAAGGCTTTCTGACCTTCAGCAAGGCCAAGGGCGTGTTCATCAAGCAGCGTTTCAACGCCGCGCGGCTGATCTACCCGCCCTATGGCAAGGCGCTGCAGAAGCTGGTCTATAAGCTGTTCGTACGCTGATCAATGCGGGCTGCGCCCGTTTTACGCCTGGTGACAACAACAATGAACGACACCACCCTCGACGCGCCGCACCTGTCGCGGCGCAGCCTGCTCAAGGTCGGCCTGCTGGGCACGGCACTGCTCGGCACCGCCGGGCTGACCGCTACCTTAAGCGGTTGCTCGGCCAGCACGCCGGCCAGCGGCTACCTGATCCTGCGCAGCAGCGACCTGCCCTTTCTGCGCGCGCTGATCCCGGTGATGCTCGATGGCGCCGTCAGCGCCGAGCAGATGCCGCAGGCCATCGACGGCACCCTCCAGAGCCTCGATAACAGCCTGGCGCACCTGTCGCCAGCGATGCTGAAACTGACCGTACAACTGTTCGACGTGCTGGCCCTGCCCATCAGCCGCGGCCCGCTGACCGGGGTCTGGGGCAGCTGGGACAACGCCAGCGCCGATGATGTGCGGCAGTTCCTCAAGCGCTGGCAGAACAGCAGCCTGAGCCTACTGCGCATGGGCCATGCCTCGTTGCTGCAACTGGTGATGATGGCCTGGTACAGCCGCCAGGAGGCCTGGGCGCATTGCGGCTATCCCGGGCCGCCCACCGTATAGCGGCTGATCCGTAGGGTGGGCCGGGCGGCGATCCGCTTCAGCCCACCAACAGCGGCCAGCCTTGGTGGGCTGAAGCCCACCCTACCAACTGGAATTTAGCCAACAGCGATTATCAGAATGAGGCCTCTGAAACCGTAGCGAGCGGTTCGAGTGCAAGGAAGGCTCGCAGCACGTGGCGAGGCTGTACTGAAGTACGCCGAGCCACGGGCGAGAACCTGACGCCGCAATCGGATCGCGCAGTAGGTTTCAGTGACGCCGAGGAATAACAATGCCTGTACCCGATTTGTTCAAGCAAGGCCTGGCCAGGGGTTGGAAGACCCACGACGGTTCACGCCTGGAAAACGACCTGACCCTGGAGGCCGACGTCGCCATCGTCGGCAGCGGCGCTGGTGGCGGCACCACGGCGGAAATCCTCAGCGCTGCCGGCTACAAGGTGCTGCTGATCGAGGAAGGCCCGCTGAAGACCAGCGACGACTTCAGGATGCAGGAGGCCGAGGCCTACCCGAGCCTCTATCAGGAAGGCATCGGCCGCTTGAGCAAGGACGGCGCCATCACCATCATGCAGGGCCGCGCAGTCGGCGGCACCACACTGATCAACTGGACCAGCAGCTTTCGCACCCCGCCGCAAACCCTCGCTCACTGGGCCGACGTACATGGCGTGAAAGGCCATGATGTCGAGTCCATGGCGCCCTGGTTCGAGAAGATGGAACAGCGCCTGGGCGTCGCCCCCTGGCTGGTGCCGCCGAATGCCAACAACGAGGTGATCCGCAGCGGCTGCGACAAGCTTGGCTATCACTGGGCGCCGATCCCGCGCAACGTGCGCGGCTGCTGGAATCTGGGCTATTGCGGCATGGGTTGCCCGACCAACGCCAAGCAATCGATGCTGGTCACCACCATCCCCGCCACCCTCGACGCAGGCGGTGAGCTGCTCTACCTGGCGCGCGCCGACAAGCTGCTGATCGAAGGTGACCAGGTGGTCGGCATCGACTGCCAGGGCATGGACGAACGCTGCGTAGCGCCCAATGGCCGGCGCATCCGGGTCAAGGCGCGGTATTACGTGCTGGCCGGTGGCGGTATCAACACCCCGGGCATCCTCCTGCGCTCGGCGACGCCCGACCCGCACCAGCGCGTCGGCCGGCGTACCTACCTGCACCTGGTCAACTTCTCTGCTGCGCAGTTCGAGCAGGTGATCAACCCCTTCTATGGTGCACCGCAGTCGCTCTACTCCGACCATTTCCAGTGGGACGACGGCACCACCGGGCGGCTGTCCTACAAGCTGGAAGTGCCACCGCTGCAACCGGCACTGACCGCCACCATGCTCGGCGAGTTTGGCCGCGAAAACGCCCTGCGCATGGAGCAACTGCCACACACCAACGTGATGCTCGCCCTGCTGCGTGACGGCTTCCACCCGGACTGCGCCGAAGGCCGTGTGGAGCTGCGCAGCGACGGCAGCCCGGTGCTCGACTACCAGATGACCGATTACACCTGGGAGGGCGTGCGCCGCGCCTTCCTGAGCATGGCCGAAATCCAGTTCGCTGCCGGCGCCAAGGCGGTGATGCCGCTGCACGCCGATGCCGGTTACGTTAAGAGCTGGCAGCAAGCCAGGACACTGATCGAGCAGCTCGATCTGGTGCTCTATCGCACGCGTCTGGGCAGCGCCCATGTCATGGGCGGCTGCGCCATGGGCGAAGACCCGCAGCAGGCGGTGGTCGACAGCCTGGGTCGGCATCATCAGTTGGCCAACCTGTCGGTGCATGACGGCTCGCTGTTCCCCACCAGCATCGGCGCCAACCCGCAGCTGTCGATCTACGGGCTGACCTCGAAGCTCGCCACGTTACTGGCAGAGCGCCTGAAGAGTCCGGGCTAGACGCCGGCGTTACAACATTGAAAAACCCGGCGGCGGCCGTGGCTTGGCCGCTGGCATGCGCTGCGCTACCATCCGACTCCTTTTCGACCTGCCAGGACGTCCCGATGAATCGAGTGTTATACCCCGGCACCTTCGACCCCATCACCAAGGGCCACGGTGATCTGGTCGAACGCGCTGCGCGCCTGTTCGATCACGTCATCATCGCCGTCGCCGCCAGCCCCAAGAAGAACCCGCTGTTCCCGCTGGAGCAACGTGTCGAACTGGCCCGTGAGGTGACCAAGCACCTGCCCAACGTCGAAGTGGTGGGTTTCTCCTCGCTGCTGGCGCACTTCGTCAAGGAACAGAACGCCAATGTGTTCCTGCGCGGCCTGCGCGCGGTGTCGGACTTCGAGTACGAATTTCAGTTGGCCAACATGAACCGCCAACTGGCGCCGGACGTCGAAAGCCTGTTCCTCACGCCGTCGGAGAAGTATTCCTTCATCTCCTCGACCCTGGTACGCGAGATCGCGGCCCTGGGTGGCGATATTTCCAAGTTCGTTCACCCCGCCGTGGCCGACGCCCTGAACGCGCGGTTTCGTAAAAGCTAAGCAATATCGGCTTTTAGTAGGAGCCCCCGCCCCGGGGCAAAGCGTGTCTGGCGGGCCCAGATTCGCGGCGGGGCGCCGCGCCTACAGGTAGCGGCGCCTGACTGATCAGGCCAATGGCACAAGGCACGCCAATACGGCACAATTCGCGCCATCGTTGTCCGCCAATGTCGAAGCCCGCGCTGCGACAGGAGTTGTTCCATGTCCCTGATCATCACCGACGACTGCATCAACTGCGACGTCTGCGAACCCGAGTGCCCCAACGGCGCCATCTCCCAGGGTGAGGAGATCTACGTGATCGACCCCAACCTGTGCACCGAATGCGTCGGTCACTACGATGAACCGCAATGCCAGCAGGTGTGCCCGGTGGACTGCATCCCGCTCGACGAGAACAACGTCGAGAGCAAGGATGAACTGATGCAGAAATATCGCATCATCACCGGCAAGGCCTGATAGTGCCGGGAGGCCAGCGGCCTCCTGCTTCTCCGCGCCCGTTGTGCCCTATCGCCCGAGCGAGGCTGTTAAGCTGCAGGCTTCTTTCAGCCGCCTCTGGTAGATCGCATGTTGCGCACACTCCTGCTATCGACCCTGCTGCTCGGCGCCAGCCTGCTGGCCCAGGCCGCGCCACAGCAACCCGCCATTGCCACCGCCCACCCCGCCGCCACAGCCGCCGCCCAGCAGATGCTCGACGCCGGTGGCAATGCCTTCGATGCCGCCGTAGCCGCCAGCGCAGCACTGGCCGTGGTCGAGCCTTATGGTTCGGGTATTGGCGGCGGCGGTTTCTTCCTCCTGCGCAGTGGCGGCGAGACGCCGACCTACGACTTCCTCGATGCCCGCGAACGCGCGCCGCTGGAGGCCAAGGCAGATCTCTACGTGCGTGACGGCAAGGTACAGCGCGAGCTGTCGCTCAATGGTGCCCTGGCGGCGGCCATTCCCGGCTTGCCGGCCGCGCTGGTCGAACTGGCCGAGAAACACGGCCGTCTGCCGCTGAAAACCAGCCTGGAGCCGGCCATTCGCCTGGCCAATGAAGGCTTCGCGGTCGATCGCATCTACCGCGAACGCGCCACCTGGCGTCTGGCCGCGCTGCGCGATGACCCCGAAAGCGCCAGACTGTTTCTCGATCAGGGCGAGGTGCCGGCAGAAGGTTTCCTGCTGCGCCAGCCGGAGCTGGCGACTACCTTGCAGGCGCTGGCCGAGCACGGCCGCGCCGGGTTCTATGGCGGCGAGCTGGGCAAGCGCCTGATCGCCGGCGTGCGCAAGGCAGGCGGCATCTGGAACAATGACGATCTGGCGGAATATCGTGTGCAACAGCGCACGCCGCTGCGTTTCCCCCTCGAAGACGGCCGCGAGCTGATCAGCGCACCGCCGCCCTCGGCGGGCGGCATCGCCCTGGCGCAGAGCCTGGCGATACTCGGCCAACTGCCCTGGCGCGAGGCTGACCCGGTACAACGCGTGCATTATGTGGTCGAGGCGCTGCGCCGCGCCTACCGTGACCGTGGCCTGCTGGGCGACCCGGACTTCGTCAAGAACCCGGTCGAGCAATTGCTCTCGCCCGGACACCTGGCCGTACTGGCCGGCAGCATCGACCCCGAGCGCGCCACGCCCAGCGCCAGCCTGCCGCCAGCCGGCGCCTGGCATGAAGGCGACCACACCACGCATTTTGCCGTGCTCGATGCCGAGGGCAACGCGGTAGCCGCCACCTTATCGATCAACCTGCCGTTCGGCGCCGCCTTCACCGTGCCCGGCACCGGCGTGCTGCTCAACGATGAGATGGACGATTTTGCCGCCGATGTGCAAGGCGCCAACGCCTACGGCCTGACCGGCAGCCAGGCCAACAGCATCGCCGGCGGCAAACGCCCGCTGTCATCGATGAGCCCGAGCTTCATCGAAAGCAATGACGAGTTCGCCGCTTTCGGCACACCGGGCGGCAGCCGTATTCCGAGCATGGTGCTGCTGTCGATGCTCGAATATCTGGACGATCAGCCCATCGCGCGCTGGCCGGCGGTGGCGCGCTACCACCACCAGTTCCTGCCCGACGTGATCGAGCATGAGCCGGATACCTTCAGCGCTGAGCAGGTCGCCGCGCTACAAAAGCGCGGCCATGCACTCAAACCTCTGGAGCGGCAGTACGGCAACCAGCAGGTGCTGTTCTGGAACAAGGCCAGCGGCGAGGTGCAGGCCGCCAGCGACCCACGCGGGATTGGCACAGCGACGCCCTGAGGCGCAGCGCTCACGTGTGAGTGTGGCCCGGATGAAATCCGGAAGGCTCGTGGCCCGAAAGCCCCGAATTTCATCCGGGCTACCAGGCCTCAGGGGAGCCGTATCAGGCTCTCCTGCTCTTCACCGAACTTGCGTAGTTCACGGAACAGCGCCTGCTCGCTGCCCAGCATCAGCACGTTGCGCAGGCTCTGGAAAATACGGCTGGCATAGCCCAGATCATTCATCAGGGAACTGGTCTGCAGGCCATCCAGGCGCCCTTCGCGCACCTGGGCGAACAGCCGCTGGCGGAACGTCGCATCGAAATTGGCCGCCTGCTCGTCGAGCCAGCGCAGGCGTGACTGCCAGGCCTCCTCGGGCAGCTCGGTACGCGCCAGCTCGCGCACCTCATGCAGGGTGGCGAGCAAATGGCGACGCAGCTCCACATAGGCATCGCGCACCACCGAGGGGGACGCGTCGAGGTAATGGCCCAGGTTCTTCTGCAGGTGCTTGGCGTCCTTGACCGCATCCACCAGTTGCAACGCCGCCAGCTGGCAGCTGACCCAGAACTGCTGGTGCGCCTCATCCATGGGCAACTCCATGCGCCCCATGAAACTCAGCAGATCGCCATACACGCCCTTGATATGGACGCGATACAGGTGATCGGCCTCGAACCCACTGTGGGCGGGCCTGGCCTGCAGCACATGCTCATCGCCACGCACACGCGCCAGTTGATCCACCGGCAGGTAGAGCGCATGGCAGATCACTTCCAGGCTCAGACGCCCCAGGTGCCCCAGCTCCTGCACCACCGCGCCGGAGGCCGCATCCACCGAGTCCAGCGCCCGCTCATTGAGGTAACGGGCACGGGTAAGCTCGGGTTCGGCCATCTGCTCCGACACCAACTCGGTGATCAGCACCGACGGTTCGACACGCTCCGGCAGCCAGCGAATCAACCACTGCGCCAGACGCGCCTGTAACGGCCAGAACAGCGCCACGCCCATGGCATTGAACAGGGTATGGAACATCGCCAGTTGAATCAGGCTATTGCCGCCCAGCCCCAGCGGTTCGGCCAGCGCCTGCACCAGCCAGGTCAGCGGGCCGAGCAGGATGAACGCGATCACCCCTGTGGTGATGTTGAACAACGCATGCGCCAGGGCCAGCCGCTGACCACTGCGGTTGCCGCCGAGCGAACCGACGAAGGCCGTGGTCACGCTGCTGCCGACGTTGGAGCCAATGGCGATGGCCAGGCTCTGCCCCAGCTCCAGTTGGCCGCTGGCCAAGACCGCCAGGGTCAGCATCAGCGTGGCGTGACTGGACTGCAGCACCACGGTGACGGCCATGCCAATGGCCGTAAACAGCAGCGCCCCACGCAACCCGCTCTCGTGATAGGCGGTCATGTCCAGGCCATCGCCGAAACTGGCAAAGCCCTCCTTGATCTGATCGATACCGAGAAAGATGAAAGCGATGCCCAGCACGATGCGCCCGGCCGCCTTGCTCTTGGCCCCGAAGAAACCCGCCAGTACACCGAACACCAGCAGTGGCAATGCCAACGGGCTCAGGCTGAGATTTTGCCCGGCCATCGCCAGCAGCCAGATGCCGCTGGTGGCACCCAGGTTGGCGCCGAACAGGATGGCGATGCCGCCGGCCAGCTGGATCAACCCGGTGCTGATGAACGCGATGGTCAGCAGCGACACCAGGGTGCTGGACTGCAGCAACAAGGTGCCGCCAACGCCGAACAACAGGCTCTTGAAGGGCGTAGAGGTGCTATGTCCGAGTATCTGTTCCAGCTTGCTGCCGGCCAGCTGGCGCAAGCCCTCTTCCAGGCACTGCATGCCGAACAGGAAGATCGCGAGCCCGGCGCAAAGCTGCAGCCAGCCCTGGCTGAACCAGAACGAGGCAATCAACCCCGCCACCACCAGCAGCAACATCACCACACGCAGGTACTTCATGATCACCGTGCTTTCCTTTTGCGACCTGCACATGCACGCGGCCCCACGCCTCGACGAGGAGGCGTGGGGCCGCGATAAACAGGTTACAGCGAATCAGTTTTGCTTGTAGCCGCTGCTGGTGCAGCCCAGGCAACGTACGAATGCTTCACGCCCCGGCTCGACCACCAGGGCTTGCGCGGCTTCACCGACGTTGCCCCCCAGCGCGGTGAACGGCAGGCTGACAATGAAGGCTGCAGTGCCGACCAGGGTTGCGCCGATCAGCAGCGGGCGGGCGACAACCAGATCACCGACCATGGCGAAGCCCTTGGGCGCTTCGACGGTGTACAGCGGGTCGCCGCTGACGTTCTGCTGAACCACTTCCGCCTGCGCCGAGAGCGCCAGCAGGCCAGAGGTCAGCGCCAGGACAACGGCGGAAGTGCGGAACGCTTTCATGGATCGATCCTTCAGATTATTCGGGAAACTACCAATAACTATAACAGCGCATTGGCAATTGTCAGCGTGACGGACGTCAATCGCCGTGAAAGGCATACTCCGGCTTTTTCGGCACGTAAGGACGAAAGAACGTCAGCATCGCAGCCAGATCGGCGCGCTCATCGCCAGTAGGCTGGAAAACAGGGCCGATCACCACCCGCCGGTTCTGGTAATCCAGCGCGCCGAGCACAATGGGGACACCGGCGCCCAGGGCGATATGGTAGAAGCCCATCCGCCAGCGCTCGACCTTCTTGCGCGTGCCTTCGGGCGACAGCACCAGGATGAACTGATCATGCTCGCGAAAGGCCTGCACCGCCTGCTCGACGGTGTTGAGCGTGCGATCCCGGCGAATCGGGACACCGCCCCAGCTGCGCATCAGACCGCCAAAAGGCCAGCGAAAGATGCTGTGCTTGCCGAACCAGCGGGCGTTGAGGCGCAGCACGAACTTCAGCGCGATGAAGATCACGAAATCCCAGTTGGACGTATGGTGGGCACCGATGGCGACGAACTTGTCGAGCTTCGGCAACTGGCCGTCGATACGCCAGCCCATCAGCTTCAGCACCGTGCGGCCCAGCCATTCGGCGAAAGGATTGGGGGGCAGATAGTTGCCGGACATCAGTACCTCGGATTTTTTATTCGTATCAGGCGTTTCAACGCTGGCAACGTGGGCAGTAGACGCTGGCTCGCTGGCCCAGTTTGACCTCTCGCAGGGTACTGCCACAGGCCTTGCAGAACTCGCCGCCTCGGCCGTAGACGAACAACTCCTGCTGGAAATAGCCCGGCTGACCATCACCGCCGACAAAGTCGCGCAGCGTGGTGCCACCGCGCTCGATGGCATAAGCGAGGATGCGCTTGATTTCATCGGCCAGCTTCAAATAACGCGCCCGGGAGATTGAGCCGGCCTCGCGGCGCGGGTCGATACCGGCGGCGAACAGCGCTTCGCTGGCGTAGATATTGCCCACCCCCACCACCACGGCGTTGTCCATGATGAAGGGCTTGACCGCCATGCTGCGCCCGCGTGACAACTGGAACAGGCGCTCACCATCGAAGGCGTCACCCAGCGGCTCCGGGCCGAGTTTGCTGAGCAACTCATGGCGCAGCGGGTCTTCGCTCCAGAGCAGCGCGCCGAAGCGCCGCGGATCGGTGTAACGCAGCGCCAGACCGGACTCCAGCTCGATGTCCACATGCTCGTGCTTGGCCGCAGCCAGGCCGCACGCGACCAGGCGCAGGCTGCCGGACATGCCCAGGTGGCTGATCAGGCTGCCTGCCTCGGCCTTGATCAGCAGGTACTTGGCACGGCGCTCGACGCGCTCGATACGCTGACCGGACAGGCGAATGTCCAGATCTTCGGGAATCGGCCAGCGCAGGCGGCGCTCACGCACGATCACGCGGCTGACGCGCTGACCTTCCAGATAGGGGGCGATGCCCCGGCGGGTGGTTTCGACTTCAGGTAATTCAGGCATGGCGATACGTCAGGAAAACGACGGTGCGCCACCTTAGCAGGAGCGGCGCAGAAAACGGTAGCGCACGCCCGCGCGTGAGCGGCGCACCCCGTTTCAGAGCACGGCCAGGTCGCGGATGCTCTCACGCAGGTTCTCGAAGTCATACTCCGAGAGCCCCACATACTCCAGAATCGGCTGGGCGATGTATTGCCATTCCATGTCGACGGCCTGGGCACCCAGCACGCGGTGAGTCTCGCAGATATGCTCAGCCATCTTCAGGATGCCCAGTAGCGTCTTGAGCTGTGCATCTCGCCCGGAGTCGTCGCTGAAGATCGACAGGGCGTTATGGTGGTTGGCGATAACCTCACAGAGGTGCTCCGGCAAACGCCAGGAACGCGCCGTGAAATACCCGACCACTGCATGATTGGTGGTCAGCAGACGGTTTTCGGTATCGACCACGCGGCGCTCGTCGCTGGCGCTGGCGTAGGCCTCCTCCAATACCTGCATATAGTTGGGGAAGCGCTTGATCATCAGCGGGATGCCGCAATTGTGGAAGAGCCCCAGGCTGTAGGCCTCGTCCGGCGAGTGATAGCCGAGGCGCTTGGCCAGGGTCAGGCAGGTCATGGCCACATCCTGAGCACTGTCCCAGAAACGGTTGAGCACCAGGATCGCCTCATCGGTCAGCTCACCCTTGATCGACTGCGCATTGATCAGGTTGATCACCGTGTTGCAGCCCAGCAGATTGACCGCCTGCTGGATCGAAGCGATGCGGTTGGCCAGGCCGAAATGCGGCGAATTGACGATTTTCAGCAAGGCGCCGGACAGCCCGGGATCCTGGCTGATCAGTTTGGCGATGCTGCGCAGATCAGGATTGGGCATGACCTGCTCCATCTGCAGGTCGACCATGATCTGCGGTTGCGGCGGCACGCTGATACCCTGCAGGACTTGCTGGATCTGTTCGGCGGTAAGTTCGTAAGTCATGAGTTGAGGTCGCGCAGGGTGAGATGTAACGCACAGTCTAGCCAATGCACGGCAGGCCCCACAGTCGACTTTTTGTAACCGCCAGGGCGGCGTGCAAACCGCTATAATCCCGCTCTTTGCCCTGCGGAGCCCGAACCCATGTCTTCCCTGCCCAGTCTGCGCCTGAAAGCCAACGCCGACCGACGCCTGCGCGCCGGCCACCTGTGGGTGTACAGCAATGAGATTGATGTCGCCGCCACCCCGCTGCATGGCTTTGCCGCCGGTGATCAGGCCATTCTCGAAGCCGCCGGCGGCAAACCGCTGGGCATCGTCGCCATGAGCCCGAACAACCTGATCTGCGCGCGTCTGCTGTCGCGCGACGTCAAGCACGTGCTGGACAAATCCCTGCTGGTGCACCGCCTCAACGTCTGCCTGTCGCTGCGCGAGCGTCTGTTCGACAAACCCTGCTACCGCCTGGTGTATGGCGACTCCGACCTGCTGCCGGGGCTGGTGGTGGACCGTTTCTTCGACATTCTGGTGGTGCAGCTGGCTTCGGCCACCATGGAGGCGCACAAGGACGACGTGCTCGCCGCGCTGATCCAGGTGTGCAAACCCAGCGGCATCCTGTTCAAGAACGACTCCAGCGCGCGCGACGCAGAAGGTCTCGAGCGCTATGTGGCAACTGCCTACGGCGCGGTGCCGGAGTGGGTGGCGCTGGAAGAGAACGGCGTGAAGTTCGAAGCACCGGTGATCGAAGGGCAGAAAACCGGCTGGTTCTATGACCACCGCATGAACCGCGCGCGCCTGGCGCCCTACGTCAAGGGCAAGCGCGTGCTCGACCTGTTCAGCTACATCGGCGGCTGGGGCGTACAGGCCGCAGCCTTCGGCGCCAGCGAAGTGTTCTGCGTCGATGCCTCGGCCTTCGCCCTCGACGGCGTGGAGCGCAACGCCACGCTCAACGGTTTCGCCGAGAAGGTCACCTGCGTGGAGGGCGACGTGTTCGCCGCCCTGCGCGAATTGAAATCCGCCGAAGAGCGCTTCGACGTGGTGATCGCCGACCCACCCGCCTTCATCAAGCGCAAGAAGGACATCAAGAACGGTGAAGCGGCCTACCGCCGCCTCAACGAAACCGCCATGCGCCTGCTGAACAAGGACGGCATCCTGGTCAGTGCCAGTTGCTCCATGCACCTGGAAGAGGACAACCTGCAGAACATCCTGCTGACCAGCGCCCGCCATCTGGATCGCAACATCCAGTTGCTCGAGCGCGGCGCCCAGGGGCCGGATCACCCGGTGCACCCGGCCATCGGCGAAACCCGCTACATCAAGAGCCTGACCGTGCGCCTGCTGCCCAATAGTTAAGCCCCCGGACCAAGACAGTTGCAGCCGTAGCCCGGATGCAATCCGGGGCGGTGCCTGGCGCCTGGCCATTCCCGTATTACATCCGGGCTACGGACTGACGGTGGGTCGCGGCGCAACGGCCATGTGATCGGCAACCGGCGCCCGCCCCAGGCTCGAGCGATACGCACCAACCTAGTGCGTGTCGTCAGGTGCCTTCCATCTTCCCGCCTGTTACTTCCTCCCACACCCACTCTGCACACCCGCACAGGCTGAACTAGGCTTCAGACAGCGAAGCAGAGCGTCATCGACCGAATCGCGGTCGCCTGGCGTGCTTATTGCTTTTGGCTATTTACACAACGAACGGCCTACACGATAGGGCCGTATCGATTGAGGATATTGGAGACAGCCACGAGCTGACTTCAGATTGCGGGTAATGGGGAGCACTATGGCTGCGCAGGCTGGGAACGAGGCGTTCCTGCGATTCACCAACGTCAAGAAGACCTACGATCACAAGACCCTGGTGGTCAAGGATTTCAACCTCAACGTGGCCAAGGGTGAATTCATCACCCTGCTCGGCCCTTCAGGCTCGGGTAAGACCACCTGCCTGATGATGCTCGCCGGCTTCGAGGACGTGACCAGCGGCGAGATCCTGATCAACGGCCGCAACGTCACCAGCATCGCCCCGTATGACCGCAACATCGGCATGGTCTTCCAGCAGTACGCGCTGTTCCCGCACATGACCATCCGCGAGAACCTGGCCTACCCGCTGAAAATTCGCAAGCTGCCCAAGGACGAGATCCGCGCCAAGGTCGAGGAATACCTCGCCCTGGTCGAACTGCAGGCCTTCGGCGGCCGCTACCCCGGTCAGCTCTCCGGCGGTCAGCGCCAGCGCGTGGCCCTGGCCCGCGCGCTGATCTTCGCCCCGGACATCGTGCTGATGGACGAGCCACTCGGCGCGCTGGACAAGAAACTGCGCGAACAGATGCAGTTCGAGATCAAGCGCCTGCACGAGCAGCTCGGCTTCACCGTGATCTACGTGACCCACGACCAGACCGAAGCGCTGACCATGAGCGATCGCATCGCCGTATTCAATAACGGCGTGGTGCAGCAATGCGCCGCGCCGCATGTGCTCTATGAACGCCCGGCCAACCTGTTCGTCGCCGACTTTATCGGCGAGAGCAACAAGCTCGAAGGGGTGATCGAAGCGGTCGAGGCTGATCGCGTGCAGGTGCGCCTCACCGATGGCGGCCTGGTCAGCACCCTGAAGGCCAACTGCACCGAGGTCGGCCAGCCGACCACGGTGTCGGTACGCCCGGAAAAACTCAGCTTCACCGACCGCCTCGGCAACGCCGGCAACCAGGTCATGGCACGCTTCGTCACCCGTCACTACGTGGGCGAATACATCCGCTACCACTTCGAGACGGCCAGCGGCAGCGAACTGGTGGTGAAGAACCTGAACGACAGTTCAGCCCCGCAACTCAGCGCTCAGCAGGAAATCGCCCTCGCCTGGCTGCCGGAAGACAGCCAGGCTCTGGATCGTTCGCAAGTCCCCCCACAACTAGTAGAAGCACATGGAGCACAACAATGGCTAGATCACTGACTACCAGCGTTTCCACCTTCGCCCTGGTGGCGGCACTGGGACTCACCGCTGGCAACGCCACGGCCCAGGACAGCCTCACCGTAGTGTCCTGGGGCGGCGCCTATGGAGCGGCGCAGAAGAAGCACGTCATCGACCCATACCAGGCAGAAACCGGGGTCAAGGTATTGTTCGAGGATTACTCGGGCGGCGTCGCCGAGATCAAGGCTCAGGTCGAATCCGGCAACATTCAGTGGGACGTGGTCGACTTCGAGGTGATCGACCTCGAACGCGCCTGCTCCGAAGGCCTGCTGGAAACCATCGACCACAGCGTACTGCCGGCCGGCATCGACGGCACCCCGGCCGCACAGGACTTCATCCCCGAAGCCCTGGCCAGCGAATGCGCGGTGGGTAACATCGTCTGGTCGGTGGTATTCGCCTACAACCAGAACACCATCGGTGATACCAAGGCAGCCAGCATCGACGACTTCTTCGACACCGCCAAGATTCCCGGCAAGCGCGCCCTGCGCAAACGCCCGCAGGTGAACATGGAATGGGCACTGCTGGCCGATGGCGTGGCGCCCGATGAAGTCTACGAAGTGCTGGCCACCCCCGAAGGCCAGCAACGCGCCTTCGACAAGCTGGACAGCATCAAGAAGGACATCGTCTGGTTCGACTCCTGGTCGCAGGCGCCACAACTGCTCAATGACGGCGGTGCGGTGCTGGTGCAGTCGGCCAACGGCCGCTTCTACGACTCCATCGTGCAGGAGAAGAAACCCTTCGAAATCGTCTGGGACGGCCACGTCTACGACCTCGACGCCTGGGCCATCGTCAAAGGCTCGAAGAAGAAGGACCTGGCCATGGAGTTCATCAAGTACGCCACCGGCTCCAAGCCGCTGGCCGGCATGCCGGACGTGGCCTACGGCCCGACCCGCAAGTCGTCCATGCCGCTGGCCGACCAGAGCACCGCACCGCATCTGCCAACCGCGCACCTGGACAAAGGTATCCAGGCCGGCTCGGAGTTCTGGGCTGACTACGGCGAGTCGCTGGGCGAGAAATTCAACGAGTGGCTGTTGAAGTAACACCCGCAGGAGCCCCTCTCCCCATGGGAGAGGGGTTGGGGTGAGGGTATCGGCCTCACCAGAGTTTACGGAGTAACGCCTTGTCATCCCTGACCACCCACGAAGCTGGCCAAGCTGCCAGCGCCCGCCGCAAGAAGCGCCTGACCGCCTTCCTGTTCGTGGTGCCGCTGCTGCTGTTCATCCTCGTCACCTTCGTCGCCCCGATCGGCACCATGCTGTGGCGCAGCGTGCATCACCCGACCGTGGCCGAGCTGATCCCCCTGACCCTGGCCGAGCTCGAACGCTGGGATGATCACAAGCAACTGCCGGACGAAAAAACCCTGCAGGTCTTCGCCAGCGAACTGCATGGCCTTAACCAGCAACGCCTGTCCGGCAAGCTCTCCGAAGAACTCAACCGCGCCTATACCGGCATGTCCAGCGTGGTCAAAGCCACTGCCCGGCGCGTAGGCCGACTGGACGCCCAGGCGCTGCAAAGCCAAGGCGTGCAGACGCTGCTCGAGGCCCACCGCAACTGGAGCAAGCCCGAGCTGTGGTACGCCATCGAGCGCGCCGGCAAGGTTTACACCTACGATTACTACCTGACTGCACTGGATCTGGAGATGCACCCCGACGAGGGCATCCAGGCGCGCCAGGACACCCAGATCTACCTGCAGCTGTATTCCAAGACGCTGAACATGGCGCTGGTCATCACCCTGCTCTGCGCCCTGCTCGGCTACCCGCTGGCCTACTACCTGGCGAGCCTGCCGTCGAATCGCGCCAACCTGCTGCTGGTACTGGTGCTGCTGCCGTTCTGGACCTCGCTGCTGGTGCGCACCACTTCATGGATCGCCCTGCTGCAGACCAACGGCGTGATCAACTCCACGCTCATGGGCATCGGCCTGATCAGTCAGCCCTTCGAGATGCTCTATACCTCGTTCGCCACCGTGGTGGCGATGACCCACATCCTGCTGCCGTTCATGATTCTGCCGCTGTACAGCGTGATGCGCGGCATCGACCCCAGCTACATGCGCGCCGCGCTGAGCCTGGGCGACAAGCCGGTACCGGCCTTCGTCCGCATCTACTTCCCGATGACCTTGCCCGGACTCAGTGCCGGGGCACTGCTGGTATTCATCATCTCGGTGGGCTACTACATCACCCCGGCACTGGTCGGTGGCACCGACGGGCAGATGATCAGCAACATCATCGCCTTCCACATGCAGCGCTCGAACAACTGGGAGCTGGCCGCCGCGCTGGGCTCGCTGCTGCTCGGGCTGATCCTGTTGCTGTACTGGGTGTACGACCGCTTCGTCGGCGCCAGCAATATCAAGTTGGGATGAACATGTCCGTACCGTCATTTCCTCATAACGGCGTAGCCCGGATGCAATCCGGGAAAACCAGCCCCCATCCCTCCCCGGATTTCATCCAGGCTACGGGCGGCACTCGCCGTCCCTACAACCCGGGCTCAGCGCTATGAAAATCCCCGCCTATTACGGCTTCTGGCACCACCTCGGCAACTGGCTGCTCAAGGTCAGCTCCTGGCTGGTGCTGCTGTTTCTGATCCTGCCGATCCTGGTGATCGTACCGCTGTCGTTCAACGCCGAGCCCTTCTTCAGCTTCACCGAAGGCATGCTCACCCTTGACCCCGAGGCCTACTCGCTGCGCTGGTACGAGGAGATCCTCAACGATCCGAAGTGGATCCTGGCGATCAAGAACAGCTTCTTCATCGGCATCCTCTCGACCATCCTCGCCACGATTCTGGGTACCTGCGCCGCCGTCGGTCTGGCACGCGACGAGATGCCGTTTCGCCGCTTCATCACCGCCCTGCTGCTGTCGCCGATGATCGTGCCGCTGATTATCACCGCCGCCGGCATGTTCTTTTTCTACTCCAACCTCGGCCTAGCCGGCGGTTACCTTGGCGTGATCCTGGCCCACGCAGCGCTGGGCACGCCCTTCGTCATCATCACCGTCACCGCCACGCTCACCGGCTTCGATTACAGCCTGGCACGCGCCGCACTGAATCTGGGCGCCACGCCGATCCGCGTATTCTTCGACGTAATCATGCCGCTGATCCGCCCCGGGGTGATCAGCGGCGCGCTGTTCGCCTTCATCACCTCGTTCGATGAAGTGGTGGTGATCCTGTTCATGGCCGGCCCACAGCAACGCACCATTCCCCGGCAGATGTTCTCGGGCCTGCGCGAGCAGATCAACCCGAGCATCCTGGCCATCGCCACCCTGCTGATCCTGGTCTCCATCGCCCTGCTGGTCACCCTGGAAATGCTACGCAGACGTGCCGAGCGGATGCGCGGGATCGAAATACCGCATTGAGCCGTCACGGGCCTGCGCACGACCGGCAACCTTCCCCCGCCAGCCCTGGCGGGCGTAGAATCGCCCCATTCCCCGCCCGGCATCCTCCGGCGGGCCTGTGAGCCCTGGCCGCACGAACGGCGATCCCGTTTCGTCATGCAGCCCACACTACGCGGCGACCTGCCGCCCACCGACGCTCACCGCCTATACAACCGCATTAGCCGCAGGAATCCGTCATGCCCGATTACCGCTCGAAAACCTCCACCCACGGTCGCAACATGGCCGGCGCCCGCGCCCTGTGGCGCGCCACCGGGATGAAGGACGAAGACTTCAAGAAGCCGATCATCGCCATCGCCAACTCCTTCACCCAGTTCGTGCCCGGCCACGTGCACCTGAAGGATCTCGGCCAACTGGTCGCCCGCGAGATCGAGAAGCACGGCGGCGTGGCCAAGGAATTCAACACCATCGCTGTGGACGACGGCATCGCCATGGGCCACGACGGCATGCTCTATTCGCTGCCGAGCCGCGAGATCATCGCCGACTCCGTGGAGTACATGGTCAACGCCCACTGCGCCGACGCCATCGTCTGCATCAGCAACTGCGACAAGATCACCCCCGGCATGCTGATGGCTGCCCTGCGCCTGAACATCCCGGTGGTATTCGTCTCCGGCGGCCCGATGGAAGCCGGCAAGACCAAGCTGGCCAGCCATGGCCTAGATCTGGTCGATGCCATGGTCATCGCCGCCGACTCGACCGCCTCCGACGAGAAAGTCGCCGAGTACGAGCGCAGTGCCTGCCCGACCTGCGGCAGCTGCTCCGGCATGTTCACCGCCAACTCGATGAACTGCCTAACCGAAGCACTGGGCCTGTCCCTGCCGGGCAACGGTTCGACCCTGGCCACCCACAGTGACCGCGAGCAGCTGTTCCTGCGCGCCGGCCGCCTGGCCGTCGAGCTGTGCCAGCGCTACTACGGCGAAGGCGACGAGTCGGTGCTGCCGCGCAACATCGCCAACTTCAAGGCGTTCGAGAACGCCATGATGCTCGACATCGCCATGGGCGGTTCGACCAACACCATCCTGCACCTGCTGGCCGCCGCGCAGGAAGCCGAGATCGACTTCGACCTGCGCGACATCGACCGCCTTTCGCGCAAGGTGCCGCAGCTGTGCAAGGTGGCGCCGAACATCCAGAAATACCACATGGAAGACGTGCACCGCGCTGGCGGCATTTTCTCCATCCTCGGCGAGCTGGCCCGTGGTGGCCTGCTGCACACCGATGTGCCCACCGTGCACAGCCCGAGCATGGCCGACGCCATCGCCCAGTGGGACATCACCCAGACCCGCGACGAAGCCGTGCACCACTTCTTCAAGGCCGGCCCGGCCGGTATCCCGACCCAGACCGCATTCAGCCAGAGCACCCGCTGGGAAACCCTCGACGACGACCGTGCCGAAGGCTGCATTCGCAGCGTCGAGCACGCGTACTCCCAGGAAGGCGGACTTGCGGTGCTGTACGGCAACATCGCCCTCGATGGCTGCGTGGTGAAGACCGCGGGCGTGGACGAATCGATCCATGTCTTCGAGGGCAGCGCCAAGGTCTTCGAGAGCCAGGACAGCGCGGTCAAGGGCATCCTCAATGACGAAGTGAAGGAAGGTGACATCGTCATCATCCGTTACGAAGGTCCGAAAGGTGGCCCGGGCATGCAGGAAATGCTCTATCCGACCAGCTACCTGAAGTCCAAGGGTCTGGGCAAGGCCTGCGCCCTGCTCACCGACGGCCGCTTCTCCGGCGGCACCAGCGGCCTGTCCATAGGCCACGCCTCGCCGGAAGCGGCAGCAGGCGGCGCCATCGGCCTGGTCAACGACGGCGACAAGATCCTCATCGACATTCCCAACCGCAGCATCAACCTGCTGGTCAGCGATGAAGAACTGGCCGCCCGCCGCGCCGAGCAGGACAAGAAAGGCTGGAAGCCGGCGCAGCCGCGCGCGCGCAAGGTGACCACCGCCCTGAAAGCCTACGCCCTGCTGGCCACCAGCGCCGACAAGGGCGCGGTGCGCAACAAGGCGATGCTGGAAGGCTGAGCCCGAGCAAGACATCAACCAAGCCCGGCCCTGCGCCGGGCTTGGTCGTTTAGGCGGGTCACGATTACCATCGACCTCCAACTTCTCCACCTGTGCGCCATAAGCATGAAGAAATCGCCCGTTGCTTTCGATGCCTTGAGCTTCAATTACCAGCTCATTTTGTTCGTCCTGACGCCCTGCTTTCCAGGGCAGAACAAAACCTCACTGGTCAAGCACTTGCGAGCCATGGGTGCCCATGCGACCAGCTCGCGCCTGATCGATAACACCAGCATTGAGGCGCTAATCAATGAGTTGGTGAGCGCGGGCTGGCTGACCCGTGAGGAGCACAACAAGCAGACGTTGCTGTGCCTGCAACCGCGCATGCGTAACCCGATGCTGCTGCGGATGTTCGAGTCGCCGGATCGCTTCGCCCTGCTCAAGAGCCACACGGATCAACTGAGCGCCATCGACCCTTGGGTAGCCCCCAGTAGCAATCGGCTCATGCAGGATGTGTGGCTGTCGATCATCGCCGACGATGGAGAATATCTGCAGCAGTCACTGGAGCGGCTCGACGATTTCTTGCCGACTCAACAGGCGCTGAAACTGCACCCGTTCCAGCAACTGCTGGGTGACGCAGCCGGCAAGACGTTGTTCGAGCGCCTATCGCTGCCTGTACGTCAGGCGCTGCTGGATGACCATCTGCACTTGTCCTCCTTGCTCTGCGCGCCCGCCGAGCAGAGCTACCAACTGGCCTTGCGGAGCCTGCAGCAGCACGGCAATCCAAGCCTCAGCTTGCAGGTGCTGCTGCACGCCCTGTGGCGCTGCGACCAAGCGACGCTGGACGGGCTGTTCGGCGACTCGAAAGACCTCATGCAAAACGTCGTCACCCTGTTCGCCAAAGGCGCGCTGGGCGACATGCTCGCCGTCCTACGCGCCTGGATGGCCGAGGTGCGCAAGCAAACCAAGAAGCGCAAGATCGACCTGCCGCCAATACTCAATGCCTTGTACTGCCTGGCACTGATTCAGGAGAACGATCCCAAGCAATACCCCTCACTCAAGCAAGCCTTGCAACTGGGCAGCAAGAACGGCTACGCAGCGGCCTACAACCAGTTGCTGGATGTTCTAGACCTGCTGCAAGGCAGCCGCCCGGAACACTTGTACACCCTTCCCCCCTTGGTGCCTGGCTTAGATGGCCTGCTGCTGGCCCTGGCGCTGTACTGGCTGGACGAGCCGCTGGCCAAGCAGAAGGCCTGGCACGAAGCCTTGCAGCGATATGCCCAACAACTGCGCAGCAATGGTTATCCATGGCTGGCCGAACAATACAAAGCGCTGATCAGCCGCCAGTTCGGCAATAGCACGGCGCCCCTGGCCAATGGCCTAGCGCCGCTGGTCGACCTCTACCAACGCAAAGAGAGCTGGCAACTGGCGCTCAACGCCCTGAGCCAGATCCGAGCCCCAGCCGCCACTGGCAAGAGTGCCGAAAGCAACTCACGCCTGGCCTGGCTGATCCACATGGATCGCTACACAGGCCTACAACTCGAACCGCGCGAGCAAAAACTCGGCGCCAAGGGCCAGTGGAGCAAGGGTCGCCCCGTGGCACTCAAGCGCCTGCTCGAAGAGGCCGCCAGCCTAGACTTTCTCTGCGACCAGGATCGCCAGGCTTGTCGTCTGATCCAGTCCACCAGCAACTACTACGGCAGCCGCGAATACTACCTACCGGCGCCAGCCGCGTTGCAGTGTTTGGCAGGCCATTCGGCCTTGTACTGGCAGGATGCACCGGATGTGCGCGTAGATGTCTGCCTGGGTGAAGCTGGCCTGCACCTCAAGGAAAAGAACGGTCAGATCACCCTGCACCTGCAACCTAAAGGGATTGGCCAGGGCGAGTTGCTGCTGGAAAAGGAAACCCCCACACGGCTGAAAATCTATCCCGTCAGCAAGGAGCTGCGGCAGATCGCCGAGATCCTGGGCGGCGGCCTGACGGTTCCCTTGTCAGCCAAGGCGCAACTGGTAGACGCCATCGGCAGCATTGCCCCACTGCTGCCCATCCATTCGGACATCCCCGAGCTGGCCGCAAACGTCGAGGAACGCCCCGCCGACACGCGTCTGTACGCCCACCTGTTGCCCCTGGCCGAAGGTTTACGCCTGCAACTGCTGGTGCGCCCGCTCACCTCGGGTAGCTGGTTCCGCCCTGGCCAAGGCAGCGAGCGCCTGCTCGGCGAGCATGAGGGCCGAACCGTACAGGTGGTGCGAGTGTTGAAACAGGAACGACAAGCCCTGCAACGCGTGCTCGACGCCTGCCCGAGCCTGGCAGGCGCCGAGTATGACGGCCAGGAATGGCAACTGCAGCAACCGCAAGATGCCCTGCAACTACTCAGCGAACTGCAAACCATAGACAGCGACCAGCTCGAATGCGTCTGGCCGGAAGGCGAGCGCATGCGCATCAAGGGTCGCCGTGAAATCCAGCAGCTCAAGCTCGGCCTCAAACTGACAGGCGACTGGTTCCAGTTGCAGGGCGGTTTGACCCTCGACGATGGCAAGGTGCTGCAACTGCGCCAGTTGCTGGAGCTGCTCAAGGCCAGCCCTGGGCGCTTCATCAAGCTTGGCGACAACGACTGGCTGGCCCTCGGCAACAGCCTGCGCAAACGCCTGGACGAACTGGCCCACCTGGCCGAACGGGTCAACGACGACGGCCTGCACCTCAGCCCGCTGACCACTCCACTGCTCGCCGAACTGGCCGAAGAGGCCGGCGAATTCAAGGCCGGCCAGGACTGGCAGGCACACCTGCAACGCCTGCAATCACTGCGTGATTACCAGCCCAGCGTGCCCAGCACCCTGCAGGCCGAATTGCGTGACTACCAGGTGGAAGGCTTCAACTGGCTGGCGCGCCTGGCGCACTGGGGTGTCGGCGCCTGCCTGGCCGATGACATGGGCCTGGGCAAAACCGTGCAGACTCTCGCCCTGCTCCTGCTGCGAGCCACGCAAGGCCCACAACTGGTGGTGGCGCCCACTTCGGTCGCCCTCAACTGGCTCAACGAAGCGCAGCGTTTCGCCCCGACCCTGCAGGTGCGCAACTACAACCAGCAACGCAGCCTCGAAGGCCTCGGCCCACGCGACCTGCTGATCACCAGCTACGGCCTGCTGCAACAGGATGCCGAGGCCTTCACCGCCGTGTCCTGGGCCAGCGCGGTACTGGACGAAGCACAAGCGATCAAGAACGCCCAGACCAAGCGCTCCCAAGCTGCCATGGCACTGCAGGCCGACTTCCGTATGGTGGCCACCGGCACGCCGCTGGAAAACCACCTCGGCGAGCTGTGGAACCTCATGCGCTTCATCAACCCCGCTCTGCTCGGCAGCCAGGAAAGCTTCGCCCAACGCTTCGCCAACCCCATCGAAAATGGTGATGCAGGCGCCCGCCGCGCCCTCAAGCAACTGATCCAGCCGTTCATCCTGCGCCGCCTGAAAAGCCAGGTGCTCGACGAATTGCCAGCGCGCACCGAAATCACCTACAGCGTACCGCTATCCGACGGCGAGGCCCTGCAATACGAAGCCCTGCGCCAACAGGCAGTGGAAAAACTCAATGCCTCCAGCGACAAGGACAACCAACCGTTGCAGGTGCTGGCGGAAATTACCCGACTGCGACGCTTCTGCTGCCATCCGTCGCTGGTCATTCCCGGCTCGCCCCTGGCCAGCAGCAAACTCGCGGCATTCCAGGCCATCGTCAGCGAACTGCTGGAAAACCGTCACAAGGCGCTGGTGTTCAGCCAATTCGTCGACCACCTGAGCATCGTCCGTCGCTGGCTCGATGAGCGCGGCATCGCCTATCAGTACCTCGACGGCTCGACACCGGCCAAGGCCCGTCAGGCTGCCGTGGACGCCTTCCAGAGCGGCAGCGGCGAAATCTTCCTGATCAGCCTCAAGGCTGGCGGCAGCGGCCTCAACCTGACCGCTGCCGACTACGTCATCCACTTGGACCCCTGGTGGAACCCAGCCGTGGAAGACCAGGCCAGCGACCGCGCCCACCGCATGGGCCAGCAGCGCCCAGTGACGATTTACCGCCTGGTGACGGAGAACACCATCGAGCAACAGATCGTCGCGTTGCACGGGCGCAAACGCGACCTGGCCGACAGCCTGCTCGACGGCGGCGAAGTCAGCGGCAAGCTTGACGCAGACGCCCTGCTGCAACTGCTCAAGGGCGAAGCGTGAGCCGTATCGGCCTGATCGCCGACACCCACAACCTGCTGCGCCCCGAGGCGCTGGCGGCATTGCAGGGTGTCGATTATCTGATCCACGCCGGCGATATCGGCGGGCCGCATATCCTGGCCGAGCTGCAGCGCATCGCGCCGCTATCGGTAGTACGCGGCAACAACGATCAGGAACCATGGGCCGATGCCATCCCCGAGCGGCTGACGCTGACGTTTGGCGGCTACACTCTGCATGTGCTGCACGATCTCAAGCAGTTGGATATCGACCCGGCTGAGCAAGACATCGACGTGGTGATCGCCGGCCACTCACACAAGCCGCTGCACGAGGAACGTAACGGCGTGCTCTACCTCAACCCTGGCAGCGCCGGGCCGCGACGTTTCAAGCTGCCCATCAGCGTGGGCATTGTGCATATCGAGGATGGCCGGGTACGGGCCGAGCTGATCACGCTACAGGTATAATGCGGGTGCTGGAATTGGTGGGCTGAAGCGGATCGCAGCCCTACAGCCATGCCCGATCGAGTAGAGAGGGCTTCAGCCCACCATTCAAGACACCACGCAAGCAAGGCAGATGAAAGAGTCCCATCCACCCTGCTGTGACATTCGACCTTGAAAAACGCCATGGACGAAGCCATATAGGTAGACACGGCCTTTCCGTGCCCTCCCCTTTTCCCGCCTGATGGAGAACTCTATGACCCTCGACGAGCTCAACGCCATCCCCGGCGTGACCGCCAAACCCGACGCAGCCACCGCCGACTTCGTCTACAACCACACCATGATCCGTGTGAAGGATCTGCAGAAGTCGCTGGATTTCTACACCCGCGTACTGGGCTTCACCCTGCTGGAGAAGAAAGACTTTCCCGACGCCGAGTTCAGCCTGTACTTCCTCGCGCTGATCAATGACAAGTCGCAGATTCCGACCGATCCGGCGGCTCGCCATCAGTGGCGCAAGTCCATCCCCGGCGTGCTGGAGCTGACCTACAACTACGGCACCGAGAAAGACCCGGAATTTTCCTACCACAGCGGCAACAGCGACCCGCGCGGCTTCGGCCACCTGTGCGTATCGGTGCCGGATATCAAGGCGGCCTGCCAGCGTTTCGAAGACCTCGGCGTGGACTTCCAGAAGCGCCTCACCGACGGGCGCATGCGCGACATCGCCTTCATCAAGGATCCGGACGGTTATTGGGTGGAGATCATCCAGTTCACTGAAGTGATCTGACGCGCGCCTGCGCAATCCGACAGGGGCTGCATCCTGCGAAGCTGCCCCTGGCTCTTTACCGGGTTCAACTGACACCCACGTAACGATCCGTCCGGTGATTGATCGCCAGCACCAGATTGAGCATCACCGCACCCAGCACCGAGAGCAGCACCTTGTCTGGCGACACGACAAAGATCGCCGCCAGCACGATGCTCGCGTCGATGGCCATCTGCACCGCGCCCGCGCGCAGAGCGAAGCGCTCCTGCATATACAGCGCGAGAATGTTCACCCCGCCCAGGCTGGCGCGGTGGCGGAACAGCATGAGCAACCCCAGCCCCATCGCAGCCCCGCCAAACAGCGCAGCATAGAGAGCACTGAGGTGGGCGAAGGCGACCCACTGCGGGGTCAATTCAGCCAGTAACGAAACCAGCAATACCGCGCAGCCTGTGCGCAAGGTGAAACCCCAGCCCATGCGCCAGATACCCAGCAAATAGAACGGCAGGTTGACCAGGCAGAACACCAGACCGAACGACCAACCAGCCTGGTAGTTGGCGAGAAAAGCGAGGCCGACGGTGCCGCCCGTCAGCAACCCGGCATGGGTGTAGAAGGCGATGCCCAGCGCCACCAGAGCGGTGCCGAACAGCAGGGCCAGTGCATCTTCCCAGAGTGGATGGCGCACAAAGAGTGCAGCGACGGCGCTCGGACGCTCGTCGAGGGGCGATTGCTCAGACATGTAAAAACCTGCATCAGGATGCACGAAAGAAAATGACGGCAGAGGCAAGGCAGTGGCCATCACGGCGCGCAGGGGAGTCTGGCGGCAGAGACGGCCGGAAAGCACGGCAGGATTATGCGCCGCGGCGCTCCCACACTTCGAAGGCGTAAAACGGTGTCTCGGCCGAAGCCGGGTGCTCGACGCTGGAGGTCATGCACCATGCAGCCTCGTCGACCTCGGGGAACCAGGCATCACCCTCGGGTTCCAGACCTACGCGCGTCAGGTACAGGCGATCAGCCCTTGCCAGGCCAAGTTCATACAGCTGCGCACCGCCGATCAGCATCAATTCCTCGGCACCCTCTTCACGCGCCCAGACATCGGCACGCGCGATGGCGTCTTCCAATGTCGCGAACACTTCGGCACCTTCCAGGGTCAGACCTGGCTGGCGGCTGACCACGATATTGAGCCGCCCCGGCAACGGCCGACCGAGCGAGTCCCAGGTCTTGCGCCCCATGATGATCGGCTTGCCCAGGGTCAGCGCCTTGAAGTGTTTGAGATCCGCCGGCAGATGCCAGAGCAATTGGTTGTCGCGGCCAATCACGCGGTTGTGCGCGAGCGCGGCAATCAGGGAAAGGGGTAGAGTCGTTTTCATGGCGGCGAGCATAGCAGAGCACCCAGCAGCCCTGCAGCACACCCGTGGCTGCAGCCGCGCGGTCATCGTATCGTCACATTTGCCGTTGCAGGCTAGCGGCTGAACTTACGAGCAAGGAGCCAGCATCATGTCGAAATCACTCTCTGCCTGGTTACTGGGCGGCGTACTGCTGCCGGTTCTGGCTTTCGCCGGCCCGACACCCGCCGACAACGTCCAGGCCGCCATCGACTGGGCCAGGCAGCAACCGAGCGCCCAGCAGACACACCCCAACAGTGCCAGCGCGCCATTGATCATCGCCCATCGCGGTGCCAGCGGTTATGCGCCCGAACACACCCTGGCTGCCTATGCGCTGGCGGTGCTGCAGGGCGCCGACTACATCGAGCCGGACCTGGTAATGACCCGCGACGGCCAACTGGTCGCCCGCCATGACAACGAACTGGGGCTGACCACCGACGTGGCGCAGCGCCCCGAGTTCGCCGAACGCAAGCGTACCCAGACGGTCGATGGCGTCAGCCTGGAAGGCTGGTTCAGCGAGGACTTCACCCTGGCCGAGCTGAAAACCTTGCGTGCCATCGAGCGCATCCCCCAGCACCGTCCGGGCAACACGCGCTTCGATGGTCAGTTCGAGATACCCACCCTGCAGGAGATCATCGACCTGGCGAAAAGGCTGGAGGCCAGCCAGCAACGGGTGATTGGCCTGTACCCGGAAACCAAGCACCCCACCCACTTCCAGCGCCTGAATCTGGCCATGGAAGAGCCGCTGCTGGCCACCCTGAAACGCAACGGTTATGACAGTGCCGAGGGGCCGGTGTACATCCAGTCCTTCGAAGTGGACAACCTCCAGAAGCTGAGCAAACTGACCGCGATTCGCCTGGTACAACTGCTCTGGGTAGAAGGTCAGCCCTACGACCAGCAGGTGCTTGGCAGCGGTCTTGGCTATCAACAGATGATCACGCCAGAAGGTCTGAAAAACATCGCGCGTTACGCCAGCGGCATCGGCCCGGAGAAAGGCATGATCATCCCGCGTGATGCCGCCGGTAACCTCACAGAGCCGACCAGCCTGGTACGTGACGCCCATGCGGCCGGGCTCAAGGTGCATCCCTACACCTTCCGCGCTGAAAACGCCTTCCTGCCCACCCGTCTGCGTAACGGCAGCGAACCGGCGGCGCACGGCGATATCGACGCCGAACTGCGCACCTTCCTTGCCACCGGCATCGACGGCCTGTTCATCGACCAGCCGGATATCGCCGTGCGCCTGCGCCAGCAGCGCTGATTCGCACCGAGGCGGATCAGGGGTTATCCTCGACCCCTGATCCGAACAACGAGACGCCGCGTGACAGACGCCTCCTCCCCCACACTGTTCCAACGCCTCTGGCTCAGCGAAACCATGCGCCTGCGTGAGGAACACGCCGGCCCACTGGAAGACGCCGAGGCCAATCGCCTGGCCCGCGCCGATGCGGCTGATCTGGCCGAGCGCATCCAGCAGCGCGCCCTGCTGCTGGCCCGTCGTGATGGCCAGTGGCAAGCCCTGCTGCACTGGCTGCAGGGCGCACGCCTGGCCGGTGTGCTGCTCGCCCTGCTGGCCCTGCTCAGCGGCTTCGGCCTGGCCCTGGCCGCACTCGGTGACGGCAGCCGCCCGATCAACGTGTTCTGGGCACTGGGTAGCCTGCTCGGGCTCAATCTGCTGATGCTGCTCGGCTGGCTGCTGGGCCTGCTGCTGACCCGTGACAACCCCGGCGCACTGGGTCGACTGTGGCTGTGGCTCAGCGAAAAACTGGCGCGTGATGCCAGCGCTGCGCAACTGGCCCCGGCTCTGCTGCTGATGCTGCAACGCCAGCGTCTGACACGCTGGGGCCTGGGCCTGATGGTCAACGCTCTGTGGGCGCTGGCCATGCTCGCGGCGCTGGCCACCCTGCTATTGCTGCTCGCCACGCGCCGCTACGGCTTCGTCTGGGAAACCACCATCCTCGGCGGCGACACCTTCATCGCCCTGACTCAAGCCATTGGCGCCCTGCCCGCCCTGCTCGGCTTCAGCCTGCCGGATATCGACGTGATCCGCGCCAGCGGCGATGCCGCCATCGCCAGTGAAGCGGCCCGGCAAAGCTGGGCCGGCTGGCTGGTCGGCGTGGTGCTGGTCTACGGCTTGCTGCCGCGCCTGCTGCTGGCGCTGCTGTGCCTGTGGCGCTGGCAGTCGGGCAAAAACAGACTGAAGCTGGATCTCGACCTGCCCGGCTACAGCCTGCTGCGTCAGCGCCTGCAGCCGGACAGCGAACGCCTCGGCATCTGCGACCTGGCGCCCGCCGCACTGCATCAGCCGCAAGGCGGCACCACGACCCAAGCCGGCAGCGGCGCCCTGCTGCTCGGCATCGAACTGGACGAACATCGCCCCTGGCCGCCGACTCCGTTACCCAAGAACGTGGCCGATGCCGGGGTGATCGACAGCCGTGAACAACGCCGGCAGTTGCTCGAACAACTGACCCGCTTTCCGCCCGAACGCCTGGCCATCGCCTGCGACCCGCGCCGCTCACCGGATCGCGGCACCTTGGCGCTGCTCGGTGAACTGGCGCGCTGCGCCTCCGCCACGCGCATCTGGCTGCTACCGCCCGCGCCCGGTGAAAGCCTGGACAGCGCCCGCCTGGCTGACTGGCACCAGGCAATCGCCAACCTGGGGCTGACCCATGGTGATACCGCGCCGCTGAACTGGCTGGAGACAGGGCATGACTGACGCCTCCATTACCCTCTCCCCCGCCCCCTCTCCCGCAAGCGGGAGAGGAGCGCTGCAGCCCGTAGCCCGGATGCAATCCGGGAACACCATGTCGGGGTTTGCCCCATGAACGCACCGCTGAAACTGGCCCTGGTCGGCCACACCAATGTCGGCAAGACCTCACTGCTGCGCACCCTGACCCGTGACGTGGAGTTCGGTGAGGTCTCACCGCGCGCCAGCACCACCCGCCATGTCGAGGGTGCGCGCCTGTCGGTGGATGGTCAGGCGCTGCTGGAGCTGTACGACACGCCAGGCCTGGAAGACGCCATCGCCCTGCTCGATTACCTGGAGCGCCTCGACCGCCCTGGCGAGCGCCTGGACGGACCGGCCCGTCTGAGCCGTTTTCTCGAAGGCAGCGAGGCGCGCCAGCGCTACGAACAGGAGGCCAAGGTGCTGCGCCAGCTGCTGGCCTCCGACGCCGGCCTGTACGTGATCGATGTGCGCGAGCCGGTACTGGCCAAGTACCGCGACGAACTGGCCGTACTCAACATGTGTGGCCGACCGTTGCTGCCGGTGCTCAACTTCGTCGCCACTGCCGGCCATCGTGAAGGCGAGTGGCGCGAGGCACTGGCGCGCCTCGGCCTGCATGCCCTGGTTGCGTTCGACAGCGTGGCGCCCCCCGAAGATGGCGAGCGGCGCCTATACGAAAGCCTCGCCCTGCTGCTGGAGCGTTCGCGCCCACAGTTGCAGCGCCTGATCGAGGATCACGAAGCGCAGCGCCAGGCCCGTCGTCAGGCAGGCAACCGGCTGATCGCCGAACTGCTGATCGACTGCGCTGCCTGCCGCCGCAGCGTCGCCGCCCAGCCGGTGCTGGAACAGGGCGCCATTTCTGAGCTGCGCGATGCGATTCGCCAACGCGAGCAGCGCTGCGTCGAGGCCCTATTGCGCCTGTATGCCTTCCGCAGCAGCGATGCCAAGGCGGCCGATCTACCCTTGCTCGACGGCCGCTGGGGCGACGACCTGTTCAACCCGGAAACGCTGAAGCAGCTCGGCATCAAGGTCGGTGGCGGCATGGCGGCCGGCGCCGCCACGGGCGTCGGCGTCGACCTGCTGGTCGGCGGCATCACCCTGGGCGCTGCCGCAGCGCTGGGTGCGGTGATCGGCGGCAGTGCACAGACCCTGCGCAACTACGGGGAACGACTGAAGGGAAAACTCAAGGGCCAGCGCGAGCTGACCGTCGACGATGCTGTACTGCGCCTGCTCGCCCTGCGTCAGCAGCAACTGCTGGCTGCACTGAACGTACGTGGACACGCCGCGATGGACGCCATCACCCTCAACGCACCTCAGGAAACCCTGTGGCGCCAGGGCAAGCTACCGGCGCCACTTAACGTGGCACGGGCGCATCCCGAATGGTCATCACTCAACCCCGGCGCGCGCCTGGAAGAGGCCGAGCGCGCTGAACAGGTAGAGCGTTTGTGCAGTGAAATCGCCATGCAAGCGGTGGGCTGAAGCCCACCCTACAGCCAGTACCGAAACCTCGTAGGGTGGGCTTTAGCCCACCACCTCACCGCCCACACCTCCCCGCTACTCCCCAAACTCCCCATCGTCACCGCCCCGCCCACCCCAATCTGCCGACAGGAGCCCGCGCGCGACATAACGATGGAAGCTCGAATAAGGCCAGTCGCCAACCTGAGTCACTAGGCCGTGCTTTACCGGGTTGAAATGGATGTAATCGACATGCCTCGCGAGATCATCCTCATCACGGATGCGGTGCTCCCAGAAGCGTCTCTGCCAGATGCCTTTCTCACGTCTTCTGGATTTGCTGGCGGTGACGGTAGCCATGGCAGGTAGCGCACGCGAGAACTGGCTTTTGATCAATGCCCAACGTAGGGAATAGTCGTGATCATCCTCAGGCAGCTCCCATACGGCATGCAGATGATCGGGCAAGACGCAGATGGCGATGGTCTTGAACGGCATGCGCTTGTTGGCCTCGACGTAGACCTGGCGCAGTAGCGCGATTTCCTTCACCAGTATGCGGGAACGACGATCAGCGAGAGTGACCGTGAAGAAGTAGGTTGCACCGGCAATCCGTTCGCGGCGGTAGTTGGGCATGGGCAATCCTTTGTCCATTGGGAATGATGCGGAGCGGTGTTTGCGGTGGGCTGAAGCCCACCCTTGTATTTTGTTTTTGCTCAAGTCGCTCTTGAGCACAAGGCACCCGGATGCCGTATCCACCCTTGGCGACAAGGCCGTGATGTAGATTTCGCACCGGTTTGCCTGCTTTAACTTGCCAGAGATCGGACAGTATCTTCGACCCGGCCAAGCCGTGAGTCAGCATTCACAAGGTGGATCGCGCAAGCCATGAGCTCTTTTGACTTCATCCCTCTGGGAATCGACATATCCAAGAAGAAAATCGATTGCGCCCTGATGCTGGGTGCAAAATTCAAGAACAAGGTCTTCGCCAATAACCCCGAAGGGTTTGTCGGGTTGTGCGCTTGGATCGATCAGCACGCCCAAGCAACAGTGCACATCTGTATGGAGGCTACGGGCATCTACTGGGAGGCAGTGGCTGTACATCTGGCCAATGCGGGGCATCGCGTCAGTGTCATCAATCCAGCCCTGGCCAAAGCCCATGCTCAATCGCTGGGTCTGCGTAGCAAGACTGATGCAATCGATGCAAAGGCGTTGGCTGATTATTGTCGGCAACGACAACCTGCCCTTTGGGTTGCTCCATCACTTTCGGAGCAGCGGTTAAAAGCGCTGGTACTGCGCCTTCAAGGCCTAGTGACCATGCGCACCGAGGAAAAGAACCGGATCGAGTCGGCCCGTGACTCGGTGCGTGAAAGTCTGGACAAGCACCTGCAATGGCTCGACGAAGAGATCAAGCGTATTGAACTGCAGATATCCCAGACGCTTGATGATGACCCGACGTTACGAGGCAAGCGTGAGCTGCTGATCTCCATCCCTGGTCTTGGGGAACGCACCTTATCCGTTCTATTGGCCTACGGCCTGGGAGGAGAACGCTTCGACAAGGCGCGCCAATTCGTTGCCTTTGCCGGCTTGAGCGTGCGTGCGTATGAGTCTGGCAGCAGCGTCAGGGGCAAGCCGCGGATGTCCAAGGTCGGTCACTCACGGCTGCGCAGTGCGCTGTACATGCCCGCGATGGTGGCTCTGTACAGAACCGACTGGGGGCGTCGCTATCGTGACCGGCTTGCCGGTAACGGCAAGCCAGCCAAAGTCATCATCGGTGCCATGATGCGCAAACTCGTGCATGTGGCCTTTGGCGTGCTGAAGTCCGGACGAAAGTTCGACCCCGAACTCCATGTCGCTTGCGCCAGATAACAGTATCTACATCCTAGTAGAACTTACAGACCGTTGGGTGGGCCGGGCGGCGATCCACTTCATACCGTAGGGTGGGCTTTAGCCCAACAGAGCCCACGCATTTCCATCTCAGACGGCCACCGGCGCCTTGATATGCGGATGCGCCTCGTAGCCGAGCAGCTCGAAGTCCTCGAATTTGAAGGCCAGCAAATCCTTGACCTCGGGGTTGAGCTTCATGGTCGGCAGCGGCAGTGGCTGGCGGGTCAGTTGCAGGTCGGTCTGCTCGATATGGTTGGCGTACAGGTGACAGTCGCCGCCGGTCCAGATGAACTCGCCCGGCTGCAGGTTGCACACCTGCGCCACCATCAGCGTCAGCAGCGCGTAGCTGGCGATGTTGAAGGGCACGCCAAGGAAGATGTCCGCCGAACGCTGATAGAGCTGGCAACTGAGCTTGCCGTCCGCCACATAGAACTGGAACAGCGCGTGGCACGGCGGCAGGGCCATCTGCTCGACCAGCGCCGGGTTCCAGGCCGAGACGATCAGGCGGCGCGAATCCGGATTCTTCCTGATCATCTCGATCAGCTTGGCGATCTGGTCGATGGACTCGCCGTTGGGCGCGGGCCAACTGCGCCACTGGTAGCCGTACACCGGGCCGAGGTCACCGTTCTCGTCGGCCCATTCATCCCAGATGCTGACACCGTTGTCCTTGAGGTACTTGATGTTGGTGTCACCCTGCAGAAACCACAGCAGCTCGTGGATGATCGAACGCAGGTGGCACTTCTTGGTGGTGACGAGTGGGAAGCCGTCGGCCAGGTCGAAGCGCATCTGGTAGCCGAACACGCTGTAAGTGCCGGTACCGGTACGGTCTTCCTTAAAGGTGCCGTGCTCGCGCACGTGGCGCATCAGGTCGAGATACTGTTTCATCAGGCGGCTCCTTGAACGGGCTGGCGCTTGTAGGCGTAGGCGATCAGGCCGATGCCACCGAGGATCATCGGCAGGCAGAGAACCTGCCCCATGGTCAGCCAGCCCCAGGCCAGGTAGCCCAGTTGGGCGTCCGGCACACGAACGAATTCGACGATGAAGCGGAACACCCCGTAGCAGGCGGCGAACATGCCGGATACCGCCATGGTCGGACGTGGTTTACGCGAATAGAACCAGAGGATGGTGAACAGCGCCACGCCTTCCAGGGCGAACTGGTACAGCTGCGACGGATGGCGCGCCAGTTGCTCGGGGTCGGTGGGGAAGACCATCGCCCAGGGCACGTCGGTGGCCTTACCCCACAGCTCGGCGTTGATGAAGTTGCCGATGCGCCCGGCGCCCAGGCCAATCGGCACCAGTGGCGCGATGAAGTCCATCAGCTCGAAGAAGCGCTTGCCGTTGCGCTTGCCGAACCACCAGGTCGCCAGCATCACCCCGATCAGGCCGCCGTGGAAGGACATACCGCCTTCCCATACCCGCAGGATCTTTGCCGGTTCGGCGATATAGGCAGCAAAATCATAGAAGAACACGTAGCCCAGACGGCCGCCGAGAATCACCCCCATGGCTACCCAGAACACCAGATCGGACAGTTTGTCCTTGCTCCAGGTCGCATCGAAACGCTCCAGCCGGCGCGAGGCCAGCCACCAGGCGCCACCAATACCGACCAGGTACATCAGGCCGTACCAGTGGATTTTCAGGGGACCAAGGGCGATGGCCACCGGGTCGATCTGCGGATAAGGCAGCATCCAGGACTCCTTAAATGAAAAAACTCAGGCCCACGCTCAGCAGCAGCAGGGCGAACAGACGCTTGAGCAACAGGGGCGACAGGCGATGAGCCAGGCGCGCACCCAAACGGGCAAAGAACATGCTGGTCACGGCGATGCCCAGCACCGCCGGGAGGTAGACGAAACCGACGCTCCATGGCGGCAGACTCGCATGCCCCCAGCCGGTAAACATGAAACTCAGCGTACCGGCAATGGCAATCGGCAAGCCACAGGCCGCCGAGGTCGCCACGGCCTGCTGCATCGGCACGCTGCGCCAGACCAAGAAGGGCACGGTCAACGAACCACCGCCAATGCCAAAAATCGCCGAGGCCCAGCCGATTACCCCGCCAGCCACGGTCAATGTGGGCTTGCCTGGGACACCACCGCTAGCCTTGGGTTTCAGATCCAGCGCCATCTGCACCGCCACGACGATGGCGAAAGTGCCGATGATCTTCTGCAGCAACGGCCCCTGGATCAATGACGCCGTCATCGCCCCCAACGCCGCACCGAGCAGAATGCCCAGACTCAACCAGCGAAACAGCGGCCAGCGTACCGCGCCATTACGATGGTGTTCGAGCAGCGAGTTGATCGAGGTAAAGACGATGGTCGCCAGAGACGTGCCCACGGCCATGTGCGTAAGGATTTCCGGCGCCATGCCCTGAGCGGTAAAACTCAGCACCAGCACCGGCACGATGATCAGACCGCCGCCCACGCCAAACAGACCGGCCAGCACACCTGCTGCCGAGCCCAGAACCAGGTAGAGCAGCAGCTCCATCGACACCCCCACAACGAAAGGCGCATGGTAGCGGAAATGCCCCCGCAACGGCACACGGGCCGACGCAATGGTTGCCGCCCCAGGCTCCGCTCGTTAGCCTGGAGATTCCGCCATAGGAGCAATGCGCATGTGCCTGATCGTCTTCGCCTGGCAGCCGGAAAGCCCGACGGTGCTGCGCCTGGCGGCCAACCGCGACGAGTTCTACGCGCGCCCCAGCGCTGCACTGGGCGAATGGCCGGATGCCCCTGGTGTCTTCGGCGGCCGCGATCTGCAAGCCGGGGGTACCTGGCTCGGCGTTACCGCCGAAGGCCGCTTCGCCGCACTGACCAATATCCGCGACCCCAGGCTGAAAGCCGGCCCGCGCTCACGCGGCGCCCTGACGACCGAGTATCTGCTGGGCCAGGCGTCAGCGCCGGCCTATCTCGACAGGATCATGCGCGACGCCGCCGACTATGCTGGCTTCAACCTGCTGTTGGGCGACCGCCAGCAGCTCTGGCATTTCAACTCCCGGGAAGGGCGGCCTCGACAACTACGCAGCGGCATCTACGGCATGTCCAACGCCAGCCTCGACACCCCCTGGCCGAAACTGCTGTACGCCAGAGAGGCGTTGCGCGAGCGCATCGAGGGTGTGGATGAGGACTTGCTCGAGCTGCTGAGCGACAACCGCCAACCGGCCGATCACCTGCTGCCGGACACCGGCGTAGGGCTGGCGACGGAGCGCTTGTTGTCGAGCGTGTTCATCGCCAGCGCAACCTATGGCACCCGCGCCAGCACGGTGTTGAACCTTGAGCAGAGTGGCGACTGGAATATCACCGAACGCAGTTTCGGCGCTCATGGCGCCGTACTCGGCGAGGTCGCGTTACGCCGGTAGGGAAAAGGCGATGGCTGCTGGTGTGATCGGACGTGATCGCCGACAAGCCGGCGCCTACAGGTCTGGTTGCGGCGTTTATTCGGCATCGTAGGATGGGTAGAGCAACGCGAAACCCGTCAGCCGATCCCGGGTTTCGCTGGGCTCAACCCAGGCTACATGAGGGGCGCACCAGCATGCGCGCTAGGCGAATCAGGCCTGAATATTCGACGCCGGGTTGATCACCCGGCCCAGCCCCAGGTTGCGCAGCGCCAGGTGCAGGGTGCTGTAGATCAGGTGCGGGTTGTCCATGGTCATCACCTGGCCCAACAGTTCCTTGGCCTTGCTCTGGGTGATCTGGCGCAGCAGCCACTTCACCTTGGGCAGGTTGGTGGCGTTCATCGACAGCGAATCGAAGCCCATGGCCAGCAACAACACGGCAGCAGCAGGGTCGCCGGCCATCTCGCCACAGATACTCACCGGTTTGCCTTCGAGGTGAGCGTCGTTGACCACCTTCTGCAGGGCTTGCAGCACCGCCGGATGGAGGAAGTCGTAGAGGTCGGCCACACGCGGATTGTTGCGATCGACCGCCAGCAGGTACTGGGTCAGGTCGTTGGAGCCGACCGAAAGGAAGTCCACCTGCCGCGCCAGCTCACGGGTCTGGTACACCGCCGCCGGAATCTCGATCATCATGCCAATCGGTGGCAGCGGCACGTCGATACCTTCATCGCGGACTTCGCCCCAGGCACGGTGAATCAGGTGCAAGGCTTCTTCCAGCTCCTGAATGCCGGAAATCATCGGCAGCAGGATGCGCAGATTGTTCAGCCCCTCGCTGGCCTTGAGCATGGCGCGGGTCTGTACCAGGAAGATTTCCGGGTGGTCGAGGGTGACGCGAATGCCGCGCCAGCCGAGAAAGGGGTTCTGCTCCTTGATCGGGAAGTAGGACAGCGCCTTGTCGCCACCGATGTCCAGGGTGCGCATGGTCACCGGTAGCGGATGGAAGGCCTGCAATTGCTCGCGGTAAGTAGCGAGCTGTTCCTTCTCACTGGGAAAGCGTTCGTTGATCATGAACGGCACTTCGGTGCGGTACAGACCAACGCCCTCGGCGCCACGCTGCTGAGCGCGTGCAACGTCGGCAAGCAGGCCAGTGTTGACCCACAGCGGCATGCGATGACCATCGAGCGTCTCGCAGGGCAGCGCGCGCAGCGCATCGAGCCCTTCGGTCAGCTGACGCTCCTCCTCGACCACCTCTGCATACTGCTTGCTCAGCAGTTCACTGGGGTTGGTGAAGACTTCGCCGTGGTAGCCATCGACAATCAGTTTGATGCCGTCGATCTTCGAATACGGCAGATCGACCACGCCCATCACCGTGGGAATACCCATGGCGCGGGCGAAAATCGCCACGTGGGAGTTGCCAGAACCGGTCACCGAGATCAGACCGACCAGCTTGCCTTCCGGCACTTCGCCGAGCATCGCCGGCGACAGCTCCTCGCTGACCAGGATGGTGTTATCCGGGTAGACCAGCGTGGTTTTGCGTTCTTCCTGCAGGTAAGCAAGCAGGCGCCGACCGAGGTCGCGCACATCGGAGGCGCGCTCGCGCAGGTAAGCGTCATCCATCAGCTCGAAACGATTGACGTGGTCGAGCACCACCTGGCGCAGGGCGCCCTGCGCCCACTGGCCGGTGCGGATGATCTTGCGCACCTCGTTACCCAGTGCGGCGTCCTCAAGCATCATCAGGTACACGTCGAACAGTGCGCGCTCTTCCTTGCGCAGTTGCGTGGCGAGCTTCTCGGACAGCTCCTGCATGTCCTCACGCACCCAGCCCAGCGCCTTGTCGAACAGCTCCAGCTCAGCGGCGATGTCATCGACGCGGCGGTCTGGCACTACATTGAGATCGGCCGGGGGCAGCACCACGACAGCGGTACCGACCGCTGCCCCCGGCGCACCCGGCACGCCGATGAACTTGGCCTCCTGTACGCCTTTGCCCTGGCGCCCCAGACCGCGAATCGAGCCGGTTGCCTCGGCATGGGCGATCACCCCGGCGAGCTGCGCGCTCATGGTGACCAGGAAGGCTTCTTCGCCTTCGTCGAATTGACGCCGCTCCTTCTGCTGCACGACGAGTACGCCCATCACGCGGCGGTGGTGGATGATCGGTGCACCGAGGAAGGAGGCGTAGCGCTCCTCGCCAGTCTCGGCGAAGTAGCGGTAGCGCGGGTGGCTGGCGGCGTCTTCGAGGTTCAGCGGCTCTTCACGGCTCCCCACCAGGCCGACCAGGCCTTCGCTGGGCGCCATGCTGACCTTGCCGATGGAGCGCTTGTTGAGGCCGTCGGTGGCCATCAACACGAAGCGGTTGGTTTCCGGGTCCAGCAGATAGACCGAGCAGACCTGGCTGCCCATCGCTTCTTTTACACGCTGCACAATGATCGACAGCGCCGCCTTGAGATCCTTGGCCGCGTTCACTTCCTGGACGATCTTGCGCAGCGTATTGAGCATGCTCGATTGGAGTCCGTATCAGTCGCGCACTATCAGGCGCGGGGCGAGTTCCTTGAGCGCACGGCGGTAGACCTCGCGCTTGAATGTGACCACCTGGCCCAGCGGGTACCAGTAGCTGACCCAGCGCCAGCCGTCGAATTCAGGCTTACCGGTCAGGTCCATACGCACGCGGTCTTCGGCTCCGGTCAGGCGCAGCAGAAACCACTTCTGTTTCTGCCCGATGCACAGCGGCTGGCTGTGGGTACGCACCAGACGCTGCGGCAAACGATAACGCAACCAGCCGCGGGTGCAGGCGAGAATCTTCACATCCTGCTCTTCGAGGCCAACCTCTTCATTCAGTTCACGGTAAAGCGCCTCTTCCGGCGACTCACGGTCATTGATGCCACCCTGGGGAAACTGCCACGCATCCTGGTTGATACGCCTGGCCCAGAGCACCTGGCCGACATCATTGGTCAGGATGATGCCGACATTCGGGCGGAAACCATCAGAATCGATCACGGCAAGCAACCTCGTACACGCAAGTTCCGGCATTGTTCCACAAAGCCGGCGACAGCAGCAACGCGGGTTTAGGCGCTGTTTGAAAGCCCCGGCAAAGCGGCTATTCTGGCGCGCCTTCACTTTCTACAGACAGGTAACGAACCGTGCGCTTGGCCCTTTTCGATCTCGACAACACCCTGCTGGCTGGCGACAGCGATCACAGTTGGGGCGAATTCGTCTGCCAGCGCGGCCTGGTCGACGCAGCCGAGTACCTGGCGCGCAACGATGCCTTCTATGCCGATTACTGCGCCGGCAAGCTGGACGTGGTGGCTTATCAGAATTTCAGTCAGGCCATTCTCGGCCGCCACGACATGGCGCAACTGGCGCAGTGGCACCGCGAGTTCATGGCCGAGGTGATCGAGCCGATCATTCTGGCCAAGGGCGAGGCACTGCTGGCCGAGCACCGAGCCGCAGGTGACAAGCTGGTGATCATCACTGCTACCAACCGTTTCGTCACCGCGCCCATCGCCGAACGCCTGGGCGTGGACACGCTGATCGCTACCGAATGCGGCATGCAGGATGGTCGCTATACCGGGCAGATCACCGGTACGCCGTGCTATCAGGCTGGCAAGGTGACGCGCCTGAACGAATGGCTGGCTGAAACGGGGTACAACCTCGATGGTGCCTACTTCTACAGCGACTCACGCAATGACCTGCCGCTGCTTGAGGCCGTGGCCAACCCGGTAGCAGTCGACCCGGACGAGGTGCTGCGCGCCACCGCCACCGAGCGCGGCTGGCCGGTGATTTCGCTGCGCTGAGAGGCGATAGGGTTTGGCAGTCGAGATTAATCGAACCACAAGCCCTCTCCCGCCCTTCGGGCACCCTCTCCCGGCGGGAGAGGGTCATCAGAAGCCGCTCTGCGGCTGCTTTAAGTGGGCTTGGCGCCCATCAGCGCCATGATGGCGATCAAGAGCAGCAGAATCAGCCCGGCATAAATCAGGCACAGGCGCTTGAGCGCTGTCGGTGCCGGCGTATCACCCAGCGCACGCCAGGCCGCCAGGCGACCGGCCAGCAGCAAGCCCAGCAGCATCATCACGCCATAAAGAATGCTGCCCAGCAGCAGCCAGGTCTGTCCCAGTGGCCAGCCGGCGGTGTCCACCAGCCAGTAGCCGGTAACCGGCAGGCTCAGCGCCAGCACGGCAAATGCTGGGAAGCTGAACAGCAGGGTCACGCGCAGCTTGCGCGCCAGCACCGTCGCATCTCCACCGCGCTGCGCCTTGAACAGCATGACGCCATGGGCGATCAGGCCGAGCAGCAGCAACACGCCCGGGGCGCTGTGGAGGATGCGAACCAGCAGGTAGTGTTCCATCGTGGTTTCCTTTTATTCGGCGATTAAGTAGGGCGGGGGCAACCCGCCAGAACGCGGCGGCGGGTTACACCCGCCCTACCCGTGCTCAGCCGAGAAACAGCTTGTAGGCCGGATTCTCGCTTTCATCCCAGTAGGGATAACCGATGGCATCCAGCGCCGCCGGCACCAGATGGCGTTCGTCCGCCGGCACCTGCAGGGCGGCCAGCACGCGGCCATCGGCAGCGCCGTGGTTGCGGTAGTGGAACATCGAGATGTTCCAGCGCCCACCCAGCTTCTGCAGGAAGTTGAACAGTGCACCCGGCCGCTCGGGGAATTCGAAGCGCAGCACCATCTCGTCATCGACGCCAGCAGCATGGCCACCGACCATGTGGCGGATATGCAGCTTGGCCAGCTCGTTGTCGGTCAGATCCAGCACCGGGAAGCCTTGGCTACGCAGGCCCTCGACCAGCGCAGCACGCGGATCATTCTCCGGATGGGTCTGCACGCCAACAAAGATATGCGCCTCGCCTTCGCTGTGATAGCGGTAGTTGAATTCGGTGATCTGGCGCTTGCCCACCGCCTCGCAGAAGGCCTTGAAGCTGCCCGGCTGCTCGGGGATGGTCACGGCGATGATCGCCTCGCGCTTCTCGCCCAGCTCGGCGCGCTCGGCTACATGGCGCAGGCGGTCGAAGTTGACGTTGGCGCCGGAATCGATGCCCACCAGCACTTCGCCGTTGGCGCCCTGGCGCTCGACGTACTTCTTGACCCCGGCCACCGCCAGCGCGCCGGCCGGCTCAGTGATCGAACGGGTATCGTCGTAGATGTCCTTGATCGCCGCGCAGATCTCGTCAGTGCTGACGGTGATCACCTCGTCGACGTGATGCTTGCAGATATCGAAGGTGTGCTGGCCGATCTGCGCCACAGCCACGCCATCGGCGAACAGCCCGACGGTCGGCAGTACCACGCGCTCACCCGCCGCCATCGCCTGCTGCAGGCAGTTGGAGTCGTCCGGCTCAACGCCAATCACCTTGATTTCCGGGCGCAGGTATTTCACATACGCGGCGATGCCGGCGATCAGGCCGCCGCCACCGACCGGGACGAAGATGGCGTCGATGTGGCCCTGGTGCTGGCGTAGCACCTCCATGGCCACGGTGCCCTGGCCGGCGATCACCAGCGGATCATCGTACGGGTGGATGTAGGTGTAGCCCTTCTCCTCCACCAGTTTCAGCGAATGTGCCAGCGCCTCGGGGAAGGCATCGCCGTGCAGCACCACCTTGCCACCGCGCGAACGCACGCCCTGCACCTTCAGTTCCGGCGTGGTGCGCGGCATGACGATTGTCGCCTTCACCCCCAGGTGCTTGGCCGCCAACGCCAGACCCTGCGCATGGTTGCCGGCCGAGGCGGTGACCACGCCGCGCGCCAGCTCTTCAGCGGACAGTTGCGCCAGCTTGTTGTAGGCGCCGCGAATCTTGAACGAGTACACCGGCTGCAGATCCTCGCGCTTGAGCAGAATCTGGCTACCCAGCCGCTCACTGAGCTGACGGGCAGGTTGCAGCGGGGTTTCCACCGCGACGTCGTAGACGCGCGAGGTGAGGATCTTCTTCACGTACTGTTGGAGCATGGTGATTTCGCAGGCATTCGGGCTTTGAGGGACTGCCGAGTCTACCCCAGCGCCGCGCCGGGCGACCATACGAAACACGCGGGCTTTGCCCCGTCTGCCGCTCACTTGCGGCTATAATTCGCGCCTTGTTCCCCCATTTTCCCAGGCACTTCCCCGCGATGAACCAGGATCAACTGAAACAGGCCGTGGCCCAGGCCGCCGTCGACCACATTCTCCCGCGCCTCGACAGCAAGAGCATCGTCGGCGTCGGCACCGGCTCCACCGCCAACTTCTTCATCGACGCGCTGGCCAAGCACAAGATGGACTTCGACGGCGCAGTCGCCAGCTCCGAAGCCACCGCAGCCCGCCTGAAAGGCCATGGCATCCCGGTGTACGACCTCAACAGCACCGCCGAGCTGGAGTTCTATGTCGACGGCGCCGACGAGAGCGACGAGCGCCTGCACCTGATCAAGGGCGGTGGCGCCGCGCTGACCCGCGAGAAGATCGTCGCTGCCGTAGCCAAGACCTTCATCTGCATCGCCGATGCCAGCAAGCTGGTGCCGGTGCTGGGCGCCTTCCCACTGCCGGTGGAAGTCATCCCCATGGCACGCAGCCATGTGGCCCGCGAGCTGGTGAAACTGGGCGGCGACCCGGTGTACCGCGAAGGTGTGCTGACCGATAACGGCAACGTCATCCTCGACGTGCACAACCTGTCGATCACTGACCCGGTGAAGCTGGAAGCGGACATCAACGCCATCGTCGGCGTGGTCACCAACGGCCTGTTCGCCGCCCGCCCGGCCGACCTGCTGCTGCTGGGCACCGCCGACGGTGTAAAAACGCTCAAGCGCTGAATCTGTGACCGGTACATCTTGTGGGAGGCGCTTCAGCGGCGATTGTCGCGGCTGAAGCCCCTCCCACAGAGTCCGTTGTTCCAACCACTCGGGTTTGCGCAGCCACCGTAGCCCGGATGCAATCCGGGGCAGACTCAGCGCAATTCCCGGATTGCATCCGAACTACGGAGCGCCGCCTACTCGAGCAGGCGGCGCAGTTCCTCGCTGATCGGCATGGGTTGAAAGGCACTGACCCGCGCCCGCCCGGTGTTGCCGACGGGCACCCAGATGCGCGAGAACAGCAGCGCCGCCGGGATGCGCAGCATTTGTCCCAGCACCTCGCGCAGATCGCCCTGTTGCCAGCCGGCGCGCAGCATCAGCCAATGCGAACGGGCATGCAGCCAGGGACGCCGCTGGGTAAGGATGTGCGCCCGCTCCAGCCAGACCAATGCTTCGGCGCTGCGGCGAGCATGCAGTTCTTGTTGCGCCTGAGCGAAAGCCTCGTCGATGGCGACTTGAAGTTTCATGTTCATCTCGCCCTCCTTCATTTGCGCAACAAGCGCAGGCCGTTGAACACCACCATCAGGCTCACGCCCATGTCGGCGAATACGGCCATCCACATGGTCGCCTCACCGGCAAGCGTCAGGGCCAGGAAGATCGCCTTGATGCCCAGAGCCAGGACGATGTTCTGCAGCAGAATGGCGTGAGTCTGCCGCGACAGACGCACGAAGGCCGGAATCTTGCGCAAATCATCGTCCATCAATGCCACGTCAGCGGTCTCGATGGCGGTATCGGTACCGGCGGCGCCCATGGCGAAGCCGATTTCGGCCCTGGCCAGCGCTGGGGCATCGTTGATGCCATCGCCGACCATACCGACCACCTTGCCTTGCGCCTGGCGTGCCTCGACCCAGGCCAGCTTGTCCGCCGGCAGCAGGTCACCGCGCGCTTCATCGACACCGACCTGTTCAGCGATGGCCGCCGCAGTGTGGGCGTTGTCGCCGCTCAGCATGCAGGTGCGCACACCCAGCTCATGCAGTTCGGCGACCGCCTCGCGGCTGTTCTGCCGCACCGTGTCGGCGACGGCGAAAAGCATCAGCGCGCGCTGTTCGTCACACAGCACCACCACGCTCTTGCCCTGGCGTTCCAGCGCCTCCAGGCGCTCTTCCAACTGCACAGAGCAGAGCCCGAGTTCCTCGATCAGGCGATGGTTGCCTAGATAGAGCAGCGTGCCATCGACCACGCCCTTGGTGCCGCGCCCGGGCAGCGCCTCGAAATCCGCCACATCGCGTAATGCCCGGCCCCGCTCCGCTGCATGCTGAGCCAGCGCCAGGGAAACCGGGTGATCCGACCGCGCGGCCAGGCTCGCCGCCCAGATGGCGTGGCTGGGCTCTTCCATGCCCAGCAGATTGAGGCTGTCGGTCTGCACCGGCTTGCCATGGGTCAGCGTGCCGGTCTTGTCCAGCGCCAGCAACGCCAGATTCCGGCCGTTCTCCAGATAGACGCCGCCCTTGATCAGGATGCCCTTGCGCGCAGCCGCTGCCAGGCCGCTGACGATGGTCACCGGGGTGGAGATCACCAGCGCACAGGGGCAGGCCACCACCAGCAGCACCAGGGCGCGGTAGACCCAGTCGAGCCAGGCACCGCCGATGACCAGCGGCGGCACCACGGCCACCGCCAGGGCGAAGGCGAACACCAGTGGCGTGTAGATGCGCGAGAACTGATCGACGAAACGCTGGGTCGGCGCGCGCGAGCCCTGCGCCTCCTCCACCGCATGGATGATGCGCGCCAGCGTGGTGTCGCGCGCCGCAGCGATGACAGAAAACTCCAGCGAACCGGCTTCGTTGATGGTGCCCGCGAAGACCGGATCACCCACGTGCTTTTCCACTGGCAGGCTTTCCCCGGTGATCGGCGCCTGGTTGACCGTCGAGCTGCCACCCACCACCTCGCCATCAAGGCTGATGCGTTCGCCCGGACGCACCCGCACCAGGGCCCCCGGACTGATGCTCTGCACATCGACGTCCTGCCAACTGCCGTCGGCCTGACGGACCGTGGCGCGCGGCGGGGCAAGATCCATCAGGCTACGGATGGCAGTGCGCGCCCGCTCCAGCGAACGCGCTTCGATCAGCTCAGCGAGGGTGAACAGCACCATCACCATCGCCGCTTCCGGCCACTGGCCAATCAGCACCGCACCGGTTACAGCGATGCTCATCAGCGCATTGATATTGAGGTTGCGATTCTTCAGGGCGATCCAGCCCTTCCTGTAGGTGTTCAGCCCGCACAGACCGATGGCGACGAGCGCCAGCACGGCCACCAGCCAATCCGCTCCCAGCCCGCCGAAGTGCACCACCTCCGAAGCGCTGGCCACCGCAGCGGCCAGGGCCAGCGGCCACCAGGGCTTGCTCGCAGGTGTGGCGAGCGGCTGTTGTGCCGCCTCTTCGTCCTCGACTTGCGGGGTGAATCCCAGTGCGCTGATGGCCGGCAGTACCCGATCCAGCGCGCCCTGCTCATGACTGACAGTGAGCACGCGCTGCAGCAGGTTGAACTGCAGGCCCACCACGCCCGGCAGACGGCCCAGTGCATCACGGATCAGGCGCTCTTCCGTGGGACAGTCCATCTGCTCGATGCGGATGCGGGTATTCAGCGCCCCGCTCAACGACTCAGCCACAGGCACATGCCCGGCATGCGCGTGGCGCGCAGGTGGCTGTTCGTACGAATGATCACAGCAACGGCTCATGGCAATCTCCAACTATTGGCTGTTGCCGAGTACACACCCTGTAGCCACTATAGGGTCAAGCACCTGCGGAGGCGATTGCATGAAAATCGGAGAACTGGCGAAAAAGGCCGGTTGCCAGGTAGAGACCGTGCGTTACTACGAACGCGAAGGCCTGCTGCCGGCACCTGCGCGCAGCGAAGGCAACTACCGCCTGTACGGCGCCGCGCACCTGGAGCGGCTGGTATTCATCCGCAATTGCCGCACGCTGGACATGACCCTGGAAGAGATCCAGTGCCTGCTGGCCCTGCGCGATCTGCCCCATGAGAGCTGCGCGGGTGTCAACAGCCTGGTGGACGAACATATCGAACACGTCGAAGCCCGCATCAACAGCCTGCTGGCTCTGCGCGAGCAACTCAGCGAGCTGCGTGACCGCTGCCACGGCCCGCAGGAAGCGGAGGACTGCGGCATCCTGCGCCAGCTCAACGTCAGCGGTGGCGTGCAGGCACTACCCGATGATGGCCATAACCATGTCGGCAAGAGCCACTCGCATTGATGGTCTACGCTTGCTGAACATCGCTGCGGCATACCGCCGGGCGCTCAGGGAGCAATGAACATGCCTGGAAAGTTCGAGCTGAAAAAGGCCAAAGACGGCCAGTTCCATTTCAACCTGCTGGCCTCCAATGGCCAGGTCATCCTCAGCAGCGAGATGTACAAGGCCAGGGACTCGGCCCTGAACGGCATCGAGTCGGTAAAGAAGAACTCACAGCGTGACGGCGCCTTTCAGACCAAGACCTCGGGCAGCGACAAACATTACTTCCTGCTCATGGCCAGCAACGGCCAGGTAGTCGGGCAGAGCCAGATGTATGCAAGCGCCGCCGGCTGCAAGAGCGGTATCGAGTCGGTACAGAAGCATGCGCCCGATGCTCAAACGGATGACCAGACGAGTTAGTCGCCCTGCTTCCTGAATACATAGAACAGGTTCGGCTCGCTGATCAGGTACAGGTTGCCTGCATCGTCGCTTGCCACCCCTTCGGCCTGTGGCACGCTGCGCCGCAGGCCATGCTGGCCGCGCAATAGTGACAGGGTGCTAACCGGCTTGCCCTCGGCATTGAGTTCGATCACCAGGCGCGACTCGTCCGATAGCGCCAGCAGATGCCCGGTGACAGCATCGAAGTCCAGACTGGAAAGGTCACGCACGAACAGCCGCGCATCGCGCTTGGGGTCGGTATTGACCTCCAGCGCCAGCGGCCTGCTCTCGTCAACGTGGGGGAAGCCCAGTACTTCGAAGATACGCACCGGATCGCGCTCCTTGGCCACCAGCAGGCGTTGGTTAGCCGCGTCATAGGCCAGGCCTTCGAAACCCTTGTTGCCATTGAGCCCTATGCCCAGGGAGAGCTGCTGGAAATCGGCCGCGTCGATGACGCGGCTGTCGTCTTCGATCAGCACCTTGACCAGGCGCTGCTCGCGCTCATCGGCAATCACGTAGGTGCCGGGCGCTATGTACTCGATGGCTTCGGGGTCGCCAAACCCTTCAAGATCGATGGTGCGCAGGAGATCACCCTGCAAACTGATTTCGATCACCTTGGCCGGCTTGTTGGTGACGCTGAACAGGCTGCGCCGATCCGGGTCATAGGTCAGCGCCGACACATCACTGATATTGCCGATGGGCTTGGCCTCGATGGCTACGCGGTAATCGGCCAGCCAGAGCGAACGCTCGCGCCACTGCTCACCATGCTGCCATTCGGTCACGCCGAACCAGGCGCGTTCGAACAGGCGATTTTGCTGGCCCAACACGGCGCCCAGCAACAACACGAAGAACAACAGATAGAGCCAGGGGTTGATGGAAAGCAGACGGCGCATGGTGATTTTCTCTGACTACCACGAAAAAGCCCGCCACGTGATGGCCGTGGCGGGCGGGGGCACAAGCCTGATCAGTTGACCAGTTCGACGCGATCGACATCGATCTCGCGGCTGTTGAAGTCCTTGTCGACTTCGCCGCTCAGACGCACCTTGGCGGTTTCCGAGACAGCCTGACCCGGCCAGTCTTCGTCATCGATTTCCACCTGGATGGTGCCGGTGGCGTCCTTGAACTCATAGAGCTCGTCCTGCAGGCGCTTGACGATCTGGCCTTCCAGCACGACATGGGTATCGTCGGCAGCTTCCAGCGCAGCGGCTACGGTGGTGACCTGCGGGGTGGCACCCGGGCCGGTGTAGCCAGTAGCGAAAGCAGCGGTGCTGAGCAGCGGCAGAACCATCAGAGCGAGAGCGGTACGTTTCATGGTGTGAACCTCGTTGTTCGTAAGTGACGGGGTCAGATTAGTGCCGCTAGCTGAAGCCAGACTGAATCGCGGCTTAAGCCAACCTGAATCCGCCACCCTGCTCAACCGGCATCCGCTTGTACCTTGCTGAAGACGTAGAACAGATTGGGCTCGGCAACGATGTAGATGTTGCCCTGCTCGTCCATCGCCACGCCTTCGGCCTTCTGGATGCCACTGTCCAGGCCGTTGAGACCGCCGAGCAGGCTGAGAAAGCTGACTGGCCGGCCGGCGCGATCAATCTCCAGCAGCATGCGTGATTCGTCGGACAGCACCAGTGCATGGCCGGTACGCGCATCGATACTCAACGAAGAAATATCGCGTATGCCCAGGTTGCCGTAGCCAAACGGCTGCATCACCCCGGCGGCGCCGTCTTCACCAGGGAAAGGCAGGCTGAACAAACCCATCGGGCTGCGCTCCTTGCCCAGCATCAGGCTGCTGCTGCGTGCATCCCAGGCAAGGGCCTCGAAGCCCTTGTTGCCCGCATCGGCAAAGCCCAGGTCAAAACCGGGGTAATCGGCCGCATCCAGCTCCAGGTCGCCGTCATGCAGGGTAAAGGTGGTGAGCTGACGCCTGCGCTCATCGACGATGGCCATGCGCCCGTCGCTCATCACCTCCACCGCTTCCGGATCAGCGAAGCCCTTGAGCTGGATGCGCCGCAATACCTCGCCCTCACGGGACAACTCCACCAGCAGAGGATGCTTGCCGGTCACGGTAAACAAGGTGCCGGTAGCCGGGTTGTAGGTGAGGCCGGAGGTTTCGTCCTGCTCCAGACCGTTCAGGGCCTTGGCCTGGATCACGGCGCGGTAACCCGGCAGCCAGATGCTGGCCAGACGCTCGACCAAGGGCGTCGAGCGTTCCTGCAACCAGAGCTGGGCGCGATCATCCCAATGCTGGGTCAGGGTCAATGTGCCGAGGGTGACGGCTGCCAGGGCAGGCAGCCAGTAACGGGGGCGGCGAAGCGTGCGAAGAACAGTGGACATCGGCGACAACTCGGCTGCGTAATGGCAATCCGACATCCATTGTCAGGGGTAGTTCCGCCATCCGCTGGATGGCGGCAGGTATCAGCGCGGGATAAGGCTTACACCACGCGACTGCTGAAGCGGCTGTGACCGACCAGCTCCAGCACCAACTCGTCGCCCTTGTTCAGCGCACCCACGCCGACCGGCGTACCGGTGAGAATCACGTCGCCCGGCTGCAGGGCAAAGTGCCCGGCCATGTGCTGGATCATCGACACGATGGGGTTGAGCATGTCGCGGCTGTTGCCGTCCTGGCGGGTTTCGCCATTGATCACCAGGCGAATGCCGATATCAGCCAGGTCCTCGATGGCATCACCCGGCACGAAAGGCGCCAGCACGCAGGCACCGTCGAAGCTCTTGGCGATTTCCCAGGGATAGCCCTTCTCCTTGAGCCTGGCCTGCACGTCGCGCAGGGTCAGGTCGAGCGCCGGCGCGAAACCGCTGATGGCGTCACGTACTTCTTCGGCATCCGGCTTTTTCGACAGTGGCTTGCCGATCAGCACGGCGATTTCCGCCTCGTAATGCACCGAGCCGCGATCCTCGGGGATGACAAAGCCACCCTCGAGCGGCACCACGCAGGAACCGGGTTTGATGAACAGCAGCGGCTCGGTGGGCACCGGGTTGTTCAGTTCGGCGGCATGCTCGGCGTAGTTGCGGCCGATGCAGACGACCTTGCCGAGGGGGAAGTGGACGGTGGTACCGTCGACGTACTGGTGCTGATAGCTCATCACCGACTCCTGTGTTGTTCGTATTGTGGGCATGGCGGCTTGTGGCCGGTGCCGTACCTTAACCGACACATGGCCGGATACGAAAACGCCCGCTGTCAGGCGGGCGTCTGCGATCAGGCGAAGATCTTGCCGGGGTTCATGATGCCGTTGGGGTCGAACACCGCCTTGATCGCTTTCATGCAGGCGATTTCTTCTGGCGAACGGCTGTAGTGCAGGTAGTCGCGCTTGGTCATGCCCACACCATGCTCGGCACTGATCGAGCCGTTGTATTTCTGCACGGTCTCGAATACCCACTGGTTGACTACCGCGCACTTGGCGAAGAACTCGTCCTTGGACAGGTTCTCGGGCTTGAGGATATTCAGGTGCAGGTTGCCGTCACCGATATGACCGAACCAGACCACCTCGAAATCCGGGTAGTTGGCCTCGACGATGGCGTCGATATCCTTGAGGAAGGCCGGTACCTGGCTGACAGTGACGGAGATGTCGTTCTTGTATGGCGTCCAGTGGCTGATGGTTTCGGAGATGTATTCGCGCAGCTTCCACAGGTTCTGCAGCTGCTGTTCGCTCTGGCTCATCACGCCATCGACCACCCAGCCCTGCTCGACGCAATGCTCGAAGGTTTCCAGCGCCTGGTTGGCCACTTCCTCGGTGCTAGCTTCGAATTCCAGCAGCGCATAGAAGGGGCATTCGCTTTCGAAGGGTGCGGGGACGTCGCCACGGCCGAGCACCTTGGCCAGCGCCTTGTCGGAGAAGAACTCGAACGCGGTCAGGTCGAGCTTGCTCTGGAAGGCATGCAGCACCGGCATGATCGAATCGAAATCCGCCGTGCCGAGCACCATGGCGGTGAGGTTCTTCGGCGCGCGATCCAGACGCATGGTCGCCTCGACCACGAACCCCAGGGTGCCCTCGGCACCGATGAACAGCTGGCGCAGGTCATAGCCGGTGGCGTTCTTGATCAGGTCCTTGTTCAGCTCCAGCAATTCGCCGGTGCCGGTCACGACCTTCAGACCAGCGACCCAATTACGGGTCATGCCGTAGCGAATGACCTTGATACCGCCGGCATTGGTGCCGATATTGCCGCCAATCTGGCTGGAGCCGCTGGAGGCGAAATCCACCGGGTAATACAGTCCCTTCTCTTCGGCGAACAATTGCAGCTGCTTGGTCACCACGCCCGGCTGGCAGACTACGGTGCGGTCGTATTCGTTGAACGAGAGAATCTGGTTCATGTAGTCGAACGCCACCACCACTTCGCCATTGGCCGCGACCGCAGCCGCCGACAAACCGGTTCGGCCACCGGACGGCACCAGGGCGACCTTGTGCGCATTGGCCCAGCGCACGATGGCCTGCACCTGCTCGATGGTCTTGGGGAAGACGATGGCACAGGGCGCCGGGGCGAAATGCTTGGTCCAGTCCTTGCCGTAGGTGTCCAGGGAATCGGCGTCGGTCAGCACCTTGCCGGGTTCAACCAGGGTCTTCAGCTCTTCGATCTGGGCGGAGGTGGTCATCTACGGAACTCTCAAAGGATTCATGGTCGCCCTGAGAACCATTCAGGTCGCAACCGAGCATTGAAAAAGACGAACATGCTAGCATACGCACCCCGTGAATCGAGCCATGCAGCGATCTGCGGGCGCTGGCTGAGCTTCTCAGCCCTTCCCTGACAACATCCCGTGGGACACAGGTACTCCGATGAGCAAGACCTCTCTGGAAAAGAGCAAGATCAAGTTCCTTCTTCTCGAAGGCGTGCACCAGAACGCCGTAGACACGCTGAAGGCCGCCGGTTACACCAACATCGAGTACCTCAAGACCGCTCTGTCGGGCGATGAGCTGAAAGCGAAGATCGCCGACGCTCACTTCATCGGCATCCGCTCGCGCACCCAGCTGACGGCTGACGTCTTCGACTGCGCGAAGAAACTGGTCGCCGTCGGCTGCTTCTGCATCGGCACCAACCAGGTCGATCTGGACGCTGCCCGCGAGCGCGGTATCGCCGTGTTCAACGCGCCCTATTCCAACACCCGCTCGGTGGCCGAACTGGTGCTGGCCGAAGCCATCCTGCTGCTGCGCGGCATCCCCGAGAAGAACGCCTCCTGCCATCGCGGTGGCTGGATCAAGTCGGCGGCCAACTCCTTCGAAATCCGTGGCAAGAAGCTGGGCATCATCGGCTACGGCTCGATCGGCACCCAGCTCTCGGTGCTGGCCGAAGCCCTGGGCATGCAGGTCTACTTCTACGACACGGTGACCAAGCTGCCGCTGGGCAACGCCACGCAGATCGGCAACCTGCACGAACTGCTGGGCCTGTGCGATATCGTCTCGCTGCACGTACCGGAGCTGCCGTCGACCCAGTGGATGATCGGTGAGAAGGAAATCCGCGCCATGAAGAAGGGCGCCATCCTGATCAACGCCGCCCGTGGCACCGTGGTCGAGCTGGATCATCTGGCCCAGGCGATCAAGGACGAGCACCTGATCGGCGCGGCCATCGACGTGTTCCCGGTCGAGCCCAAGTCCAACGACGACATCTTCGAGAGCCCGCTGCGCGGCCTGGATCGCGTGATCCTCACCCCGCACATCGGTGGCTCCACCGCTGAAGCCCAGGCCAACATCGGCCTGGAAGTCGCCGAGAAGCTGGTCAAGTACAGCGACAACGGCACCTCGGTATCCTCGGTCAACTTCCCCGAGGTGGCCCTGCCGGCACACGCGGGCAAACACCGTCTGCTGCACATCCACGCCAACATTCCGGGCGTGATGAGCGAGATCAACAAGGTGTTCGCCGACAATGGCATCAACATTTCCGGCCAGTTCCTGCAGACCAATGACAAGGTCGGCTACGTGGTGATCGACGTCGACGCCGAGTACTCGGATCTGGCGCTGGAGAAGCTGCAGCACGTCAACGGCACCATCCGCAGCCGCGTCCTGTTCTAAGCCGGAGCGGCTGCGCGTCGGCGATTCGACGCTGGGAACGACCTCGGAGATGCTACTTCGCTCGCCTCGGTCGCTCCCGCCTTGTCTCGCTCTGGCTCGCGAGCCCCGGAGTTATGCAGCAATTAACAAAGGGAGGCTTCGGCCTCCCTTTGTTCATTTCACAGGATGCGCCGCGCGCATCACCCTGCTACCTCAATCTCGCTCCAGCCGTGTCAATTCGGCTGCGGCTTCGTCCAGCTGCAGTTCGTTGAACACCTTCACGCCAGCGCGTTTCAGCAGGGCAGCGGTGACGCCCTCGCCCGCCACGCGCACACCGCTGAAGCTGCCATCGTAATTTTCCAGATTGCCGCACGACGGGCTGCGCGCCTTGAGCAGGGCCAGGCCAATACCGTGCTCCCGCACCAGGGCCAGCGCCTGCTGCGCACCCGCGACGAAGGCATCGGTGACGTCGGCGCCATCGACAGTCAGCACGGGTAAACGCCCATCCAATACCAGCGCGCCCTGCCCACCCGCGATCTCGGCAGGCGGCCGGGGCGTCGGCAGGCCGCCGGCTACCTCCGGGCACAGGGCGACCACTCGCCCTTCATCCAGCCACTGCTGCAGCAGATCGAAGGGCCCATGCGCTCCGCCGTCATAGCGCACGCGATGGCCCAGCAGGCAACGGCTGACGAGGATTTTCTGCACAGTCAGAACGGCCCCTCGCCGCGCCGCCGGAACCACCCCGTCAGCGACAGGCGCTCGCGCGTGGCCGGCAACACTTCATGCGGCATGTCGGCGGAGAGGAACAAGGCCAGGGTGCCGGCCCGTGGCAGCACATCATGCTCGCGGCCATCGGCCAGATACAGGCGCAGCGCACCGCCCTGCTCGGGTTGCCAGTCATCGTTGAGGTAGAACACTGCCGAGACGGTGCGCCGGTCGTCATCACGAAACCGATCGAGGTGGCGTTGATAGAACGCGCCCGGTGCGTAACAGGCGAAGTGACACTCGTAGTCTTCAAGGCCCAGGTAAAGCGTGCGATTGAGCGCCTGGCGCAGATCGTCCATGTGCTGCAGATACTGGTCACAGGCAGCACTCTGACCAGGCTCCAGCCACTGGATACGGTCACCGCGAATGCCTTCCTGCACCTGCTGCGCGCCGCCACGGCCGACGCTGGCGGCATTCAGCGCGCCGCTGTGCGCACGTTTGCGGCACTCGGCGGCCAGTTCGCGGGTCAGAACCTCGGGGGCGAACAACGCCCGTTGCGACCAGCCCTGATTGGCAAGATCGTCGATAAGGCTGGCAAAGAGGTCGTGCTGGCTGGATTCGGTCATGGGGCAATTGTATCAGTGGCCCGTCGTGACTCGACAAGCCTCCACCGGCCACCGAAAATAGCCGGCCGCAGCAGCCTGCGGTCGGTCAGGAAAGTTTGCCAAGGAGTTTTCGATGCGCGTTCTGTTTGCCCTGTTGCTGATTGGCCTGACCTTGCCGACTTTCGCCGATGACCACCTGCGCCTGTATCAGACGGCTGGCTGGCCGCAACAGCGTGAACATTTCAATCAGGCGCTCGACGCCGCCCAGCAGCGTTACCGCAGCACCCTGCCGCCGGCGGTCTTCCAGGCTCTGGTGGACAACAGCAATCGTCGCTTCGCCGCCGCAGCCATCGACCAGCGCGCGCAACACAGCCTGCGCATGCAACTGGCCGACCCGCAGCCGGCGCTGGCCTTCTTCGAGTCCGAACTGGGGCGCAAGATCGTCGCCGCCGAGACGCTGGCCACCCGTAGCGACCAATTGGCCAAGTACGCCAACGGTCTGCCACGCACCGATGCCGATGCCACCCGGCGCCTGCTGATTCGCCACCTGGCCCAGGCCATTCCGGCCAAGGAGGCCGGGGCTGAAGTCAGCCTGGCGCTGGCCGGCGTGGCTGCTGACAGCCTCAGCCAGATGATGCCCGGCCTGCTTGGCGGCGGTCAGGCTCAAGGGCTGCTCAATGGCCAGCGTGAGCGCCTGATGGCGCAGATCGAGCAAGACCTCGACAACACCCTGCTGCACGTCTACCGCGACCTCAGCAACCCCGAGCTGGAGCAGTTCGTCGAGTTCGCCCAGTCCGACGCCGGCAAAGCCTATTACCAGGCTGCCCTTGAGGCACTGCGCGCAGGTCTTGCAGTAGGCATGAGCAGCAACGAGCTGGCGCCGGCGCCGCAGGGCATCTGACAGCCTGTAGCCTGGGTTGAGCGCAGCGAAACCCAGGGCCATTTGATTAATGCCCGTCAGTTAAGCATCGACGCTGCGAATGTGTAGGAGCGGCGCCCCGCCGCGAACCAGGGCGATGCGCAATTGAAAAGCTTCGCCCCGGGGCGGGGCTCCTACGAAAGGCCGCTTTTGCAACCTTATCTGATCGGTATTGGGCCATCTGCTGGGTTTTGCGTTGCTCGCCCCACCTAAGATGCTCCTTGGCGCCGGCAGAGGCTACGCCAGTCGCTCGCGCAGAAAGTCGAAATAATGCTTACGCAACGCTGCGTTCTCGTTCGCCAGGTGATGGCGGGCGTCTGCCAATCGCAGGATCTGCGGCTGATGGAACTTGTCCTGCAGGACTTCGAGGTTGTGGCGCCAGTCCACGGTCATGTCCGCCTCACCCTGAATGATCAGCGGGCTGTGCCGGCTGCGCCCGGCTGCCTCGATACGCGGCACCCACTGGCTCAGCGCGCCGACCCAGGCCGTCGGCAGGCTGCGCGGCTGCAGCGGATCGAGGTTGTGCACGAAGTCGATAAAGGTGGCGTCGCTGGAGTTTTCACTGAAACGCCGGGGGATCTCGCGGACGAAGGGGCTGAGCAGGCGATAGCTGAGCTTCGACCAGCCCCAGGAGCGTGGCCGCACCAGCGGCGCCAGCAGGATGCTCTGGCCCAGTTCCGGACGCCGACCATCGGCAAGCAGATAATCCAGCAGGATCGCCCCGCCCGTACTCTGCCCACACAGGTGCCAGGGCTGCGGCAGCCCCAGTTCGCTAGCCTGTTCGAACAGGCCCGCGAGCACCTGCTGATACTCGGCAAAATCTCCGATGCTGGCGCGCGCGCCGCTGGACAGACCGTGTCCCGGCAGGTCGCAGGCGAGCATGGCAAAATTCATGCTCAGCGCCCAGTCAACCACATGTCGGTACAGGCCCATATGGTCGTAATAGCCATGCAGCAACAGCAGGGTGCCCTGCGGCTCGGCCGGCGCCCACAGCTGTACGGCAATCTGGTAGCCCGCGGCATTGAAACTGCCGAGGCGGTTATCCAGCCCGGTAAAACGTGCTCCCAGATCGAAACCATAGAAGCTGCGATACGCCTGCAACGCCGGTAAATCCAGGTGCGCTGCGGCCAAGGGTCGCAGCAGTGGGCGTAACTGGTCGGGTTGAAACGGCTCTGACATAGGGTTTTCCATCGGCTGCAAGGGCTGGCGGACACTTCCCGCGACAACGCCTCGAATGCTGCGATATTCAGCCGCCAGGGGCATCGTGGCAAGCTACACACCCTTTTCTGCCTGGCTCGATCATGCTCCGCCTGTCCCGCAAGAACCTGCTCATCACCCTGCTCACCCTGGCTTGCCTGGTGGCTCTGACGCTGGCCTACCGCTGGTTCGAGACGCGCTACCTGCGCACCTTCGACGAGCGTGCAGCGGTGTTCTCCGGCGCCGAGCTGCAATTGCCCGCCGCCCTGAGCGGCCCCGGCGCGATCCGCCTGGTGCACTTCTGGGACCCGGCCTGCCCATGCAATGTCGGCAACCAGCAGCACCTGGCCGAACTGATCGCACACTATGCGCCGCAAGGCGTGCAGTTTCATGTCGTGCGCAAGCCCGGCAGCCAGGGCCGCCTGCCAGCCGAACTGGCCGCATTGCAAGTCATCGACGAGCTGCCCGGCAGCGCCAAACTGCCGGCCAGCCCGGCCGTGGCGATCTGGGACAAACAAGGCCAGCTGGCCTATTTCGGCCCCTACAGCGAAGGGCTGGTGTGCAACTCGAGCAACAGTTTCATCGAACCCATACTCGAAGCGCTGGCGGCCGGGCGCAAGGTGGATGCCAGCAACACCCTGGCCGTGGGCTGCTTCTGCCAATGGGCTGAAACCGACAGCGAATGACTCCGTAGATACTGTTATCTGGCGCAAGCGACATGGAGTTCGGGGTCGAACTTTCGTCCGGACTTCAGCACGCCAAAGGCCACATGCACGAGTTTGCGCATCATGGCACCGATGATGACTTTGGCTGGCTTGCCGTTACCGGCAAGCCGGTCACGATAGCGACGCCCCCAGTCGGTTCTGTACAGAGCCACCATCGCGGGCATGTACAGCGCACTGCGCAGCCGTGAGTGACCGACCTTGGACATCCGCGGCTTGCCCCTGACGCTGCTGCCAGACTCATACGCACGCACGCTCAAGCCGGCAAAGGCAACGAATTGGCGCGCCTTGTCGAAGCGTTCTCCTCCCAGGCCGTAGGCCAATAGAACGGATAAGGTGCGTTCCCCAAGACCAGGGATGGAGATCAGCAGCTCACGCTTGCCTCGTAACGTCGGGTCATCATCAAGCGTCTGGGATATCTGCAGTTCAATACGCTTGATCTCTTCGTCGAGCCATTGCAGGTGCTTGTCCAGACTTTCACGCACCGAGTCACGGGCCGACTCGATCCGGTTCTTTTCCTCGGTGCGCATGGTCACTAGGCCTTGAAGGCGCAGTACCAGCGCTTTTAACCGCTGCTCCGAAAGTGATGGAGCAACCCAAAGGGCAGGTTGTCGTTGCCGACAATAATCAGCCAACGCCTTTGCATCGATTGCATCAGTCTTGCTACGCAGACCCAGCGATTGAGCATGGGCTTTGGCCAGGGCTGGATTGATGACACTGACGCGATGCCCCGCATTGGCCAGATGTACAGCCACTGCCTCCCAGTAGATGCCCGTAGCCTCCATACAGATGTGCACTGTTGCTTGGGCGTGCTGATCGATCCAAGCGCACAACCCGACAAACCCTTCGGGGTTATTGGCGAAGACCTTGTTCTTGAATTTTGCACCCAGCATCAGGGCGCAATCGATTTTCTTCTTGGATATGTCGATTCCCAGAGGGATGAAGTCAAAAGAGCTCATGGCTTGCGCGATCCACCTTGTGAATGCTGACTCACGGCTTGGCCGGGTCGAAGATACTGTCCGATCTCTGGCAAGTTAAAGCAGGCAAACCGGTGCGAAATCTACATCACGGCCTTGTCGCCAAGGGTGGATACGGCATCCGGGTGCCTTGTGCTCAAGAGCGACTTGAGCAAAAACAAAATACAAGGGTGGGTTAGCGACGGCCGAGGCAAATCGGACAGGCGCCGCGCAGCTAGCAGGCCGTTGAAAAACTCGGCTTCAACTGCCCCAACCCGTCCGGTTTGGCGCTTTTTCAAGCGCTTTGGCCTAACGGAGTCCACACAAGGCCTGACTTCAGGCCTTTTTGACAGGTTTCAGCACCACGTTCACGCCTTTCGGCGTTTTTTGGGCGTAACTCGCCCTATACATGCGATCCTCGCCACCAACCCGACAGGCTACCCAGTCGGATCAGGTTGTAGACCGAGAAACCCAGCAATAACTGAGCACTCAGCTTGGCGCGACCGATCAGCTTGGTCTTGCGCAGGCCGCCAACCGTCTTCAGCCAGCCAAAACCTTCTTCGATCCGCTTGCGGATCTTCTGGCTGGCGGCATACCCCGGATGCCGCGTGGTGCGCCCATCGATGGCGCTGCCCTTGCGCTTCTGCGCCACATGCGGTGTCACTTTCAGCTCGCGCGCCCTCTGCACGAAACGCTTCTGGTCGTAATTCTTGTCTGCACCTACCGTGCTGCCCGGCTTGGCCGTGCGCTCCAGCATCTCCAGCGCCGCCTCTACCTCGGCACGTCCATTGAACTCGGTGCATTCCACATCCACGATCAGACCGTTGCGGTGCTCCATCATCGTGTGGGCCATGTGCGCCAGACGACTGGCATCGCCATTGCTCTTGCGCGCCAGCCGGGCCTCGGGATCGCTGGTCGATTGGTGGGTCGCGTTGCTGCGCTTCTCGCCCTTGAAGTCGGCATCGGGGTTGCGCGTGCCATCCTCCGGTGGGTCGCCGCCATCCTTCTTGATAAAGGACTTGTGCGAGGCCCAGGCGTCGATCAGCGTGCCATCGACGCTGAAATGCTCGTTGCTGGCGTACTCGGACCATGCGGCCAGCGACTTGATGCGCTGGAAGAACAGCCGCGCTACATCCTGGTTGAACAAGCGGTCACGGTTCTGGCTGAAGGTCGAGTGATCCCACATGCGCTCGTCCATCGACAAGCCGACGAACCAGCGAAACAGCAGGTTGAAATCAATCTGCTCGACCAACTGCCGCTCGGAGCGAATGGTGTAAATCACCTGCAGCAACGAGGCGCGCAGCAGCCGCTCCGGCGCAATCGAGGCCCGTCCCAGGGTGGAGTACAGCCCGTCGAAGTCCCGATCCATCGAAGCCAGAACGGTATCGACCAGGCCTCGCAGGGGACGCAGCGGGTGATCGTTCGGGATGCGCTGCTCCAGCGTCGTATAACTGAACAGCTCGTTTTGTTTGAGGTCGAGTCCACGCATCGGCTTGGGCTGGCTTCGGCAGAAGAGGATGGCCGCCATTTTGCCAGAGCCACGCGGGCTCTGGCTTTTTTCAACGGCCTGCTAGTGCGTCGCGTAACCCACCAGGCGGTAGATCGCGTTGCGCCGGCGGTGGGTTACACCGCAGCTAATAAAGCGAGTCGACTGATAAGCGCGACAGGCGGCTAACCCACCCTTGTATTTTGTTTTTGCTCAAGTCGCTCTTGAGCACAAGGCACCCGGATGCCGTATCCACCCTTGGCGACAAGGCCGTGATGTAGATTTCGCACCGGTTTGCCTGCTTTAACTTGCCAGAGATCGGACAGTATCTTCGACCCGGCCAAGCCGTGAGTCAGCATTCACAAGGTGGATCGCGCAAGCCATGAGCTCTTTTGACTTCATCCCTCTGGGAATCGACATATCCAAGAAGAAAATCGATTGCGCCCTGATGCTGGGTGCAAAATTCAAGAACAAGGTCTTCGCCAATAACCCCGAAGGGTTTGTCGGGTTGTGCGCTTGGATCGATCAGCACGCCCAAGCAACAGTGCACATCTGTATGGAGGCTACGGGCATCTACTGGGAGGCAGTGGCTGTACATCTGGCCAATGCGGGGCATCGCGTCAGTGTCATCAATCCAGCCCTGGCCAAAGCCCATGCTCAATCGCTGGGTCTGCGTAGCAAGACTGATGCAATCGATGCAAAGGCGTTGGCTGATTATTGTCGGCAACGACAACCTGCCCTTTGGGTTGCTCCATCACTTTCGGAGCAGCGGTTAAAAGCGCTGGTACTGCGCCTTCAAGGCCTAGTGACCATGCGCACCGAGGAAAAGAACCGGATCGAGTCGGCCCGTGACTCGGTGCGTGAAAGTCTGGACAAGCACCTGCAATGGCTCGACGAAGAGATCAAGCGTATTGAACTGCAGATATCCCAGACGCTTGATGATGACCCGACGTTACGAGGCAAGCGTGAGCTGCTGATCTCCATCCCTGGTCTTGGGGAACGCACCTTATCCGTTCTATTGGCCTACGGCCTGGGAGGAGAACGCTTCGACAAGGCGCGCCAATTCGTTGCCTTTGCCGGCTTGAGCGTGCGTGCGTATGAGTCTGGCAGCAGCGTCAGGGGCAAGCCGCGGATGTCCAAGGTCGGTCACTCACGGCTGCGCAGTGCGCTGTACATGCCCGCGATGGTGGCTCTGTACAGAACCGACTGGGGGCGTCGCTATCGTGACCGGCTTGCCGGTAACGGCAAGCCAGCCAAAGTCATCATCGGTGCCATGATGCGCAAACTCGTGCATGTGGCCTTTGGCGTGCTGAAGTCCGGACGAAAGTTCGACCCCGAACTCCATGTCGCTTGCGCCAGATAACAGTATCTACGAACGCGCTTCACTCGCCAGTCGCTCCGTGGCGCGCTACCAGACCACGCGGTGTGCCGCCCTGCCAGCGGCGGAAGGCGCGGTAGAACGGTGACAGCTCGGCGAAACCGCAGGCCCGTGCCACGTCGCGCATATCCTGCCCCTGATCGAGCAGGCGCAGCGCGCGCAAGCGGCGCACTTCATCGTGCAGGGCACGAAAGCTGCTGCCCTGCTCGCTCAATGCCCGCTGCAAGGCGCTGCGGTTACTGCCCAAGGCCTGCGCGCAGGCTTGCAGGCTGCAGGTTGCGCGGCCCAGGTTGAGTTCCAGCCAGTAGCGCACCCGTGCCAACAGCTGGTTTTCCACCAACTCCGCCAATTGCCTCTCGGCTTCCTCGCTGAGCACCTCGAACAGCCTTGGACTGGCGCTGCGCGAGGGTCGCGAGAGCAATACGCGCGGCAGGATCAGTACGTCATGCGGCTGCGCGAAGCGTGGCTCGACGCCCAGCAGGCGACGATGCTCGACCAGCCTGCGTGGCGCCAGGTGACGAAACTCGACGCCCAGTAGCGGCAGCTCACCGCCAGCGGCCGATGCCAGCATCTTGCTCAGCAGCACGGCCAGGCACTCCATCTGCTGGCGCAGTGAACCGACCTCACGGTAGTTGAGGTCGATCACCAGGCGCGCTTCCTCGCCCTGCTCCTCCAGCCGCGCGGCGAACCCGCCGGAGAGGATGTGCTGGAAGCGCACGAAGGCTTGCAAGCCCTGACGCACGTCCCGAGCAGCCAGCAGCAGGTAACCGACCACATCCATCGGCCGTGGCTGCATGACCTCGCCCAGGTGCAGGCCAATGTCGGCGTCCCCGGTGATACCTTCCAACGCCTGCCAGAAGCGCGGTGCGTTGTCATGCTCCTCACGCGCCTCCAGCAACGGCGCCGCCAGCGCCACGCCGGCGTAGGCCTGACGGTAGGTATCGGTGGGATCGAGCCCCAATGCCGCCAGGGCTTCATACAGCAGGCGACGCAGGGTCGAAGAGTGGGTCAGGGCGACGAAGGCGTTATCGGGCATGAGGACTCCATATGGATTTGACCATATAATTTCAGGCCTGAAGCATATGGTCAATGCCGCCACACGGGCGCCCACGCAAAATGCCTGCACGCTTGCCCACAACAATAAGGATCGCTGGATGAAACGCTCACTGACCGCCCTGGCGCTGGTAATCGCTGCCGCAGCCGGTGGCCTGACCTGGTATCTGCACGACAAGCAACCGCAACGTGACGGCGAATTGCGAATGAGCACCCTGCAGGCGCCGGTCACGGTCGACTATGACGAGCGCGGCGTGCCGCATATTCGCGCCGAGAACGAGGCCGACATGTACCGCGCCCTGGGCTTCGTGCATGCCCAGGATCGTCTGTTCCAGATGGAGCTGCTGCGCCGTCTGGCACGCGGCGAACTGGCCGAAGTCCTGGGTGAACAGCTGGTGCCCACCGATCGCCTGTTCCGCACCCTGGAAATCGCTCGCCATGCCGATGCCTACGCCGCCCGACTGGATGCCAGCAGCCCATCCACCCAGGCCCTGCAGCACTATCTCGAAGGCATCAACCAGTACCAGGCCAGCCGCCCGCGCCCACTGGAGTTCGACCTGCTGGGCATCACGTCACGCCCCTTCACCATGGCCGATACGCTGAGCGTCGCCGGTTACGTGGCCTACAGCTTCGCCGCCGCCTTGCGCACCGAGCCGCTGATGACCCATATCCGCGACGAGCTGGGCGCGGACTACCTCCAGCTGTTCGATCTCGACTGGTATCCACAGGGCGTACTCGCCAACACACTGAATACCGGTGACTGGCAGGATCTCGCGGCACTCGCCCAACTCAGCAATGGTGCCCTGGCAGGCAGCGGCCTGCCCCAGTTCGAGGGCAGCAATGCCTGGGTCGTCTCCGGCAGCCGCACGGCCAGCGGCAAGCCACTGCTGGCCGGCGACCCGCACATTCGCTTCTCGCTGCCAGCCGTGTGGTACGAGGCCCATCTGCAAGCGCCCGGTTACGAGCTGTATGGCTACCACCACGCGCTGGTACCCAGCGCCATGCTCGGCCATAACCGCGACTTCGCCTGGAGCCTGACCATGTTCCAGAATGACGACCTCGACCTGATCGCCGAGCGCGTCAACCCGGACAACGCCAATCAGGTCTGGTACCGGGGCAATTGGGTCGACCTCGAGCAGCGCACGGAAACCATCCAGGTCAAGGACGCCGAACCGGTGCAGCTCACCCTGCGGCGCTCGCCGCACGGGCCGATCATCAACGATGCGCTGGGCCAGACCAGTGGCAGCACGCCCATCGCCATGTGGTGGGCCTTCCTCGAAACCGACAACCCGATGCTCGACGCCTTCTACCAGCTCAATCGTGCCGACAGCCTGGGCAAGGCGCGCGCCGCCGTCGAGAAGATCGAGGCCCCTGGCCTCAACGTGGTCTGGGCCAACGCCAGCGGTGATATCGCCTGGTGGGCGGCGGCCAAGCTGCCGCTGCGCCCAGCCGGGGTCAACCCGACCTTCATTCTCGACGGCAGCAGCGGCGAAGCGGACAAACTCGGCTATCACCCCTTCAGCGCCAACCCGCAGGAAGAAAATCCCGAGCGAGGCTATATCCTCTCGGCCAACTACCAGCCCGTGCCGGCCAGTGGCATCGAGATTCCCGGTTATTACAACCTGCCTGATCGCGGTCAGCGCCTGAACCAGCGCCTGAACGACACCTCGGTGAAATGGGATACGCACAACAGCCAGGCACTGCAGCTCGACCCCGGCACCGGTTATGGCCCGCGTCTGCTGGCGCCGATCCTCGACGAACTGCGCAGCGCGGCACTGGACGATCAGGAGCGCGCGCTGGTGGCGCAACTGGCCGGGTGGAATGGCGACCATACGCTCGACTCCGTGGCCGCTACCCTGTTCAACCAGCTGACCTATCAGATCGCCCACGAAGCCATGGCCGACGAACTGGGCGAGGTATTCTTCGACAGCCTGCTGCAGTCCCGCGCGCTCGACAGCGCCCTGCCGCGCCTGACCGCCGATGCCGACTCCCCCTGGTGGAACCGCCAGGGCAGCGAACAACGCGAAAGCCGTGCGCAGATCGTCGCCGATGCCTGGCGCGCCAGCCTGGCGCATCTGCGCCACGTACTCGGCAACGCCCCGGAAACCTGGACCTGGGATCGCGCGCATACCCTCACCCACGAACACCCACTTGGCCAACAGCCGCTATTGGCGCGCGTGCTGAATATCGGCCCGTTCGCCGCACCCGGTGGCCATGAAACGCCGAACAACCTGTCACACAAAATCGGTACGGCGCCCTGGCCGGTGGTTTACGGCCCTTCGACGCGGCGCCTGATCGACCTGGCCGATGCCGACAAGGCGCTGGGCGGCATTCCCGTCGGCCAGAGCGGCGTCCCCTTCGACGCGCATTACGCTGATCAAGCCGCCGCACATGTGGCCGGCGAGTATCAACCGCAGCATCTGAGCGAAGCCGACGTCAACGCGCACAGCCAGGGCACGCTGCGCCTGCTGCCGCGCTGAGCACCACGCAGCGTGGTGCACCAACGGTGCATCGCGCTGCACGCTGGTGCAGCCTGCTGGCTGCCAATAGCCGTCTCAGCCGCGCCGAACAGGCCTGAAACCCAAGCAGAACGCGCCTTACAGCCACGGTCATAAAACTGGCACAGCCTCTGCATGGGCTATGACAATCCAGTTTTGGGGGCCTTGGTACAGGCAGGCCGGGGAATCCCCCTCTTTATGCGACGCGACAACCGCGTCAGATGGGCGCCACCGCTCAACAGGCACGGCGCCATCCGTTTCGGGGACCTTGGTACAGGCAGGCTGGGGAATCCCCTTCTTTATCTGGTACGCAGCACCAGGCGCGCATGCCAACGCCCATCCTCTTGCGCACCGCGCCACTCCCCGTCCAGCGGGCGGGGCGACACCAGCACCAGCAGCAGATCACGCCCCTCGCGCTCGATGCGCCAGTTCACCAGGCCCAGCGGCAGTTTGAGCTGGCCGTCACGTACCCGACCGTAGGCATCCTCATAGCGATACACCAGCGCGCCCTCGACATGCTCGACCTGCTGCGGCGGCTCACGGTTGAACCATAGCTGCAAGCCCTGCTCCCAGGGCTCGGCGTCCTCGATACGCAGCCGTGGCGGCTCGAACACCCGGCCGATCATCACCCCGATCAGAAAGGCAAGCAGCATCACCGACGCGACAAAACGCCAGCGCAAACGCGGCCGTGGATCTTCTGGCGGCGTAGAATGGCGCTCGTCCCAGTGCTCGGAGTGCTGCATGTTTCACGTCATCCTCTTTCAACCGGAAATTCCGCCCAATACCGGCAACATTATCAGGCTGTGTGCCAACAGCGGCTGCCAACTGCACCTGATCGAGCCGCTGGGCTTCGAGCTGGACGACAAGCGCCTGCGCCGCGCCGGCCTGGACTATCACGAATACGCCACGCTCAAGCGCCACTCTGACCTGCAGAGCTGCCTCGACAGCCTCGGCCAGCCGCGCCTGTTCGCCTTCACCACCAAGGGTTCGCAGCCGTTCCACGAAATCGCCTATCAGCCCGGTGATGCCTTCCTGTTCGGCCCGGAAAGCCGCGGCCTGCCAGAAGAGGTTCGCAACGCCCTGCCGCCCGAACGGCGCGTGCGCCTGCCGATGCGCGCCGGTTGCCGCAGCCTGAATCTCTCCAACACCGTGGCGGTGACGGTTTATGAAGCCTGGCGGCAGAACGGCTTCGCCGAAGCCGAGTGAGGCGCGCACCCTGCTCTACCCATCCAACGATGCCGAATAAACGCCGCAACACAACCTGTAGGAGCCGGCTTGCCGGTGATCACACCAGCCAAACATCGCCCGCAAGCGGGCGCCTACAACGCATGCTGGCAGCCTGGGTTAAGCTCAGCGAAACCCGGGGGCCGCCTGATGGGTCATTCTTATGCTCTGCCGCGCCACCCGGCATGAAGTGGGCGCTGCAAACACTGGTAACCCTGCAGAGCGTGGGCAGCACCGGTTATGGAAACCGGTTCATGCCGCCCCTGAAAAAGCAAAACGCCGCGCTCCCTCGCAGGGAGTCGCGGCGTTTTTCCAGCGCTATGACGCTTATTGCGCAGCGGTTTCGCCAGCCTGCTGCATGCGCTGCAGCTCCTGGGCGTACAGCGCGTCGAAGTTCACCGGCGACAGCATCAGGGCCGGGAACGAGCCGCGGATCACCAGGCTGTCCAGCGCTTCGCGGGCGTAGGGGAACAGGATGTTCGGGCAGAAGGCGCCAAGGGTGTGGCTCATCGAAGCCGCGTCCAGACCCTTGATCAGGAAGATGCCGGCCTGCTGCACTTCAGCGATAAAGGCGACTTCTTCGCCGTTCTTCACCGTTACCGACAGGGTCAGCACCACTTCATGGAAGTCACCTTCCAGGGCCTTCTGGCGGGTATTGAGATCCAGACCGACGCTCGGCGTCCACTCCTGACGGAAGATTTCCGGGCTCTTCGGCGCTTCGAAGGACAGGTCCTTGACGTAGATGCGCTGCAGGGAGAATTGCGGGTTCTGCGAATCGGCAGCGGCGGCGCCGCTGTTGGCTTGCTCGGTCATGGCGTGTGCCTTCCTTAACGTTGAGGTTTCAAGCGGGGTTCTGCAGCAGCGCATCGAGCTTGCCGGCGCGCTCCAGGGCATAGAGGTCGTCACAGCCACCAACATGGGTGCTGCCGATCCAGATTTGCGGCACCGAGGTGCGCCCAGCCTTGCGGGTCATCTCCGCGCGCACGGCCGGCTGACCGTCGACGCATATTTCCTCGAAGCCCACCCCTTTGCTGCTCAGCAGTTGCTTGGCACGCATGCAGTAGGGGCACCAGTCGCTGGAGTAGATGACCACGCCGGTCATGTCACTTCACCAGCGGCAGGTTGTCGCCGCGCCAGGTGGCGATGCCACCGGACAGTTTGGCAACGGTGTAGCCGGCCTTCTTCAGCTCGCGGGCGATGCTGCCGGCGTGCTGGCCCATGGCGTCGACGATGATGATGGTCTTGGCCTTGTGCTTGTCCAGCTCGGCGATGCGCGCTGCGACCTTGTCGTAAGGAATGTGCAGCGAATCGACGATATGACCGGCGGAGAAGTCCTTCTGCGCGCGGATATCCAACACCACGCCCTGTTCACTGTTGACCAGTGCGGTGAGCTCGCGGCTCGACAGGCTCTGCCCGCCCTTGCGCATTTCGGTGACGATCAGCAGCACCAGCAGCACGGCAAATGTGCCGCTCAGTACATAGTGGTTAATGATGAATTCAATCAGGTTGGCGAACATCTATAGGGCCCAGGACGGTAAGTCGGGTAGGGATAGGCCATTGCTGGCCCATCCCCCCCTAAGAACCGTACGTGCGGCTTTCACCGCATACGGCTCAAGCTTACGAAAAAATCAAGTAGCTTGGCCGGCAACGTACGAAGTGTTGCGTCGGATTCTACAGCTATAAGCCGCTGAATCGTAGAGTTACCTCTTGGCGCTGGCTGTGAACCAGCGCATGGCAGTTGGGATGAAGCAGGGTGCGATTACGTAAAGTATCCGAGCCGCCGTCCACACGCCTGATGACGTGATGGTCGTGCCAGCCAGTTTCCTTGCTCACCGCTTGCCCGCAAAGGGCACAAAGCCCCTTTTGTCTGCGGAAGATACTGAGTATTTGCCCCCGATAACGCAGCTTGTGCTGCATCCGTTGAACCCTCAGCGCCTCCCACTTCAGCTCGTGCGCCACATCATAGGGGTTGTAAGCCCCAGGTAGACGTTTGTGACGCACGATTGCGGTTCCCGCCAACAGGTATAGCCGGCGGTACTGCTTTTCTCCCTTACCATTCTTGTAGGGGTACGCGAACACCCAGCTCTGCCCGCCTATGGATCGGAAGTATTTATTCCTGATCCAATCAGCCGACTTCCTCGGATGCCTACGTTTCGCCCACCTCCAGATTCGCCAAAAGATCAGATGATCCAGCTTGCTGAAGGTTTCCTTTGCCACGACCGGGAGTGATATTGCGCCCACCCCTTCAGTACCGGGTTCAGTTGGCCGATCAACGCTTCCTGCGTCATAGCCCCGCTGCTTTTGATGATCTCGCGTACCTTCCGATACAACGCCGAGGCGTTCTTCTTCGAGGGCTTGATCAGCAGCTTGGCCTTCCTACGTGGTGACTTCGGCACGTACTTCCTGAAATTCCACCCCAAGAAATCGAATCCCTGGTGAATGTGCGTGATGCGCGTTTTCTCCCGAGATAACTCAACCCCTCGTACTGACAGGAATTGCTCTACCCAGGGCTTGACCTCTTCCTCCAGCAGCTCTTTCGAGGCTGCCAGGATCACGAAGTCGTCCGCATACCGTACACACTGCACCTTGGTCTTCTCGGCCTTATTGATGCCTAGCTTCTTCGCCAGATGACGTTTCAGCTGAGTTTCCAGACCGTTCAGAGTGGCATTGGCCAGACAGGGCGAAATAATTCCACCCTGCGGCGTCCCGGCTTCCGTTGCCATGAGTTGTCGCCGGTCGATAACCCCGGCTTTTAACCACTTGCGCAGTACCTTCGTGTCCATCGGGACATTCCGACACAGCCATTCGTGGTTGATGTTGTCGAAGAAGCCCTTGATGTCGCCTTCCAGAATCCAGACCGGCGCCGTTTGCGACGACAGCAGGTGGAAAAGCTCAACCATTGCGTCAGCAGTCGAACGATCCGGGCGAAATCCATAGGACTTCGGATCGCTGGTGCTTTCGATTACAGGCTCCAACGCTTGCAGATGCAGCGCCTGCATGGCCCGATCCAACATCGTCGGGATACCCAGCGGGCGCTCCTCCAGCTTGCCGGGTTTCGGTATCCAGACCCGCCGTAGCGGTTTGGGCCGATAACCCCGTTGTTTCGACAGACTTCCCACAGCACGGCGCTTGGCCTGGGGCGATCCCCAGGTTTCTCCATCGACGCCCGGAGTCTTACGACCCCGGTTCTCCGTGACTCGTCGTACAGCCAAACAGCGGCCGTAAAACGAATAGGTCAGCATCCGTTGCAGGCGTTTAACCCTGCGCCAGTTACCTTCCTGTGTTGCCTGCGCAATCTTTAGCTGCGTTTTCCGAACGGCTTGCTGAATGGTGGTCCAATCAAGATCGTGCCAGTTCATCACTCCGCCGGAGTGCGGATTCCACGGTCATCTGGCCACCCATTCCATGAACATCTGACCACCGATTCCACGCTGATCCGGCCACCCATTCCACGCGCATCCGGCCACTGATTCCACGGCCATCCGGCCACTCAACCGGGCAGGCAGCTACGCAGGATTTCTTCACTACCATCGACCTCTTTTTCGAAGCAGAGAGGTCGTCGTGGAGCGTTTATCCATGCGTAAGATTCGCGAAGTACTACGTCTCAAGTTCGAGGTCGGACTATCAGCTCGCCAGATTGCGGTCAGCGTGCAGGTCGGTCGTGTCACCGTCGGCGACTACCTCAATCGTTTTGCCGCCAGTGGTCTCAGTTGGCCCTGTTCGTTGTCCGATGCCGAGTTGGAGCAGCAACTGTTCCCGCCGGCCCCGGCGGTTGTCAGCGAGAAGCGGCCTTTACCCGATTGGGCATGGGTGCATGCCGAACTGCGCCGCCCCGGGGTGACCCTGGCGCTGCTCTGGCAGGAGTACCGCCTGAGCCAGCCGCAGGGCTTTCAGTACAGCTGGTTCTGTGAGCATTACCGAGCCTGGCAGGGCAAGTTGGACGTGGTGATGCGTCAGGAGCACCGCGTCGGCGAGAAGCTGTTCGTCGACTATGCCGGCCAGACGGTGCCGGTTATCGATCGCCACAGCGGCGAGATCCGCCAGGCGCAGGTGTTCGTCGCAGTGCTCGGCGCGTCCAGCTACACCTTCGCCGAAGCCACCTGGTCGCAGCAGCTGCCGGACTGGCTAGGCTCCCATGCCCGCTGCTTTGCCTTCCTCGGCGGCGTGCCGGAGATCGTGGTGCCGGACAACCTGCGCAGCGCGGTAAGCAAGGCCCATCGTTACGAGCCGGACATCAACCCCAGCTACCGCGACCTGGCCAAGCACTACGGAGTGGCGGTGGTGCCGGCGCGGGCACGCAAACCGCGCGACAAGGCCAAGGCCGAAGTCGGCGTGCAGGTGGTCGAGCGCTGGATCCTCGCCGCGCTGAGGAACCGCCAGTTCTTCTCCCTGGACGAACTCAACAGCGCCATTGCCTTATTGCTGGAGCGGCTCAACCGACGACCGTTTCGCAAGCTGCCGGGCTCCCGGCACTCGGCCTTCGAAGCCCTGGATCGTCCAGCGCTGCGCCCACTGCCGGAGCAGCCCTACGTGTATGCCGAGTGGAAGAAGGCGCGGGTGCACATCGACTACCACGTCGAGGTCGATGGGCACTACTACTCGGTGCCGTACCAACTGGTGAAGAAACAACTGGAAGTACGCCTGACAGCGCGCACGGTGGAGTGCTTCCACGCCAATCAGCGGGTGGCCAGCCACCTGCGCTCACCGCACAAGGGCCGGCACAGCACACAGGCCGAGCACATGCCCAAGAGCCATCGCGAGCACGCCGAGTGGACGCCACAACGGCTGATCCGCTGGGCTGAGCAGACCGGGCCGAACACGGCCGGCGTGATCAGCCACATCCTCGAACGGCGCATCCACCCAACCCAAGGCTACCGGGCCTGCCTGGGCATCCTGCGCCTGGGCAAGACCCATGGCGAAGTGCGCTTGGAGTTGGCCTGCCGTCGCGCCCTCAGCCTCGGTGCGTGCAGCTACAAGAGCCTCGAATCGATCCTGCGCCAGGGGCTGGAAAACCTGCCGTTGGCTCAAGCCAACCTGCCCCTGCTGCCGGACGACCACGCCAACCTGCGCGGCCCCGGCTACTACCACTGAACACAAGGAATCCCACCATGCTGCCCCATCCGACCCTGGACAAGCTCCAGACCCTGCGCCTGCACGGCATGCTCAAGGCACTCGCCGAGCAACTGAAAACCCCGGACATCGACAGCCTGAGCTTCGAGGAACGCCTCGGCCTGTTGGTCGACCGCGAACTGACTGAACGCGACGACAAGCGCCTGAGCAGCCGCCTGCGCCAGGCCCGGCTCAAGCACAACGCCAGCCTCGAAGACATCGACTACCGCAGCCCGCGCGGGCTGGATAAGGCGCTGATCCTGCAACTGAGCGGCGGCCAGTGGCTACGCGACGGCCTCAACCTGATCATCGGCGGCCCCACCGGCGTGGGCAAAACCTGGCTGGCCTGCGCCCTGGCCCACCAGGCCTGCCGAGAGGGCTACAGCGTGCGTTACCTGCGCTTGCCGCGCCTACTGGAGGAGTTGGGCCTGGCTCACGGCGACGGGCGCTTCGCCAAGCTGATGAGCAGCTACGCCAAGACCGACCTGCTGATCCTCGATGACTGGGGTCTGGCCCCGTTCACCGCCGAACAGCGTCGCGACATGCTGGAGCTACTGGATGATCGCTACGGCCAGCGCTCGACCCTCGTGACCAGCCAAATGCCCGTGGACAACTGGCACGAACTGATCGGCGATCCGACCCTGGCCGATGCCATCCTCGACCGCCTGGTGCACAACGCTTATCGGATCAATCTGAAGGGTGAATCAATGCGCAAACGGACGCAGAAATTGACGACGCCAGCCAACCCGGACTAACAATGCCACCCCTGCGTCGCTGCGCTCCGACTGCCCGGCCGGATGGCCGTGGAACAGGTGGCCAGATGGCCGTGGAATGCCTGGCCAGATGAGAGCGGACTGGGTGGCCGGATGGCGTGGAATCCGCACCGGAGGGCGCAGACGCGACCGGTGTTGCTGGTTGCGTTTTCATACAGTCCTCCTGAGATGAACGACATTCAGGACGGACTACTCCCCTATGGGCTGTAGTCGCCCATAGGGTCGTTTGGTTATCGCTGGAATCAGCGGCTCTTCTTGCGCTCGTAAACCAGATGCACGTCAGCCAGGGTTGCCCCTGCCGGTGATGTTTCAACCGGTATGCCACCCATTACAGGCGGCCATTCGCTTCTTGCATCCTCCCATTCCCCACACCCATCAGCGCCCCTTGCGGTTTGCCTGCCTGACCATGTTGTTGCTGATCAGGCGAGTGGTCGGGATTGCCACGTTCCCCGAGTCGCATCTATTCCCCGTTTAGGCTTCGTCTTTCCCCCGGCAGCGGTGTGGTACCGCACCGCATAACATCACTGCGATGACCGGCTGCATTGCCATTTTGGCTAGGGCCAATAATTGCCGTAGGCCCATCACTGGTTACGAGGGTTCAGGCGACGATTCACATGCGTTAGCCATGCGGGTTAGGTCATTAGCCTCGTTACGTCCGTGCAATTCGGACGTAAAGCGTTCTCCGTCACCGGATAACACCCTCATAAGAGCGAGACATTGTTAATCGGGCTTCACACCCCAGGGTTGGCCCCTGACGCATGCCGATCTAATGAACTGGCAGGTACATGCCAGGCTCGGTACTTCCTATACAAGCGAAGTTGAGCAATGCGATTCGGAGCTTTTCGCTCCGTGCTTGGTTCAACACCCTACAACGTCTCACGACGGTGAATTGGCTCACTGCCAGACGTGCGAGGATGAGTTCTGCCCGGAGGGCAAATTCACCCTCGGGTCAGACATTTTTAGTAACAGTTCGATGATAGCTGAACGTTACTATCCTGTTTCTGTAACCGCTCATTGACCCATTTTAGGGTTTAAACAGATACAGCTTTTGTTATCCATCCCCGCCAAAACGAAGCGTTTCCAGGGTGTGGATTAACCAGGCTGAGCCGGTTTGTTGAATGCTTTTTCTGGCTTCAAACCCCCTGATAGCAAGGGATTAAGGTGCCTAGGCGCATTAACCAAACCAAGCACGACACGTTCAACGTGTCGCACAATGCCGGCCAGTATACACAGCCCCACAGGTCGGCCAAACCCCGTCTGGCAGTGACGCGCCAGGCGCTTGGCCCTAAAATGCCTGGCTGTTTCCTTGCCCCTTCAGACGCAGAGCGAGCCAGTTCAATGAGTGCCACGCCAAAACCCTTGGTTCTGATCATCCTCGACGGCTTCGGTCACAGCGACAAACCCGAGTACAACGCCATCCATGCTGCCAACACGCCGGTCTACGACCGCCTGCGTGCAACCTACCCACACGGCTTGATCTCCGGTAGCGGTATGGATGTCGGCCTGCCGGACGGGCAGATGGGCAACTCCGAAGTCGGTCACATGAACCTCGGCGCCGGGCGCGTGGTGTACCAGGACTTCACCCGTGTGACCAAGGCGATCCGCGACGGCGAGTTCTTCCAGAACGCGACGATCAACCAGGCCGTGGACAAGGCCGTGGCTGCCGGCAAGGCCGTGCACATCCTCGGCCTGCTCTCCGACGGCGGCGTACACAGTCACCAGGATCACATCGTCGCCATGGCCGAACTGGCCGCCAAGCGCGGCGCCGAGAAGATCTACCTGCACGCCTTCCTCGATGGCCGCGACACCCCACCGAAAAGCGCACAACCTTCGATCGAGCTGCTCGATGCCGCCTTCGCCCGCCTCGGCAAGGGCCGCATCGTCAGCCTCATCGGCCGCTACTTCGCCATGGATCGCGACAACCGCTGGGACCGCGTCGAGCAGGCCTATAACCTGATCGTCGACGGCGCCGGCCAGTTCAACGCCGCCAGCGCCGTGGAAGGCCTGCAGGCCGCCTACGAACGCGGCGAGAGCGACGAGTTCGTCAAGGCCACCACTATCGGCACGCCGGTGCAGGTGGAAGATGGCGACGCCGTGGTGTTCATGAACTTCCGCGCCGACCGCGCCCGCGAACTGACCCGAGCCTTCGTCGAGCCTGGTTTCAAGGAGTTCGAGCGCCAGCGCGCACCGCAGGTCAACTTCGTCATGCTCACCCAGTACGCGGCGAGCATCCCGGCGCCCAGCGCCTTCGCCCCGGAAGCGCTGACCAACGTGCTCGGCGAATACCTGGCGAAGAACGGCAAGACCCAGCTGCGCATCGCCGAAACCGAGAAATACGCCCACGTCACCTTCTTCTTCTCTGGCGGCCGCGAAGAGCCGTTCGAGGGCGAAGAACGCATCCTCATCCCCTCGCCGAACGTCGCCACCTACGACCTCAAGCCGGAAATGAGCGCGCCGGAAGTCACCGACAAGATCGTCGATGCCATCGAAAACCAGCGTTATGACGTGATCATCGTCAACTACGCCAACGGCGACATGGTCGGCCACACCGGCGTGTTCGAAGCGGCGGTCAAGGCCGTGGAAACCCTCGACACCTGCGTCGGGCGCATCACCGAGGCGCTGGAAAAGGTCGGCGGCGAAGCGCTGATCACAGCCGACCACGGCAACGTCGAGCAGATGGAAGACGAGTGCACCGGCCAGGCGCACACCGCCCACACCTGCGAGCCGGTGCCCTTCATCTACGTCGGCAAGCGCCCGGCGCGCATTCGTGAAGGTGGCGTGCTGGCCGACGTGGCACCGACCCTGCTCACGCTGATGGGCCTGCCACAGCCAGCCGAGATGACCGGCAAGACCATCGTTGAGCTGCAATAAGACGCAAGCATCGTAGCCCGGATGCAATCCGGGGAATCGCCCCCCGGATTGCATCCAGGCTACGCGTCACGTTCGCGCGTCTTGCCGCCAGTGGCATGCAGCTTGCCGCTGCTTTTTTAGGCATACTAAGCGCCATTCGCTACTCCGCCAGGTATCGCCCCGCCCATGCTTCGCATCCTTGCCCTGATTCTGCTCAGCAGCCTGATCGCTCCAGCCAGCGCCGATCAGCGTGCTGACGCCCAACGCCAGTTGGAAGCGGCACGCCAGGACGTCGCCGAGTTGAAGAAATTGCTGGAGAAGCTGCAGCAGGAAAAATCCGGCGTGCAGCAGCAGTTGAAGAAAACCGAAACCGAGATGGGCGACCTGGAAGGCCAGGTCAGGGAACTGCAGCGCGAACTCAAGGACAGCGAGCAGGAAATCCGCCGCCTGGATCAGGAGAAAAAAAAACTCCAGAGCGCACGCACTGAACAGCAACGGCTGATCGCCATCCAGGCGCGCGCGGCCTATCAGAGCGGCCGTCAGGAATACGTCAAGCTGCTGCTCAACCAGCAGAACCCGGAAAAATTCTCCCGCACCCTCACCTACTACGACTACCTCAGCCAGGCACGCCTCGAACAACTCGCAGCCTTCAACGAGACCCTGCGCCAACTGGCCAATGTCGAGCAGGAAATCCTCGGTCACCAGAACCAGTTGCAGGCGCAGAAGGCCGAACTGGATCAGCGTCACGCGCAACTCGCCGAAGCCCGCAAGGAGCGCCAGCAGGCGCTAGCCAAGCTCAACCGTGACTTCGCCAGCCGCGATCAGCGACTCAAGGCGCGCCAGCAGGAACAGGCCGAACTGAGCCGCGTACTGAAGACCATCGAAGAAACCCTGGCGCGCCAGGCGCGCGAAGCCGAGGAGGCACGCAAGCGTGCCTTGGCCGCACAGCAAGCGCGCCCGGGCACCCCGGCAAGCGCTCCGGCCAGCGGCCCTCTGGTCAGTACCGGCGCCGTCTACGGCGGGCCTTTCGCCAGTGCACGCGGCAAGTTGCCGTGGCCGGTAGATGGCCGATTGGTAGCACGCTATGGAACCCCGCGCGGCGGCGACGCTCGTACTAAGTGGGACGGCGTGCTGATCGGTGCACCTGCCGGTACTCAGGTACGTGCCGTGCACGGCGGCCGAGTGGTTTTCGCCGACTGGTTGCGTGGTGCCGGTCTGTTGGTCATTCTCGACCATGGCAATGGTTATCTGAGCCTGTATGGCCACAACCAGAGCCTGCTGAAGAATGCCGGAGACGTGGTCAAGGCCGGCGACCCCATCGCCACCGTTGGCAGCAGCGGCGGTCAGGAGGCTTCGGCACTGTACTTCGCCATTCGCCAGAACGGTCGCCCGAGTGATCCGGCACAGTGGTGCCGCGCGCAGGGATAGTCAGGCCTCGAGCCTGATGGCGCCTCATTCATTTAGGAGTTCTTTTCATGTCTCATCGCTTCCGCCCCACCTGCCTGGCCCTGGCCCTCGGGCTGCTGCTCGGCGCTCCAGCCCTGCATGCCGCCGAGCCGGCCCCTGCGCCGGCAGCAACGGCGAGCGGCAAGGCTCCGCTGCCGCTGGATGATCTGCGTACCTTCGCCGAGGTGATGGACCGCATCAAGGCCGCCTATGTCGAGCCGGTGAGCGACAAGACCCTGCTGGAGAATGCCATCAAGGGCATGCTCAGCAACCTCGACCCACATTCGGCCTACCTCGAACCAGAAGCCTTCGCCGAACTGCAGGAAAGCACCAGCGGCGAGTTCGGTGGCCTGGGCATCGAGGTCGGCATGGAGGATGGCTTCGTCAAGGTGGTATCGCCTATCGACGATACCCCCGCATCGAAGGCCGGTATCCAGCCCGGCGACCTGATCGTCAAGATCGATGGCCAGCCGACCAAGGGCCTGTCGATGATGGAAGCCGTGGACAAGATGCGCGGCAAGGCCGGCAGCAAGATCGAACTGACCCTGGTGCGTGACGGCGGCCGCCCGTTCGACCTGACCCTGACCCGCGCCGTGATCAAAGTGCGCAGCGTCAAGAGCCAGATGCTCGAAGATGGTTACGGCTACCTGCGTATCTCGCAATTCCAGGTCAACACCGGCGAGGAAGTCGGCAAGGCGCTGACCAAGCTGCGCCAGGAGAACGGCAACAAGAAGCTGCGCGGCCTGGTCATGGACCTGCGCAACAACCCGGGCGGCGTGCTGCAGGCCGCCGTGGAAGTGGCCGACCACTTCCTCAAGAGCGGGCTGATCGTCTACACCGAAGGGCGTCTGGCCAACTCCGAGCTGCGCTTCAACGCCGACCCGGCCGATGCCAGCGAAGACGTACCGCTGGTGGTACTGATCAATGGCGGTAGCGCCTCGGCCTCGGAGATCGTCGCCGGCGCCCTGCAGGATCACAAACGCGCCGTGCTGATGGGCACCGACAGCTTCGGCAAGGGCTCGGTGCAGACCGTGCTGCCACTGAACAACGACCGCGCGCTGAAGCTGACCACGGCACTGTACTTCACCCCCAATGGTCGCTCGATACAGGCCCAGGGCATCATCCCCGATATCGAAGTGGCGCGCGCCAGGGTTACCCGCGAGCAGGACGCCGAAGGCATCAAGGAAGCCGATCTGCAGGGCCACCTGGGCAATGGCAACGGCGGCGCCGATCGCCCGAGCAAGGCCGCACAGGCAGCACGTGCCGAACGTCCGCAGGACGACGACTACCAACTGAACCAGGCGCTCAACCTGCTCAAGGGGCTGAACGTCACACGCGGCAACTGAGCCAGCCGGCCATACGAAAAAAGCCCGGACAACTCTCCGGGCTTCTCATGTCGACGCGCTTTGCTGCGACCCACACCCTCCGTAGGGTGCGCCATGCGCACCGAGCCCTACTCGCGCGCCAGGGTCGGAACTCAGGGCCCCGAGAGCCGCAGAGGTTACAGATAGTTCTCGGTAATATCGTCGATAAAGCCTTCAGCGCGCATCTCGTCGAGTGCCTTCTGCAGGCGCTCGACCACCTCATCCGGGGTGTCCTTGTTCAGCGCCAGGTACAGCTCGGCATCATTGAAACGCAGCACCGTGTTGAGGCCGCTGACATCTTCCTGCTTGGCCAGGTAGCGACCGACCGGATCGGTGGTGGCCCACAGATCGATCTGCCCGCGCACCAGCTTCTTCACGTTCTCCTGGTCACGCAGGGCGTTGATCGGAGCTAGCCCCTGGCTTTCCAGGTGCTGGCTGACCGCATCGTTCTTGTAGGCACCGACGCGGTACTTGGCGGCATCCTGCAGGCTCGACACCTTGATATCGCTGCCCGGGGCGGCGAGCAGCACCCAGCCGGTCTTGGCCAGTGGGCCCACCCATTTGAACAGCGGCTTGCGCTCTTCGGTATAGGTGGTGGAGAACAGCCCGTAGTTGGGCTTGTCCAGCGTCAGGCGATAGAGGCGATCCCATGGAAAACGCAGGGTCAGGGTGTAGTCGATTCCGGCACGCTTGAACATCTCGCGCACGATGTCGGCACTGATGCCGTCGATACCGTCGTCACGGGCGAAGTTCTTGTCGTCCACCGCCATGTTGAAGGGCGGGAAATTCTCGGTCAGCAGCACCACCTTGTAATCCTGCGGCAACTCCGCGTGGGCGGAGCCGCACAGCATGAACAAAGCGACAAACAGGCTTTTCTTCAGAGTATTCAGCATAAGACGTACCGCTCGCATGATTTTGGTTATGGCTAGCGACATCCCTGCATGGGCCTGAGCCCGGTCATTGGCACTCAGTGGCTTTGCCATCCATGGCAAGCGACCGGCTCGTGGCCGGTCGCGTGTTCGGTGCTTACAGGTAGTTGTTCAGCGTCTCGTCGACAAAGCCTTCGGCGCGCATCTGATCCAGCGCGGCCTGCAGCTTGGCGACGATCTCGTCAGGCATTTCCTTGTTCAGTGCCAGGTAAAGCTCGGCACTGTCGAAGCGCAACACGGTGCGCAGACCGGAGATCCCCTCCTGCTTGGCCAGGTAACGGCCGGCCGGGTCACCAGTGGCCCAAAGATCGATCTGACCAGCCATCAGCTTGCGCGCATTTTCCTGATCACGCAGCGAAGTGCTGTGTTCGACGCCCTTCTCGGTCAGGTATTGGGAGATGGCATCGCCCTTGTAGGCACCGATGCGATACTGCTTGGTCTCATCCAGGCTGGCCAGGCTGAGCGGGCTGTCGCCCTTGGCCAGTAGCACCCAGTCGTCCGGGCCGATGGGGCCAACCCATTTGAACAACGCCTCGCGCTCCGGCAGGCGTGCGGTAACGAACACGCCATAGCCTGGTTTCTCCAGGGCCAGCTTGTAGATGCGGTCCCAGTGGAAACGCAGGGTCAGGCTGTACTTGACCCCGGCACGCTTGAACATCTCTCTGACCACATCCACGGCGATGCCATCGATATTGTCTTCCTGAGCGAAGTTCTTGCCGTTGATCGCCATGTTGTAAGGCGGGAAATTCTCGGTCAGCAGGACCACGCTGTAGTTCGGGTCCACTTCGGCGCGCGCGACACCGGTCAGCACCACAAGGGAGCCGCCCAGCGCGACCAGCAGGCGTTTGAACATGGCATTTCTCTTTCTAGTAATGAGGCAGACCGCCACAGGATAACCGCCAAGCCCTCCCCAGCCCAGCGATTGCCGGCAATCTCACTCAGTAGCGGGCCTCGATGCCCTTCAATGCACCCTCGGCCCGCAATGCGTCCGGGGCACTGTGCAACTTCTGAACCAGCTCATCCGGGGTTTGCAGATTGAGCGCCAGGTAAAGATCTACCGAGTTCAAGTGCTGAACGACCTTGAGACTATCCACACCTTCCTGGCCGGCCGTGAGCGGCCCGGCCTGACTGGAGGCGATCCACAGGTCGATCTGACCTTTGTCGAGTTTCCGGACGTTTTCGGCATCACGCAGTGCAGCCTGCACCTCTATGCCTCTGTCCAGCAGGAACTGGGTCTTGGCATCGCCTTTGTAGCCGCCTATCCGGTATTGCCGCGCGTCTTCGATGCTGGCCAACTGGATCGGGCTGTCGTTCTTGGCAAAAAGCACCCAGTCGTACCTGGAAATGGGGCCAACCCATTTGAACAGGCTCTCACGCTCCGCTGTGCGCGCGGTAGAGAACACCCCGTAACCGGCATCGTCCAGCGTCTGCTGGTATACGCGCTGCCAGGGGAAACGCAGGATCTGCTGGCACTCGACCTCTGCACGCCCGCATACCGCACGCAGAATATCCGAGCTGATACCGGTGACACCTTCGTCACGGGCATAGTTGGTAGCGGATACCGACACATGGAGGCATATTTTCCGTCAGCAGCACCAATGGCGCTGCGTGGGCAATGCTGAGGCCAGATGCAAGGGCCAGGTGGTTACGAATCGAAGAAGAAACATGCAGACTCCGTGTCGAAATGCTCGGCAACAAGCAGCCCCGTGCAATCGCGCGGGTTCTCAAGGCTTGTGATTAACGCGTAATGCTAGCTGGATCGCAGGCACTTTGCCGTCGACTCGCCCGCAGCTTTCGCACCCGCCTTGTCGAGTCCGCCACAAGGCCGCAAAACTGCGGCCCGAGAATAGAAAAACTAGCGCACCACGATGCCACGGCTGGCCAGATAGGCCTTGGCCTCAGGCACGGTGTATTCGCCGAAGTGGAAGATGCTCGCCGCCAGCACGGCATCAGCCTTGCCTTCGAGGATGCCGTCAGCCAGGTGCTGCAGGTTACCGACGCCACCAGAGGCGATCACCGGCACGCGCACGGCCTCGCTGATGGCGCGGGTCACGCCCAGGTCGTAACCACTCTTGACGCCGTCCTGATCCATGCTGGTGAGCAGGATCTCACCGGCGCCCAGCCCTTCCATCTTGCGCGCCCACTCCACGGCATCGAGGCCGGTCGGCTTGCGCCCGCCGTGAGTGAAGATTTCCCAGCGGCCCGGCGCTACGCGCTTGGCATCGATGGCAACGACGATGCACTGCGAACCGAAGCGCGCCGCGGCCTCACCGACGAACTCGGGGTTGAACACCGCCGCGGTGTTGATGGACACCTTGTCGGCACCGGCATTGAGCAGGTTGCGGATATCCTGCACGGTGCGCACGCCGCCACCGACGGTGAGCGGGATGAACACCTGGCTGGCCATGCGCTCGACGGTGTGCAGGGTGGTGTCGCGACCGTCGACGCTGGCGGTGATATCGAGGAAGGTGATCTCGTCGGCGCCCTGCTCATCGTAGCGGCGAGCGATCTCCACCGGGTCACCGGCGTCGCGGATGTTCTCGAACTTGACGCCCTTGACCACGCGGCCGTTGTCCACGTCGAGGCAAGGAATGATGCGTTTGGCCAATGCCATGCTGAAACCCTCTCTAACCGGCTGCGCCGCACATCCGCGGCGTTGCGTGGTGCTCGCTCCTCGCCGTACTACAGTACTGCCTCGTCGCTGCGCGCCACGCGCCTTGCGTCTGAAGCGGCTCGCTCGCTTAGCGAGGGCTTCAGAGCGTGCTTAATTCTTGAAGTTGTCGCAGAAGGCCTGCGCCTCGGCCACATCCAGGGTGCCTTCGTAGATCGCACGGCCGGTGATGGCGCCGATGATGCCGGGCGAACGCGCCAGCAGCAGCTTCTCGATATCGCCAAGGTTGTGGATGCCACCGGAAGCGATCACCGGGATCTTGCTGGCAGCGGCCAGAGCGGCGGTGGCTTCGACGTTGCAGCCCTGCATCATGCCGTCTTTGGCGATGTCGGTATAAACGATAGCCGACACACCGTCAGCCTCGAAGCGCTTGGCGAGATCCGTCGCCTGTACGCTGGAGACTTCCGCCCAGCCGTCAGTGGCGACGAAACCATCCTTGGCATCCAGACCGACGATGACCTTGCCGGGGAAGGCCTTGCACGCCTCGGTGACGAACTCGGGCTCTTTCACCGCCTTGGTGCCGATGATCACGTAGCTAACGCCCGCGCGCACGTAGTGCTCGATGGTCTCCAGGGTGCGGATGCCACCGCCGATCTGGATTGGCAGGGTCGGGTAGCGCTTGGCGATGGCGGTGACCACCTCACCGTTGACCGGCTGGCCCTCGAAGGCGCCGTTCAGGTCGACCAGGTGCAGACGGCGGCAACCGCCCTCGACCCACTTGGCGGCCATGCTCACCGGGTCGTCGGAAAATACCGTGGAGTCTTCCATGCGGCCCTGGCGTAGACGCACGCAAGCGCCGTCCTTGAGATCGATAGCGGGGATAATCAGCATCGGTTGAACCTGCTCAAGTCTTGAAAACGAAAAAGAAGGGTCAGCTCTTTTCGAGCGCCCAGAGGTCGCTCTCGATGCTTTCGAACCTGTCTTTCAGGTGCGCCTGCACATCGAGGATCGCCTTGTTGTAATAGTGCGGCGCCAGCTCGCGGGTGATCTGGTCGAGCACTTCCTGCACTTCGAAGGTGCCCAGTTGCAGCTCGAAACGCTCGTCGAGAAAGCGCTTCAGCATCAGCAGCGCGGCCTGCTCCTGAGCAGGCTCGAGCGCCAGGCTTGGCACCTTGGCGCGGGCCATTACCAGCGACCGTCCCAGGCGATGAAGTTCTGCAGCAGTTGCAGGCCGTGGGTATGGCTCTTCTCCGGGTGGAACTGCACGGCAAAACGCGAGCCCTCGGCCAGCGCTGCGGCGAAGTCCTTGCCGTAGTGGCCACGACCGACCACCTGCTGCGGCTTGCCGGCCTCGATGTAGTAGCTGTGCACGAAGTAGAAGCGCGCGTGGTCAGGAATGTCGTGCCACAGCGGGTGTTTGACCGCCTGCGCCACTTCGTTCCAGCCCATATGTGGCACCTTGAGGCGCTCGCCGTCTTCGTTCAGATCCTTGCCGAAGAAACGCACCTGGCCGGGGAACAGGCCGATGCAATCGACGCCGTCGTTTTCCTCGCTGCGCTCGAGCAGCGCCTGCATGCCGACGCAGATACCGAGGAACGGACGATCGGCACTGACCTCACGCACCAGTTCATCGAAACCCAGACGCCTGATCTCGGCCATGCAGTCGCGGATCGCACCGACACCGGGGAACACCACACGATCCGCTTCGCGGATCACCTTGGCGTCCGAGGTTACCAGCACGCGGCCGGCACCTACATGCTCCAGCGCCTTGGCCACCGAATGCAGGTTGCCCATGCCATAGTCGATTACGGCTACCGTCTGCATTTACAGGCAGCCCTTAGTCGAAGGCATCTGTCCGGCCATGCGCGGGTCCAGCTCCACGGCCATGCGCAGCGCGCGGCCGAAGGCCTTGAACACGGTTTCGATCTGGTGGTGGGTGTTGTGCCCGCGCAGGTTGTCGATGTGCAGGCTGACCAGGGCGTGGTTGACGAAGCCCTGGAAGAATTCCTGGAACAGATCGACGTCGAAGTTGCCAACCACCGCGCGGGTGAACGGCACGTGCATCTGCAGGCCCGGGCGACCGGAGAAATCGATCACCACGCGCGACAGCGCTTCGTCCAGCGGCACGTAGGAATGGCCGTAACGGGTCATGCCCTTCTTGTCGCCAATGGCCTTGGTAAAAGCCTGGCCGAGGGTAATACCGACGTCCTCGACGGTGTGGTGGTCGTCGATATGCAGATCGCCCTTGCACTCGATATCGAGGTCGATCAGACCATGACGGGCGATCTGGTCGAGCATGTGCTCGAGAAAAGGCACACCAATGTCAAACTTGGCCTTGCCGGTGCCATCCAGGTTGATCGAGACCTTGACCTGGGTCTCCAAGGTATTGCGCTCGACGAATGCCGTACGTTCGGCCATCACCAGCTCCACGAATTACTAACGGAAAAAGGCCCGCATTATAGGCGTGCCGGGGCGGCAACGGCTACCGGCGATGGTCGGACGGGCAGAAACGAAAAAGCCCGCGCAGGCGCCTAATGCTGTTCACTTAAGAAACGGTCGAGCTCGATCAGTCCCCTCGCCCCTCCGGGAAGAGGGTTAGGGAGAGGGGGAAACTGGCAGTTTTGCGGTGTTTTCTGCCCTCTCCCCCAGCCCCTCTCCCATAACATGGGAGAGGGGAGCCAAACGTGTGCAACCTTAAGTGAACAGGATTACGCGCAGGCGCCAGGCCTGAGCGGGCTTTTCCACAAGCACGGCGTTACTGGAACAGCACGAGCGTCTTCTGCAGGGTGATCCACACACCCCAGGCCAGCGGAATACCCACCACAAGCCAGGCAACAACGGCCACCGGCTTGCTCGACGGATCAGCCGACCACTCCAGCTCGCTCGCTGCCGGCGCCGACTTCTCGCCATGGGCGCGCTCGGCGGCCAGCTCGGCCTCGCTCATGAAGTACTTCGGCGCCACCGGACGCACCAAGGCGTTGCAGATGAAGCCCAGCACCAGCAGGCCGGCGAGGATGTACAGGGTGATGTCGTAGGCTGCCGCCTTCTCCACACCGATGCTCAGCTGGTACTCGCGCAGGTAGTTGACCAGCACCGGGCCGAGCACACCGGCAACCGCCCAGGCGGTCAGCAGGCGACCGTGGATCGCGCCGACCATCTGTGTGCCGAACAGGTCGGCCAGGTAGGCCGGCACGGTGGCGAAGCCACCGCCGTACATCGACAGGATGATGCAGAACGCCAGCACGAACAGCGCCAGGCTACCCAGTTGGCCGAGCATCGGCACCGAGGCGTAGAGCGCGAAGCCCAGACCGAAGAACACGAAGTAGGTGCCCTTACGCCCGATGAAGTCCGAGCAGGAGGCCCAGAAGAAGCGGCCACCGATGTTGAACAGGCTGAGCAGACCGGTGAAGCCCGCAGCGATGGCGGCGATCTCGACCAGTTGCGCAGAGCTGAGCTCGTTGAATGCCAGGTCGACACCGATCAGCTTGCCGGCGAAGACTTCCTGCAGCAGCGGCGAAGCCATGCCGATGATGCCGATACCGGCCGACACATTCAGGCACAGCACGGCCCAGACCAGCCAGAACTGCGGGGTCTTCCACGCAGTGTTCACGTGTACGTGACCCTTGGTGATCATCGCGTTGTTGGCCTTGGCTGCCGGCGCGGTCCAGCCTGCCGGTTTCCAGCCGGTCGGCGGTACGCGGTAGGACAGTGCGCCGCCCATCATGAAGATGAAGTAGATCACCGCCATGACCACGAAACTCTGCCAGACGCCCACGCCTTCAGCCGACGCGAAGTGATTCATCAGAATCGCCGCCAGCGGCGCACCGACCATCGCACCACCGCCGAAGCCCATGATCGCCATGCCGGTGGCCATGCCGCGCTTGTCCGGGAACCACTTGATCAGGGTCGAAACCGGCGAGATGTAACCCAGGCCGAGACCGATACCACCGATTACCCCCGAGCCCAGCCATAGCAGCCAGATCTGGTGGCTATAGATACCCAGCGCGGAAATCAGCAGACCGCCGCACCAGCACAGCGCGGAGACCACGCCCGCCTTGCGCGGGCCGGCATGTTCCAGCCAGCCACCCCAGATGGCAGCCGAGCAGCCGAGGAAAACGAAGAACAGGGTATAGATCCAGCCGAGCATGGAGATCTGCCAGTCGCAGTTGCTGGCGAAAATCTGCTCGAAGAAGCCCATTCCCGGGGCGCAGGCCGTGGCAGCGGTGATACCGACCGCCTTCGACAGCGGCAACCAGAATACCGAGAAGCCGTAGGCCATGCCGATACACAGGTGAATGGCGAGAGCGGCTGGCGGAACCAACCAACGGTTGAAACCGGGGCGCGCGATGATGCGCTCCTTGGACAGAAATGCAGGCTTCGCCACATCGCCGTCCAATACAAAGGCGTCAGTCATAGAGTAGGTCTCTTCTTATGGTTACGAGCAAGCAAGGGCAATCGCATAGACTCGCCGAGGTAAAAGCTTGCGGAGAGTAGCACCGAGGCGCGACAAATCGCCGCGCAAGAAGTCAATTTTTATCAATTTATGCAGATTTTTTGCTTTTTACGCAAAAACTCAAAAGACCTCATCTATTGCGTGATAGATGGTGTCGATACAACTGCCAATCCGCGGCACGGCGCAGCTGCGGGGAACCGCTCGAACCTATTCCGATCCAAGCTCGAGCCAATCCCTGTTCAGCGCCTCAAGCAGGCGCCTGGGCATAGCGGCATGACGCTATAATCGGCAGTCTTCTGCACACCGCCATTCCAGCTCTCGAAACCAAGGACCCGTCCATGAAAGCGCTAGGCAAGATTCTGGGCCTTTTCTTTCTCGGCTTGCTGCTGATCATAGTGGCGCTGCTGTTCGCCCTGACTCATCTGTTCGATCCCAACGACTACAAGGACGAGATCCGCCAGATCGCCCGCGACAAGGCCAACCTCGAGCTGCAGCTCAGGGGCGACATCGGCTGGAGCCTGTTCCCCTGGCTGGGCCTGGAACTGACCGACGCCACCCTGGCCAGCGCCGACACACCGGACAAGCCCTTCGCCGACCTGCGCATGATTGGCCTGTCAGTGCGCGTGATGCCGCTGCTGCGCAAGGAAGTGCAGATGAGCGACATCCGCGTCGACGGCCTCAATCTCAATCTGCAGCGTGACGACAAAGGCCATGGCAACTGGGAAGGCGTTGGTCGCCCCGCTCAGGCCAGCGCGCCACAGCAAACACCCAGCGAGCCGGCGCCGAGCGAAGAAACGCCGCCGAGCCAGCAGAGTGACAAACCGGCCGGCCAACCGCTCAAGCTGGATATCGACAGCCTGACCCTGAGCAACTCGCGCATCGACTACAGCGACGCGCAGAAAGGCCAGCAATTCACCGTCGAGAATATCGAGCTGAAAACCGGCGCCATCCGCGAAGGCGCCAGTATCCCGGTCAAGCTCAGTGCCTTCTTCGGCACCAACCAGCCAGTGCTGCGCGCACGCAGCGAGGTTGAAGGCCAGCTGCGTTTCGACCGCGCGCTCAAACGCTACCAGTTCGAAGACCTGAAACTGGCTGGCGAAGCCTCGGGCGAGCCGCTCAAGGGCAAGACCCTGAATTTCTCCGCCCAGGGCCAACTGCTGGTCGACCTGGCCGCCAACGTCGCCGAGTGGAATGGCCTCAAGCTCTCCGCCAACCAATTGCGCGCCCTTGGCGAGATCAAGGCGCGCGAACTGGACAAGGACGCGAAGATCTCCGGCGGGCTGTCCATCGCCTCGCTCAACCTGCGCGAGTTCCTCGACGGTATCGGCGTCGAACTGCCGGCCATGCAGGCCAGCGATAGCCTCAGCCAGTTCGAACTGGTCACCCGCCTGAACGGTTCGAGCCAGGGCATGATGTTCGAAGAGCTCAATCTCAAGCTCGACGGCAGCACCTTCACCGGCAACCTCGGCGTGAGCGACTTCGCCAAGCAGGCCCTGCGCGCCGATCTCAAGGGTGACAAGCTCGACCTGAACCGCTACCTGCCGCCCAAAAGCCAAGACAGCGCCGCTGCAGCGCGCAAGGCCGAGGTCAAGGACAGCATCGCCGGCGCCGGCAAGGACGGCTCCACCCCACTGCCCAACAAACCAACCCAGCAGGCCTGGAGCGACGACAAAGTGCTGCCGATGGATCAGTTGCGCAAACTCGACCTGCAACTGGCGCTCAGCCTCGCCCAGCTCACCTACGACAAGCATCAGTTCAGCGACGTCAATCTCAAGGCCAATGGCCGTGGCGGCCTGATCACGGTGGAAGAGGCGCGCGGCAAACTGCAAGGCGGCAGCTTCGTCAGCAGCGGTCGCATCGATGTGCGTCAGGCCGAGCCGATGCTCAGCCTGGAACAACGCCTCAGCCGCATGCCGCTGGAACCGCTGCTGAAGAAGGATGACCAGCCCTCGCCGATCAAGGGCCAGCTCGACCTCGACGCCAAGTTCAACACCCGCGGCAACAGCCAGAAGGCCTGGATCGAAGCGCTCAATGGCAATGCCAGTTTCGTCCTCAACGACGGCGTGCTGGTCGACGCCAACCTCGAACAACAACTGTGCCGCGGCATCGCCACCCTCAACCGCAAGGCGCTGAGTAACCCGCCAACCGGCAAGGACACCCCCTTCCGCGAACTCAAGGGCAGCCTCAGCGTGCGCGACGGCGTCGCCCACAACCCCGACCTCAAGGCCCAGGTGCCGGGCCTGGCGGTCAGCGGCAACGGTGACCTCGACCTGCGCGTGCTCGGCCTCGACTACAAGGTCGGCATCACCCTGGAAGGCGACCAACGCGAAATGCCGGACCCGGCCTGCCAGGTCAACGAGCGCTACGTCGGCATCGAATGGCCGCTGCGCTGCCGCGGCCCACTGGAACTCGGCGCCAAGGCTTGCCGCCTGGATCAGGACGGCCTCGGCAAGATCGCCGCGCGCCTGGCCGGCAACAAGCTGACCGAGAAGCTGGAAGAGAAACTCGGCGACAAGGTCAGCCCGGATCTGAAGGACGCACTCAAGGGCCTGTTCAACCGATGAGCCCCGAGCAGTTCAACGGCGCCGTGCTGGCCTGGTACGACCAGCACGGGCGCAAGGATCTGCCCTGGCAGCAGAACATCACGCCGTATCGCGTCTGGGTGTCGGAAATCATGCTGCAGCAGACCCAGGTCAGCACCGTGCTCGGCTACTTCGACCGCTTCATGACCGCCCTGCCGACCGTGAAGGACCTGGCCGAAGCTCCCGAGGATGAAGTGCTGCATCTGTGGACCGGCCTGGGTTACTACACCCGCGCGCGCAACCTGCAGAAGACCGCGCAGATCGTCATGCGCGAGCATGGCGGCGAGTTCCCCCGCAGCGTCGATGCCCTTAGCGAACTGCCGGGCATCGGCCGCTCCACCGCCGGCGCCATCGCCAGCCTGAGCATGGGCGTACGCGCGCCGATCCTCGACGGCAACGTCAAGCGCGTACTGGCGCGCTACGTGGCACAGGAGGGATATCCCGGCGAGCCGAAAGTGGCCAAGCAGCTGTGGGACATCGCCGAGCGCCTCACCCCGCACGAACGGGTCGGCCACTACACCCAGGCGATGATGGACCTCGGCGCCACCCTCTGCACCCGCAGCAAACCCACCTGCCTGCTGTGCCCGGTGCGCAGCGGCTGCCAGGCGCACCTGCTCGGCCTGGAAATTCGCTACCCGATACCCAAGCCACGCAAGACGCTGCCGCAGAAGCGCACCCTGATGCCGCTGCTGGTCAACGCAGCCGGCGACATCCTGCTCTATCGCCGTCCCTCGACCGGGCTGTGGGGCGGGCTGTGGAGCCTGCCGGAGCTGGACGATCTGGCACAGCTCGACGACCTCGCCGGGCAGCAACGACTAAGCCTCGGCGAGCGCCGCGAACTGGAAGGCCTGACCCACACCTTCAGCCACTTCCAACTGGCCATCGAACCCTGGCTGATCGAGGCCACCGAGCAACCCGGCCGCGTGGCCGAGGCCGACTGGCTCTGGTATAACCTCGCCACCCCGCCGCGCCTGGGGCTTGCCGCCCCGGTAAAGAAGCTTCTGAAACGCGCAGCGCAAGCCATTACCGCTGGAGAACCGACATGACCCGCACCGTACAGTGCCGCAAATACAAACAGGAACTGCCCGGCCTGGATCGCGCACCCTACCCCGGCCCCAAGGGTGAAGACATCTTCGCCAACGTCTCCAAGCAGGCCTGGGACGAGTGGCAGAAGCACCAGACCATGCTGATCAACGAGCGTCGCCTGAACATGATGAACGCCGAGGATCGCAAGTTTCTGCAGACCGAGATGGACAAGTTCCTCTCCGGCGAGGAATACGCCCAAGCCGAAGGCTACGTGCCGCCAAGCGAGTGACGACACCCGTGGGAAGGGCTTCAGCCGCGACAACCGCCGCACATCCATGCGCGCAGACCCGGCTCGCCCTCCCCGTTTTCCGCGCTCACGAACCTAAGCGCCCGAAATAATTAAATATTTTTCAAACCTGCGCTTGACACTGACCCTTCAAATCCGTCTAATAGCGCCCCGTTGGCCCAGGTAGCTCAGTCGGTAGAGCAGGGGATTGAAAATCCCCGTGTCGGCGGTTCGATTCCGTCCCTGGGCACCATCTTTAGTTTTCAGGCAATGCCTAAATCGCCTGAAAGCCCCGAAAAACCGGCCTCTGAGCCGGTTTTTTATTGCCTGCAATTCCCTACCCCACCCTTGTAAGCCCAAAGTTTTGGGGGCATTGTTGGGGGCATCGCCGGTTCGGTCATGAATCATGCCCCTACGAAGGTGCCCCAATGCCCCGCAAAGTCACGCCATTGACCGATTCGGCCATCAAGGCCGCCAAAGCGCAGGACAAGCCCTATAAGCTCACCGATGGCCAGGGGCTGTACCTGCACCACTGATATACGACAAAGAGCCTCAGCCATGTGCTGGGGCTTTTTGCTTTCTGCATCCGGCACTTTCTCCGTGCCATTGTTTCGCCTGCGCGACAACCATCTGCAGCCAGGCGACACCCTGACCATAGAGCAAGCCACAGCCCAGCAAACGGCTTGGCGGTCACGGCAACGCATGCTAGCTTGGCCGCCAGCCAGGACGGCCCGCCGTACGCCGGAGTGCATTCGTAGAAGAAGAGGACCCCACCCCATGGCCGAGGCCACGCCAGCGCTGGAAATTCGCAACCTGCACAAACGCTACGGCGATCTCGAAGTGCTCAAGGGCATCTCCCTGACGGCCAAAGACGGCGATGTGATTTCCATCCTCGGCTCCTCCGGCTCCGGCAAGTCCACCTTCCTGCGCTGCATCAACCTGCTGGAAAATCCGCATCAGGGTCAGATTTTCGTCGCTGGCGAAGAGCTCAAGCTCAAGTCAGCGAAGAACGGCGAGCTGGTTGCCGCCGACAACAAGCAGATCAATCGCCTGCGCAGCGAGATCGGCTTCGTCTTCCAGAATTTCAATCTGTGGCCGCACATGAGCGTGCTCGACAACATCATCGAGGCGCCGCGTCGCGTGCTCGGCCAGAGCAAGGCCGAGGCCATCGAAGTGGCCGAGGCGCTGCTGGCCAAGGTCGGTATCGCCGACAAACGCCACGTTTACCCCAACCAGCTTTCCGGCGGCCAGCAACAGCGCGCAGCCATTGCCCGCACCCTGGCCATGCAACCGAAGGTGATCCTGTTCGATGAGCCGACTTCGGCCCTCGACCCAGAGATGGTACAAGAAGTGCTTAATGTGATTCGCGCGCTTGCCGATGAGGGTCGCACCATGCTGCTGGTTACCCATGAAATGAGTTTCGCTCGACAAGTATCCAGCGAGGTGGTGTTCCTCCACCAGGGTCTGGTCGAGGAACAGGGGGCACCCGCCCAGGTGTTCGACAACCCGAACTCGGCACGCTGTAAACAATTCATGTCCAGCAATCGCTAACACGGAGCAACATGCATGCAGAACTATAAGAAGATCCTGCTGGCCGCGGCCGCTACCCTGGCTTTCGGCACCAGCGCTGTCGCAGCTGACAAACTGAAACTCGGCACCGAAGGCGCCTACCCGCCCTTCAACCTGATCGATGCTAGCGGCAAGGTCACTGGTTTCGATATCGAAATCGGCCAGGCACTGTGCGCCAAGATGCAGGCAGAGTGCGAAGTGGTGACCTCTGACTGGGATGGCATCATCCCGGCCCTGAACGCCAAGAAGTTCGATTTCCTGATCGCCTCGATGTCGATCACCGAAGAGCGTCAGGCCGCGGTCGACTTCACCGAGCCGTACTACACCAACAAGCTGCAGTTCATCGCACCGAAGTCGGCTGACTTCAAGACTGACGAAGCCAGCCTCAAGGGCAAAGTGATCGGCGCCCAGCGCGCGACCATCGCCGGTACCTGGTTGGAAGATAACCTGGGCAAAGTGGTCGACATCAAGCTGTACGACACCCAGGAAAACGCCTACCTCGACCTGGCCTCGGGCCGTCTCGATGGCGTTCTGGCCGACACCTTCGTCAACTGGGAATGGCTCAAGAGCGACGCCGGCAAGGACTTCGAATTCAAGGGCGACCCGGTGTTCGACAACGACAAGATCGGTATCGCCGTACGCAAGGGCGACCCACTGCGCGAGAAGCTGAACGCTGCTCTGCAAGCCATCGTCGAAGACGGCACCTACAAGCAGATCAACGACAAGTACTTCCCGTTCAGCATCTACTGATGACCTGAAGGTACCGCGCCGCCCATTGGGCGGCGCAGTTACCCGAGCCCTCCGATGATTTTTGACCTCCACGGATTCGGCCCCGCCCTGGCCGCCGGCACCCTGATGACCATCAAACTGGCGCTGTCCGCGCTGGCTGTAGGTCTGGTGCTCGGCCTGCTCGGTGCGCTGGCCAAGACTTCGCCGTACAAGCCGCTGCAGTGGCTCGGCGGCAGCTATTCCACCCTGGTGCGGGGCATCCCCGAACTGCTTTGGGTACTGCTGATCTATTTCGGCACGGTCGGCCTGATGCGTAGCCTGGCTGATCTGCTTGGCGTCGAGAGCCTCGAGCTTTCCGCCTTCGCTGCGGGCACCATCGCCCTTGGCCTGTGTTTCGGCGCCTACGCCACCGAGGTGTTCCGGGGCGCGATCCTGGCGATTCCCAAGGGCCACCGCGAAGCCGGCATGGCGCTGGGCATGTCCAAGGCACGTATTCTCTGGAAGCTGATTCTGCCGCAGATGTGGCGCATCGCCCTGCCCGGCCTGGGCAACCTGTTCATGATTCTGATGAAGGACACCGCCCTTGTGTCGGTGATCGGCCTGGAAGAAATCATGCGCCGCTCGCAGATCGCCGTGACCGCCAGCAAGGAACCCTTCACCTTCTATATGGTCGCTGCCTTCATCTATCTGGGCCTGACCGTGCTCGCCATGATCGGCCTGCATTTCCTCGAGAAGCGCGCCAGCCGTGGCTTCGTGCGGAGCGCCTCATGAGAAAGAACGCTGCCATCATCGCCTGGCTCGCAGCCGGCCTGCTCGTCGCCTATGGACTCTGGTCGAGCCTCTCCAGCCTCAACTGGGCGGTCATCATCAAATGGCTACCGCGCCTGTCCGAGGGCGCCCTGCTGACACTGGAGCTGGTAGGCATCGCCGTCGTCGCCGGACTGATCCTGGCGCTGCCCATGGGTATCGCCCGTGCGTCCAAGCACTGGTACGTGCGCGCCCTACCTTACGGTTACATCTTCTTCTTCCGTGGCACACCGCTGCTGGTGCAACTGTTTCTGGTCTACTACGGCCTGGCGCAGTTCGATGCCGTGCGCCAGGGCCCGCTGTGGCCTTATCTGCGCGACCCTTACTGGTGCGCCGTCATCACCATGACCCTGCATACCGCCGCCTATATCGCCGAGATTCTGCGTGGCGCCATCCAGGCCGTACCACCTGGAGAAGTTGAGGCGGCGCGCGCACTGGGCATGTCGCGGGCCAAGACCATGTTCTACATCGTCCTGCCGCGCGCCGCGCGCATCGGCCTGCCAGCCTACAGCAACGAAGTGATCCTGATGCTCAAGGCCAGCGCCCTGGCCAGCACCGTGACGCTGCTGGAGCTGACCGGCATGGCACGTACCATCATCGCGCGCACCTACCTGCCGGTGGAGATCTTCTTCGCCGCCGGCCTGTTCTACTTGGTCATCGCCTTCGTCCTGGTGCGCGCCTTCCGTCTGCTGGAACGCTGGCTGCGCGTCGACGCCTGCCAGGGTCGCTGAGCCAACCGGGCTGTCTGCACAGACAGCCCGAGTTGCCAGCCGCATAAACCAGCATGCCCGCCACCTTCCTGACCTCAGACGATCTGCTGACGCGCTTCCAGGCGCTGGACGAGTTCTTACTCCAGCACCAGGCGCTCTGGCGACCACGCCCCTTCCATCATCTGCACCTGCCCTGGGAGGCTGAAGTACCCGAGCTTGCCGCCTGGCTGCGCCGCCGTTCGCTGGAACAGGCCGAGACCACTGATCCCTTCGCACTGGCGGCACCGGCGCCCTTCCCTGAGCTGGCCTCCCAGGCGCAGACGCTCAGTACAATCGGTGAGTTGCCGGGAGGCGATCCTGTGCAACGCGCGCACACCCTGAGCGTCGATGTCCCCGGTAGAAAGCTGGCGCAGATTCAGGCCTTCGCCAGCCGCCTGCAGTTTCAGCAACGCCCCACACACTGGCTCGACTGGTGCGCCGGCAAGGGTCACCTGGGCCGCTGGCTGACCGAGATCGATCAGCGCCTGACCTGCCTGGAATACGACCCGGCGCTGATCGAATCCGGCAGCGCACTCAGTAAACGCCTGGAACTGAACGCCACCCACATCCAACAGGATGTACTGGCCGATGATTGCAACGAACGCCTGACGCCAGAACACACCCCGGTGGCCCTGCACGCCTGCGGTGACCTGCATGTGCGCTTGCTGCAACTGGCCAGCCACAACGACTGCCCGCAACTGGCAGTCGCACCCTGCTGCTACAACCGCATCGCCGGCCTGCACTACCAGCCGCTTTCATCTGTCGCGCAAGCGTCAGGGCTGCAGCTATCCCGCGACGACCTCAGCCTGCCGCTGAGCGAAACCGTCACTGCCGGCGCGCGCGTACGCCGGCAGCGCGACCAGTCGATGGCCTGGCGCCTGGCCTTCGACCTGCTACAGCGCCAGCTACGCCGCCTCGATGAATACCTGCCGACGCCTTCACTGCCCAGCGACTGGTTCAGCAAACCCTTCGCCCGCTTCTGCCACGATCTCGCCGCGCTGCGCGGCGTACCTTCGCCCGGCGAACAGAACTGGCTGGAGCTGGAAGCACGCGGCTGGCAACGCCTGGCCGAAGTGCGCAATCTGGAGTTGCTGCGCAACCTGTTCCGCCGCCCATTGGAACTCTGGCTACTGCTCGACCGCGCCCTGTATCTGCAGGAACAGGGCTACCGCGTGAAGCTGGGCACCTTCTGCGAATACCGCCTGAGCCCACGCAACCTGCTGCTGCTGGCAGAGCGCAGCTGAGTTGCGCACAGAAGCTGTGGATAACTCTGTTGATCCTTTCTGGGCAAATGCTGCAAAGCCACTTGGGAATTGCCCCGTAGACATCTGATCATTTTTCGATCAAAGACTGAAGTGGCATTAAAAACAATGACTTGCGAAAAATCGTGATCCAGCGCACAGAACCAGTGCGCAGCTATCGAGCACGCCTTCTCTTTGTGCATAAGCCAAAAGCTGCTGATAGCCGAGCCTGAAAAAACCTGGCTTTACTCAGGCTGACGAATGGATATAATGGCGCGCCTCAGATGCCGGTATAGCTCAGTTGGTAGAGCAACTGACTTGTAATCAGTAGGTCCCGAGTTCGACTCTTGGTGCCGGCACCATCTAGTATTAAAGGCCTGCTTTCATGCAGGCCTTTTTTATTTTTGCACTGCCCAACTCTGCAGCATGTTCATTGCACTTACCGCATTCGGAGCGTGGGTATGGCGAAGATTACATCTTGAGGTTATGAGCAGATGCGCATTCTTATTACCGGCGGTGCCGGCTTCATCGGTTCGGCGCTAATCCGCCATCTGATCCATCATACCGGGCATGAGGTGCTCAACCTCGACAAGCTGACCTACGCCGGCAACCTGGAGTCGCTCGCGCCGGTGGCCGATAGTCCGCGCTATCGCTTCGTTCACGCCGATATCGCTGACAGCGAACGAGTCGCCGCAAGCCTGGCCGAGTTTCAGCCCGACGCCATCATGCACCTGGCTGCCGAATCCCACGTCGACCGTTCCATCGATGGCCCGGCTGCGTTTATCCAGACCAATATCGTCGGCACCTACAGCCTGCTGGAAAGCACCCGCGCCTATTGGCTTGGCCTGAGTGCCGAGCGCAAGGCGGCGTTTCGCTTTCATCACATCTCCACCGACGAGGTGTACGGCGATCTGCATGGTGTCGATGACCTGTTCAGCGAGACCACGTCCTACGCACCCAGCTCACCTTACTCGGCGAGCAAGGCGGCGTCCGATCATCTGGTGCGTGCCTGGCAGCGCACCTATGGCCTGCCGGTGTTGATCACCAACTGCTCGAACAACTACGGCCCCTATCATTTTCCCGAGAAGCTGATCCCGCTGATGATCCTCAATGCCTTGGCGGGCAAACCGCTACCGGTGTATGGCAACGGGCAGCAGGTACGCGACTGGCTGTACGTGGAGGATCACGCGCGTGCTCTGCTGCAGGTGGTTACCAACGGTAAGGTCGGCGAAACCTACAACATCGGCGGGCACAACGAGCAGAAGAATCTCGATGTGGTGAAAGCCATCTGCGCGCTACTGGAAGAGCTGGCACCCGAGAAACCAGCGGGTATCGGCCGTTACGAAGACCTCATCACCTATGTGCAGGATCGCCCAGGCCATGACCTGCGCTACGCTATCGACGCCGGCAAGATCGAACGCGAGCTGGGCTGGGTACCGCAAGAGACCTTCGCAACAGGCCTGCGCAAGACGGTGCAGTGGTACCTGGATAACCTCGACTGGTGCCGCCGCGTGCAGGATGGCAGTTATCAGGGTCAGCGACTCGGCGCCCTCTAAGGAGCAGTTTAATGAAAGGCATCATCCTCGCCGGTGGCTCCGGCACTCGCCTGCACCCCATTACCCTCGGCGTGTCCAAGCAACTGCTGCCGATCTACGACAAGCCGATGATCTACTACCCGCTGTCGGTACTGATGCTGGCCGGCATTCGCGAGATCCTGATCATCTCCACCCCCGAAGACCTGCCCAACTTCCGCAAGATGCTCGGCAACGGCAGTCAGTTCGGCATCGACCTGCAGTATGCCGAGCAACCTTCTCCCGACGGTCTGGCGCAAGCCTTCCTGATCGGCGAGTCGTTCATCGCTGACGACTCGGTGTGCCTGATCCTCGGCGACAACATTTTCCACGGCCAGCATTTCACCGAGAAGCTGTTGCGCGCTGCCAGCCAGTCGAGCGGCGCCACGGTATTCGGTTACTGGGTGAGCGATCCCGAGCGTTTCGGGGTGGTGGAGTTCGATGCCGCCGGTAACGCATTGTCGATCGAGGAGAAGCCGGCGCAACCCAAGTCCAGCTTTGCCGTGACCGGCCTGTATTTCTACGACAACGACGTGGTGCAGATCGCCAAGGCGGTCAAGCCCTCGCCACGCGGCGAGCTGGAAATCACCGATGTGAACAATGCCTATCTGGCCCGTGGCGACCTGCGCGTGGAGCGTTTCGGCCGCGGCTTCGCCTGGCTCGACACCGGCACTCACGACAGCCTGCTGGATGCCTCGCATTACGTGCAGACGGTAGAAAAACGCCAGGGTCTGAAGGTCGCCTGCCTGGAAGAGATCGCCTATCAGCAGGGCTGGATCGACCGTGAACAACTGCTCGCCAGCGCCAAGGCGCTGGGCAAGACCGGCTACGGCAATTACCTGTACAAGCTTGCCGAGGAACTGCCATGAAGGTGATTACCACTGCATTGCCGGAAGTGCTGATTCTCGAGCCCCAGGTATTCGGCGACGAGCGCGGCTTCTTCTATGAAAGCTTCAACGCCCGGCGCTTTGCCGAGGTCACTGGCCTGACCCGCGAATTCGTCCAAGACAACCACTCGCGCTCTGCGCGCGGTGTGCTGCGTGGCCTGCACTATCAACTGCAGCAGGCCCAAGGCAAGCTGGTGCGCGTCAGCGCCGGCGAGGTCTATGACGTGGCCGTGGACGTGCGCCGCAGCTCAGCCAACTTTGGCAAATGGGTCGGTGTGCATCTATCCGCCGAGAACAAGCGCCAACTATGGGTGCCAGAAGGTTTCGCCCATGGTTTCCTGGTACTCAGCGAATACGCCGAGTTCCTCTACAAGACCACCGACTACTACGCCCCGACTCATGAGCGCTGTATCCGCTGGGATGACGCACAACTAGCCATCGATTGGCCGCTCGACGGTCTGACACCGCAACTCTCGGCCAAGGACCAGCTGGGCCTGAGCCTTACAGAAGCCGAGACCTTCCCATGAAGATTCTGATCAGCGGCCATACCGGCCAGGTCGCGCGTGAACTTCAACTGGCCCTGAGCAAACACGAGCTGGTCAGCCTCGGCCGCCAGGCATTCGACCTGTCGCACCCGGACAGCCTGCGCGAAACCATTCTGCGCGAGCGCCCGGCGCTGGTGATCAATGCCGCTGCCTATACCGCCGTCGACCAGGCCGAGCAGGAGCCTGAGCTGGCCTTCGCCATCAACGCAGAGGCGCCTGGCGTGATGGCCGACGCCTGTTTCGAGCTGGATATCCCGCTGATCCACTACTCCACCGACTATGTCTTCGACGGCAGCAAGGCCACACCCTACCGCGAGGCCGATACGCCATGCCCGCTGAGCGTCTACGGCGCCAGCAAGGCAGCGGGTGAACAGGCGCTGCGCATCAGCGGTTGCGACCACCTGATCCTGCGTACCAGTTGGGTCTACTCGCAGTACGGGCGCAACTTCCTCTTGACCATGCAGCGCCTGCTGCAGGAGCGCGAGGAGCTCAGCGTGGTCGATGACCAGATCGGCGCACCGACCTGGGCCGGCAGCATCGCCAGCGCCACTGCCGAGCTGATCGATAAATGGCAGCAGGGTCGCCATCACTGGGGCACCTACCACCTCACCTGCCAGGGCGAAACCAGCTGGTTCGGTTTTGCCAGCGCCATCGCCGAGCACCTGCGCGCGGCCGGCAGGCCTTGCGCCAGGCTGCGCCCCATCCCCAGCAGCGACTACCCGACGCCGGCGCAACGCCCGCTCAATTCACGCCTGGACGGCGAACGCCTGGAGCAGGCCTGGCAGATTCGCCTGCCGGACTGGCGCACGGCGCTGGACGCCTGCCTGCAACGCATGAACTGATGTTAGCGGCCGGCGCCCATCACCGGCTGCACACTTAACGTGCATAATGCGCCGATCCTTTCTGCACGGTTTGCCATGAGCACGAACACTGCCACTCCCCGTCGCCTGCGCTGGCGCAGCCTCGTGCTGCTGGCGCTGCTGCTTGCGCCACTGCTGTGGCCGGTGCATTTCCTGGCCGAGCGTTACTACCGCGAAGTGCTGATCGAACAGAACCGGCAAACCCTTGACCTGTACGTCGCCAACCTGCTCGGTACGCTGCGTCGTTACGAGGTGCTGCCGCAGATTCTCGGTGATCTTCCAGGTGTACGCGCAGCCCTTCACGCGTCCGAAGACCCTGCCGCACTGGACACCGCCAATCGCCTGCTGGCGCGCATCAAGCGGCAGACCGGTGCCGACGTGATCTACCTGATGAATAATCGCGGCGCCACCCTGGCTGCCTCCAACTGGGACAAGCCCGACAGCTTCGTTGCCGGCAACTTCGCCTTCCGCCCCTATTTCCGCGAAGCCCTGGCCGGCCGCCTGGGCCGCTTCTTCGGCCTCGGCACCACATCCGGCAAGCGCGGCTACTACTTCGCCTACCCGGTGCGCGAGGACGATCACAACATCGGCGCACTGGTGGTCAAGGTCGACCTCGATCACACCGAAACGCTGTGGGGCAACACGCCGGAACAGTTACTGGTGACCGACACCAATGGCGTGGTGATTCTCACCTCGCGCCCGGACTGGCGCTTTCATGCCAGCCGCCCACTGGACCGCGTCGAACAGTCCGCCATCGCCAGCAATCAGCCCTACCCGACCCAGGCGCCACCCCGCCTGGATCTCGACCCAAACGCCTGGCTGACACAAAGTCGTGTTCTGGACGAAACCGGCTGGACGGTGAGCATTCTCGCCCCGCGTATCCTCCTCGACCGCCCCGTGCGCAGCGCCGTGGCCGTGGGCGCGGCAGCCTTGCTGGCGCTGCTGTTGCTGCTCGGCCTGTTGATTTTGCGCCGTCGCCATTACCTCGAACGCATCGCCCTCGACGCCCGCGCCAAGGCCGAACTGGAACAACGCGTGGCCGAACGCACGCAGGATCTGGAGCTGCTCAACAGCCGCCTCAAGCAGGAAGTGCTCGAACGCGAGCAGGCCCAGCAGGAACTGGTGCGCGCTCAGGACGAACTGGTTCAGGCCGGCAAACTGTCGGCGCTCGGCACCATGAGCGCCAGCATCAGCCACGAACTCAATCAACCGCTGGGGGCGATCCGCAGTTACGCCGAAAATGCCAGCACCCTGCTCGATCACCAGCGCAACGACGATGCTCGTGCCAACCTCAAGCTGATCAGCGAGCTGACCGAACGCATGGCCTCGATCATTGCCCATCTGCGCGCATTCGCCCGCCGCGACCGCCATGCGCCGGAGCGCGTCGCCCTGCAACCGGCGCTGGACGATGCCCTGGCCCTGCTGGCCAAGCGCCGCCGGGCCATGGACGTAGAACTGATTCGCGACCTGCCGGATGCCACCCTCTGGGTTCAGGCCGGTGAGACACGCCTGCGCCAGGTGCTCGGCAATCTGCTTGGCAACGCACTCGATGCGCTGGTCGCCAAGGCGCCACCACGACGTATCTGGATCAGCCTCGAACATCAAGCCGAGCACCTCGACCTGCTGCTGCGCGACAACGGTCCCGGTTTCTCGGCCGAATCCCTGGCACGCGCACGTGAGCCCTTCTTCACCACCAAGACCAGCGCCCAGGGCCTGGGGCTTGGCCTGGCCATCTGCGACAGCCTGATCCGTGCACTGGACGGCGAACTACTGCTGGCCAATCATCCCGAGGGTGGCGCACTGATCACCCTACGCCTGCGCCTGGCCGCTCCCGGCGTCAACCTGCAACCTTCCGAGGATCCTTCGCCATGACCAGCGACAGCGCCATCGACAGCCGCATTCAGGTACTGCTGATCGACGACGACGCCCATCTGCGCCAGGCGCTCAGCCAAACGCTCGACCTGGCCGGGCTCAAGGTGCTCAGCCTGGGCGATGCGCAGGGCCTGGCCGCACGCATTCCGGCAGGCTGGCCGGGCGTGGTGGTCAGCGACATCCGCATGCCCGGCATCGACGGCCTGCAACTGCTGGAGCAATTGCGCGAGCGTGATACCGAGTTGCCGGTGCTGCTGATTACCGGCCACGGCGACGTGCCGCTGGCCGTACAGGCCATGCGTGCCGGCGCCTACGACTTCCTGGAGAAGCCCTTCGCCAACGACGACCTGCTCGACAGCGTACACCGCGCCCTGGAGCTGCGCCGTCTGGTGCTGGATAACCGCAGCCTGCGCATGGCACTCAACGACCGCCAGCAACTGTCCAGCCGCCTGGTGGGCCAGTCGCCTGCCATGCAACGCCTGCGCGAACAGATCGGTGCGCTCGCCGGCATCGCCACCGATGTGCTGATCCTTGGCGAGACCGGTGCCGGCAAAGAGGTCGTCGCCCGCGCCCTGCACGATCTTTCCAGTCGTCGCGACGGCCCCTTCGTCGCCATCAACGCTGGCGCACTGGCCGAATCGGTGGTGGAAAGCGAGCTGTTCGGCCACGAGGCCGGCGCCTTCACCGGCGCGCAGAAACGCCGTATCGGCAAGTTCGAGTTCGCCAACGGCGGCACCCTGTTCCTCGACGAGATCGAGAGCATGAGCCTGGACGTGCAGGTCAAGCTGCTACGCCTGCTGCAGGAGCGCGTGGTCGAACGCCTGGGTGGCAACCAGCTGATCCCGCTGGATATCCGCGTCATCGCCGCGACCAAGGAAGATTTGCGCCAGGCCGCCGATGCCGGCCGCTTCCGCGCCGACCTGTACTACCGCCTCAACGTCGCACCGCTGTCCATTCCAGCGCTGCGCGAACGCGGCGAAGATGCCCTGCTGCTGTTCCAGCATTTCGCCGAGTCGGCGGCCGCCCGCCATGCCCTGCCGCCACGCGAACTGCAGCCAGGGCAGCGCGCTTTGCTGCTGCGTCACCCCTGGCCGGGCAACGTGCGCGAACTGCAGAACGCCGCCGAGCGCTTTGCGTTGGGCCTGGAGCTGGCACTCGACAGCAACGCGCCTAGTCTGCCGCCGGTCAATGGCGGGCTCAGCGAACAGGTCGAAGCCTTCGAGCGTGCCCTCATCGCCGCCGAACTGAGCCGCCCACATGGTTCACTGCGCAGCCTGGCCGAAGCCCTGGGCGTACCGCGCAAGACCCTGCACGACAAACTGCGCAAACATGGCCTGACCTTCTCCGGCGCTGGCGGAAGCTCGCCAGAGGACTTCGACTGACTGGCGGCAAACCGCCAGCCCCATCGATAAAGACCGCCCCACAGCGGGCCCGGCCATCCTCAGACCAAGCACCGCCAAAGCCCGCAGCCACGGGCTTTTCATTGATGCATGGCATTCGCCCGCAAAAGACTGGCACAAGGGTTGCTCTAGACTTCCGTCAAGCGAACCCACAAGTACAAGTCCAGGCCTCGCGAATGCCTCCGGCGTTTTTCTCCAAGCCGCCTAGACTTGCTCTTGTCCGTTCGTTAGCAGCGCCACTGGCGCCAATGCGATAAACACAACAAGAGGAAGCATCCGCATGTTCAAACTGACTGCCAAGGCGCTGGCTTGCGCCCTGTCCCTGTCCATCGCTGGCGTGGTTCACGCTGCCGACCCGATCGTCATTAAGTTCTCCCACGTGGTTGCCGAGCACACCCCGAAAGGTCAGGGCGCCGTGCTGTTCAAGCAACTGGCTGAAGAGCGTCTGGGCGACAGGGTCAAGGTCGAGGTCTACCCGAACTCCTCGCTGTTCGGCGACGGCAAGGAAATGGAAGCGCTGCTGCTCGGTGACGTGCAGATGATCGCCCCGTCCCTGGCCAAGTTCGAGCATTACACCAAGCAACTGCAGGTATTCGACCTGCCGTTCCTGTTCGACGACATGGCAGCAGTTGATCGCTTCCAGAACAGCCCTGAAGGCCAGAAACTGCTGACCTCCATGACCGACAAGGGCATCACCGGCCTGGCCTACTGGCACAACGGCCTGAAGCAGCTGTCGGCCAACAAGGCGCTGCTGGAGCCGAAGGACGCCCGTGGCCTGAAGTTCCGCGTACAGGCTTCCGCCGTACTGGAAGAGCAGTTCAAGGCCGTGCGCGCCAACCCGCGCAAGATGAGCTTCGCCGAGGTCTATCAGGGCCTGCAGACTGGCGTGGTCAACGGTGCCGAGAACCCCTACTCGAACATCTACAGCCAGAAGATGCACGAAGTGCAGAAGTACATCACCGAGTCCAACCATGGTCTGCTGGACTACATGCTGATCACCAACACCAAGTTCTGGGAAGGCCTGCCGGCTGACGTACGCGACGAGCTGAACAAGATCATCGCCGAGGTCACCGTCGAGGTGAACAAACAGGCTGACGCCCTCAACGAAGGCGACAAGCAGCGCATCCTGGAAGCCGGCACCACCGAAATCCTGACCCTGACTCCTGAGCAGCGCGGCCAATGGCGCGACGCCATGCAGCCGGTATGGCAGAAGTTCGAAGGCGAGATCGGTGCCGACCTGATCAAGGCCGCGCAAGCCGCTAACCAGCAATAAGGCCGGAGAGCCGGGTGGGCAGGGTGCAATTGCCCTGCTCCACCACGACGCCCGCAAAGGGCATCGAAACATGCAGCAACCGGTGAGCCGGCCCTCGGTTCGCCTTACGCCCTTTCCATTCGGGAGAACCGACCATGAACGCCTTGCGGCGCGTCTGGGAGCACTTCGAGGAAGGCTTCATCGCTTTTCTCCTGGCGGCCATGACGCTGATCACATTCGTCTACGTGATCCTCAACAACTTCTACACCCTGTTCTATTGGCTGGGTGACGCCTTTGGCGGCAACGAGTTTCTGCTCGGTATCGGCGACGCCATTCTCGACATGGCCCAGGCGATGACCTGGAGCAACGCCCTGACCAAGGCCATGTTCGGCTGGTTGATCTTCTTCGGCCTGGCCTATGGCGTACGTACCGCCGGCCACATCGGCGTCGATGCCCTGGTCAAGCTGGCCCCACGCGGTGTACAGCGCGTCATCGGCATCATCGCCTGCTCGGCCTGCCTGGGCTACGCCGGCCTCATCGCGGTCGGCAGCTACGACTGGGTCAGCACCCTGTTCAAGGCCGGCATCGGTGCCGAGGACCTCGGTCACTACGGCATCCAGCAATGGCACATCGGCATGATCGTGCCGTTCGGTTACGCCATGGTGTTCATCCGCTTCCTGGAAATCCTCGTGCGTATTCTGCGTGACCAGCAGACCGGCCTCGGCCTGGCGGATGAAGCCGCTGACGCCCTGAAAATCAATGAGCATGAGGAGCCCAAGCAATGACCGTTCTGTTCCTCTTCCTGCTGCTGTTTTTGCTGATGTTCATCGGCGTGCCGATTGCAGCCTCGCTCGGCCTGGCCGGCTCGATCACCATCATGCTGTTCAGCCCTGACTCGGTGCGCTCGCTGGCGATCAAGCTGTTCGAGACCTCCGAACACTACACCCTGCTGGCCATTCCGTTCTTCCTGCTGTCCGGTGCCTTCATGACCACCGGCGGCGTGGCCAAGCGCCTGATCGACTTCGCCAACGCCTGCGTCGGCCACATCCGTGGTGGCCTGGCCATCGGTGCGGTACTGGCGTGCATGCTGTTCGCCGCCCTGTCCGGCTCCTCGCCGGCGACCGTGGCTGCGGTCGGCTCCATCGCCATCGCCGGCATGGTGCGCTCCGGTTACCCGCAGGCCTTCGGCGCCGGCATCGTGTGTAACGCCGGTACTCTTGGCATCCTGATTCCGCCGTCGATCGTGATGGTGGTGTACGCTGCCGCCACCGAGCAGTCGGTAGGCAAGCTGTTCATGGCGGGCGTCATCCCCGGCATCATGCTCGGCCTGGTGTTGATGATCGCGATCTACATCGTCGCACGCATCAAGAAGCTGCCAGCCCTGCCACGCGCCAGCTTCCGCGAGTGGCTGCGCGCCGCGCGTGAAGCGTTCTGGGGCCTGCTGCTGATGGTGATCATCCTCGGCGGTATCTACAGCGGCATGTTCACCCCGACCGAGGCTGCGGCCGTGGCGGCAGTGTACGCCGGCTTCGTCGCCCTGTTCGTGTACAAGGACCTGAAAATCCGCGAGTGCCCGAAGGTGCTGCTGGAGTCCGGCAAGCTGACCATCATGCTGATGTTCATCATCGCCAACGCCATGCTCTTCGCTCACGTACTGACCACCGAGCAGATCCCGCAGACCATTACCGCCTGGGTGGTGGATCTGGGCCTGCAGCCCTGGCAGTTCCTGCTGGTGGTGAATATCGTGCTGCTGGTGGCCGGTGCCTTCATGGAGCCGTCGGCGATCATCCTGATCCTGGCCCCGATCCTGTTCCCGATCGCCATGCAACTGGGCATCGACCCGATCCACCTGGGCATCATCATGGTGGTGAACATGGAAATCGGTCTGATCACACCACCCGTGGGGCTGAACCTGTTCGTCACCTCGGCGGTGACAGGTATGCCGCTGACGGCAGTGATCCGCGCGGCGATGCCATGGCTGATGCTGCTACTCAGCTTCCTGGTGATCATTACCTACGTGCCTGCCGTGTCGCTCGGCTTGCCGAACATGCTCGGCATGTAAGGGTTCAAACCTACGCTGTTTGGTACTCCATGTACCCACTCTGCCCGGCCTTTGTGCCGGGCTTTTTTTGCGCGAAATAATCTGATGAAAACTACTGTAGCCATTTGAGTGCGTGCACATTTCCACAGCAGTGCACACAAGCGCCTGTGGTCACGTAAAGTCACGCTCGATATCGCCAAGGAAACCGTCACATGATCAAGCGCAGCCTGAAATCCATCGTCACCACCTGGTTTACAGGCCTGTTGTCGTTGCTGCCACTGGTTCTGACTCTGGCATTGCTGGCCTGGATATTCAGCCTACTCAATCGCCTGGTCGGCCCCTCGACCCTGATCGGCCAGTTGTCTGCCGCCCTCGGCCAACCGTTTTCCAGCAACAGTTACCTGGCCTATCTACTGGGTTGCCTGGTGCTGCTGGCCAGCCTCTATCCACTGGGCCTGGCCGTGCAACTGGGCCTGCGCCGGCCCCTGTCCTGGCTGCTCGACCGCACCCTGCGGCGCACGCCGCTGATCGGCAACTTCTATAACCTGGCTGATCGTTTCGTTGGCTTGCTGGACAAGAGCAAGAACCCGGACATCACCACCATGGCGCCGGTCTGGTGTTTCTTCGGCGGTGACGGCGCAGCCGTACTGGCCCTGCGCCCAAGCTCGGAGACGGTGGAACTGGAAGGCCGTGCCTACTGCGCCATTCTCATTCCCACCGCGCCGATTCCGGTGGGCGGCGGCCTGCTCTACGTACCGCAAGAGTGGATCCGCGCCGCCGACATGGGGGTGGATCAGCTGACCAGCATCTACGTATCCATGGGCCTTACGCCACCTGGCAAGCGCAACGCAGAGCAGTCACCTGCGCTGGTGATCAAGCCTTAGGCAAGCGGCAAGCTGGTGGTGGACTTGATCTCCGACAGCGCGACGATGGAGTTCACCTCCTGGATACCCGGCACCAGCGACAGCTTCTCGAAGAAGAAGCGCTCATACGCCTCGATATCGCGGGTGACGATGCGCAGCATGAAATCCACCGCGCCCATCAGTACATGGCACTCCAGCACCTCGGGAAACTCGCGCATGGCCTCGGCGAACTCGGTCAGGTTGGAACGCCCATGGGCGTTGAGCTTGACCTGAGCGAACACCTGCGTGTGCAGGCCGATGCGCTTGCGATCGAGCAGGGTGACCTGTTTGCGAATCACCCCCTCCTCCTTGAGGCGCTGGATACGGCGCCAGCAGGGCGACTGTGACAAACCAATGCGCTCGGCGATCTCGGCGGTGGACAAGCCGGCGTCCTCCTGCAGCAGGGCAAGAATACGTTGATCGTAGGCATCCAAAGCAATGGACATAAATAATCTCCAATACTCACAATTCAAGGCAAGCTTATCCATTAAACATGGATTAACACAGCGAACCAGGCAAACCTTTTGCCGAAATAAGGCGGAAAATTAGGCAAAATCTGCCCGAGTTATCGCCATGCCTGATACCACCCCGTTTCCGTCCGCCCATTCCCGACGCGATCCCTGGCAGGATCGCCCTGACGCCTGCGTTGAGTACCAGCTGCGCACCGATGCCGAAGCCGATGTCATGTGCCGCCTGCTCGGCCTGTTCGCCCAGTTGCAGTTGTTACCCGACGCCCTGCACATGCAGCGCCTGCAGGACGACCTGCATATCAGCCTGCGTCTGTCTGGCCTGTCGCTGCATCGCGCCGGCGTGCTGGCGCAGAAACTGCGCAGCCTGGTCTGCGTATGGGAGGTGACCTGGCAACACCTGGATCACAGCCTGGTCACGGAGGTGGCCTGAAGCGGCGACTCAATCACGCATGGGCCTTCGCCCTTGTGCTGCTTTTCGGGCATCCTAGCCAGGCTGCAAGGCCGTTGAAAAACGGCCTGCTAACCTTGTTCAGGCCGACCCGAGGAGCCCGCATGTCCGCCTTCACCGCTACCGCCCCTGACCGTGTACTGGATCTTGGCGACCTGCTGCGTGAGCTGGTGGCCCAGGGCCGGGTCGAGCAGGACGTGGCCGAGCAGTGCCTGGCGATTCGCCGCAGCTCACTGAACAACACCCAACATCCGCTGGAGTTCCTCGCCGCACAGCAGGTCGACGACCTGACGCGCCCGGGCAAGAAGCTCGACCTGGAAACCCTTACCGTCTGGCTGGCCGACTTCGCCGGCCAACCCTACCTGCGCATCGATCCACTGAAGATCGACGTGCCGGCCATCACCCCGCTGATGTCCTACGCCTTCGCCCAGCGCCACAAGATTCTCGCCGTGGCGGTGGACAGCGAGAGCGTGACCATCGCCAGCAGCCAGCCACTGGTGCACAGCTGGGAAGCCAATCTGGTTCACGTGCTCAAGCGCCCGATCAGACGCGTGGTGGCCAATCCCAGCGATATCCAGCGCTTCACCACCGAGTTCTATCGCCTGGCGCGTTCGGTCAGCGGCGCCAATGCCACCGATCAAAAGGTCAGCGGGGTCGGCAACTTCGAGCAATTGCTCAGCCTCGGCGCCCAGGATCAGGAGCCGGACGCCAACGACGCGCACATCGTCAACATCGTCGACTGGCTGTTCCAGTACGCCTTCCAGCAACGCGCCAGCGATATCCACATCGAGCCACGTCGCGAGCAGGGCAGCGTACGCTTTCGCATCGACGGTGTGCTGCACACCGTCTACCAGTTCCCGGCACAGGTGACCATGGCGGTGGTCAGCCGCCTGAAGAACCTCGGGCGCATGAACATCGCCGAGAAACGCAAACCACAGGATGGCCGGGTCAAGACCAAGACGCCCGACGGCAACGAGGTCGAACTGCGCCTGTCGACGCTGCCCACTGCCTTCGGCGAGAAGATGGTGATGCGTATCTTCGACCCCGATGTGCTGCTGAAAAGCCCGGATCAGCTTGGCTTCTCTCCTGACGACCTGCGCCGCTGGGCCAGCATGACCAGCCAGCCCAACGGCATCATCCTGGTCACCGGCCCCACCGGCTCGGGCAAGACCACCACGCTCTACACCACGCTCAAGCAGCTGGCGACCGAGGAAGTGAACGTCTGCACCATCGAAGACCCGATCGAGATGATCGAGGGCGCCTTCAACCAAATGCAGGTGCAACACAACATCGACCTGAACTTCGCCAGCGGCGTGCGCGCGCTGATGCGCCAGGACCCGGACATCATCATGGTCGGTGAGATCCGCGACCTGGAAACCGCCGAAATGGCCATCCAGGCAGCGCTGACCGGCCACCTGGTACTGTCCACCCTGCACACCAACGATGCCCCCAGCGCCATCACCCGCCTGCTCGAACTCGGCGTGCCGCACTACCTGCTCAAGGCCACCCTCCTCGGCGTCATGGCACAGCGCCTGGTGCGTACCCTGTGCCCGCACTGCAAGGCGCCGGTGCAACTGGACGAGGACGCCTGGAATAGCCTGACCCGCCCCTGGAGCTCGCCACTGCCAACGCAGGCTCATCATGCCGTCGGCTGCCTGGAGTGCCGCGAAACCGGCTATCGTGGCCGTGCCGGTGTCTACGAAATCATGCTGATCAACGACGCCATCAAACCGCTGATCAACGCCGACACCGACCTCACCGCACTGCGCCGCGCCGCCTTCAAGGACGGTATGCGCAGCCTGCGCCTGTCCGGCGCACAAAAGGTCGCCGCCGGCCTGACCACCCTCGAGGAAGTGCTGCGCGTCACGCCACAAAGCGAGCAACGCTGAGGCGTGCGCAGCCCGCCAGCGGCGGGGGCCAGGCGGGCAAACACTGAGCCTCTTTGAGCTGCCTCACCAGCGCGGCAAGCACAAACCATTTCGATATGAACGGGTTCTCACCGCTCAACGGGCATGCGTCCACGCTGCGAAGGGGTCGGCGGCAACGGCCATGTGACTATGCTTAGATTGTTCGCTCTGGCACGCCACTGAACAACGTAGGCGAGACAGGCAAGACAAGGCAGGTAGTTGTTCAACAGCCTGCAAGCAAAGGAGTCCATGCAATGCATGTTGAAGGACGCGCAAGCAACACGCTCAGCCGGGGTCGTGCAGTACGTTCATGATCACCTATCTGCATAACCTGTCGTTCGAGCACTGGCTGGCCCTGGCTACCCTGCTGCTGATTTTCGAAGTGTTTGGTGCCGGCGGCTACCTGCTCTGGGTCGGCCTCATGGCTGTCGCTGTCGGCGCAGTGGTTTTCCTGCTTCCCGAGTTGCACTGGGCCTGGCAACTCATGCTGTTTGGCATGCTGGCGATACTGTCGGCATTGCTATGGCGGCGACACCAGCGCCGGACTGTCCGCTAGATAGACCACCAATGCGGGCAACCGGCCATCGCCTGCGAGGAACCATCGCTGGCCTGCATCACTCATAGGATCAGAGCCACCCCACAAGGAGTTCCATCATGCGTGTAACGCGTCATGCTGCACTGGTTTTCAGTGCCTGCCTGTTTGCCCAGACTGCCGCCGCCGATGGCCTACTGCGCGACATTCTGTCCTCCGGCGCCACCACGGCCTCGACCTACCTGACCTTCAAGGATCGCAAGCTGGTTGCAGCGGCCGAAGAAGACGCCAGCAGCTTCGTTGCCAGCAATGGCGAAATCCGCGGCCCGCACCTGGAGGCCGCGATGCAGCAGCTGCGTAGCGCCAACCCGCAACTGCAGGACGCCGACGATATGGCACTGGCCAGCGCCATTCTTGCCACGTCGGCAGGCCCTGGCGATAAAATGCCCGCACCATGAAAAAAGCCCGCATCATTCGATGCGGGCTTTTCGTGGCACTTCGGAGCGACTGACCTGGTCTGACGCACCGATAGATGCAGACCTTACATCAGCGGCAGGGTGTAGCTGACGATCAGACGGTTTTCGTCGATATCGTTGGCAAAGTTGGAACGCACAGATGCATTGCGCCAGCGAACACCCAGGTTCTTCAGCGCACCTTCCTGGAAGACGTACATCAGCTCGGTGTTGCGCTCCCACTCACGACCCTCGGAAAGGCCACGACCACGGTCGACGTTGTCGCCGGTCAGGTAGCGGGTCATGAAGGTCAGCCCCGGAATGCCGATGGAGGCGAAGTTGAAGTCATAACGTGCCTGGTAGGACTTCTCATCCTTGTTGGCGAAGTCGCCAATTTGCACGTAGTTGACCAGGAACGGGTCAGTGCCATTGATGTAGGCAAAACCGGTGTCACCGCTCATTTTCTGGTAGCCCAGGCCGAAGGCATGACCGTCCAGACCGTAGGTAACCATGGCACCGAAGGCCTTGTTATCGATGTTGCTACGGTTGCCATCGTCAGTGGAACGGGCATAGCGAACGTCGGTCTTCAGGCTCTGCTTGTCGCCCAGCGGCAGGACATGCACAACGTTGAAGGAGTGCTGTTTGTACAACTCGTCCAGGTTGGAGTAGTAGTAGCCAGCGCTCAGATCCTTGGTCAGCTTGTAGGTGCCGCCAATGAAGTCGAAGGAATCAGTGGTGGAGCCACCACGAAGATTTATACCGCGCGTCCCGACGCTTCCTGTCCGGCTATTGAAGCTATTGGTGATGCCAATATCTTCATAATCATTAGAGTTACGGTTATTGACCTCACGAACGTGAGCCGCTTCCAGCATCAGGCCGTCGATTTCCTGGGAAACGACGTGCCCTGCTTCAAAGACCTGCGGCAGCAGACGGCTGTCACTGGAGCCGATGGCAGCGTTCTTGAACTGCATCTGGCCAACACGCAGGGTGCTGTTGGAAACCTTGGCTTTGGCCGCTACAGCCAGACCGGAGTAGTTATCCTGGGAGCCACCCGAGGAGTTATCTGGAACCAGCAAACCACTACCAGCAGTGCCGTCGCCAGAATCCAGCTTGAAGCCGAACATGCCGATGGCATCAGCACCAAAGCCCACGGTGCCTTCGGTAAAGCCGGAGTTCATGCGCAGAATGAAGCCCTGAGCCCACTCTTCCTGCTTGGACTGAGCCTGCGCCGGAACTTCACTATTGCCTTGGCGAAAATCACGGTTGAAGTAGAAGTTACGGGCTTCCAGGCTGACTTTGGTATCGCCGACCAGGTCGGCGAAGGCCACTTGGCTCAGGCCCAGGGTGCTGGCGGCTACGGCCAGTGCCAGGGAGGTCTTTCTCATTATGTTTCTCTCCAGTGTGTTTAAGGTGACGCATCGCCCGGCGCAGACTTCGGCACGAAGAGGCAGGCCGGGGCGAATGGGGCATACGCCATCGCGAGCCAGGACACGGCTTAAACCGGGCTCGGATGAAGTGCGTAAAAACTCAGGAAGAACGGAACAACGGCGAACGCAGCGAAGCGACCGAAATAGGGCGGGCAGAGTTATGCATGGTGGATACTCTCTCGTCGTTGTTGTTTTGCGCCGACATCCTGCGGCATCTGGCTGGGCTTATGCAGATAGCGCGCCAGCTACTTCACGCAAACGCGCGAGGCTTCTAGAACAGTAGGTTACAGTTTTTCTGCAGATCAGTGGCCCGCCGATGACGACTATCAGTCGGCAATTTTTCGCCCATGACAACTGCGTCTCAGGCGGAAAACCGCCACGTCACACCAGGACTATCTGGTTCTTGCCTTGACGCTTGGCCGTGTACATGGCGGCATCGGCGCGTGCATAGAGCGCATCGAGGCTGGCGTCCGTCGCACGCATCACGGTCAGCCCCTGACTGACCGTGATGCCGAAGTGCCTGCCCTCATGCTGGAAGCCGAGGCGCTGCACCTCACGCTGCAGCCGCTCTGCAATCTGCAGGGCTACATCCTGCTCACAGCCAGGAAACAGCGCCGCGAACTCCTCACCGCCAATACGCCCGAACAGGTCGCCACGGCGCAGTGCATGGCTGCCGCACTGAGCCAGGCGCTGCAAGACCTGATCACCGACCTGATGGCCGTACTGATCATTGATTTTCTTGAAATCGTCGAGATCGAGCAGCAGGAAAGCCAGCGGGCTGCCGAACTGGCGCGCCTGTTCGAACTCACTGCGGGCACATTCGAAGAAATGCCGGCGATTGCTGCTCTGAGTCAGCACATCGGTGGTGGCCAGGCGATGCAGCTCGCCTTCCAGACGCTTTTTCTCGGTGATGTCTTCGGCAATACCAACAATCACGCAGCCCTGCTCGGTGCTTCCCATGCGGGGGCTGACGAAACATTTGTCGCTGAGCCAGCGCAGCTGACCATCGGCACGAATGATGCGGTACTCGCGAGACTCCACGGCGCCGGTTTCCAGAACCTTGGCCATGCTTTCAGCGGCATAGTCGAGGTCATCGGGGTAGATGCTGTTACGCCACTCGCCATAATCGGCCAGCAGCAAGGCCGCGGAGCGACCGAAGATGCGTTCATAGGCCGGGCTGACATAGATCATCCGCTGCTCGTGCCAGTCGAAGGCCCAGAGCACCGCATTGACGCTGTCAAGCAGGCTGCTGAACAGTTGCTCACGCTCGCCCAGGCGCTCCACTTCGGCCCGACTGTGCAGCAGGGCCAGGGTCAGCGCCTCCAACTCGGAAACAGCCTTGCCTTGATCATCCATTACAGCTGCCACCCCGTCCCTCGTCTTTCATGAAAATGAGCCTAGTGCGAGCGCTTGGACAAACAAAAAGGCCCGCCAGTTCGGCGGGCCCAGGCAGGCAGACGAGCGGCTATCAGGCCGTAGCGCCGGCCGGACGCAGCGAGTAGGTCTTGAGCTGCTCGGCAAAATCACGCAGCGACTGGATGCCGCTGGCCTCGGCCTCATGCACCCACTGCTTCATGGCTTCGAGCATGTCATGACCATTGCTGCTGGTCTTGACCCAGATCTGCTGCAGCGCCAGACGTTTCTCGTAGATCACCTTGAGTGCCTGGCTTTGCGCCAGCATGTCGGCAATGCGCGCCTGGTGCTGCTCATCCAGCAGGCTCGGCTCACGCGAGAGCAGGCGCTTGGCACGACGGAACAGGTGACGCACGGACGCGTCCGCCTTGGCCATTTCCTGCTTGACCAGCGGCGCGATCACCAGCTTGCGGTACTGCGCCATGATCTGAAAGCGGTTGTTGAGGATGGCCATGGCAGTGTCCATGTCCAGATTGCGCTTGCCTTCGACGCGATGGGCGATGGGCGCTACACGCTGCACCTGAGCCAGGCCGAGAAAGCTGAACAGCTTGATCCAGGCCCAGCCCATGTCGAACTCCCACTTCTTCACCGACAGCTTGGCGCTGTTGGGGTAGGTGTGGTGGTTGTTGTGCAGTTCTTCACCGCCGATCAGGATGCCCCAGGGCACCAGATTGGTGGCAGCGTCGCGGCATTCGAAGTTGCGGTAGCCGACAGCATGGCCAAGACCGTTGATGACGCCCGCGGCCCATACCGGAATCCACATCATCTGGATCGCCCAGACGGTCATGCCGAGCACACCGAACAGGGCCAGATCGATGATCGCCATCAGGGTCACACCGCCAATCGGGTAGCAGCTGTAGACATTGCGCTCGATCCAGTCGTCCGGGCAGTTCTTGCCGTAGATGCGCAACGTCTCCTGATTCTTCGCCTCTTCCTGATAGAGTTCTGCGCCCTTGCGCAGCACAGTGCCCAACCCCTTGATGACCGGGCTGTGCGGGTCATCGACGGTTTCGCACTTGGCGTGATGCTTGCGGTGGATGGCCGTCCACTCACGGGTGTTCTGGCCGGTGGTCAACCACAGCCAGAAGCGGAAGAAATGCTTGAGTGCAGGATGCAGCTCCAGCGCACGGTGCGCGGAGTAGCGGTGCAGGTAGACGGTGACGCTGACGATGGTGACATGCGTCATTAGCAGAGTGACTGCCACCAATTGCCAGACCGACAGGTCGAGTAAACCGTTGTACCACATGAGTGCCGTTGCCTCTTGATAGGTGTAAGCAGTTTGTCCTACAAGGACGAAACTTATTGCATTATCCCCGAGCCATGTCAGAAAACCAGTTGGTCTTTTAGATAAGAATGTTTCGGCCTGGTCTGCCACCACCACGGCCAGCCCACAATTCAGGAACGACATTGCTCGCCATGCACATCGACCGAACCGCCCTGCGCCTGACCCTGGCCTACCTGCTGGCTGCCTTGCTCTGGGTGCTTCTCAGCGACCACCTGCTCGACCTGCTCGCCCCCGCCCAATACAAATCCCTGCAGTCGTTCAAGGGCCTGTTCTTCGTATGCCTCAGCGCCATCCTGCTCTACGCCATCCTGCAGCGGCACGCCGTGCACTATCGCCGCGCCCAGCAGACGCTGGCCGCCAGCGAAGAGCGCCTGCGCCTGGCACTGGACGCAACCCGTGACGGCCTGTGGGACCTGGACATGGCCACCCAGCGCGTTTTCTACTCGGACAGCTACAGTGCCCTGCTCGGCCTCGACAAAGCCGCGCTTGGCGATACCCGCGAGCAATGGGCCCAGTACCTGCACCCCGATGACCGCGAGCGCGTCATGCAGAAGATCGAGATCAACCTGCAACGTAGCGACTACCAGAACACCTACCGCATGCGCCACGCCGATGGCAGTTATCGCTGGATTCAGTCACGCGGCCGCCTGCTCTGTGACATCGATGGCAAGCCGATGCGCTTCATTGGCATCGCCAGTGACATCACCCGGCAACGCGCCCTCGATGACAGCCTGCGCCAGGCCGCAGCCGTCTTCGATGCGACCCAGGAAGGCGTCTTGGTCACCGATGCCGAGCAGCGCATCGTTCACGTCAACCCGGCCTTCAGCCGCATCACCGGCTACAACAGCGAGGAAATTCTCGGCCAGCGCCCCACCCTGCTCAAATCCGGGCGTCACGACGCGGCCTTCTACCACAGCCTGTGGCATGCCCTGGAGAGCCGCGGCGCCTGGAGTGGCGAGGTGTGGAACCGACGCAAGAGCGGCGAAATCTACCCGCAGTGGCAATGCATCCGCATGATCCATGACGAACAGGGCAACATCAGCCATTACGTGGCGGTGTTCTCCGACATCACCGCGCTCAAGCGTTCGCAGCGCGAGCTGGACTACCTGGCCCACCATGACCCGCTGAGCAACCTGCCCAACCGCCTGCTGTTCACCGAGCGCGTTGCCCATGCCCTGGAACGCAGCCACAACGAAGAACTGCAGGGTGCGGTACTGCTGATCGACCTCGACCACTTCAAGCACATCAACGAAAGCCTCGGCCACAACGTCGGCGATCTGCTGCTCAAGGGCGTTGGCGAGCGCCTGCAGGACGATCTGCCTGCCGGCTGCACCCTGGCCCGGCTGGGCGGTGACGAATTCGGCCTGCTCAGCGAAAACTGCACGGAAGCCGCCCAGGCTGCCGACCTGGCGCAGCGTCTGCTGCGCAGCCTGGACGCGCCCTTTCGCCTCGACGGTCATGAACTCTACATCGGCGCCAGCATCGGCATCAGCCTGTTCCCCGACGATGGGGATAGCGTCGAGCAGATCCTGCGCAATGCCGATTCGGCGCTGTTCAAGGCCAAGAGCAGCGGCCGCGAAGGCTATGCCTTCTATATTCAGGAACTGACCGATTACGCCCGCCAGCGCGTGGAGCTGGCCAGCAGCCTGCGCCACGCCCTCGACAACGAGGAACTGCGCGTTTACTACCAACCACTACACGACCTGCGCGACGGCCGCCAGGTGGGCATGGAGGCGCTGGTACGCTGGCAGCACCCACAGCGCGGGCTGATTGCGCCTGGCGAATTCATCCCGATTGCCGAAGATAACGGCATGATCGGCGCCATCGACGCCTGGGTGTTGGAGCAGGCCTGTCGCCAGATGGTGCGCTGGAACGCCGAAGGCAGCACGCTCAGCTTCGTCGCAGTGAACGTCTCCAGCCGCCTGTTCAGCCGAGGCGAGCTGGACCAGAAAGTTGCCGGCGTGCTGGCTGCCACCGGCCTGCTACCCGAGCAGCTGGAGCTGGAAGTAACCGAGAGCGCGATCATGGAAGACCCTGATGCAGCCCTGAAACTGCTCACCAGCCTGCGCGCCCTGGGCGTGCGCCTGGCCATCGACGACTTCGGCACCGGTTATAGCTCGCTGGCGCGGTTGAAACGCCTGCCGGTAGACAAGCTCAAGCTCGATCAGAGTTTCGTGCGCGGCCTGCCCGATGATCCCGAGGACGCCGCCATCGCCCGCGCGGTGATCGCGCTGGGCAAGAGCCTGGGCCTCAAGGTGCTGGCCGAAGGTATCGAGCAACCCGAGCAGGCCGACTTCCTGCGCGGACTGGGGTGCAACTATGGCCAGGGCTACCATTTCGGTCGGCCACAGCCAGTAGGCGCTATATGCGCCGACATCAGCTCGCCCGACGAGGCCGGAAAAAACCAGCCCACTGCCTGATGCCTGTCAGACGCTGCGATGCGCACAAGCGGCGCCCGCGGCGCAATCAGGACGATGCACCAGTGAAGGAAGAGAGCTGCGCAAGGCCGCCCTGGCGACCTTATCTGCCCGGTTTGCACCCGCTACCGACACCAGATGAACCCGTGCAGTACGCTCACACGGGGCTGCGCTCGGCTTACGCCTCGGCGCGCTGCATCAGCTGGCGCTGACGCCACTCCATGAAGGTCTTGAGGAACAGCGTGAGCAGCGCCATGCACGCCAGCAGACCGGCGGCGGTAAAGGCCGCTGCCGGCTTGTAGTCGTTGTTGAGCTGGTCGACTAGCAGCGGCAACGTCAGGGTCTGGTTGATGATGGTGCCGGAGACCACCGACACCGCACCAAACTCACCGACCGCACGGGCGTTGGTCACCACCACGCCATACAGCAACGCCCACTTGATCTTCGGCAGGCTGATACGCCGGAAAATCTGCCAGCCGCTGGCCCCCAGGCACATGGCGGCGGCCTCCTCGTCCTGCCCCTGGGCCTGCATGACCGGAATCAGGATGCGCGCCACGTAAGGGGCGGTGACGAACACCGTGACCATGACGATGCCCGGCCAGGCAAACATCAGCTGCATGCCGTTATCGTAGAACCAGCGCCCGACGAAGCTCTCCAGGCCGTAGACCACCAGGTAGCAGAGACCGGCGACCACCGGCGACACCGCATAGGGAATGTCGATCAGCGTGGTCAGCAGCTTGCGCCCGCGAAAGTCGTAGTGGGTCACGCACCAGGCCAGGCAGATGCCGAAGCACAGGTTCAGCGGCACGGTGATCGCCGCCACCAGCAGCGTCAGGCCGATGGCGTGGAGCATGTAGTCCTCGCCGAGGTTGCTCCACAGCAGATCCAGCCCGCCGGCCAGCGCCTTGGTGAAGATCAGCGCCAGCGGCACCAGCAACATCAACGTGACGACCATCAGGCCGAGCACTACCAGCGCCCACTGGCGCCAATCCTGAGGTTTTTTCATCGACCTTGCCGTTGCCATGCGAACAGACGCCCCTGCACGACCTGCAGGAGGAACAGAAGAGCCAGCGACGCAAGCAGAATCACCGAAGCGATGGCCGCCGCCGCCGGGTAATTGAACTCCTGCAGACGGACGAAGATCATCAGCGAGCTGACTTCCGTCTGGTAGGGAATGTTGCCGGCGATCATGATCACCGCGCCGAACTCACCGAGGCTGCGCACGAATGCCTGCGAACCGCCGGTGACCAGCGCCGGGGTCAGGGTCGGCAGGATCACCTTGCGAAAGGTCTGCATGCGGCTGGCACCCAATGTGCGCGCGGCCTCTTCGTATTCCGAACCGAGGTCCTGCAGCACCGGCTGTACCGTGCGCACCACGAAGGGAATGCTGGTGAACACCATCGCCACCACGATACCGGCGTAGGCGTAAGCCACCTTGAAGCCCAGCCACTGGCCGATCCAGCCATTGGGCACGAGCAGCGCGGCGAGGGTCAGGCCGGCGACCGAGGTGGGCAGGGCAAAGGGCAGATCGACCAGCGCATCAACGATGCGCCGACCAGGAAAATCGTAACGGGTGATGATCCAGGCCAGCAGCAGGCCGATCACCAGTACCGCCAGAGTCGAGTAGAACGCCGCGGAGATGGTCACCTTGTAGGTCTGCACCACGCGCGGATCGCTGATGGCGAACCAGTATTGCGCCCAGCTCATGTCGCTGACGTACAACAGCAGCGCCGACAGCGGCAGCAGGATCACCAGCGACAGGTACAGCACGCTGACGCCGAAGCTCAGGCCGAAGCCAGGCAGCAGCGGAGTCTGCAGGAAGAACAGCGTTGGTTTACTCACGAAAAAGCTCGGCTCTACAAATGCAGTTGGCCGCCAATAGGGCGGCCAACGAACCTGAAAATCGGCTATCCAGGGCGAGTATCAACGGCCCTCAGCCAAGAGTTGGTCAAGAATACCACCGTTGTCGAAATGCTTGGCGGTGATCTCGTCCCAGGTGCCCAGTACCTCGGTCGGGTTGATCAGGCGCACCGGAGCGAACTGCGCCTTGGTCGCCTCGACCACTTCCGGGTTGTGCACACGGTAGTTGTAGCGGGTCAGCAGTTGCTGGATGTCCTTGCTGTACTGGAAGTCGAGGAAGGCCTTGGCCTGCTCGCGAGTACCGCGCTCGTCAGCCACCTTGTCGACGATGGCCACCGGGAACTCGGCCAGTACGCTGACCTCCGGCACCACGATTTCCAGGTTGGCGGATTTGAACTCGTCACCCTTGGCGATGTTGATCACTTCCGACTCGAAGGTCAGCAGCACGTCGCCCTGGCCGTTCTGAGCGAAGGCTACGGTGGCGCCACGGCCGCCGGTGGGGAAGTTCTCGACGTTCTTCAGCAGCTTGCCGACGAAGGCCTTGACCTTCTCCTGGTCACCGTTGAATTTCTCGTTGGCGAACAGCCAGGCGCCCAGGTAGCTGTAGCGGGCGTTGCCGGAGGTCTTGGGGTTGGGGAATACCAGTTTCACGTCATCGCGAATCAGGTCATCCCAGCTCTTGATGTTCTTCGGGTTGCCTTCGCGCACCAGGAAGGCGGTGGTGCTGTAGTACGGCGAGCTGTTGTTGGGGAACTGCTCGGCCCAGTCCTCGCGCAGCAGCTTGCGCTTGGCCAGGATGTCCACGTCGGTCACCTGGTTGAAGGTGACCACGTCGACCTTCTTGCCCTGAATGATGTCCTGCGCCTGGCGCGAAGTACCGGCGAAGGACTGGATGATCTTCACTTCCTTGCCGCTCTGCTGCTTCCAGTGCTCGACGAACAGCGGGTTGATCTCGCCGAACAGCTCGCGGGCGATGTCGTAGGAGGCGTTGTGGAATGGCGTATCGGCCGCAGCATGGCTCAGCGAGCCAGTCAGCAGGGTGGCACTGGCCACGGTGGCCAGAACGATCTTCTTCAGCATCTATGGCGTCCTTCTTATCGCGAGAGGAACCTGCAGGCAGGCTATTTGATGGCGTGATTCTGCAGAAAAAACATATAGCTGAAAAATATCTTTTTCTTTTCTTCTTATAACCAGGCTCTGATCGTTCCTCACGCTCCGCGTGGGAATGCATCCAGAGACGCTCCGCGTCAGATGCTGGTGCAGCATCAGAGCGGCCAGGCTTGGACTCCCACGCTGACGCGAGGGAGCCATCGGCTGCTGATCAGAGTTTGGCGATGGACACCTCGGTGGATTTGACGAAGGCGATCACCTCGCTGCCCACCTGCAGTTCCAGCTCGCGCACGGAACGGGTGGTGATCACCGACGTGACGATGCCGGCAGCGGTCTGCACGTCGATTTCCGAGAGCACGTCGCCGATGACGATTTCCTTGATGTTGCCCTTGAACTGGTTACGCACGTTGATGGCTTTGATGGTCATGGTGTTTCTCCTGATGGTTCACTGATGTAGCCCGGATGCAATCCGGGAAATTCTTCAGCCGCCCCGGATTGCCTCCGGGCTACGGCGTCACAGCGCCCAACGCAATTGCGTGGGCAGGGGTGATACGGGTTCCGGGGGCGTCGGCAATTGCGGCTGCGCCAGCACCCGGTCGAGCACGCGCGCTTCCAGTGCCGCCAGCAACGGCGAGCCATGTGGGCGTGGGCGTACCAGTTGCACATCGAGGTCGAGGCCGATCTGGCCGTCCTCGATCAGGATCACCCGATCGGCCACGGCGACCGCTTCGGCCACGTCGTGGGTCACCAGCAGCACGGTGAAGCCATGCTGCTGCCACAGGCGTTCGATCAGTTGCTGCATCTCGATGCGGGTCAAGGCATCCAGTGCACCCAGCGGCTCGTCGAGCAGCAGCAGGCGCGGCCGGTGGATCAGCGCCCGGGCCAGGGCCACGCGCTGCTTCTGCCCGCCGGACAGGGCTGCCGGCCATTCACCTGCGCGATCAGCCAGGCCGACCGCAGCCAGGGCTTCCTCGGCCTGCTGGCGCCAGTTGCCGGAAAGGCCCAGGCCGACGTTGTCGATCACCCGCTTCCAGGGCAGTAGCCGCGAGTCCTGGAACATCAGGCGAATGTCCTCACGCACCGCGTTGAGCGAGCCACTGCCGGCCAGCAACTGACCGCCGCTGGGTTGATCCAACCCGGCCAGCAGACGCAGCAAGGTGCTCTTGCCGCAGCCACTGCGGCCGACCACGGCGACGAACTGGCCGGCCGGGATATGCAGGTCGATGCCCTTGAGCACCTGGCGCTCGCCGAAGGACTTCTCGATGTTCTCGATCGCCAGGGGAATGCCCTGACGAATGTTATGCAGCGCTGTCATTGGCCACCTGCCTTGGCCTGATAGGCCGGGTGCCAGCGCAGCCACACACGTTCGAGGCCACGGGCAGCGACGTCGGCCAGCTTGCCGAGCACCGCGTAGAGCAGGATCGCCAGCACCACCACGTCGGTCTGCAGGAACTCACGGGCATTCATCGCCAGGTAGCCGATGCCGCTGCTGGCCGAGATGGTTTCGGCCACGATCAGCGTCAGCCACATGAAGCCGAGGGCGAAACGCACACCGACCAGGATCGACGGCAATGCGCCGGGCAGGATCACCTGACGGAACAGCGCGAAGCCGGACAGGCCATAGCTGCGCGCCATCTCCACCAGCGCCGGGTCGACGTTACGGATGCCGTGGTAGGTATTGAGGTAGATCGGGAACAGCGTGCCGAGCGCGACCAGGAACACCTTGGCCGCCTCGTCGATGCCGAACCAGAGGATCACCAGCGGGATCAGCGCCAGGTGCGGCACGTTGCGGATCATCTGCACCGAACTGTCGAGAAAGCGCTCGCCCCATTTCGACAGGCCGGTGATAAAGCCCAGCAGCAGGCCGATACCACCGCCGATGGCGAAGCCGATCCCGGCGCGCTGGCCACTGATCGCCAGATGCTGCCAGATTTCGCCGGAGGCCAGCAGTTGCCAGCCGGCGGCGAGCACGGCGCTGGGCGCCGGCAGGATACGGCTGGACAGCCAGCCACTGACCACCGCCAGTTGCCAGGCGGCCAGCAGCCCCAGCGGCAAGGCCCAGGGCGCGGCGCGCAGGGCCAGTGTGTGAAGGGTCGTGTTGCTCATGATTGCCTCGAAGAATTCTGTGTCTCTGTCCCCGGATTGCATCCGGGCTACGGCGCTGGATGTAGCCCGGATGCAATCCGGGAAAGTCGTGCGCCTGCCCCCTCTCCCCTACCCTCCCCAAAGGGACGAGGGAGCTATCAGGTGCCGTCGGAATACCCAGCGGCACGCTTTGGCTCCCCTCTCCCGCTTGCGGGAGAGGGGCTGGGGGAGAGGGCGCTTTTCACCCCGTAGCCCGGATGAAATCCGGGAAGCCCCGTACCCGCGCTCCCCTCAACTCGCCGAAGCCGCCTTCGGCAAAATGTCGCTGGAGATCATTTCGCCGAACGGGCTGACATAGCCGCGACTTTCCGGACGCTCCGGCTGGGCCACATCCAGATGCGGGAACAGCAGTTCGGCGACCCGGTACGACTCCTCCAGATGCGGGTAGCCGGAGAAGATGAAGGTGTCGATGCCCAGCTCCGCGTATTCCTTGACCCGCGCCGCCACGGTCGGGCCATCGCCGACCAGGGCGGTGCCGGCGCCGCCGCGCACCAGGCCGACACCGGCCCAGAGGTTCGGCGACACTTCCAGGTTGTCTTTCTTGCCGCCGTGCAGGGCAGCCATGCGCTGTTGGCCGACGGAGTCGAAGCGCGCCAGCGACGCCTGCGCGCGGTCGATGGTGTCCTGATCCAGGTGGCTGATCAGGCGATCCGCCGCCGCCCAGGCTTCCTCGTTGGTCTCGCGCACGATCACGTGCAGGCGAATGCCGAAGCGCACTTCGCGCCCCTGCTTGGCCGCCTTCTCGCGCACCTGGGCGATCTTCTCGGCCACGGCGGCCGGCGGCTCGCCCCAGGTCAGGTACAGCTCGACCTGCTCGGCGGCCAGATCCTGCGCGGCGTCGGAGGAACCACCGAAATACAGCGGCGGACGCGGCTGCTGGATCGGCGGGTAGAGCAGCTTGGCGCCCTTCACCTGGATGTGCTTGCCGGCGTAGTCGACGGTTTCGCCTTCCAGCACGCGGCGCCAGATGCGGGTGAATTCGACGGATGCCTCATAGCGTTCGGCATGCGACAGGTGCAGGCCATCGCCGGCCAGCTCGTCCGGGTCGCCCCCGGTCACCAGGTTGAACAGCGCACGGCCGTTGGACAGACGATCCAGGGTCGCCGCCTGGCGCGCGGCCACGGTCGGCGAAATGATCCCTGGGCGCAGGGCGACGAGGAACTTCAGGTTCTGCGTGAGCGGGATCAGCGAAGCCGCCACCAGCCAGGAATCCTCGCAGGAACGCCCGGTGGGGATCAGTACGCCGCCGAAACCGAGGCGGTCAGCCGCCTGGGCAATCTGCGCCAGATAACCATGGTCGACGGCGCGCGCGCCTTCGGCGGTGCCCAGGTACTTGCCATCACCATGGGTAGGCAGGAACCAGAAGATGTTGAGGCTCATGGAGTTGTCTCCTTGGATTCGCTCCCCTCTCCCACCGGGAGAGGGGCTGGGGGTGAGGGTTCTATTGGGCCTGCGCGACCTTGGCCGGCGGAGTCCAGATCACATCCTTGATGGTCAGCTGCCTGGGGATCAGCTTCAGCTCGGTGAAGGTGTCGGCGATCTTCTGCTGCGCCTCGACCACCTCCGGGGTGATGAACTGCGCGCCATAGCCCTGGCGCTCCACGGCCTGGCGGGTGATCTCCGGGGACAGACCGATCAGCGGCGCGACCTGACTGGTGGCTTCGTCGAGGTTGCCCTTGACCCACTCGCCGACACCGCGAATTTCTTCGACCAGCGCACCGACCACTTGCGGGTTCTTCTCGGCATAGCTGCGGGTCGCCAGGTAGAACTGGTGGTTGTCGACCAAACCGCTGCCGTCACGCAGGGTGCGCGCCTGCAACTGCTTCTCGGCGGCGGACTGGAAGGGATCCCAGATCACCCAGGCATCGACACTGCCACGCTCGAAGGCAGCGCGGGCATCGGCCGGCGGCAGGTAGATTGGGGTGATGTCGCCGTACTTGAGGCCGGCGTCTTCCAGCGCGCGCACCAGCAGGTAATGCACGTTGGAACCCTTGTTCAGGGCGACCTTCTTGCCCTTGAGCTCAGCTACCGATTGGATCGGCGAGTCCTTGGGTACGAGGATCGCCTCGCCCGTTGGCGCCGGCGGCTCGTGGGCGACGTAAAGCAGGTCGGCGCCAGTCGCCTGAGCGAACACCGGCGGGGTTTCCCCGGTGACGCCAAAGTCCACGGAGCCAACGTTGAGCCCTTCGAGCAACTGCGGGCCACCCGGGAACTCCGTCCACTTGACCTCCACGCCCTGCTCGGCCAGGCGTTTTTCCAGGGTGCCCTTGGCCTTGAGCAGCACCAGGGTGCCGTATTTCTGGTAGCCGATACGCAACGTCTCGGCCTGAGCTTGAGTGATGGCGCCGAAGGAAATGGCCGCAGCAAACAGGGCGACCAGGCTTCGACGCAAAGTAATGGTGCGCATGGCGCTCTCCCTTTGCGGTGATGTCTTGGTTGGCAACCTGCTTGCCCGTTGGCGGGCGAGTAAGGCGAGGTGTTACGGGGTGAATCAAATACTCCAGCGGGCGTTTACCAGCCGGTCGTTCAATAGGTTCGGGTCGATCGGCTTCGGCCGTCGCGCCAGGGCTGCGCCCAATTGTTCCAGCGCATCATCGAGGCGTTCGCGCAATTCGTCGTCGATCTGCGCGGGCCTGTCTCCTTCCGGGTAGGCAATCTGTTTGTCCACAGCGAACACACCGGAGAGCATTTCCTGTGCCTTCAGCGCGGCCAGCACCGGCTTGAGCGCGTAGTCCACCGCCAGCAGATGCGCCGGGCTGCCACCACTGGCCAGGGGTAGAACCACCTTGTGCGCCAGGGCGCGCTCGGGCAGCAGATCCAGCAACACCTTCAACGCACCCGTGAACGACGCCTTGTACACCGGCGTACCGACCACCAAGCCATCGGCGCTGGCCACCACGGCCTGCAGCTGCTGAACAGCCGGGCTGTCGAAGCGCGCATGCAGCAGATCTTCAGCCGGGAAGTCGCGCACCTTGAGCAAGCTCACTTCCACCCGCTGCGCCTCGAGACGCTGGCGTACATAATCCAGCAGCACCTCGGTGCGCGAACGCGCCGCAGGGCTGCCGGAGAGCAACACGACGTGCATGATGATTCCTTAAGCGTTTTTACGATCTCGCGAGCTAGAGCCATACAAGGCAAAACCGGGCGAGGGCGCGGAGTTTACGAGCTGTAAATGAGCAGTCCGAGCCCGGTTTTAACGCAGTAGGGCCGACGCGCAGCAGATCGCTCCTTATTTGTTCGGCTGCGGGGTCAGGCGCAGATAAGGTTTCACCGCGCGATAACCTTTCGGGAAGCGCTGAGCGATCTCGGCTTCATCCTTCAGCGATGGCACGATCACCACCTCATCACCGTCCTGCCAGTTGGCCGGGGTGGCCACCTTGTAGTTGTCGGTCAGTTGCAGCGAATCGACGACGCGCAGGATTTCGTGGAAATTGCGCCCGGTACTGGCCGGATAGGTGATGGTCAGGCGCACCTTCTTGTTCGGGTCGATGATGAACAGCGAGCGCACGGTCAGGGTGTCGTTGGCGTTCGGGTGGATCAGGTCGTAGAGGTCGGATACCTTGCGGTCGGCATCGGCGATGATCGGGAAATTGACCGCCGTGTTCTGCGTCTCGTTGATGTCGTCGATCCACTTGATGTGCGAATCCACCGGGTCGACGGACAGGGCAATGGCCTTGACGCCGCGCTTGGCAAATTCATCCTTGAGCTTGGCGGTGAAGCCCAGTTCGGTGGTGCACACCGGGGTGAAGTCAGCCGGATGGTAGAAAAGGATGCCCCAGCTGTCGCCCAGCCACTCGTGAAAACGAATGCGGCCTTCGCTGGAGTCCTGCTCGAAGTCGGGGGCGATATCGCCCAGGCGGATGGTCATGATCGTGCTCCTTGGCAGTCGCTTGCGTGGTGCTCACTATGCTCAGGAACGAAACGAAACAAAAAGAATAAATAACGATTTATTTATAACTAAAGAATATTTCGATTCACTCGCCACACCCTCCTCAAGCCACCACATGGCGCCTGCCGAACAGCGCGCCCGGCCATCACAGCCCCGCCAGCCCAGTGGGTGGCGACGCGCAACAGCGCCGCCACGCAATGCACCGAATAACCCACCACTCAACCCAACAGATGCGCCACCAGCCCGACGACAGCGCACCCGGCAATGGTCTCGATCACCCCACGCTTGAAACCCAGCAACGCCACGCCCGCACCGAGGGTGATCAGCGCCGACACCCAATCGAACGCCCCGGCAAAGCCCTCCGGCCAGAGCACGTGATACCCGAAGAACAGCGCCAGGTTGAGGATCACCCCGACCACCGCAGCGGTGATGCCGGTCAGCGGCGCGGTGAACTTCAACTGACCATGGGTCGACTCCACCAACGGCCCGCCGGCGAGGATGAACAGGAACGACGGCAGGAAGGTGAACCAGGTGACCAGCACCGCAGCCAGCGCGCCACTGGCAAAGGCCGAATCGCCCCCGAACACCGGCTGGCCGTAGGCGCCAACGAATGCGACGAACGCCACCAGCATGATCAGCGGCCCCGGCGTGGTCTCACCGAGGGCCAGGCCATCGATCATCTGCCGGGGCGTCAGCCAGCCGAAGTGGTCGATGGCGCCCTGGTACACGTAAGGCAACACCGCATAGGCACCGCCGAACGTAAGCAGCGCCGCCTTGGTGAAGAACCAGCCCATCTGCGTCAGCGTGCCCTGCCAGCCGAATGCCAGGGTCAACAGGCCCATCGGCAGCAGCCAGAGCAGCGCGCCGACCAGCAGGATCAGCGCCAGGCGGCTGGAGCGAAAATGCGTATGCGCCAGGCGCGTCTCGTCATCGATCAGCGCCGGGGCATGCGCCCCACTCGCCTCGCCATGCCCGGCACCAAGCGCAAAGTGCTGCGGCGCCAGCCGCCCGCCGATATAGCCCACCAGCGCCGCACCGAGCACGATCAGCGGGAACGGCAACTGCAACGCAAAAATGGCGACGAAAGCCGCTGCTGCAATGGCCCACAGCCAGACGTTCTTCAACACCCGCCCGCCGATGCGCCAGGCCGCCTGCACCACGATGGCCGTCACCGCCGGCTTGATGCCGTAGAAAATCCCCGCCACCAACGGCACATCGCCGAACACCAGATAGACCCAGGACAGCACGATCAGGATCAACAGCGAAGGCAGCACGAACAACGCCCCGGCGATCACCCCGCCCCAGGTGCGGTGCATCAGCCAGCCGATATAGGTGGCCAACTGCTGCGCCTCCGGCCCGGGCAGCAACATGCAGTAGTTCAGCGCATGCAGAAAACGCCGCTCGGACAACCAGCGGCGCTTCTCCACCAACTCCTGGTGCATGATAGAAATCTGCCCCGCCGGCCCACCGAAACTGATCAACCCCAGCTTCAGCCAGAACCAGAACGCCTGCAGCAGACTGACCGGAACAGGGCGTTCAGACGAATCGGACATCGGAGGGCTCCATCAGCGGATAAATCGACCGGGCACTATAACCGTGAAACATGACAGCCTTGCGACAGCGTACGAAAAACCACCAGCCAAGCGCAGCCCTTGCCTCACCTGGCCTGGACGCGTTTTCCCGCATCTTATCCACAGCGCTTTCCCCAGATTCTGTGCACGACACCCGGCAACATGCCCGCACCCTGCCCCGCTGTTGAAAACATGATCCAAGTGATTGATTAAAAGCGATATTCCGCCCGACGATAACGCCAGCAAAGCGTCATTGGGCAAAAACTGAGCGGCCTGCCGAGACCCGCTTGAATGCTAGGCGCAGAGGGCTTTTGCAAAGGTTATCCACAGCGCTGTTAACAGAATTTGTGGGTGGGTTTGGGAAGGCCTGGATAGCCGACTCTGGCGCGAGAAAACAACCGAGAGGGCATTTTGCTCGCGAAGCGTGGACAGCCTCGCGTTGATGGAATAGCAAGTAGCCCGGACAACCTCGCCCCACAGTGGATGAAAACCTACGTAGAAATACCCGCCGCGTAGGGTGGACAATGCGGAGCTTGTCCACCATGCCACGTGTCGGAACAGCAACTAGGCTGGTTAGTGCAAAGCAATACCCAGAGCAATTGCGGTGATGGGTTTCGCGTTGCTCTACCCATCCTACGGTCGTTGATCGGCACACATCCGCAGTCTCTGGCGGACTGCTCGCTTCGCGACGAGCGGCCCGCGTCCAGGGCAGCCCTACTTCAGCCCACCTTCGCTGGCGAAGCATCCTCAAAGCGATTCACCTGGCGCAGGCTCTTGAAGCCGAGCATCCAGCCGCCGGTGACGGTCAGGGTGCAGGCGCAGCCGATCAGCGCTGCCGGCACCACGCCGAACCAGGCGGCGCTGGTGCCGGCGCGGAATTCGCCCAGTTCGTTGGAAGAGCCGATAAACAGCATGTTCACCGCATTGACCCGGCCGCGCATGGCGTCCGGGGTGGAGAACTGCACCAGGGATGAGCGGATGTACATGCTCACCATGTCCGCACCGCCGGCCACCACCAGCGCAGCGAACGACAGCCAGAACAGGCTGGACAGGGCAAACACCAGATTGGCCACGCCGAACAACGCCACCGCGCCGAACATCACCAGCCCGACATTACGGTTGAAGGGTTTCATGCTCAGGTACAGCCCCACCGATACCTCACCGATGGCCATGGCGCTGCGCAGCAGGCCGAGGCCGGTCGGGCCGACTTCCAGCACTTCCTGGGCATAGATGGGCAGCAGTGCGATCACGCCGCCGAGCAGCACCGCGAACAGGTCCAGCGAGATGGTGCCGAGGATGATCGGGCGCGTGCGGATAAAGTGGATGCCGGCGGTGAAGCGCGCCCAGGCAGTGGCTTCCAGTGCCTGCATTTTCTCGGCATAGCGTACCGGCACCCGCAGCAGCAACACGCAGCCGGCGAGGAAGCAGGCCAGGCACACCGAGTAGGTCAGCCCGCCACCGCCGATGGCATACAGACCACCGCCGATCACCGGGCCGGAAATGGTCGCGACGCGCATGATCATGCTGTTGGCGGCAATGGCCGCCGCCAGGCGCTCGCGCGGCACGATCTGTGGCAGCAGGCTGGACAACGCCGGCCCGGTGAAGGCACGGCCGCAGCCATACAGCACCAGCACCGCGTAGTACCAACTGACAGCCGCCTCGCTCAGCGACAGCCACAGCAGCGCTGCCGCGCACACCCCTTCGACCAGCCAGCTGAGCATGAGGATCAGCTTGCGGTCGTAGCGGTCGATCAGGTCGCCGGCCGGCATCAGCAGCACCAGCATGGGGATGAACTGGGCCAGGCCGACATAGGCCAGCGACAGCGGGTCGCGGGTCAGGTCATAGACCTGCCAGGCCACCACAACGGCCTGGATCTGTACGGCGAAGACCACGACGATGCGGGCAATGAGAAACGCCAGGAAACCGGGAAGACGATAAACGGAAGCGGGAACAGCAGCAGACACGACGCGAACCTCGAGGCATGACCGGGAAGTTCCGGTCGAGGTGGGCCGGCCAATCTACGGCAAAGTTCCGCCACGGGGCAAACCGATGAACAGGCTGTTGCGCAGGTTGCTCCATTGCGAGGTGGCGACCGAAATATTTTGGCCAGGGTCAACGAATCTCGTGCAGTCGCGGCTGAAGCCCCTCCCACACGCCATAAGGCTGCGGGCGCTATGGTTCAACCCACAAACCCGTAGGAGGCGCTTTAGCGGCGAGCCGTCCTATCGCGGCTAAAGCCGCTCCTACGGGGAATAGTGTGAAGACATCTACGGCAGACGACTTTGGTAGCCTTGTCTGCACGCCTGCATATTTGCCCTTTTACGGAAGCCCCACCATGCCTCTGAGCCCCGACGAACTCGCGCAGATCAGCGCCCTGACCCTGGCCCACTACCAGAGCAGCGCCGAGGACTTTCGCGAAGGCACGCGCGACCATGACGTGAGCCAGAACATCGCTGCGCTGCTGCGGCATATCGAGGGCGAGAAGCCCTGGCGCATCCTCGATTTCGGCTGCGGGCCGGGGCGTGACCTGCGCACCTTCAGCGGCCTCGGCCACGAAGCCATCGGCCTGGATGGCTGCGCCGAGTTCGTCGCCATGGCGCGTGCCGACAGCGGCTGCGAGGTGTGGCAGCAGAGCTTCCTCGAACTGGAGCTGCCGGCCGGGCATTTCGACGGCATCTTCGCCAACGCCAGCCTGTTCCATGTGCCGGATCAGGAACTGCCGCGCGTACTCGGCCAACTGCACACGGCGCTCAAACCGGGCGGCGTGCTGTTCAGCTCCAACCCGCGTGGCGAGAATCAGGAAGGCTGGAACGGCCCGCGCTACGGCAGTTATCACGATCTGGAACGCTGGCGCGCGCGGCTCACGACGGCCGGTTTCGTCGAGCTGGAACATTACTACCGCCCCACCGGCCTGCCTCGCGATCAGCAGCCCTGGCTGGCCAGTGTCTGGCGGCGCAGCTGATCTCAACCGGATTGACTTATAAGTCAGGTTTTGGCCTGATGCAGCACGCACATCGCCATCTACCCCCGGCCTGAGCCCCGCCATGATGGCTTGGCCAGTCACCGGCGTGCATCGCGCCCATCGCTATATACAAACAAATATAACGAAGTAGTATGGCTGCGTGATTCATCAACGCCCCCACAGACCGGAGCAACGAGATGCAGGTACGCGAAATTCCCATGATCAAGACAGTGCAACGCAGCCTGCTCGGCCTCGCCCTGCTGTTCACCGGCGGCGTGGCGGCCGATGAGGTCAAGGTCGCCGTCGCCGCCAACTTCACCGCGCCCATGCAGGCCATCGCGCCGGCATTCGAGAAGGCCACCGGTCATACGCTGGTCGCCTCATTCGGTGCCACCGGGCAGTTCTATGCGCAGATCAACAACGGCGCGCCCTTCGATGTATTCCTCAGCGCCGACGACACGACGCCAGCCAGACTGGAGCGCGAGGGCGCGACCGTGCCCGGCTCGCGTTTCACCTACGCCATCGGCAGCCTGGTGCTGTGGTCGGCCGATGCCAGCTACCTCGACGGCACGGACGCCGCGCTCAGGGCTGGCCAGTTCCGGCACCTGGCCATCGCCAACCCGAAGACGGCGCCCTATGGCCTGGCCGCAACGCAGGTACTGGCCAGGCTGGGGCTGAGCGAGGCGGTGCAGGGCAAGCTGGTCGAGGGCCAGAACATCACCCAGACGCATCAGTTCGTCTCCACCGGTAATGCCGAGCTGGGTTTCGTCGCGCTGTCGCAGGTGTATACGGACGGCAAACTCGGCAGCGGCTCGGCCTGGATCGTGCCGGCGACCCTGTACGACCCGATCAGGCAGGACGCGGTGATCCTCAAGCCGGGCATGAACAATCCGGCCGCAGCGGCACTGGTCGAGTACCTGAAAGGCCCGGAAGCCGCCAGGGTGATCGAGTCGTTCGGCTATAAACTGTAATCCCCGTAGCCCGGATGAAATCCGGGGGCCAGTTGCCTGAGCGGGCCCCGGATTGCATCCGGGCTACGTTTGTCCAGACGCCAGGTGCCGGAATCTGACCATGCCGCTGTCGAAGAATGACCTCGACGCCATCCTCCTGACCCTGGAGCTGGCTTCGCTGACCACCGTGCTGCTGCTGATCATCGGTACGCCGATTGCCTGGTGGCTGGCGCGCACCGACTCCTGGCTCAAACGCCCGGTCGGCGCCGTGGTGGCGCTGCCGCTGGTGCTGCCACCGACGGTGATCGGCTTCTACCTGCTGGTGAGCATGGGCCCCAACGGCTTTTTCGGACAACTGACGCAGAGCCTTGGTCTCGGCACCTTCACCTTTACCTTCACCGGCCTGGTGATCGGCTCGATCTTCTACTCGCTGCCCTTCGTCGTGCAGCCGCTGCAGAACGCCTTCGAGGCCATTGGCCGTGCTCCGCTGGAAGCGGCGGCGACCCTGCGCGCCAGCCCCTGGGACAGCTTCTTCAGCGTGGTGCTGCCACTGGCGCGGCCCGGCTTCATCACTGCCGCGATTCTCAGCTTCGCCCATACCATCGGCGAGTTCGGCGTGGTGCTGATGATCGGCGGCAATATCCCTGGCAAGACCCAGGTGGTGTCGGTACAGATCTACAACCATGTCGAAGCCATGGAATACGCCCAGGCGCACTGGCTGGCCGGCGGCATGCTGGCGTTCTCCTTCATCGTTCTACTCACGCTGTACAGCGGGCGCAGCCATAAGATGAGGGCGCTGTGATGTTCGGTTTCGGCAAGCGCCCGGCAGCGGTCGTCGCTGACGATGGGCGCATTCATGCGCGTTTTCTAGTCAGGCATGCGGGCTTTACCCTGGATGTCGACCTCGACCTGCCCGGGCGCGGCGTCACTGCGCTGTTCGGCCATTCCGGCTCGGGCAAGACCAGCTGCCTGCGCTGCTTCGCCGGGCTGGATCGCCCGCAGCAGGGCTATCTGCAGGTGGCCGGCGAGCGCTGGCAGGACAGTGCGTGCGGTTTTTTTCTGCCGGCGCACGAACGTGCCATCGGCTACGTATTCCAGGATGCCAACCTGTTCCCGCACCTGAGCGTGCGCCAGAACCTGGCGTACGGCCAGCGGCGCATCCCGCCGGAGCAGCGCAAGGTGGCGCTGGATCAGGCGCTGCAATTGCTCGGCATCGGTCACTTGCTCGAGCGCATGCCCTCGGCGCTGTCCGGCGGCGAACGCCAGCGCGTCGGCATCGCCCGTGCACTGGTGACCAGCCCGCGCCTGCTGCTGATGGACGAGCCACTGGCCTCGCTCGATCTCAAGCGCAAGCAGGAGGTGCTGCCCTACCTGCAGCGCCTGCACGAGGAGCTGGACATCCCCGTGCTCTACGTCAGCCATGCGCCGGACGAAGTGGCGCGCCTGGCCGATCACCTGGTGCTGCTCGATGAAGGCCAGGTACGCGCCAGCGGCCCGCTCAAGGACATCCTGCTGCGGCCCGACCTGCCCTTCGCCAGCGAGGACGATGCCGAAGCGGTGATCGAGGGTGAGGTCTGCGGCCATGATGCCGCCTACCACCTGCTGCATCTGCGTCTGCCCGGCAGCGAAGCCCAGTTGCGCCTACCTCATGCAGCACTGCCTGACGGGCACCGGGTACGGGTGAAGATCAAGGCACGTGACGTCAGCCTCAGCCTGCAGCACGCCGAGGGCAGCAGCCTGCTCAATCGGCTGCCGGTGCAGGTGGACAGTTGCCAGGCGCTGGACGCGCAGATGCTGCTGACCCTGCGCCTGGGTGAACAGCGCCTGCTGGCACGCATCACCCGCTATTCATTCGATCAGTTGGGCGTTCATGTCGGCCAGGCGCTCTGGGCGCAGATCAAGTCGGTGTCACTGCTCGCGCCCTAGGGTGCGCCGCGCGCACCGAGCACACGCAGATGCCGCAGGTTCGTAGCCCGGATGCAATCCGGAGCGATCAAACGCCCCCGGGCAACTCCAGATGTTCCGGCCCGATCTCGGCGTTGCCGGCCAGCAGCAGGGCGAAGTGGATGACGTTCTCCAGCTCGCGGGTGTTGCCCGGCCAACTGTGCGCCTCCAGCACGGCCTGCGCCGCCGGGCTGATCGACGGAATGCCCAGGCCCAGGCGCGAGGCGTGGATGCCGAGGAAGTATTCGGCCAGCGGCAGAATATCGCCGACGCGCTGACGCAGCGCCGGGAACAGAAACTGGCCATCGCACAGATAGGCGTACAGGCGCTCGTCGAAAGTGCCGGCAGCCACCGTACGCGCCAGGTCGATGCTGCTCGCCGCCAGCAGACGCACATCCACCGGCAGCGCCTGACTGGCGCCGACGCGATACACCTCGCGGGTTTCCAGCGCGGCCAGCAGCTTGCTCTGCAGAGGCCGCGAGAGGTCGGCGATCTCATCCAGGTAGAGCGTGCCGCCATTGGCCGAACCGAACCAGCCGGCGCGGCTGCTGGCGGCGCCGACATGGGCGCCTGCAACATGGCCGAACAGCTCGGCCTCGCCCCATTGCGGGCTGATCGCCGCGCAGCTCACGGCCACGAACAGGCCGGCGCGCTCACTGTGGCGATGGATGTAGCGCGCCAGCAATTCCTTGCCGGTGCCGGTCTCGCCAAGGATCAGCAGCGGCTGGCCATTGCCCGCCAAGGCTTCAGCACGCTCGCGCAACTGGCGCGAACGCGCATCGACGAATACCAGCGCCTTGGCGCGAATGCTCAGCGGGCTCTTGTCCGCGTCGGCAAAGGTCAGCGGTGCCGGAAAGTCGGCTGAAAAACTCATGACGTGCAGCTCCAAGGCCACACCTCACTGGGCGTAGCCTGTACGTGAAGAAAAAAGAGCGGGCGGCTGCCTGGCCCGACCCCGCTCTGAAAATGGTGTGACGTGGTGACCGGCTCAGGCGCGTAGGCGCGACTGCTGTTCGATGCGGCTCTGCAGGCGATACAGATAGCCGAAGCCCTGCTCCCAGTAACGGTGCCCGGACTTCACGTTGATATGCCCGGCACCAGTGAGAATCGCCGCCTCGCTGCCCCAGGCCCGCGCCAGCTCCATGGCACGCAGGGCGCTGGCTGCGGCATCGTTGTCGGAACCCACCAACAGGCTGGGAAAAGGCAGCAGATCACGCGGCATCGGTGCGAAATTCTGCAGCGGTGCGGGGCAGCCCGGCCGCTCGACATCGGCCGGCGCGACCAGCAGCGCGCCGCGCACACGGCGCAGCAGTTCGACCGGTGCCTGCGCGGCCCAATGCGCCACCGTCACGCAGCCCAGGCTATGGGCGATGAGGATGAGCGGACGCGGATCGTCGGCGACTGCCTGGTTCAACGCGGTGACCCAGTCGCCACGTTGCGGGTTGAGCCAGTCCTTCTGCTCCACACGCGCGCTGTTCGGCAGGCTGCGCTGCCAATGGCTTTGCCAGTGTTCTTCGGGTGAGCCCTGCCAGCCCGGCAGGATCAGATAACGGATTGCTTCGCTGCCCATGACGGCGCCTCCTTGAATCGAATGGCGTCAGTCTAGGCAGCACGAATAAATTACAAAAAGAATAAGAACTTATTTACTTATTCCAAAAATTCAATAAATCGCATCACGCCTTATATTTCCAAAAAGCATATAAATGTTCTTAAACAATATTTTTAAGAATATTTCCGTCTCTCTACTATCCGCTCCACGCCAGCGTCGGTACTCCATACCGCCGCCGTGGCGACCTATTCACAAGGAGCCTGGAAATGACCGCGACGCTGAGAAACCTCGAAGGCCAGGATGAAGCCAGCATCCTGCGCGAGATTCAGACCGCCCTGCATGGCCTGAAATTCGGTTCGGTGGAAATCACCGTGCACAACGGCCAGGTCGTGCAGATCGAGCGCAAGGAAAAGATCCGCCTGCAACAACCGAGTACCAAGAACAGCTGACACATGATGCGGCCCGACTGGACCACCAGAGGGCTCGAGAAAGATCGCCCCGCCTGACAGCCAATACGCCAACACAAGAATTTCACAGTTAGGAGCTGCACCATGTCCCTTCGTCGTTTTGCCCTGGCCGCGCTGGCCAGCAGTCTGATCGCCGGCCCGGTGGCCGCCGCACAAACCCTGCTCAACGTGTCCTACGACCCGACCCGTGAGCTGTACAGCGAATTCAACGCCGCCTTCAACAAGCACTGGCAGGCCCAGGGCAATGAAGCGGTGACCATCCAGCAATCCCACGGTGGCTCGGGCAAGCAGGCCCGTGCGGTGATCGACGGCCTGCGCGCCGACGTGGTGACCCTGGCCCTGGCCGGCGATATCGACGAGCTGTACAAGATCGGCAAGCTGATCCCGCAGAACTGGCAGGAGCGCCTGCCGGACGCCAGCACCCCCTACACCTCGACCATCGTGTTCCTGGTGCGCAAGGGCAACCCGAAAGGCCTGAAGGACTGGGATGACCTGGTCAAGCCGGGCGTGGAAGTGATCACCCCGAACCCGAAAACCTCCGGTGGTGCACGCTGGAACTTCCTCGCTGCCTGGGCCTATGCCCAGCAGAAGTACGGCAGCGAAGCCGAGGCCAAGGCCTTTACCGAGAAGCTCTACAAGAACGTCCCGGTGCTCGATACCGGCGCCCGCGGCTCGACCATCACCTTCGTCAACAACGGCATCGGCGACGTGCTGCTGGCCTGGGAGAACGAGGCCTTCCTGGCGCTCAAGGAAGAAGGCGGGGAGAACTTCGAGATCGTCGCGCCGTCGCTGTCGATCCTCGCCGAACCGCCGGTAAGCGTGGTCGATCAGAACGTCGACAAGAAAGGCACCCGCAAAGTCGCCGAGGCCTACCTCAACTACCTGTACAGCGAGGAAGGCCAGCGCATCGCCGCCAAGCACTTCTACCGCCCACGCAACCAGGCGGTGGCGGCCGAGTTCGCCAAGCAGTTCCCGCAGCTCAAGCTGGTAACCATCGACGCTGACTTCGATGGCTGGAAAACCGCTCAGCCGAAGTTCTTCAACGACGGCGGCGTGTTCGACCAGATCTACCAAGCCCAGTGATTGCCACGGCGCGTCCGCCCATGTAGGGCGGATGCAGCCGCAAGATCGTCGCAGCCAGTGGCGGGTTCCACCCGCCCTACCAAGGAGCTTGCATGTCTCGCCGCACTTCCCCCGTCATACCCGGCTTCGGGCTGACGCTGGGTTACACCCTGGTGTACCTCAGCCTGTTGGTGCTGATTCCCCTGGGTGCCATGTTCGTCCACGCGGCCCAGCTCACCTGGGATCAGTTCTGGGCCATCATTTCCTCACCGCGCGTGCTGGCCGCCCTGAAACTTAGCTTCGGCACGGCCTTTCTCGCGGCCATCATCAACGGCGTGATCGGTACCCTGCTGGCCTGGGTGCTGGTGCGCTACACCTTCCCCGGCCGCAAGATCATCGAAGCGATGATCGACCTGCCCTTCGCCCTGCCCACAGCCGTTGCCGGTATCGCCCTGACCGCGCTCTATGCGCCCAACGGTCTGATCGGCCAGTTCGCCACGTCCCTGGGCTTCAAGATCGCCTACACCCCGCTGGGTATCACCCTGGCACTGACCTTCGTCACCCTGCCCTTCGTCGTGCGCACCCTGCAGCCGGTGCTGGCCGACATCCCCCGCGAGGTCGAGGAAGCCGCCGCCTGCCTCGGTGCCAAGCCATTACAGGTGGCGCGCCACGTGCTGCTGCCGGCGCTGCTGCCAGCCTGGCTGACCGGCTTCGCCCTGGCCTTCGCCCGTGGCGTTGGTGAATACGGCTCGGTGATCTTCATCGCCGGCAATATGCCGATGAAGACCGAGATCCTGCCCCTGCTGATCATGGTGCAACTGGACCAGTACAACTACGCCGGCGCCACCGCCATCGGCGTGCTGATGCTGGTGGTGTCGTTCGTCCTGCTGCTGCTGATCAACCTGCTGCAGCGCCGCATCAGCCGTTCTTGAGGAGCCAGGCATGTCATCTGCAACCCTGACGGCCAGCGCCGTCAACAACGCCGCGCGTCGCGGCAACCCCCTGGGCCGCCGCCTGCTGATCATCTCGGCCTGGCTGGTGTTCGCCTTCTTCCTGCTGCTGCCGTTGTTCGTGGTGGCGACCGAGGCGCTCAAGCAGGGCGTCGGCGTGTTCGTCAGCTCGATCCTCGAACCCGATGCCGTCAGCGCGCTGAAACTGACCCTGCTCGCCGTGGGCATCGCCGTGCCACTCAACCTGGTGTTCGGCGTAGCCGCCGCCTGGTGTGTGAGCAAGTACGAGTTTCGCGGCAAGAGCATTCTGGTGACCCTGATCGACCTACCGTTCTCGGTGTCGCCGGTGATCGCCGGTCTGATCTACGTGCTGCTGTTCGGCGCCCAGGGCTTCTTCGGCCCCTGGCTGCGCGAGCACGACATCCAGATCATCTTCGCCCTGCCCGGCATCGTCCTGGCGACCATCTTCGTCACCGTGCCCTTCGTCGCCCGCGAGCTGATCCCGCTGATGCAGGAACAGGGCACGCAGGAGGAAGAGGCCGCGCGCCTGCTCGGTGCCAACGGCTGGCAGATGTTCTGGCACGTGACCCTGCCCAATATCAAATGGGGCCTGATCTACGGCGTGGTGCTGTGCACCGCCCGGGCGATGGGCGAGTTCGGCGCGGTATCGGTGGTCTCCGGGCACATCCGCGGCTACACCAACACGCTGCCGCTGCATGTCGAGATTCTCTATAACGAATACAATCACGTCGCCGCCTTCAGCGTTGCAAGCCTGCTGCTGCTTCTGGCGCTGTTCATCCTGCTGCTCAAGCAGTGGAGCGAATCCCGTATCAACCGCCGCAAAGCCAGTGCTGGCGAGGAATAAACATGAGTATCGAAATCCGTAACGTCAGCAAGAACTTCAATGCGTTCAAGGCGCTGAACGAGATCAACCTGAACATCCAGAGCGGCGAACTGGTCGCCCTGCTCGGCCCGTCCGGCTGCGGCAAGACCACCCTGCTGCGCATCATCGCCGGCCTGGAAACCCCGGACAGCGGCACCATCGAGTTCCACGGCGAGGACGTCTCCAACCACGACGTGCGTGATCGCAACGTCGGCTTCGTGTTCCAGCACTACGCGCTGTTTCGCCATATGACGGTGTTCGATAACGTCGCTTTCGGCCTGCGCATGAAGCCCAAGGGTCAGCGCCCGAGCGAAGAGGTGATCAAGCGCAAGGTCCACGAACTGCTCGACCTGGTGCAGCTCGACTGGCTCGGCGATCGCTACCCGGAGCAGCTCTCCGGCGGTCAGCGCCAGCGTATCGCCCTGGCCCGCGCCCTGGCCGTGGAGCCGCGCGTACTGCTGCTCGACGAACCCTTCGGCGCGCTGGATGCCAAGGTGCGCAAGGAGCTGCGCCGCTGGCTGGCGCGCCTGCACGAGGACGTGCACCTGACCAGCGTATTCGTCACCCACGACCAGGAAGAAGCCATGGAAGTGGCCGACCGCATCGTGGTGATGAACAAGGGCGTGATCGAGCAGATCGGTACACCGGCCGAGGTTTACGAGAATCCAGCCAGCGATTTCGTCTACCACTTCCTCGGTGATGCCAATCGCCTGTATGTGGGCAACGATCATCACGTGCTGTTCCGCCCGCACGAGGTCGACCTGTCCAGCGAACCGAGCCCGGAGCACAAGGCCGGCGAGGTGCGCGACATTCGTCTGCTCGGCGCCATCACCCGCATTACGCTGAAGGTCGAGGGCCAGGACGAGCTGATCGAGGCCGAGGTGGCCAAGGATCACCTGAGCCTGAACAACCTGGGCCGTGGCACCACGCTGTACTTCAAGCCCAAGGGCGGCAAGCCGGTGAGCAACCCGGCCGGCTGATCGCTCGCTGCCCGGAGCCGAACACGCTCCGGGCGCCCCTCACGTGTGGCTGCCAGCGGCGGGCAGGCAGCCGCATCGCTCGCCTGTGCAAGCCGCCCCCGCCTCAGCGCATCTGCCCTTTGCAGTCCCACCCAGCGCTGATACCAACAGCATCGAGCGCCCGCACAATCTGACGAAAAGCCCATGAACGGTAGCGATTTCCGACGAAATCACTCTTTTGGGTCATGCTACAGGGCGTCCGACGCAGTAGTCTTGGCGCTGCGTCCTTGACGCTGCCCACTGCATACCTGCTCAAAACAATAACAAGGAGCACCCCGGATGCGCTGTAAAGCACTGTTACGCCATGCCGTTCTCTGGACGCTGGGCGTCTTCATCGGGCTCTCGCCGATGAACATCGCCCACGCCGTCAGCCTGCAGGAACAGATTCAGATACACGCCAGCCGCGCCACCAGCAGCCTGATGCTGTTACGTGGCGAAGGTTTCCAGAAGACTCACCAGCAACGCCTGGACGCCGACCTGACCGCGCTGGCGGGTGCCATGCAGAGCCTGGCGCAAGGCAACGCCGCACTTACCAGCGCCCATCAGGCACTCGTTACCCAATTGCGCAACGGTGTTTCCTATGGCCCCGGCGAAGAGAACGTACCCTGGCGCTTCACCGAAGACCTGAGCCGTGCCCTGCGCGATTTTCTCAGCGCCGCACGCGCCCTACCCGGCGCCGAAGGCCAGAGCGAGCTGGCGGCGAAGATCGAATACCTCAGCGTGCAATACCTCAGCCGCTCCTACCTGGGCAACTTCGAGATCGCCCGCGAGCAGCCCGACACCTACCTCGGCCAGGACGAACGCCTGCTGCTGCCGGCCATCGACAAAGAGCTGCAGGCACTCCCGGCACAGTCCGATCCGCAGGTGGTCAAACTGCAGACCCGCTGGAGCTATCTGCGCACGGCACTGGCCGACATGAACAGCCAGAGCAACGCCCTGCAGAGCGTCTCCGGCCGCCCCTTCGCGCCCATCACCGTGGATCGCCACACCCGCGCGATGACGGCGCAATGGATGGCGATGTTCTAGAAAGTCTCGCGGCTGAAGCCCCTCCCACAGCCTCTCAAGCTTGTGGGGGGCTTCAGCCGCGCTCCGGTGACTTCATAGGAGCCGCGCCCCGCGGCGAATCATGCCGGCAACGCCAATCGAGCGTCACGGCGACGATCATTTCGCGCCGGGGCGGCGCTCCTGCGGGTAGGGCAGACTCAGGCCAGCGCCTTCTTCTCGCGGATGCAGGTCGGCCCGGCGCGCTCCACCACGGCCTGCTCGACGTCCTTGCGCAGACCGAGCAGAAAGGCCAGCTCAGCGACCACGAACAGCGGGCCGACCACCAAGCCCATGACGTCATCGACGAACGCCGGCTTGCGTCCTTCGTAGTAGTGCCCGATGAACTGGATGATCCAGCCGATCACGAACAGGCCAATGCCTGCCGTCAGCCACAGGGCAGTGGAGGCAACCGCCAGGCTGGCGCCCGCCCATAGGCACAGCCCCAGCAACGCGGTCATGAGCAGGCCGAAGCGGGTGTCCAGACGCAGGTAGAACCATGCCGACGCCAACGCCACCAGTGTGGCCGGCGCCAGCCACAGGCCAGCGATTTCGAAACCGGGCCGCGACAGCAGCACGGCGACAGCCAGCACGATCATCGGGATGCCGATGAAATGGCTGGCGATATTGCGCCGGTCGCGGTGGTAGGCGGCATACTGCGCCAGGTGATCGACGAGGGTTTTCATTGTTATCGTCCTCAGGTGTGAAACGGGCCTGAGCATGATCGCCTCGCCCAACGCCGTCGCACTGTCGGCTAGCCGACAATGGCTGCTGCGGCCACAGCCTACAGGAGTCGTAATGCCCGATCCGCGTCACTACCTCGGCCAGCTGAGCCAGGGTCACTGGTTCGCTGCGCTGCCCCAGGCGCTGCGTCATACCCTGCTGAACATGGCCCAGGTGCAGCGCCTGGATGCCGGCCAGCGGCTGTTTCACCGTGGCGACAAACCCAGTGGGCTGTATGCGGTGGTCGAAGGCGCGGTGCGCGTCGGTGCGGTCAGCGAAACCGGCAAGGAGGCGCTGCTGACCCTGGTCGAGCCGCCCTACTGGTTCGGCGAGATTTCCCTGTTCGATGGCCTGCCGCGCACCCACGATGCCTTCGCCGACAGCGCCAGCACCCTGCTGCTGTTGCCGCAGGCCGGACTGCTCGCCCTGCTCGAACGCGAGCCGCAGCACTGGCGCGACTTCGCCCTGCTGATGAGCCACAAGCTGCGTCTGGCCTTTATCGCCCTGGAAGACATGAGCCTGCTGCCGGCCGCACCCCGCCTGGCTCGGCGCCTGCTGTTGATCGCCGAGAACTACGGCGAGAGCGAGCCACGCCGCGTGCTGCACCTGGCCCAGGAACAACTGGCGCTGATGCTCTCGCTGTCACGCCAGACCACCAACCAGATTCTCAAGGAGCTGCAGGCGCAGGGCGTGGTGCAACTCACCTATGGCGAGATCGAGATTCTCGACTTCGAGCACCTGCGCCGCCTGGCCACCTGAACCGCTGGCCTCCTGCCACTGTCCAAGCCCTGTCGTGTTTTCCGCCAAAAGAACCGTATCGATGCCAGACAATGCCCACGCTCCACTGCCCGCCGTGCTCGCCGGCCCGCTGCTGCGCCGCCTGGAGCCCGGCCGCCTGGTGCTGTGGCTGGTGGCCAGTGGCGAGCTGAACCTGCACCTGTGGCTGCAGCCCGAAGGCCAGGCGCCGCAAACCCATGCCCTGCACGCGCACTGTCAGCAGTTGCCGCTGGGCCGGCATGCCGTGCTGCACCTGATCGACCTGCCGCTTGCCGAGGCACTTCCGCAGGACACGCGCATCGCCTACGACCTGCAGATCATCGACAGCGCAGGCGCGAAAGGCATGCGCGACTGGGCGCCGCACCTGCTCTACGACGGCGCTGAGCACGCTGATTTCGTCCTGCGCGCGCGGGTCGACCAGTTGCTCCATGGTTCCTGCCGCAAACCGCATCACGCCGCGACGGATGGCCTGCTCTGCGCCGACCGCCTGCTGGCCGAGCCTCACGACGCCAGGCAACGCCCGGCGCTGCTGCTGATGAGCGGCGATCAGGTCTACGTCGATGACGTCGCCGGGCCGCTGCTGTGCGCCATCCACCAACTGATCGCCCGCCTCGGCCTGTTCGACGAGTTTCTCCAGGGCGCCGTGATCGAAGACAGCCAGGCGCTCTACGCCAACCCGGTGGGCTACTACCAACGCGCCGACCTGCTGCCGGCGGTGAAGAGCAACCAGACCCTACGCGACAAGTTCTTCGGCGGTGTGGAGAAACCCGTCTTCACCAGCAGCAGTGCCGACAACCATCTGGTGACCTTCGCCGAGATGATCGCCATGTACCTGCTGGTCTGGTCGCCTGTGCCCTGGACGCTGATCAGCGAACAGCAGCCGCCGCTGAGCGCAGAACAGCAGCAGCGTTATGCCCGTGAGCGCGAACGCATCGATGCCTTCCGCCAGAGCCTCGGCCAGGCTGCACGGGTGTTCGCCCACCTGCCGACGCTGATGATCTTCGACGACCACGACGTCACCGATGACTGGAACCTCTCCGCGCGCTGGGAGCAGACCGCCTACGGCCACCCCTTTTCCAAGCGCATCATCGGCAATGCCCTGCTTGCCTACCTGCTGTGCCAGGGCTGGGGCAACAATCCCGATGTATTCGATGAGCCGCTGCAGGCCTTTGCCGACCTGCTGCAGCAGCGCCAGAACGAGCATCTGCGGGCCGCAGCGCAGGACGCGCTGATCGACCAGTTGCTGCACTTCGAACAATGGCATTACGTGCTGCCCACCACGCCGGCCTTGTTGGTGCTCGACACCCGCACGCGTCGCTGGCGCAGTGAAGGGCATCTGTCGAAACCCTCGGGGCTGATGGACTGGGAGGCGCTGTGCGACTTCCAGCAGGCACTGCTCGATCACCCCAGTTGCATCATCGTCTCGCCCGCGCCGATGTTCGGCGTGAAGCTGATCGAGGGCATCCAGAAGCTGTTCACCTACGCCGGCCACCCGCTGATGGTCGATGCGGAAAACTGGATGGCCCATCGCGGCGCGGCCAGCGTGATACTGAACATCTTCCGCCACTCGCGTACGCCGGGGGATTTCGTCATTCTCTCCGGCGACGTGCACTACTCCTTCGTCTACCGCGTGAGCATCCGCCACAAGCGTGCCAGCCCGACCATCTGGCAGATCACCAGCAGCGGCATCAAGAACGAATTTCCGGCCAGGCTGCTGGACTGGTTCGACCGCCTCAATCGCTGGCTCTACGCGCCTTGGTCGCCGCTCAACTGGCTGACCAAACGCCGGCGCATGCGCGTCACCCCGCTGATCCCCGACCGCAGCCGCTCCGGCGAACGCCTGTGGAACGGCGCCGGCCTCGGCCAGGTGTTCTTCGACGAGCAGGGCCGACCCAAGCGCATCCTCCAGCTCAATGCCGATGGCTCGAAGCCGGTGACGTTCATCAGCGAACGCGAAGAGCGGCCGGCCCACGCCACTACGCCTCGCAGTCGCAATGCTGCGCCTTAGGCTGTGCACGAAAAGGGCCCGCGCTCGGTGATGCTGCGTTGAAAACGGGCTCGTGCGCGAGCCCGAGCAATCAGTTCGACGACCTTTCGCCCAGCCCTCAGGAAAACGCCCCATCACAGCTGAGGGCTTGTGGCACTCAGCGCAGCTTCTCCAGCATCTGGTAGTACCACATGCCGGCGGCCAGCATCGGGTTGCCGAGCTGGTCGCCCAGCGGCACCTTGATGTGCTTGCAGGCGGCGAAGGTGTCGTACTGCTCCAGGTCGCCGGTGATGGCCTTGGCCATGATCTCGCCCATGATGTGGGTGGTCGCCACGCCATGGCCGGAGTAGCCCTGGCAGTACCAGACGTTGGACGAGAGCTTGCCCAGCTGCGGGATGCGGTTCATCACGATGCCCATGGCGCAGCTCCACTGGAAATCGATCTGCACGCCCTTGAGCTGCGGGAAGGTGCGCTCGATGCACGGGCGCAGCTCGCCGGCGATGTCGCGTGAGTCGCGCCCGGAGTAGTTGGCACCGCCGCCGAACAGCAGGCGGCCATCGCCGGTCAGGCGGTAGTAGTCGAGCACGAAGCGGCAGTCGTACACCGCCAGGTCATGTGGGTTGATCGCCTCGATCAGCTCGGCGCCCAGCGGCGCGGTGGTGACGATGCCACCCATGGCCGGGAAGATCATGCCCTTGAGCCTGCGCCGCTCCAGCTTGTGGTAGACGTCGCCGGCCAGCAGCACCTGTTTGGCCTCGATCCGCCCGCCCGTGGTGACCACCGCCGGGCGCGGGCCGTGGACGATATCCAGCACCTGGGAGTGTTCGAAGATCAGCGCGCCCAGGCTCTCGGCGGCCTTGGCCTCGCCGAGGCACAGGTTGAGCGGGTGCAGGTGCATGTTGCGGGTGTTCTTCAGCGCGCCGCAGTACAGCTCGCTGCCCAGTTGCGCACGCACGCCAGCGGCGTCGAGCAGGGTGACATCGGCTTCCATGCCACGGCGCAGCGCTTCCTCGTAGGTCGCCTTGAGCTCGTCCATATGGCTGGCTTTCATCGCCGTATGCAGATGGCCGTGCTTGAGGTCGCAGTCGATGCCGTACTTGGCCACACGGCTCTTGATGATCTCGTGGCCGCGCCAGCGCAGGTGCCAGATGAAGTCGTCCACTTCATCGCCCAGCGTGTTGCGCATCTGCTTGCGCATGGCCTCGTCGCCGGACAGGCTGCCGGTGACCTGGCCACCGTTGCGCCCGCTGGCGCCCCAGCCGACCTTGTGGGTCTCCACCACGGCCACCTTGAGGCCACGCTCGGCCAGCTCCACCGCCGTGGCGATGCCGGTAAAGCCACCACCGATGATGGCCACGTCGACGGTGACACTGCCCTGCAGCGTCGGGTAGTCGCTCTCGAAGTTGAGCGAGGCCGAGTAATAGGAGGGCGCGCGCTCGGCGGCGGGTTTGGCGGGTTGCTTGATCATGTTCATTGCATGTCCTTGTGGCGGCAAGCCGCCGTAGGGTGCGCTGTGCGCACAGTTGAATCCGTATTCGCAGACAAGTCCGCTCCCACAAGCCCCTGCTGCGCCCTGTGGGAGCAGCCTTGGCCTCGAAGCTGTTGTCCCTCGACTCAGGCGTTGCTCAGATACCAACGCCAGTCCTGCTCGCCGACCTCGCCCATGAACTGGCGATACTCGGCGCGCTTGACGGCCACATACACCTTGAGAAATTCCGCGCCGAAAGCTTCGCGTGCCCACTCGGACTGCTCCAGCGCCTGGATCGCTGCCGACCACTGGGTCGGCAGGTACTCGGTGGCCTGGGCGTATCCATTACCTTCGATCGGTGCGCCGGGATCGAGGCGTTCACGAATGCCCCGGTGAATGCCGGCCAGAATCGCCGCAGCGGCAAGGTAAGGGTTGGCGTCAGCGCCACAGATACGGTGTTCGACGTGACGGGTCTTGGCCGGGCCACCCGGCACGCGCAGGCTGACGGTGCGGTTGTCCACACCCCAGGTTGGCGCCAGCGGCGCGTAGCTGTTGGCCTGGAAGCGCCGGTAGGAGTTGGCGTTGGGGCAGAACAGCAGCAGCGAGTCGAGCAGGCTGGCGAGCATGCCGCCAACGGCGTGACGCAGCAGCGGCGTGCCGGCGGGGTCTTCACTGGCAAACAGGCTGTTGCCCTGTGCATCGGCCAGGCTGACGTGCATGTGCATGCCAGTGCCGGCAATCTCGGCGAACGGCTTGGCCATGAAGCAGGCCTGCATGCCGTGGGCATGGGCCACCCCCTTGACCAGGCGCTTGTAACGCACCGCCTGATCCATCGCCGCCAGCGCCGGGCCATGCTCCAGGGTGATTTCCACCTGGCCGGGGGCGTACTCGGAAATCGCCGTACGCGCCGGGATGCCCTGCGCCTTGCAGGCCATATAGAGATCACGCAGGAACGGCTCGATCTGTTCCAGCTCGCGCAGGCCGTAGACCTGGGTCTGCCGTGGACGGCCGCCATCGGCGTCCAGCGCCGGCTGCGGGCGGCCCTGGGCGTCGCGCTTCTGGTCGAGCAGGTAGAACTCCAGCTCGCAGGCCATTACCGGGTGATAGCCGTCGGCTGCAAGCTGCTCGATCACCCGCAGCAACAACTGACGCGGGTCGGCCGGGGTGGCCGGCAGGCCTTCGCTGGGGTGCATCGACACTTGCACGGCAGCGGTGGGCAACTGCCGCCAGGGCAGGCGCACCAGGCTGCCGGCCAGCGGATAGGCGCGGCAATCGATATCGCCCACCTCCCAGACCAGGCCGGAGTCTTCGACGTCCTCACCCTGGATGGTCAGCCCGAGCATGGTGCTCGGCAGCGGTCGCCCCGTTTCATAGAGCGCGAGCAGTTCCTCGCGGTGCAGCAGCTTGCCGCGCGGCACGCCATTGGCGTCGAGGATGAACAGCTCGATCAGTTCGATATCGGGATTGCTGGCCAGGAAATTCTGGGCTTCCTGTACAGCCGCGAAAGTCGTCATATCGCACTCGCTTGCGCCAGGTGGGCGCTCGGTGTCCGCACGGCCCGTTCGCGTCTCGAACGGGTTGCACAGGCAGACAAGGTCATGGCAGCGGCTGCGGGCTTGGCGCAGCCATCGGAGTCAGCGGGTGGGGGCGACGTCCGGCGGGCGGGCGTGGCGACAATGCCACAGCGCCCAGAAGGCGAGGATGATCGTCAGCAGCGGGTTGAGGCGCTCCAACAAACGCCGCCGCGCTGGAGCGCAGTACAGCGGAACATGGATTTGGCAGGCCGGGGAGATCATGGTTTGGCAGCGTCGCACAGGGTTTGACGTGCGTTAAATCGGGTTTTTCATACGCTTGGTTATACGCCTGCTAAACAATCCTGCCCGTGCAGAGCAAAACGATCCACAGGGTGCGCCAGGCGCACCATGACCCGCACGACAGTCAGCGCAGTCTACGGCTCCGGCCGATAACCCAGACGCAAACCGCCCCAATGCCGCCCGCGCACCATGATCGGCACCGACAGGTCATGCATCAGCTCGCCGGTATCGCGCATGTAGGTCTGCAACAACACCGCCTGCCGGTGGCTGCCACAGCGGATGCCGGTGCGGTCGTTGAACAGGCGCTTGCCACGGCTCTTCGTTGCATCCACCGCCGGATCGCCGCAGGGCGGATGGTTGAATGCGGCATTGTGGGTCGGCACGTAGCCTTCGGGGGTGGTGGAGATGGCGAACACCAGCCCTTCATGACGCTTGAGCAGCGGCTCCTGCAGCGCCGGCAGTACCTGATCGGCGTACTGGTCGAAGCGTGTGCGGTATTTCTGCGGCTGGGTGCCGGCAATCGGCTGGTAATGACGGTCGAACAGATCATCGAGGCTGATGCGCCCGGCCTGCAGGTCCTGCTCGAACTGCGCGGCGATGGCTGCAGCCCCCTCGCGGGCCAGGTCATAGGCGCGCTGGTGGTAATCATCCAGCCCCACCTCAGCAAGCTGCTCGCTGACGGTTTCGGCCTGGCCGACCAATTGTTCGGCAGCGTCGGCCAGCTCCCGTGTCTGCCCTTCACTGCTCTGCACGTCGTCCTGCAATTGCAGGGCAGCAGCCGACAGGCTGGCCAGGCACTGATGGTTTTCGGCCGTGCCGGCACTGATCTGCGCCACCTGCTGTTCGACCTCTTCGGCCTGCTCGGCAATGCCCTGCAAGCCACTGCCGGCGGTCTCGATCTGCTGCGCCGCCTGCTCCAGCTCGACGCTCTGGCGCTGGATGTGGGCCACCACCGCCGTGCTCTGCTGGCGGATATCGGCGATCATCTGGCTGACTTCCTCGGTGGCGCTGGCGGTGCGCGCGGCCAGGTTGCGCACCTCGTCGGCGACTACGGCAAAACCACGGCCCATCTCACCGGCTCGCGCAGCCTCGATGGCGGCGTTGAGCGCCAGCAGGTTGGTCTGGCTGGCGATGGACTGGATGACCTGGGTGACCTGCTCAATCTGCTCGGTACGGCTGCCCAGGCCATCGATCAGCTCGCGGCTGGCCAGGGTCTGCGCACTGAGTTGCTGCATGCGCGCGATGGCCTGGTTGAGCTCGGCCTGGCCGTTGGCGCTGGCTTCACGGACATGGCGGGCAGCGACCAGGGTGTGTTCGGCACGGGCGGCGCTGTCCTGCTCGGTGTGGGTGATGGCCTCGGCGGCCTGACTGACCTGCTGCACCGCCGCCAGTTGCGATTGCAGGCGGCCGGCCAGGTGCTTCACGGCATGGGCCACCTTGGCGGCAGACAGCGCGTTGTGGCAGGTGTGTCGCGACAGCCCCCGGCTCAGCTCGACAAAGTCGCCCGTCGCGGCCTGCCGGGCAGCCTGTTGCGGCTCGTCACGCCGCTGCCAGGGCCCCAGCCAGGGCCATAACGCCAGCAATAAGTAGGATGGCACGCTCACGTAGAGAGGCAGCTGCATCTGCTGATAGGCGAGCATGAGCCCAGCCAGCCCCAGTGCATGCAGTACGAAAGCGATCGGCGAACGGATAAAGGCAGCTTGCATGACCGACCTCAGGGTTCTTGTTCTGGTGCGCGGCGAGGCGCTGTAGGCGGACGGAGTCACGACGGGTTCTCTCCTTGAATATCCCACGCAGTCTGGCAATAGGCTACGCATAAGAAAGGCCCGACGAAAAATGCACCAGCAGATCGGGCAACATGACCGCGATTCGAGCAGCTTGGAAGCGCCAGCACCATAAAACTTTGGTAGCAACCTGCCATACATCAAAGCAGTACCCGACAGGACGAGCCCATCCCGCTCAAGTTCGCCGCAGGGCGCCAACGTGCCTATTCGCTGTATCGGCACTTAACCGGGAGGCATTAACCGACCCTGGCACGGCATCCCGGCCTCGGACGTCTTCGCCGCGCCGCTACCCGACCATGCGGTGGCGTTTGACGAAACGTCGGTCCAGCCAGTCCTTGTAGTGCCCGTAAAGCTGCCCGCCGGCACTCCAGTCATGCCAGCCGAGCAGGGCTCCGCCGTCACCGGTGGCGAGCAGGGCCAGGCTCTGCCATTGCGCGCGGTACGCACGCAGCGGGCGGCCCTGCAGCGCCGCCTGCAGGTTGGCGGTGAGCACCGGCGCCTGACGCACCGCGAAGCGGCCACTGCGACGCATGCCGTCGAGACTGGCGCTGTCGCCAACAGCGAAGATCTGCGCATGGGATTCGCATTGCAGGGTTGGACGAATGGCGATGAAGCCGGCCGCATCGCTGCTCAGTTGGCTGGCTGCCAGCCACGGCCAGGGCCGCGCGCCACTGGCCAGCAGCAGACGGCGCCCACGCCAGACCGGCTCGTCGCCGCTGAGCAGCCAGTCGTCTTCGATGCGGCCAATCGGGCAATGCTCACGTACCTGCACGCCACGCTGACGCAAATGTCCCAGCGCGCGCAGGCGCAGCCCAGGGGCCAGCCCGTCGAGCAACGAGCCACCGCAGAACAGCGCCAGGGTCGGCACCTGGCCGGCCAGCGCCAGAGCCAGTTCCACGCCACCGGCACCTCCGCCGAGAATCGCCATGCGCCGGGGCTCGCTCTGCCACTGCTGCCAGCCTTCGAGCAGCCGTTCGATCGGCCTGGCGGCCAGCACCTGCATGGCATCGCCCTGCTGCGGCGGTATGGCCATACCGGCACCGACATTCAGCGACAGCCATTCGCCCTGCAGTTGGCGCCCGTCCGCAAGCTGCAGGATGCGCGTATCGGCATCGAGCGCGGCGATTTCGCCCTCGATCAACTCGACCTTGGCCGCGCGACACAGCGGCTGCAGCTCTACCCGGCAGTCAGCTGGGCTGAAGCGGCCGCTGATCAGCCCCGGCAACATGCCCGCGTACCAGGCTTCCGGGCCCGGGCTGAGCAAGCCGATACGGCCTGGCGGACGCTCCACCAGCGCCCAGCGGCGCAACACCCCCAAGTGGGCATGGCCGGCCCCGGCCAGGATCAGGTCGTACTGGGTCATGCGTTCATTGCATCCATCGCGTTACTGGCGCGGCACCTGGCCGGTCCAGCGTTTGAAAGCTCGATAATCCGATTCATGCTCACTTCGCAGCGCCTGCTTTTCTGCGCACTCTGACGCCCGGCACGCCTTGTCAAAGTCACACCCGAACGCAGAGAGTGTCGCCCCGTCCGCACCACCGCAACCGTTGACCACGAGAAACCTGTGACAGGCTGTAAGCCATCCTTGTTCGTCCGATCCAAGCAGATGAGACTCGCTGCGCAATCATTGCGCCAGCAGTTGGCTAGAATTGCCTTCGCGCCCGAGCGCCTGAGACAAGACAGCGTCCTGCGGACTTCGGCGCCCTCGTAGTAGCCATAAGGCGCCCGGAATGCATCAACCGCTTTGCTCACTGCTCCTGCTGCTCTGCCTGGCCTGTGCCATGCCGGTCGTGGCGGACAACGCCCTGCCGCTCCTGAAACTCAGCAATGCCGACCTGGCCCAGCCGGTCAGCATCGAGCGCAGTCTCCTGCTGGAAGATCCCGGCGGCCAGCTGACCGCCGCCGAGGTGCTGCAGCGAATCACCACTGATGGCCGCGAAGTCCGGGGCACCGCGCGCATCGGCTACACACGCAGCGCCTGGTGGCTCGCCGCACAGGTGCAGGCACCCGCAGCCGAACGCCTACAACTGATCATCGGTCAGACCTTCCTCGATGATCTGGAAATCTGGTTGTTCGACGGCGAGCAGCCGCTCGCTCCGCTGTACAGTGGCGCCAAACGCTCATTCAGTGAGCGCGGCGAGCCCTACCCGCAGTTTCTGCTCAGCCTGCCACGCCTGGATGACGGCCCGCACAGCCTGCTGCTGCGCGTACAGAGCCAGTCGGCGATCAACCTGCCGCTGCAACTGGTCGGCGCCGAACACGGCCAGCAACTGATTGCCCACAGCTGGCTGCGCAGCGGTCTGCTGATCGGTGCGCTGCTGGCCCTGGCCGTGTTCTACCTGGTCAAGTACAGCACCCTGCGTGAAGCCAAACTGGCCTACTTCAGCCTCACCTCGCTGTGCGTGGCGCTGTACAACACCAGCCTGTACAGCCTGCCGGGCCTGCTCTGGCCACAGTGGCCGCTGTTGCCCAAGTTACTGGTCAACCTGCCCACAGCGGGCATGCTGATCTTCAGTTCGCTGTTCATCGCCAGCGCCCTGGGCCTGCAACTGGGGCGCCTGCGCTGGCTGCGCGATGCACTGTTCGCCGCCACCCTGCTGATCAGCCTGGGCGGCGTGATCATCGACCCGCCGCACGCCTACCAGATGCTCAACCTGCTGACCCTGGCCATCGGCCTGTATCAACTGCTGTTGATGGTGCTCGGCATTCGCCAGCGCCGCCCCTATGCACCGGGCTACATGCTGTGCTGGAGCGCAGCGTTAGTACTGATGCTGCTGGTGCCGCTGAGCCGCGCCGGAGTGATTCCGCTGCCGGCCGGCTTCTATGCGCTGTACGCCTACCTGCCGGCCCTGAGCATGCTGCTGTTCGGCGCCCTGCTCGACAAACAACTGGAGCGCGTGCGCCGCGTACTGCTCAGCAGCCAGGCGCAGGCCATCGACAACCTGGAACAATACCAGGCGCTGTTCCGGCACAGCGGTGAGGGCATCTTCCGCTGCCAGCACGACGGCCAACTGCTGGAGGCCAATCCGAGCCTGACGCGCCTGCTCGGTAACGCGACCCTGCCGGATGACCCGGGTAATCTGTCCCTGCAACGCTTGCTCGGCGCCGCGCAGTGGCGCTCGCTGCTGGCACAGTTCGATGCGCAGGCTGGCACGATCAGCTGCGAATGCCAGCTTTACGATTTGCAGCAACGACCGCGTTGGGTCTACCTGTCACTGCACCGTCGCCCGCATCAGGATCTCATCGAAGGCATCGTGGTCGATCTCAGCGAGCGCCGCGCACTGGAAGAGCGCCTGCAACAGTTGGCGGCCCGCGATGCCCTGACCGGCCTGCTCAACCGCCGCGAGTTGGAAAGGCTGCTGTCGGAAACCCTCAGTGGCACCGCCAAGCGCCGCTTCAGCCACCTGTTGCTGATGGGGCTGGATCGTTTCAAGCAGGTCAACGACCTGTTTGGCCATTCGGCCGGCGATCAACTGCTCAAGCAACTGAGCAGCCAACTGCTGCATCAGCTACCGCGCCATGCCGAGCTGGCGCGCGTCAGCGGTGACGAATTCGCCATCCTCCTGCGTGAAGTCGACGACGCCGCCGCCCTGAGCCAGGCCGACCACCTGCGCAAGGCTGTCGGGCAATTCGTCTTCACCTGGCAAGGCCGACCGCTGCGCCTCAATGCCAGCATCGGCCTGCTCAACCTCAACGCCGATGTCAGCGACTGGGAGACCGCACTCAACTGGGCCGGTAACGCGGCGCAACTGGCCAAGCATCAGGGGCGCAACCGCATCCACGCCTTCAGCCCGGCAGACGGCGCCCTGCTCGAACACCAGCGCCAGCTGCAATGGATCACGCGCCTGCGCGAAGCCACCGAGCGCGGCCATTTCGAGCTGTTCCAGCAACCCGTGCAGGCACTGCAGAGCGTCACCAGCGGCCTGCACTACGAAGTGCTGTTGCGCTACCGTGACCCGCACAGCGGTGAGTGGATCAGCCCGGCGCAGTTTCTCGACGCGGCGGCGCGCTATGACTTTCTCGGTGCCATCGACCGCTGGGTGATCCAGCACCTGTGCGCCTGGCTCGCAGCCAACCCCAAGCACCTGGCGCAACTGGCCCAGGTCAACGTCAACCTCAGCGCCAACTCGCTGCTCGATGACAACTTCCATCGCCTGCTGCAGGACGAACTGCAACGCCACGACTTGCCACCCGGCAAGCTGTGCATCGAAGTCACGGAAATGGTGGCCCTCGGCGAGCTGAACGTCTCCGCTCAGTGGATCGAGGAACTGCGCAGCCAGGGGCTGAAAGTCGCCCTGGACGACTTCGGCAGCGGCTTCGCTTCATACGCCTATCTGCGCCACCTGCCACTGGACATTCTGAAGATCGACGGCAGCTTCATCAGCGGTATCGAGCACGACCCGATCAACCAGGCCATGGTCGGCTCCATGCGCCAGATCGCCGGGCAACTGGGCCTGCTCACCGTCGCCGAGTTCGTCGAAACCCAGGCCAGCCTGGACTGCCTGCGCAACCTCGGCATCGACTATGCCCAGGGCTATTTCGTTGGCCGCCCGCAGCCACTGCGGCAGTTGGCTGACGATGCCTGCCAGTACACTCAGGCAGACCGATAAAGCTCCGCCGGCAGGCGTTCAAGCAGCCGCAAATCAAGCCGTAGCATGCGTACACAGCGCGCCTCGGCCAGGCTCGCCGGCTGCTCGCTGACCGCGAGCGCCAACAGCAAGCCGCTGAGGTTGAGCAACAACGCCTCGCGCGAGAACACGCCGCTGCCCAGGCCATAGAACGCCGCGATCAATTCGCGCAGGCCGAATGGCAGACGCCAGCGGATGCGCAAGGCCAAGCCGAAGCTGGCCGACCGGCGCTGCATGGCCTGCTCGATCTGCTCATCACTCAACTCACCCCCCGTATCCAGCCAGTCCTGCAGACTGCGCAGCAAGGCCAACTCGCCCATGTTGTGCAGCAGGCCGGCGGTGTAGCACAGCTCGGCATCGAGCCTCAGTTCGAGCGCCAGCCAGCGTGCCAGATCGGCACTGCGGCGTGCCTGCTGCCAGGCATGCGCGGCCAGTTCGGCCAGGCGCGGATCGCGTAACTGTGCGTTGCGCTGCAGGGCCATCCCCAGCACCAGATTCAGCGTACGCGCCACTCCCAGACGATGCAGCGCCTGCGCCAGCGTCTGGCAAGGTACGCCCTGATGCTGGGCGGCGGTGCTGGCCGCAGCGATCAACAGCGCGGTGATCTGCGGGTCATTGCCGAATACCGCTTGCAGCTCACCCAGATCCTGCTCACCCGACTGCAGCGCCTGGCTAACCGCGTCGCGCACATCGCTGAGCAGCGGCGCGCCCTGCCCCTCTTCACGCACCGTATCGAGAAAATCGCGCAGCTCGCTGACCAGCAGCGGCTGAGGCACCGCCATGGCCCCCGCAGACGCGGGCAACAAGGTACGCAAGCGCTGGCGCAGGCTCTCGGCATTGAATGGTTTGGCCAGATAGGCACTGGGCGCCAAAGGCCGCGCCGCACAGACGCTACTGGCATCGAAACGACCGCTGATGAGCACGAACGGCAACGCCGGCGTACGTGGATGACGGCGCAACTGACGCAACAGTTCCAGACCATCGAGCCCCGGCAGCTCGCCATCGGCGATCACCAGGTCAGGCAGGCGGCGCTTGCAGCGTGCCAGTGCCGTTTGGCCATCACTGACCTGCAGCACGCGGGCATCACCGCGCACATCGAGCACCAGTTGCTGCAGCAGATTGGAGGTCCAGGGGTCCGCTTCGGCGATCAGAACTTCCACACAATGAGCTGAAGCGGTCATGCGAGCCTCTGGGCAAATGACGAACGGCGGGTGCCCGAACCCCATATGCCCGCATCCAGCAAAAGCTGACGGATGAGTCAGTACCACGGCAACGGCGCAGTCTAAACCCGACCCCGGCCTGGCGTAAGTAACGGATGGTCGGGTTGCACGAAAAACGCCGCGACCAAAGGTCGCGCCGACTTGCTTACAGCCAGGCCGTGACCGCAACAGGCATAAAAAAACCCGCCGGTGAGGGCGGGTTTCTTCGACAGGTCGCCGATCAATTACTTGATCTTGGCTTCCTTGTACATCACGTGCTTGCGCACGACCGGATCGAATTTCTTGATTTCGATCTTGTCTGGGGTGGTGCGCTTGTTCTTGTCGGTGGTGTAGAAGTGGCCGGTACCGGCGCTGGACACCAAACGGATCAGTTCACGCATGACTCTCTCCTTAAACCTTTTCGCCGCGAGCGCGCAGCTCAGCCAGCACTACGTCGATGCCACGCTTGTCGATGACGCGCATGCCCTTGGCAGATACGCGCAGACGCACGAAGCGCTTCTCGGACTCGACCCAGAAGCGATGATGCTGCAGGTTCGGCAGGAAACGACGACGGGTTTTGTTGTTTGCGTGGGAAATGTTGTTCCCGGTTACCGGACCCTTACCGGTAACTTGACAGACTCTCGACATGCCTCAGCCCTCTAAAACCACATGCCCAACCCGGCATGGGTTGGCCGCTTAAACTCAATGTCATTGGCGCTCGGCGCCGCGTTTCCCGAGGGTCTTACCGGGCGCACTGGATAGCGCAAGAACCGGGCCCCTAGAAAAGAGCGCTGCTTTATACCAGAAACCCTATGGAGCAACAAGGAAAAACGCAGGATAAAACACCGAGTCTGGCCCCCAGGCTGGCCAGGAGCCGGGGTTCCGGGGTTTGATCAGGATTTGACCGCTCGTCGCCTCGCTCCGGTATTCAGCGCCCGGCAAATCGACTAGGGTTGCACACTTGCCGTCAACGCCAGGAATAAGGACTTGATCATGCGCCTTTTGCTTGCCGCTCTGCTGTGTACCCCGATACTGGCCCAGGCCGCCACCCTTAGCGTGTGCACCGAAGCCAGCCCGGAAGGTTTCGATGTGGTGCAGTACAACTCGCTGACCACCACCAACGCCTCGGCTGACATGCTGATGAACCGCCTGGTGGAGTTCGACGCCGAGCAGGGCACGCTGCTGCCGAGTCTGGCGCGCAGCTGGTCGGTCTCGGACGACGGCCTGGTTTACGACTTCCAGTTGCGCGACGACGTGCAATTCCATCACAGCGCCGACTTCACCCCCAGCCGCCACCTCGATGCGCAGGATGTAGTGTTCAGCTTCCAGCGCATGCTCGACCCCAATCACCCCTGGCACGCGGTCGCCGCCAGCGGTTACCCACACGCCCAGTCGATGCAGTGGCCAAGCCTGATCGCCAAGGTCGAAGCACCGGGCACACATGACGTACGCATCACCTTGAACCGCCGCGATGCCACCTTCCTCGCCACCCTGAGCATGGGCTTCGCCTCGATTTACTCCGCCGAGTACGCCGACCAGCTGATGGCCGCCGGCACCCCGCAGCGGCTCAACAGCGCCCCTGTCGGCAGCGGCCCGTTCGTCTTCGAGCGTTTCCAGAAGGATGCCGTAGTGCGCTACCGCGCCAACCCGGATTATTTCGCCGGCAAGCCGGGGGTGGAGCGGGTGATTTTCGCCATCACCCCGGACAGCAACGTGCGCCTGCAGAAGCTACGCCGTGGCGAATGCCAGATCGCCCTGTCGCCAAAACCGCAGGACGTGCAGGCCATCGCTGGTGACGCCAAGCTGAAAAGCGCACAGACCGCCGCCTTCATGACGGCCTTCGTCGGTATCAACAGTCAGCATGCGCCGCTGGACAAGCCGCAGGTGCGCCAGGCGATCAACCTGGCGTTCGACAAGGCCAGCTACGTCAAGGCGGTGTTCGAGGGCAGCGCCGAACCGGCCAGCGGCCCTTACCCGCCGAACACCTGGAGCTATGCCAGCGATCTGCCCGGTTATCCGTATGATCCGGACAAGGCCCGCGCCCTGCTGGCCGAGGCGGGCCTGGCGGAGGGTTTCAAGACCACCATCTGGACGCGCCCCAACGGCAGCCTGCTCAACCCCAACCCGAGCCTCGGCGCGCAACTGCTGCAGGCGGATCTGGCCAAGGTGGGTATCGACGCCGAGATTCGCGTGATCGAGTGGGGCGAACTGATCCGCCGCGCCAAGGCCGGCGAGCATGACCTGCTGTTCATGGGCTGGGCCGGCGACAACGGCGACCCGGACAATTTCCTTACCCCGCAATTCGCCTGCGCGTCGGTCGAGTCCGGCCTCAACTTCGCGCGTTATTGCGACGAGACGCTGGACAAGCTGATCGCCGATGGCAAAACCAGCAACGACCAGGCCGAACGCAGCCGCCTCTATCAGCAGGCGCAGCAGATCATCCAGCAGCAGGCGCTGTGGCTGCCGCTGGCTCATCCCACCGCCTTCACGCTGCTCAGCGCCAAGGTCGAGGGCTACCAGGTCAGCCCGTTCGGCCGGCAGAATTTCGCTTCGGTGCAGATCGCACCCTAAGCATCGTCGTGGTGGGCTAAAGCCCACCCTACGCAATGTAGGAGCGGATTTATCCGCGATGGGGCCGGCACCAAGCCGCCAGGATCGCGGATAAATCCGCTCCTACCGTCAGTGCGTCGCCCCTACATCCAGCCCAGCTCGGCCATCGACAGCGGCTCGCCATCGCCGACAATGAAATGATCGAGCACGCGCACCTCGACCAGTGCCAGGGCATCCTTGAGGCGCTGGGTCAGTACGCGGTCAGCCTGGCTGGGTTCCGACACACCCGAGGGGTGGTTATGCGTGAGGATGACGGCGGCGGCGTTATTGGCCAACGCACGCTTGACCACTTGCCTGGGATACACGCTGGCACTGTCGATGCTGCCGCGAAATAGCACCTCGAACGCCAACACCCGGTGCTTGGCATCGAGAAACAGGCAGCCAAACACCTCATGCGGCTCATGGCGCAGTTGCGCCTTGAGGTAATCGCGCACGGCCTGCGGGCTTTCCAGCGCTGAATCGCGACGCAGGCGCTCGGCCAGATGGCGCCGCGACATCTCCAGCACTGCCTGTAGCTGTGCGTACTTGGCCGGGCCCAGGCCGAGGTACTGGCTGAAACCGGCCAGGTCGGCTTCGAGCAACGCCCTCAGGCTGCCGAATTCGCTCAGCAGATAGCGCGCCAGATCCACCGCACTCTTGCCGGTCACCCCGGTGCGCAGAAAGATCGCCAACAGTTCGGCATCGGTCAGTGATGCTGCGCCCTGCTCCAGCAATTTCTCTCGCGGACGCTCTGCCGCAGGCCAATCGCGAATGCTCATTCCCACCTCCTTATCGAGCCAGTCGCCCGCTGCTTCCGTTACGGGCCCTGTGCTATCGTAGCCCATCTTTTTGCCTGCGACCGGCCTGGGGAGGCGTTGGTCGCGTGGCGCACATCCATCCGTCCAGACAAGGCAGGCCTATGCAGCGGCTGTATCGCAAACGCATCATCGTCGGCGTGGGGGGCGGTATTGCCGCCTACAAGAGCGCCGAACTGGTTCGCCGACTCAAGGATCAGGGCGCCGAAGTGCGCGTAGTGATGACCCAGGGCGGCCGCGAGTTCATCACCCCGCTGACCCTGCAAGCCCTTTCCGGCCACCCGGTTCATCTCGACCTGCTCGACCCTGCTGCCGAAGCGGCGATGGGCCATATCGAGCTGGCGCGCTGGGCCGATCTGATCCTCATCGCCCCGGCCACCGCCGACCTGATCGCGCGCCTGGCCCAGGGCATCGCCAACGACCTGCTGACCACCCTGGTGCTGGCTACCGATGCGCCGATTGCCCTGGCTCCGGCGATGAACCAGGCCATGTGGCGCGACGCGGCCACTCAGGCCAACCTCGAACTGCTGCAACAGCGCGGCATGCGCCTATTCGGCCCGGCCTCCGGCAGCCAGGCCTGCGGCGATGTCGGCCTTGGCCGCATGCTCGAAGCCAATGATCTGGCCCTGCTGGCCGCCGACTGCTTCCAGCGTCAGGCGCTCGATGGCCTGCATGTCCTGATCACCGCCGGCCCGACTCAGGAAAACATCGACCCGGTGCGCTACATCACCAACCACAGCTCCGGCAAGATGGGCTTTGCCCTCGCCGAGGCCGCTGCCGAAGCCGGCGCGCGCGTGACCCTGGTCAGCGGCCCGGTGCACTTGCCGACGCCAGACCGGGTCAGCCGCATCGATGTGGTCAGCGCCCGCGACATGCTCGCTGCCTGCGAAGCCGCCATGCCCTGCGACGTGCTGATCGCCGCCGCCGCGGTGGCCGACTACCGCCCGGAAGTGGTCGCGCAGCACAAGTTGAAGAAAGACCCCAGCAGCGGCGAGGGCATGCTCCTGCAAATGGTGCGCAACCCGGATATTCTCGCCACCATCGCCGGCCGCGAGGATCGCCCGTTCAGCGTGGGCTTCGCCGCCGAAACCGAGAACCTGCTGGAATACGCCTCGCGCAAGCTGCGCGACAAGAATCTCGACCTGATCGTCGCCAATGATGTGGCCAACCCCAGCATCGGCTTCAATAGTGAAGAGAACGCCATCACCGTGATCGACCGTGGGCTGCAGCAAATCAGCTTCGCCCAGACCAGCAAGGGCAAGATCGCCCGCCAGTTGATCACCCTTATCAAAGAACGACTGAACAAGAACTGACCATGCACGCTCTGCAAGCCAAGATCCTCGACCCCCGCCTCGGCCAGGAATTTCCCCTGCCGCAATACGCCACACCAGGCTCCGCCGGCCTTGACCTGCGTGCCATGCTCAAGGAAGAGATCATCCTCGAGCCGGGGCAGACCGTGCTGATTCCCACCGGGCTGTCGATCTACATCGGCGACCCCGACCTGGCCGCGCTGGTCCTGCCGCGCTCGGGCCTCGGCCACAAACATGGCATCGTCCTCGGCAACCTGGTCGGCCTGATCGACTCGGACTACCAGGGCGAACTGATGGTGTCGTGCTGGAACCGTGGCCAGAGCCCCTTCACCATCGCCATCGGCGAGCGCATCGCGCAACTGGTACTGGTGCCGGTGGTGCAGGCGCATTTCGAACTGGTCGAGCAGTTCGACGAGACCCAACGCGGCGCCGGCGGCTTCGGCCACTCCGGCAGCCACTGACTCTCTCCCACAGGACGACCCGCCGAGGAGCACCTGCGTGAAACTCTTCAAGCGCAATGCCAAGGAAGCCGACACCCCTGCCAGCCCAGCGCCAGCCAGCAAGAGCGCCGCTGCCAAGCCCGCACTTGGGCCGCTGCTGCCCGGCCTGCTTGCCGCACTGATTGGTACGGGCGCAGGTGGCGCCTTGCTCTGGTTCGCCGAAGACAGCAGCAAGCAGGCGCGCCAGAGCGAGCTGGTCCAGGCTATCGGCAGCAGTCAGGCGGCAGCGGTGCAACAGGCGCTCAAACAACTGCAGGCCGACAGCCTGGCAGCCGCGCGCAACCCGGAACTGCTACAGGCGCTGCAAAGCGGTGACAGCCTGCAGGTCAGTGAGGCCGAACGGCGCCTGGGCTATTGGCACGGCGTGATCGACGCCCACCTCAATCGCCGTGGCGAGGCCGTGCAGAACACCACCCGCGCCGCGCCAATGAACTTCGCCGGGCTGGACATGCTGCGCCGCGCCGAGAGTGGTCAGCAGCCCGCTGTCGAAGCCTATCGCGTCGGCCAGCGCTGGCTAGCCTACAGCGCCGTGACCCTGCGCGTCAGCGACAGCCAGCCGGCGCAGGGCACCCTGTTGCTGGCCGTCGATCTGCAACGCCTGCTGGCCGCCCTGCCGCCACTACCGGCCGAATATGGCCAGGTGCAACTGCTGCAGCAGTTCGCCAATACGGCGCCGCAGGTGCTGTTGCAACGCGGCGTGGCAGGCGCAGGCAGCGCGCAGACCTTCTCGACCGGCAACCCACAATGGATTCTCAGTTTCACCCCAGGCCCAGGCCTGGCACAGGGCGGCATACCACCGCTGATGCTGGGCCTTGCCGCCCTGCTGGCCCTGGGCGGCGCACTGATCGGCCTGATACTGGTGCAAGGTGCACTGCAAGGCCGGGTCAACAGCGATGCCCGCCAACTCGGGCAAATGCTCAAAGAACTCTCTGCGGGCAAGAGCGTCAAAGCCTTCAGCCTCAGCGTACCGGCACTCGACGCCCTGGCTCAGAGCCTGGCTCGTCTGCCGCGTCGCAGCAGTGAAGGCAGCAATACACCCCTGAAAGGAACAGCTGCGGCCCCCGCCGCTCAGCCGGCCGCCAAGCCCGCCGAGCTGGTCGACCCGCTGTTCCAGGACACCGATATCCTCGATATCGACATTCTCGATGAAGACCAGGATCTCCTGGGACTGGAGCAAAGCCCCGCAATGAGCAACAGCCAAAGCGCCCCCAAACTTCCCGACGACATCTTCCGTGCCTACGACATCCGTGGCGTGGTCGGTGACACCCTGACCGCCGAATACGCCTACTGGATCGGCCGGGCCATCGGCTCGCAAAGCCTGGCTCAGGGTGAACCCAAGGTCATCGTCGGCCGCGATGGTCGCCTGTCCGGCCCCGAGCTGCTGCAGCAACTGGTGCAGGGCCTGCTCGACTGCGGCTGCGAAGTGACCGATATCGGCATGGTGCCGACCCCGGTGGTGTACTTCGCCGCCAACGTGCTGGAAGGCCGCTCAGCGGTCATGCTCACCGGCAGCCATAACCCGCCGGACTACAACGGCTTCAAGATCATCATCGCCGGTGACACCCTGGCCAACGAGCAGATCCTCGCGCTGAAAACCCGCCTGGACAATAACGACCTGGCCACAGGCGTCGGCAGCGTGCAGCAGATCGACGTCCTGCAGCGCTACTTCAAGACCATCCGTGACGACATCGCCCTGGCCAAGCCGCTGCGCGTGGTGGTCGACTGCGGCAACGGCGCCGCCGGCGTGATCGCCCCACAGCTGATCGAAGCCCTGGGCTGCAGCGTGATTCCGCTGTTCTGCGAAGTCGATGGCACCTTCCCCAACCATCACCCGGACCCGGGCAAGCCGGAGAACCTGGTCGACCTGATCGCCCGCGTCAAAGCGGAAAACGCCGACCTCGGCCTGGCCTTCGACGGTGACGGCGACCGCGTCGGCGTGGTGACCAATACCGGCACCATCGTCTACCCCGACCGCCTGCTGATGCTGTTCGCCAAGGACGTTGTCTCGCGTAACCCCGGCGCCGACATCATCTTCGACGTCAAATGCACCCGTCGCCTGACCCCGTTGATCAGCGGCTACGGCGGCCGCCCAGTGATGTGGAAGACCGGCCACTCGCTGATCAAGAAGAAAATGAAGGAAACCGGCGCCCTGCTGGCTGGCGAGATGAGCGGTCACATCTTCTTCAAGGAGCGCTGGTACGGTTTCGACGACGGCATCTACAGCGCGGCCCGTCTGCTAGAAATCCTCAGCCTGGAAAAACGCAACGCCGAGCAGGTGTTCAGCGCCTTCCCCAGCGATATTTCCACGCCGGAAATCAACATCAAGGTCACCGAGCAGACCAAGTTCGGCATGATCGAGCGCCTGCAACGTGAAGGCCAGTGGGGCGAGGCGAACATCACCAGCATCGACGGTGTACGCGTCGACTATCCCAAGGGCTGGGGCCTGATCCGTGCCTCCAACACCACACCGGTGCTGGTGCTGCGCTTCGAGGCCGACACCCAGGAAGAGCTGGAGCGCATTCAGGACGTGTTCCGCGCGCAACTGCTCAAGGTCGCCCCCGACCTGCAACTGCCCTTTTAACCCATTTGCCTTAGGAGCCCATGCATGACCCTCGAGCGTGACGCCGCTGCCCAGATTGCCAAGGTATTGTCCGAAGCCCTGCCTTATATCCGCCGCTTCGTCGGCAAGACGCTGGTGATCAAGTATGGCGGCAACGCCATGGAGAGCGAGGAGCTCAAGCAGGGCTTCGCCCGCGACATCGTGCTGATGAAGGCGGTCGGCATCAACCCGGTGGTGGTACACGGTGGCGGCCCGCAGATCGGTGATCTGCTCAAGCGCCTGTCCATCGAAAGCCACTTCATTGATGGCATGCGCGTCACCGACACCGCCACCATGGACGTGGTGGAAATGGTGCTCGGCGGCCAGGTCAACAAGAGCATCGTCAACCTGATCAACCAGCATGGCGGCAGCGCCATCGGCCTGACCGGCAAGGATGCCGGCCTGATCCGCGCACGCAAGCTCAAGGTCAGCCGCCAGACGCCGGAGATGACCCAGCCGGAAATCATCGATATCGGTCATGTCGGCGAGGTCACCGGGATCAACACCGACCTGCTCAACATGCTGGCCAAGGGCGACTTCATCCCAGTCATCGCGCCCATCGGCGTCGGCCCGGATGGCGAGTCCTACAACATCAATGCCGACCTGGTCGCCGGCAAGGTAGCCGAGGCGTTGAAGGCCGAGAAACTGATGCTGCTGACCAACATCGCCGGCCTGATGAACAAGCAGGGCGAGGTGCTCACCGGCCTGAACACCGAGCAGGTCAACGAACTGATCGCCGACGGCACCATCTACGGCGGCATGCTGCCGAAGATCAAATGCGCCCTGGAAGCGGTACAGGGTGGCGTGACCAGCTCGCACATCATCGATGGTCGCGTACCCAATGCCGTACTGCTGGAGATCTTCACCGATATCGGCAACGGCACCATGATCAGCAACCGCAAACGCCCCTAAAAGCAAGCCGCGAACGCGGCTTTCTGATGCCCCTCTCCCTCCGGGAGAGGGTGCCCGAAGGGCGGGTGAGGGCAAAGCGGCTACCACGCATCCCTCTGACGCCCCTCTCCCTCCGGGAGACGACTGCATGGATGCAGGAGGTAGAGCGACGCAGAAAGCCAAAGCCGAGGGTGCCCGCAGGGCGGGTGAGGGTAAAGCGGCTACCACGCATCCCTCTGATGCCCCTCTCCACCGGAGACGACTGCATGGGAGCGACGCAGGAAGCCAAAGCCGGGAGTGCCCGCAGGGCAGGTGAGGGCAAGCGCACCCTCAACCCGCTGCGCACGGCGCACCCCTACGAGATGACGCCGGCCATAGAGCAGCCTTATCGCAAGCCATCCGCATACCGACTCGAACTTGCCGCAACCCTCCTCAACCAGCACGCTCACCAGGCAACCCTGATAGAGGATCGCCCATGAGTGCCCTGCCTGAACTTAGCCAGTTCACCTTCTTCCACACCTTGCGCGTACGCTGGGCCGAAGTCGACCCGCAAAGCATCGTTTTCAACGGCCACTACCTGACCTACGCCGATGTCGCCATCACCGAATACTTTCGCGCGCTGGGTGTCGCCTACCCCGGTGACCTGGCTCGGGATGGCGGCGATTTCTTCGCCATCCGCACGCTGCTCGAATACCGCGCGCCGGCACGCTTCGACGACCTGTTGCAGGTCGGCATCCGCAGCGCACGCCTGGGCCGCTCCAGCCTGACGTTTGCCCTCGGCATCTGGCGCGACGGCGAGCTACTGACCGGCGGCGAAATCGTCTATGTTCACGCCGACGGCGCGACACGCAGCAGCGCCACGCTGCCGCAGTGGCTCAGGGAAAAGATCGAGAGTTTCGAGAAGACTCAGCCGCAAGGCTGAATCACTGAGCCCTAAGGTTTTTTCTGCGGCTCGCCAAACAACTCGGCCAGGCGTGCACGGTCAGCGGCAAAACCGGCCTCGGCCTGAGTGCGCGCTTCCTTGTAGCGCGCGATATCACGCTGCAGGCGCTGCTGTTCTTCCTTGAGATTGTTGATCTGCACCAGCAAATGCTCCGGTACCTCACGCCCGGCGCGCTCATGGTCAGCGGCCTGGCTCTGCAGGTTGGCCTGTTGCGTGCGCACCGACTGCAGGTTGCCGCGCGCCACGCTGGTGACGCCGTCGAGCTCGACCAGCTTGCGTTCGCGGGCGCGGTCGACATCATCGAGGTTGGTGTACAGGCGCAGCAACTGCGCATCGCTGCTGGCACGGGCCTTGTCCGCCTGCATGCGGGCGAATTCTTCCGGCGTCGGCGCCGGCGGTATGACCCGCAGCACACGTCCCTGGTCGTTGAGCACCTCATAACCCTTGCCGATGAATTCCGGCGGCACGCCCTGACGACTAAGCACCGTCACGCCCTTGTCGTCGACATAGCGATACAGCTCGGCAGCCACTCCAGACAACGGCAGCAGCAGGCTACAGAGCAGCGTACAGCGGGTCAGGAGCGGTGCAGGCATAGGACGACCTTGTGCGAGGGCTAGATTCCGTACTCGGCGCGGTAGGCTTCGACGGCCGGCAGATATTGCTTCAGTTCAGCATCACCTGCCAGATATTCCAGTACCTGTTCGAGTGACACAATGCTCACTACCGGCATGCCGAAGTCGCGTTCGACCTCCTGAATGGCGGAGAGCTCACCCTGACCGCGCTCCTGGCGGTTCAGCGCGATCAGGGTACCGGCGGCCTGGGCGCCCTGGCTTTGGATGATCTGCATCACCTCGCGGATCGCCGTGCCGGCAGTGATCACGTCATCGACGATCAACACACGGCCCTTGAGCGGCGCACCGACCAGGGTGCCGCCCTCGCCATGGTCCTTGGCTTCCTTGCGGTTGAAGCACCAGGGCAGATCACGCTGATGATGCTCGGCCAGCGCCACGGCCGTGGTCGCCGCCAGCGGAATACCCTTGTAGGCCGGGCCGAACAGCACGTCGAAATCGATACCACTGTCGACGATGGCCGCCGCATAGAAACGCCCCAGCTGGGCCAGAGCAAGGCCGCTGTCGAACAGGCCGGCATTGAAGAAATAGGGGCTGGTACGCCCGGACTTGAGGGTGAACTGACCGAAACGCAGAACCCCGCGTTCGATGGCAAAGCGAATGAAATCGCGCTGGTACGCTTGCATGAAAAAGTCCTGGGCGGCACGGATTTAGCTAATTAAGGTGAGCTCGGGTATCATACACGCACGTGTTTTTGGGGGCCATTTATGCGGATCATCAGTGTGAACGTGAATGGTATTCAGGCTGCGGCCGAGCGAGGTCTGCTCAGCTGGCTGCAAGCCCAGAATGCCGACGTGATCTGCCTGCAAGACACCCGTGCCTCCGCCTTTGAAATGGACGACCAGGCCTTCCAGCTGGATGGTTATTTCCTCTATGCATGCGACGGTGAAGTGCCCAGCCAAGGTGGCGTGGCGCTCTACTCGCGTTTGCAACCCAAGGCGGTGATCAGCGGCCTCGGCTTTGAAATGGCCGATCGCTATGGGCGCTACCTGCAGGCCGATTTCGACAAGGTAAGTATCGCTACCCTGCTGCTGCCAAGCGGACGGGAGGGCGACGAGAACTTGAATCAGAAATTCAAGTTCATGGACGACTTCACCCATTATCTGGACAAGCAACGTCGCAAGCGCCGCGAATACATCTATTGCGGCTCGCTACACGTGGCACACCAGAAGCTGGACGTGAAGAACTGGCGCGATTGCCAGCAGTCACCGGGTTTCCTGGCGCCTGAGCGTGCCTGGATGGATGAGGTGGTTGGCAACATGGGTTATGTCGACGCGCTGCGCGAAGTCAGTCGCGAAGGCGACCAGTTCAGCTGGTGGCCGGATAACGAGCAGGCGGAAATGCTCAATCTGGGCTATCGCTTCGACTATCAGCTGCTCACTCCGGGCATGCGCCGTAGTGTGCGCAGCGCACGCCTGCCACGTCAGCCGCGCTTCTCCCAGCATGCGCCGCTGATCGTCGATTACGACTGGATTCTCAGCGTCTGACCGACAGCTGGTGCACTGTCTAACGCCCGCCATTTAGATGTCGACGCGGTAGTGTTGCGAGAGCCTCACTTCGAAGCGAAGCGATAGCAGAACCAAACGCTTCGCCCCGGGGCGGGGCTCCCACACGGCCAATCGCAAAACCCACGCACCACTCCTGTAGGAGCCGCGCCTCGCGGCGAAGCGATAACAGACACACCGCAAAACCAAAAGCCCCGCCCCGGGCGGGGCTCCTACACGGCCAATCGCAAAAACCTACGCACCACTCCCGTAGGAGCCGCGCCTCGCGGCGAAGCGATGGCCGGCACACCGCAAAACCAAAGGCCCCGCCCCTGGACTCCCACACGGCAAATCGCAAAAACCTACGCACCACTCTCGTAGGAGCCGCGCCTCGCGGCGAAACAATGGCCGGCACACCGCAAAACCAAAAGCCCCGCCCCTGGGCTCCCACACAGCAAATCGCAAAAACCTACGCATCGCTCTCGTAGGAGCCGCGCCTCGCGGCGAAGCGATGGCCGGCACACCGCAAAACGGGGCTACAGAGTCAAGCTCAGGCCGGGGTTTTGTTACCGGCGCTGTCGAGAATATTGAAGAACACCGTCTCCAGCGAAACTGCAGGCTTGACCGTCAACAGATGGCCACCCACCTGATTCAACTGGGCGATAAAGGCCGGCAGCTCAGCCTGCAGCACCTCACATTCGAACTCCCCCTCGCGCAGCACACGCAACGGCTGACCAATCGGCTGCGTCGCGTGATAACGAACCAGCATATCGTCAGCCCGCTCGGCAGCCAGCTCGCGCGGCGAGCGCACGGTCAGCAACTCGCCCTTGTTGATAAAGCCAAAGCGGTCGGCAATACGCTCCACATCATGCAGCACGTGGGAGGTGAAGAAGATCGCCCCACCCTGCTGCTTGAACTCGGTAAGGATATCCACCACATCCTTGCGCCCGACTGGATCAAGACCGGAAAGCGGCTCATCCAGCACCAGCAGCTTGGGCTGCACGACCATCGCATGGGCCAGCGCCACACGCTGCACATTGCCCTTGGACAACTCACGAATGCGCCGCTTGGCATTCATATCCACGGAGAAGCGCTCCAGCCAATGCATGCACCAGGCATCGGCATCCGCCCGCTTGATGCCATACATGGACAGGCCCATGCGCAGTATTTCCAGCGGGGTGAACTGCTCATAGAGCGCTGGCGACTCGGGCACAAACGCCAAAGGCTGACGTGCCTCGGCACGATGAGCATCGACACCGTAGATGCTTACCTTGCCCTGATAGTCGTTGATGATATCCAGCATCACTTTGATGGTGGTGGACTTACCGGCACCATTAGGGCCAACGAAACCGAAGACTTCGCCTTCGGTGAGAGCGAAATTCACGTTATTCAGTGCGCGAAGTTCCTTACCTTTGGCGCGAAAGGTATGACTGACGCCTTTGAACTCCAGTACAGCGCTCAAGGCTGCTCCTCCAAACCTGCAATTTTCAATTTACGTAGTTCGATACGCCCTTCACGCAACTCATAGCCCAGCCCCAGAGGATCATCTGGAAATGCTAATAACTCACCGGAGCTTACCAATTGGGTTAGATCCCCCAGGGGGCCATGCAGAACCTCATAACGATGCTGTGCGGCACGCAAATCTACCAAGCCCTGCAGGCGAACAACCCGTCGATCCAACATCTCACGTAGTTGGAGGTCATCAGCTACATCGCGCTGTAGAGTCAGATACTCTAAAGCCAGACGCTCATCGGAGAACTTCTCAACCCTCAGCATTACGGCCAACTTGCGCAAAGCAGCAGCATTCTCTGGCCATCGAGTCGCCGACTCCTCCAACACCCGAGCAGCTTCATCGGCATTTCGATTGAAGAAAGAAAGATTTATGCCATAGAAAAACCCGGGCATGCCATCCCAGAAACGGCAGTCAATGGCTCGACGCAGAATATCATTCCCTTCTACCACAGCTCCGCCCCATGTAAGAAGACCGTTAGCGAGGTAATAGTTATCCTCATGACAGGGGTTAAGCTCGGAAACAACACGCTGAGCACGAATCAAGTAATGCGAGTTAAACTGACCGTAATCCATTCCAGTTGCAGACAGACGCATAACCTCTAAATTGGCAGCAAGAAATCGATCCCCACCATAAAGAGCTAAAAGGATTGGAGCACTAACCACAACCCGATCTGACGCCACACCGTAATTCGGCTCAGGCAGTTGCTGAGAGCGCCAGAAGACCAAAGTAGCAAATAGAGCAAAACCCAATATCGTCAAAAACAGAGAAATATAGTAGCGCCGCATATCAAACAAAACGCTTACGATTGAAAGCCCAGACAGCAAGCGCCATCAAAGCAAAAGCATAAATCAGACAGGACAACAACAACCACGGCCAATCTACAGGCAGAAATTCCATCTGCCCATACAATGAAACCCCCCTAACATCTAGCGCTCCCAAATCAGGAAGAAGGTAAGCGAGTAACCCAACACCCGAACCATAACTTTCAGCGTTAGACACCACACTAGAATCCCGAGCCAGCAATTCAATAATAGCCGCAAAGGAACGTGCCACCAACATAAACCCAAAAGTGCCTACTAATACAAAACTCGATGTCGAAGCGGTCAACGCCAGAAAGCTAGACAGAGCAGTTAACACCAGGAGATCTAAAGCGATGAAACCCATCGTAATAAGATACCCGCCCACAAGGTCTACTGGAGTAGACTGCACGTACCCCTCCCCAGCCAACCTAACCAAAACACTCAGCAAAATCGCCAAAAGACACAGGAGACCAAATATTAAAACTGTGACAGCAAAAAAACGCCCCCACAACCAAGATAGTCTTGTATAAGGATATGAAAGAGAACTAAGAAAATAACGTCGCTCAAACTCATTAGAAAGCAGCTCTTGAGTCAACATCACGACAACAAAAGGCAACAACAAACGAATGATCGAGATACCCACATCCAGAGCAACAGTTGCTGGCTGCCGCCCGGCAAACTGAGCCCCCAACAGCACTGCTAATGACAAGAAAACAACCGAAAACAAAACAAGCCCAATATAACGAGCTCGAAAAGACAAACGAATGGTCACAAAAAAAATGGCAGGAAACTTCATAACAAACTACAATCCACCCAACACTCTCCACACCAAACTTAAAGCTGGCAGGCGAGACACATAAATCTCGCCCGCCAATACATTACGGGTTAAGCAGCATAACAGTAGAGTTAGTTTCGGCGCCCGCTGCAGTGCAAGTATTACCACCAGGATACTGAGTATTAACAGTACCCAAGATAGTAGTTGCAGAAGGCATAGCAGGACCTACCACATCTTCTAGAGCACAGTCTGGATCTGCCGCACCCACAGTGCACGACACTATATGCTCTGGAATACCATCAGCCGGGACGGCAGCAACAGTCTTAACCGGCACAGAGCGAGTAGTCACCTTGCCACCAGTATGGCACGCAGATAGAGCAACCGCATTGGCATTACACGTAACGCCAGCATGAACATTATTGCTCAAGTTAATACGTACGTTTTCATTCAGCGGAGCACAATCATCCATGCTAACACTGCCTGACTGGGTCAACTGAACAGCAGAGGCCATACCGGACACCATCAGCCCCGCGAGAACAAGAGTAATCTTTTTCATATTCATCACCCAGACCATTAGCGCAGAGAAGAAATAATAGATGTAACACCGTTCTTCACATCAGCAACCGCCGAAGTATCGTTCGCTTTTTGACGATAATCATTAAACTGAGGAATGGCGATAGCAGCCAGAATACCGATGATCGCGATCACGATCATCAGCTCGATCAGGGTAAAACCCTTTTGCTTCTTAAGAGACTTCATGGACGAACTCCTATTGTGGTTAAGGTCAACGACCTAGAACACCCAAAGCAGATAGCGTGCCAAGAAAGTTGGTCCCTATCGCGAAGCTCGGCCACGCCGCTAGCCCAGTGCAAACCAGCTTCTAGCGAGCCCTTAAGCGGGCCGACTGCTGGCAGAGCCATCCCTGCAAGAGTCACCAACTGACACTTTTGGTCACCCCTATAGAACCTGCTTGGGCGACTGCATGGCTTTGGGCTATAAAGATGGTCTAGCCATCAGTCGATACCTATTGCAATGAATGACACCATGATCGCAACCGGCCTGGCCCGGCAACTCGTCAACGCCGAATTGCTCGACGAGCGCGCCGCCAGCAATGCTCAGGCACAGGCTGCCCGCAACAAGATCCCCCTGGTGTCATACCTGGTACAGAACAAGCTGGTCGCTAGCCGTGCACTGGCGGAAGTAGCGGCAGAACAATTCGGTGTCCCGTATTTCGACCTGACTGCCATCGACAAGGACAGCCAACCCCGGGATGTACTGAGCGAAAAGCTCTGCCGACAACACCGGGTATTGCCGCTCTATCGCCGGGGAAACAAACTGTTTATTGCACTGTCCGACCCGACTAACCACCAGGCGCTGACCGATGTGCAATTCAGCGCCGGACTGAGCACAGAAGCCCTGCTGGTCGAAGATGACAAACTGGGCGATGCCTTGGAGCGTTTTTTCGATACAGGCAATACGGGCATGGAGGATTTAGCCGATGTTGACCTGGACGGCCTGGATGTGGAGGCCGTCACCGATGACAAGGACGATGCCGTCTCTGGTGGCGATGCCGACGATGCACCGGTAGTGCGTTTTATTAACAAGATGCTGCTGGATGCGATCAAGGGCGGCTCTTCCGATCTGCACTTCGAGCCGTACGAAAAAACCTACCGCGTGCGCTTTCGTACCGACGGCATGCTGCATGAGGTCGCGCGCCCGCCCATCCAGTTGGCCAGCCGCCTTTCCGCTCGTCTCAAGGTCATGGCGCAGCTGGATATCTCCGAGCGGCGCAAGCCACAGGATGGCCGCATCAAGATGAAGGTTTCGAAAAACAAGGCCATCGACTTTCGCGTCAACACCCTGCCCACCTTGTGGGGTGAGAAGATCGTGATGCGGATTCTCGACCCCACCAGCGCACAAATGGGCATCGATGCGCTTGGTTATGAGGAGGAGCAGAAGGAGCTGTATATGACCGCCCTGAAGCAGCCTCAGGGCATGATCCTGGTGACCGGCCCCACCGGCTCAGGCAAAACCGTATCGCTGTATACCGGCCTGAATATCCTCAATACTACGGACATCAATATTTCCACGGCAGAAGACCCGGTGGAAATCAACCTGGAAGGTATTAACCAGGTCAATGTCAACCCGAAGCACGGCATGGACTTCGCCCAGGCGCTGCGCGCTTTCCTGCGTCAGGATCCGGACGTGATCATGGTCGGCGAGATTCGTGACCTGGAAACCGCCGAGATTGCCATCAAGGCTGCGCAAACCGGACATATGGTGATGTCCACCCTGCACACCAACAGCGCCGCCGAAACGCTGACCCGCCTGCGCAATATGGGTGTGCCGGCCTTCAATATCGCCACATCGGTCAACCTGATCATCGCCCAGCGCCTGGCGCGCAAACTCTGCAGTTGCAAGAAGGTCGTTGAGCTGCCGCGCGAGGCTCTGCTGAAAGAGGGCTTCCCGGAAAGCCAGATTGGCAGCTTCAAACTTTACGCCCCCAATGGCTGCGATAATTGCAAAGGCGGCTATAAAGGAAGGGTGGGGATTTATGAAGTAGTTAAAATCACGCCTGCCCTGCAACGCATTATCATGGAGGAAGGCAACTCCATTGAAATTGCCGCCCAGGCCAGGGCCGACGGCTTCAATGACCTCCGTACTTCCGGCCTGCTCAAGGCGATGCAGGGCATCACCAGCCTGGAAGAAGTCAACCGTGTGACCAAGGATTAATCCATGGCGGAAAAAGCACTGAAAACCAGCGTATTCGCCTGGGAAGGTACCGATCGTAAAGGCGGCAAGGTCAAGGGCGAGATTTCCGGGCAATCCCCCGCTTTGGTAAAGGCCCAACTGCGCAAGCAGGGCATCAACCCGCTCAAGGTACGTAAAAAGGCCGTTTCGCTGTTCAGCGCGGGCAAAAAGATCAAGCCGATGGACATCGCCTTGTTCACCCGCCAGATGGCCACCATGATGAAGGCAGGCGTACCGCTGCTGCAGTCGTTCGACATCATCGCCGAAGGCTTCGACAACCCGAACATGCGCAAGCTGATCGACGAGGTCAAACAGGAAGTCGCTGCCGGTAACAGCTTTGCCTCATCCTTGCGCAAGAAGCCGATGTACTTCGACGACCTGTATTGCAACCTGGTCGACTCAGGCGAGCAGTCCGGCGCGCTGGAAACCCTGCTGGACCGAATTGCCACCTACAAGGAAAAGACCGAATCCCTCAAGGCCAAGATCAAGAAGGCCATGACCTATCCGATCGCGGTCATCGTGGTGGCGGTGATCGTGACCGCCATTCTGCTGATCAAGGTAGTGCCACAATTCGAAGCAGTTTTCCAAGGCTTTGGTGCTCAACTGCCGGCGTTTACGCAAGTAGTTGTAAACCTCTCCCGAGGCTTGCAGGAATGGTGGTACGTCGTGCTGGGGGTGATGTTCATTGCGTCCTACACCTTTACCCAAGCCTATAAGCGTTCAGAGAAATTCCGTGATTCACTGGACAGGGCTCTACTAAAAGCGCCTATTGTTGGTGATATTTTGTACAAAGCAGTGGTAGCCCGTTTCGCCCGTACCCTGGCCACCACCTTTGCAGCGGGTGTTCCACTGGTGGATGCGCTCGACTCCGTGGCAGGCGCAACCGGCAATGTGGTTTTCCGCAACGCCGTGCATAAAATCAAAGTCGATGTTTCGTCCGGTATGCAGCTCAACTTCTCCATGCGCAGTACGGGTATTTTCCCCACCATGGCCGTGCAGATGACCGCCATTGGCGAAGAGGCCGGCTCCCTGGACGAAATGCTTGATAAAACCGCCAGTTATTACGAAGAAGAAGTAGACAATGCCGTGGACAACCTGACCACGCTGATGGAGCCGCTGATCATGGCCGTGCTGGGTGTGTTGGTCGGTGGCCTTATCATTGCGATGTATCTGCCTATCTTCCAGCTTGGTGCGGTGGTCGGCTAACCCATGGTGTTCGAATTTCTGGCCGACAATCTGTCGGCCTTTGTTTTTATCTGTACCCTTTTCGGCCTGTTGATTGGCAGCTTCCTCAATGTGGTGGTTTACCGCCTGCCGCTGATGCTGCAGCGCGACTGGCAGAGCCAGGCGCGTGAAGTGCTGGAATTGCCCCCAGCCCCACAGGCAGAAACCTTCAACCTGTTGCTACCCAATTCTGCGTGTCCTGGCTGCGGTCACGAGATACGCCCCTGGGAGAATATCCCGGTACTCAGCTACCTGTTCCTGCGCGGTCAGTGCTCGAACTGTAAAACGCCAATCAGCAAGCGCTACCCCCTCGTCGAACTGGCCTGCGGGCTGCTTTCCGGCTACATCGCCTGGCATTTCGGTTTCACCTGGCAGGCCGGCGCAATGCTGCTTCTGGCCTGGGGGCTGCTGGCGATGAGCCTGATCGATACTGATCACCAGCTTCTACCTGACGTGCTGGTGCTGCCGCTTTTGTGGCTGGGTTTGATCGTCAATTACTTCGGGCTGTTCACCCGCCTGGAAGATGCTCTGTGGGGCGCGATTGCCGGTTACCTGAGCCTATGGTCGGTGTACTGGCTGTTCAAGCTGATCACCGGCAAGGAAGGCATGGGCTACGGTGACTTCAAGCTGCTGGCCATGCTTGGCGCCTGGGGGGGCTGGCAGATTTTGCCGCTGACCATTCTGCTGTCGTCGCTGGTCGGCGCTGTACTGGGGGTGATTCTGCTGCGGATACGCGGTAGCGACTCCAGCACACCAATGCCCTTTGGCCCTTACCTGGCTATTGCCGGGTGGGTCGCGCTGCTGTGGGGCGATGTGATTACCGGCAGCTATCTGAAGTTCGCCGGCTTCTGATCCACACAAACACTATCGGCAACCCAGACTGTAGGTACCCCGCCCTGGAGCGAAACTTTTGGGTTTGCACTGGCCTTGCTACCGATTCGCGGCGGGGCGCCGCTCCTACAGCTACGCAACAATTATCGCCGGCGCCGAACCTGCACAGTAGGAGCCCCGCCCCGGGGCGAAGCTTTGGTTTTGCGCTGGCCTTACTATCGATTCGCGGCGGGGCGCCGCTCCTACAGCTACGCAGCAATTATCGCCGGCGCCGAACCTGCACGGTAGGAGCCCCGCCCCGGGGCGAAGCTTTTGGGGGTGCGCTGGCCTTGCTACCGATTCGCGGCGGGGCGCCGCTCCTACAGCTACGCAACAATTATCGCCGGCGCCGAACCTGCACGGTAGGAGCCCCGCCACGGGGCGAAGCTTTTGGGTTTGCGCTGGCCTTGCTATCGATTCGCGGCGGGGCGCGGCTACAGGTAGGTGCACAGCACGGACGTGGTCGCATCACATTACAATCCCCCCTACAATCGCGCCCTTGAGCAATAACGAGGCGGCATTGGCGTGATGAAACCCTGGATTCTCGGCCTGACTGGCGGCATTGGCAGCGGCAAGAGCGCAGTCGCGCAAGGTTTTATCGCGCGCGGCATACATGTGGTCGATGCCGACCACGCGGCGCGCTGGGTAGTAGAGCCTGGGCGCCCGGCGCTGGCGAAAATCGTCGAGCATTTCGGCGAGGGCGTGCTGCAAGCCAGTGGCGAACTGGATCGCGCCGCACTGCGCAAGCTGGTGTTTGCCAACCCCGAACAGCGCCGCTGGCTGGAAAGCCTGCTGCATCCGCTGATCGGCCAGGAAATCGCTGAGGTACTGGCACGCGCCGAGTCGCCTTACGCCATCCTGGTGTCACCGCTGCTGGTCGAATCCGGCCAGCGGCATATGACCCAACGTGTGCTGGTGGTCGATACACCCGCAGAGTTGCAGCTGCAACGCACCATCGCGCGCGACCAGAGTTCGGAAGAGCAGGTACGCGCCATCATGCAGGCCCAGGCCAGCCGCGAAGAACGCTTGCGTCATGCCCACGATGTACTGGTCAATGACCGCGACATGGCCTGGCTGGATACGCAGGTCGAGCGCCTGCACACTTTCTACCTGACCCTACGCGGAGGCCAGCCATGACCACGACTGTTCAATGCCCCACCTGTGGTGCGCCCGTCGAGTGGAAAACCGAAAACACCTACCGTCCGTTCTGTTGCGAGCGCTGCAAGCTGATCGATCTCGGCGCCTGGGCTGCCGGTGAACATGCGATTCCCGGCAATGATCTGGAAGACGATGTGTTCAGTGGTGACCTGCCGACACAGCCACACTGAAGGCATCGGGGCCCACCTGCTGGCTTTACGCAGCCTCCAGAACCATCCGTCGCGCTGATCGAAGCGACAAGCCTGGGTTGGCATATGCGATCGTTTTCAATGCAGCAGGGCAATACCGGTAGTTGCGCAACAGCCCATCAGGCCTAGCCATGGCCTTTCATTGCCTACGATCTACTTCAGCAACCGCCAACTGAAGGGATAGCGATAAGGCTGTCCCTCGTTGGCTTTGATCCCGGCGATGATGGTCAGCACCAGCGCGGCCAGCCCCAGCAACATGAGCATGGGGAAGCCGATCACCACCACCATCAGGATGAAGCAGATCACTGCGGCCAGGGCCACGCTGATCTGGAAGTTCAGCGCTTCCTTGCCCTGCGCATCGACGAAGGGGTCGAGATCCTTCTTCACCTGCCAGACGATAAGCGGGCCAAGCAGATTGCCAAAGGGGAACACCAGGCCGAGAAACGCGGCGAAGTGACAGAACATGGCCCACTGGCGCGCTTCCTGACTGGGCGTCGGAAGCGGGTTTTGCAGATCGTCGTTCATCCTGATGCTCCTTGCTCGTTACGGGTTCAGTCGACCAGAGCGGCCTGCTGCAGTTCAAAGATCTCGTTCATGCCTTTCTGCGCCAATGCCAGCATGGCGTTGAATTCGTCAGGCTGGAACGGTGCGCCTTCAGCGGTGCCCTGCACTTCGATGAAGCCACCGGCATTGGTCATCACCACGTTGAGGTCGGTCTCGGCGGCGGAGTCTTCCAGGTAGTCCAGATCCAGCACCGGCTCGCCCTGGTAGATGCCGACCGATACCGCCGCAATCATCTGCTTGAGCGGCTCGCCCTTGAGCGAACCACGTTTCTTCAGCACTTTCAGTGCATCGATCAGCGCCACCATGGCACCGGTGATGGACGCGGTGCGGGTGCCACCGTCAGCCTGGATCACATCGCAATCGACGTACAGGGTGTTCTCACCGAGCTTGCTCATGTCCAGTGCGGCACGCAGCGAACGACCGATCAGGCGCTGGATCTCCAGGGTACGACCACCCTGCTTGCCGCGACTGGCCTCACGCTGGTTACGCTCGCCGGTGGCACGCGGCAGCATGCCGTATTCGGCAGTCAGCCAACCCTGGCCCTGCCCCTTGAGGAAGCGCGGCACGCCGGACTCGACGCTGACGGTGCAGATCACCTTGGTATCGCCAAATTCCACCAGCACCGAGCCTTCGGCGTGCTTGGTGTAGTTGCGGGTGATGCGAATCGAGCGCAACTGATCGGCGGCGCGGCCACTGGGACGTTTCATCGAGCGATACCTACTTCATTAAGTGAAAACAGCTCGCATTATAGGGGCCAGCCGCCGACAGGGCACGACGATTTGGCAGCGACTGACAGCAGGCAGGGCCAAGAGCTGATCACCGGCGCATGAAACAGGCGCTCTCCCTGGGCTACAATCCTGCGTTTTTCGAATCGACATTCGCGAGGTATCCCATGGTTCACAGCATGACGGCCTTTGCCCGCCACGAGCAGGCAACCGCCCACGGCACCCTGAGCTGGGAACTGCGCTCGGTCAATCACCGTTATCTCGAACCACACCTGCGCCTGCCGGAAGCCTTTCGCGACCTCGAAGGCGCCGTGCGCGAAGCGCTGCGCCAGGGGCTGTCACGCGGCAAGGTGGAGTGCACCCTGCGCTTCGCCGAGGAAAACGCCGGCAAGCAACTGCAGGTCGACAGCGAGCGCGCCCGCCAAGTGATCGCCGCTGCCGAACAGGTCGCCGCGCTGATCCAGCAACCGGCGCCGCTCAACCCGCTGGAAGTGCTGGCCTGGCCCGGCGTACTGGTGGCCGACTCGGCCGACCCGCAGGCGCTCAACGCCGCTGCGCTGAATCTGTTCGACCAGGCCTTGGGCGAACTCAAGGCCGGACGTGCCCGCGAAGGCGCCGAGCTGGCCAAGCTGCTCAACGAACGCCTGGACAGCATCCTCGACGAAGTCGCCGCCCTGCGCGAGCTGGTGCCGCAGATGCTCGCCGGCCAGCGCGCCAAGATCGAAACCCGCTTCGCAGAAATGCAGGCAGAACTCGACCCGCAACGCCTGGAGCAGGAGCTGGTGCTGCTCGCACAAAAGAGCGATGTCGCCGAGGAGCTGGATCGCCTCAGCACTCACGTCAGCGAGGTGCGTCGCGTACTCAAGGCCGGCGGCGCTGCCGGGCGGCGCCTGGACTTCCTGATGCAGGAACTCAACCGCGAGGCCAATACCCTCGGTTCCAAGGCGTTCGATACACGCAGCACACAGGCTGCGGTCAACCTCAAGGTGCTTATCGAGCAGATGCGCGAGCAAGTACAGAACATCGAGTGAAAACTGCCGCGCTAGGCTATACCGCGTTTAAATCAGGTTCGAAATGCTCATTTACAGTCGTAAACTCCGCTTTCTCACCTGATTTCGCATTGTCTAGCCGTCGCTCGCTACGTTTTCACGTCCACCAGGATTTGCTCAGGAAGATCTAATGGCCACCACCGGCACCCTCTACATCGTTTCCGCCCCCTCCGGCGCCGGCAAGACCAGCCTGGTCAAGGCGCTGATCGACAGCGAAGCGCAGATTCGCGTTTCGGTCTCGCACACCACTCGCGCCATGCGCCCGGGCGAAGTGAATGGGGTGAACTACCACTTCGTCGACCATGCGCAGTTCAACGCCATGATCGAGCGCAGCGAGTTTCTCGAACACGCCCAGGTGTTCGACAACTTCTACGGCACCTCGCAGAAATGGGTCGAGCAGACCCTGGCCGAAGGCTTCGACCTGATTCTGGAAATCGACTGGCAGGGCGCGCAGCAGGTGCGCAAGCTGATGCCGCAGAGCAAATCCATCTTCATTCTGCCGCCGACCCAGGAAGCCCTGCGCCATCGCCTGACCAACCGTGGCCAGGACAGCGGCGAGATCATCGAACGACGCATGCGCGAAGCGGTCAGCGAAATGAGCCACTACGTCGAATACGACTACCTGGTGATCAACGATGACTTCAACCACGCCCTGAGCGACCTGAAAGCCATCTTCCGCAGCAACCAACTGGCACAACCGCAGCAACAGCAACGCCATGCCGGCCTGCTCAGCGAGTTGCTGGCCTAAAAGCCGCGCATGCTTCGAGCCACAAGCTGCAGGTAAAAGCAAGGCCGTTTTGGCGCCTACTTGTAGCTTGAAGCTTGAAGCTGCTTTACACTATTCAGTCCGCTCGCCCTCTCGGGCCAAGCTTATCCGCACACGTTACGAGGAACACCATGGCTCGCGTTACCGTCGAAGATTGCCTGGACAACGTTGATAACCGCTTCGAACTGGTCATGCTCGCGACCAAGCGTTCGCGCCAGCTGGCCACCGGCGGCAAAGAGCCGAAAGTGGCTTGGGAAAACGACAAGCCCACCGTCGTGGCCCTGCGTGAAATCGCCGCCGGCCTGGTGGATTACGACGTGATTGCCCAGGACGACATCGTCGAAGAAGAACCGCTGTTCGCTGCCTTCGAGGAAGAGGCCAACGAGCCTCTGTAAGTCGATGATGCCGGGTCGAAGTCGCGCGGCGTGTAGCCAAGCCAGCCCTGAAGGGAATACCCCATGGCTGGCATAGACGCTCTCGCCGACCGACTTTCGGCCTACCTCGGCCATGACCAGGTCAACCTGGTGCGCCGAGCCTATTTCTACGCCGAACAGGCGCACGATGGCCAACGCCGCCGCAGTGGCGAAGCCTACGTGACCCATCCGCTGGCCGTGGCCAGCATCCTCGCTGAAATGCACATGGATCATCAGAGCCTGATGGCCGCCATGCTGCATGACGTGATCGAAGACACCGGCATCGCCAAGGAAGCGCTCAACGCGCAGTTCGGCGAAACCGTGGCCGAACTGGTCGACGGGGTCAGCAAACTGACCCAGATGAACTTCGAGACCAAGGCCGAGGCGCAGGCCGAGAACTTCCAGAAGATGGCCATGGCCATGGCCCGCGACATCCGCGTGATTCTGGTCAAGCTCGCCGATCGCCTGCACAACATGCGCACCCTCGATGCCATGCCGCACGAGAAGAGCCGGCGCATCGCCAAGGAAACCCTGGAAATCTACGCGCCCATCGCCAACCGGTTGGGCATGCACAACATGCGCGTGGAGTTCGAAGACCTGGGCTTCAAGGCCATGCACCCGATGCGCTCCGAGCGCATTCGCGCCGCTGTGCGCCGCGCCCGGGGCAACCGCAAGGAAATCGTCGCCAAGATCGAGGAATCGATCCAGATGTGCCTGCAACGCGAGGGCATGGAAGGCGAAGTGATCGGCCGCGAGAAGCACCTCTACAGCATCTACCAGAAGATGCGCGGCAAACGTAAGGCGTTCAACGAGATCATGGACGTCTACGCATTCCGCATCATCGTCGACAAGGTCGACACCTGCTACCGCGTGCTCGGCGCCGTGCACAACTTGTATAAACCCTTGCCCGGGCGCTTCAAGGATTACATCGCGATTCCCAAGGCCAACGGCTACCAGTCGCTGCACACCACGCTGTTCGGCATGCACGGCGTACCCATCGAGATCCAGATCCGCACCCGCGAGATGGAAGAGATGGCCAACAACGGCATCGCCGCGCATTGGCTGTACAAGTCCAACGAGGACGAAGCGCCCAAGGGCAACCATGCCCGCGCGCGCCAGTGGGTCAAGGGCGTGCTGGAGCTGCAGCAACGCGCCGGCAACTCGCTGGAATTTATCGAGAGCGTGAAGATCGACCTGTTCCCGGACGAGGTCTACGTGTTCACGCCCAAGGGTCGCATCATGGAGCTGCCGAAGGGCTCCACGGCGGTCGACTTCGCCTACGCGGTGCACACTGACGTCGGCAACACCTGCATCGCCTGCCGTATCAACCGCCGTCTGGCGCCGCTGTCGCAAGCACTGGAAAGCGGCTCGACCGTGGAAATCGTCACCGCCCCCGGCGCCCGACCGAATCCGGCCTGGCTCAACTTCGTGGTCACCGGCAAGGCGCGCACGCACATCCGCCACGCTCTCAAGCAGCAGCGCCGCTCGGAATCCATCAGCCTCGGCGAACGCCTGCTGAACAAGGTGCTGGCCAGCTTCGATACGCACCTGGAGAAGATTGCGCCCGAGCGCGTGCAAACGGTGCTCGGCGAATACCGCCAGGAGGTCATCGAGGACCTGCTGGAGGATATCGGCCTGGGCAATCGCATGGCCTACGTCGTGGCCCGCCGCCTGCTGGCCGAAAATGGCGACGACACCCTGCCGAGCAGCGAAGGGCCGCTGGCGATCCGTGGCACCGAAGGCCTGGTAATGAGCTACGCCAAGTGCTGCACGCCGATTCCGGGCGACCCCATCGTCGGCTACCTGTCCGCCGGCAAGGGCATGGTGGTACACATGGAGAGCTGCCGGAACATCGTCGATATCCGCCACAACCCGGAAAAGTGCATCCAGCTCAACTGGGCCAAGGACGTCACCGGCGAATTCAACGTCGAGCTGCGCGTCGAGCTGGAACACCAGCGCGGCCTGATCGCCCTGCTGGCCAGCAGCGTCAATGCTGCCGATGGCAACATCGAGAAGATCAGCATGGACGAACGTGATGGCCGTATCAGCGTGGTGCAACTGGTGGTCAGCGTGCATGACCGCGTGCACCTGGCCCGCGTGATCAAGAAACTGCGCGCGCTCAAGGGCGTGATGCGTATCACCCGAGTGCGCGCCTGACATAATTCCCCTATTTCGATTCTGTAGGCTGGGTGCTCGACCCAGCCAGTTCTCACGAGGAGCGATTCATGAGCAAGACCGTCATTACCAGCGATAAGGCACCGGCCGCCATCGGCACTTACTCCCAGGCGATCAAGGCTGGCAACACCGTGTACATGTCCGGGCAGATCCCGCTCGATCCGGTAAGCATGGAGCTGGTCGAAGGCTTCGAAGCCCAGACCGTACAGGTGTTCGAGAACCTCAAGGCCGTTGCCGAAGCCGCCGGTGGTTCGTTCAAGGACATCGTCAAGCTGAACATCTTCCTCACCGACCTGTCGCACTTCGCCAAGGTCAACGAAGTGATGGGCCGTTATTTCGAGCAGCCCTACCCGGCGCGTGCCGCCATCGGCGTAGCCGCTCTCCCGCGCGGCGCGCAGGTGGAAATGGACGCCATCCTGGTCATCGAGTAAGTCGTTCGAGCGGGGCACCCGGCTCCGCTCGCCCTTCCCCGGCATGGAGATCGCCATGCGTCTGCTTCCTCTGCTGCTATGCGGCGCCCTGCTCGGCGGCTGCGCCAGCACACCGAACAACGACCCGACTGGCACCTGGATCAACCAGGCAGCCATCGATGCCGCGCGCGAAAGCGGTCGCCTGCGCGAAGCCCTGCTCGCCTACGGCCCCAACCTCGAATGGCATATCGACGCTGAACAGCACCAGGCCAGCTACAGCAACGGCTTCGAACTGGCCGAAGGCACGCTGCAGAGCACGGGTGAGGGCCGCTGGCAGGTGACCTTCTACGGTGATTACAACGAACAGTTGGCCATGCACAACGGCGAGCTGGTGCAGAGCGCCAGCGAATACTGGCCCGAGCAGCACTTCACCCGCGTTGCCGGTGAGTCCAGAGCGCTGGGCGGCAGTTTCGAGCAGGCACTGTACCGTGATTACCTGGGCGGCGACTGGCTGATCGAGGAAGGCCTCGGCCAGGGCGGTCTGGTGCGCTTCAACAGCAACGGCCAGGTGCAAGGCCTGCCCGGTGCCGAACGTTTCGCCCTGTGCCTGGCAGGCGATTGCGCCGCCATGAGCGGCGAGCATGACAGCATCTGGCTACAAGCCGGCGAGCAAGGCAGCCCCTGGTTGTTCGTGCACGAGGGCAACCAGTTGCGCATCTTCGAAGCGCACAATCGCGCCCAATTCGACGAGATGCCCGAGTACCAGCCTGGCCCGCAGCGCTGGCTGCTCAAACGCCGCTAAAGGTAACGGCCACCCGTCATTGGCCTTGCAAGATCGCCGCATAGCCCTCGCGGTAACTGGGATACTGCGGCGTCCAACCCAGCGCGCGAGCGCGGGCATTGCTGCAACGCTTGCTGCCGGCGCGGCGCACGCGCTGCTCGTCACTCCAGTGGCTCACGCCCAGTTGCTCACGCAGCCAAGCGACTACTTCGTGTAGTGGCGCCGGCTCGTCATCGACACCCAGATAGCAATCGGCCAAGGGCTTACCGGCAACGTCTGCCTGCAACAGCGTGGCGAACAGCCCGGCAGCATCGTCGACATGAATACGATTGCCATATAACGGCGGCGTCTCACTGACCCGATAGCCACCGCGCACCTGGCTCAGCAACCACTCACGACCAGGGCCGTAGAGGCCGGTCAGGCGCACAGTGGTGGCCGGCAGACCACTGTCGAGCGCGACGCGTTCGGCCTCGCGCATGATCACCGCCGAAAAGCTCTGCGCCTCAGCCGCAGAGTCTTCGTCGACCCACTCGCCGCCTTGTTGCCCATACACCCCACTGCTGGAGGCGAACAGGATGCGCCGTGGACGCTGGCCATGCTGCGCCAGCCAACCCAGCACGCGGCGCAGGCCATCGACATAGGCCGCGCGGTAGCCGGCCTCGTCGTGCTGGGTCGCCGCCGCACAGTAGACGAGGTAGTCCAGCGGCCCCTGCGGCCAATCCGCCGGGCAGGCATCGGCATGCAGATCGCCCGCCAGCGGTTCGATGGCAGACGGCAGAGCCGCCACGTTGCGGCGCATGCCCAGTACGCGCCAGCCCTGTTCGGCCATACGCAGGCCCAGACGGGTTCCGACGTCTCCACACCCGGCAATCAGCAGGCTGTTGCAGTGCGACATGCTGTTCTCCATGACTGTTATGCGATGGCGCAGTGTAACAGCCCGCGTGCAACCGTCAGCGCCTGCCTGGCAGTAGGGCACAGCGGACGCCAACCTCGCGATAGTTTTGCAACAGTCTATTAGCGCGGTTGGTTCATCTGTTTGCAAAGGCTATGCTTGGCGGCAACTTAATGGATAAACACTATGACCCTCACCGAACTGCGCTACATCGTCACCCTCGCCCAGGAACAGCATTTCGGCCGCGCCGCGGAACGCTGCCACGTCAGCCAGCCGACCCTGTCGGTGGGCGTGAAGAAGCTGGAGGACGAGCTCGGCGTACTGATCTTCGAGCGCAGCAAGAGCGCCGTGCGCCTGACCCCGGTCGGTGAGGGCATCGTCACCCAGGCGCAGAAAGTGCTGGAGCAGGCCCAGGGCATTCGCGAGCTGGCTCAGGCCGGCAAGAACCAGCTGACCGCCCCGCTGAAGATCGGCGCCATCTACACCGTCGGCCCCTATCTGTTCCCGCACCTGATTCCGCAGCTGCACCGGGTCGCCCCGGACATGCCGCTGTACATCGAGGAAAACTTCACCCACATCCTGCGCGACAAGCTGCGCACTGGCGAGCTGGACGCCATCATCATCGCCCTGCCGTTCCAGGAGGCCGATGTCCTGACCAAGCCACTGTACGACGAGCCCTTCTACGCGCTGCTGCCAGCCGGCCACCCCTGGGCAGCGATGGAAACCATCGACACCAAGCTGCTCAACGACAAGAGCCTGCTGCTGCTCGGTGAAGGCCACTGCTTCCGCGATCAGGTGCTGGAAGCCTGTCCGACCCTGCGCAAGGGCGGCGACGACCACGGCAAGCACACCACGGTGGAATCCAGCTCGCTGGAAACCATCCGCCATATGGTCGCCTCCGGCCTGGGCGTGTCGATCCTGCCGTTCTCGGCGGTGGACAGCCATCACTACGCGCCGGGCGTGATCGAAGTGCGTCCGCTCAGCGCACCAGTCCCCTTCCGCACCGTGGCCATCGCCTGGCGCGCCAGCTTCCCGCGGCCCAACGCCATCGAAGTGCTGGCCGACTCGATCCGCCTCTGCTCGGTCGCCCGCAGCCCGCAGACCAAGGCAGTCTGAGGCCGGACGTGAGCGAGCTGTCTGCGGTTTCCGTCACCGCGCTGAAAGGCGTAGGCGCCGCGCTGGCGGAAAAACTGGCCAAGGTTGGCCTGGAAAACCTGCAGGACGTGCTATTCCATCTGCCGCTGCGCTACCAGGATCGCACCCGCATCACCCCCATCGGCGCGTTGCGTCCGGGGCAGGATGCGGTGGTCGAAGGCATCGTTGCCGGCGCCGACGTGGTCATGGGCCGGCGCCGCAGCCTGCTGGTGCGTCTGCAGGACGGCAGCGGCACGCTGAGCCTGCGTTTCTTTCACTTCAGTCAGGCGCAGAAGGACGGCCTCAAGCGCGGCACCGCCCTGCGCTGCTACGGTGAAGTACGCCCCGGCGCCACCGGCCTGGAGATCTACCACCCGGAATACCGCGCGCAGAGCGGCGACGAGCCGGCCCCGGTAGAGCAGAGCCTGACGCCCATCTACCCGACCACCGAAGGCCTGACCCAGCAGCGTCTGCGCCAGCTCAGCCAGCAGGCTCTGGCGCGTCTCGGCCCACGCAGTCTGCCGGACTGGCTGCCCGACGAGCTGGCCCGCGACTATCGCCTGGCACCTTTGGATGAGGCTATCCGCTACCTGCACCGGCCGCCGCCGGACGCCGATGTCGAAGAACTCGCCGAGGGTCGCCACTGGGCCCAGCATCGTCTGGCCTTTGAGGAACTGCTCACTCATCAGCTGTCGCTGCAACGCCTGCGTGAACAGGTGCGCGCGCAACAGGCGCCAGCACTGCCGCCAGCGAAGAAGCTGCCGCAGCAGTACCTGGCCAACCTCGGCTTCGCCCCCACCGGCGCGCAACAGCGCGTGGGGGCCGAGATCGCCTACGACCTGGCGCAGAGCGAGCCCATGCTGCGCCTGGTGCAGGGTGACGTCGGCGCCGGCAAGACGGTGGTCGCCGCACTGGCCGCGCTGCAGGCGCTGGAGGCCGGTTATCAGGTGGCGCTGATGGCGCCGACCGAGATTCTCGCCGAGCAGCACTTTCTCAATTTCAGCAAGTGGCTGGCACCGCTCGGCCTGGACGTCGCCTGGCTGGCCGGCAAGCTCAAGGGCAAGGCCCGCACAGCGGCGCTGGAACAGATCGCCAGCGGCTGCCCGATGGTGGTCGGCACCCACGCCCTGTTCCAGGACGAGGTGAAGTTCAAGCGCCTGGCCCTGGTGATCATCGACGAACAGCACCGCTTCGGCGTGCAGCAGCGCCTGGCCCTGCGCCAGAAGGGCATCGACGGTCGCCTCTGCCCGCACCAGTTGATCATGACCGCCACCCCCATCCCGCGCACCCTGGCGATGAGCGCCTACGCCGACCTGGACACCTCGATCCTCGACGAGCTGCCGCCAGGGCGCACGCCGGTCAACACCCTGGTGATCGCCGACAGCCGCCGCGATGAGGTGGTCGAACGCGTACGCAACGCCTGTCAGCAGGGGCGCCAGGCCTACTGGGTGTGCACCCTGATCGAGGAATCCGAGGAGCTCACCTGCCAGGCGGCGGAAACCAGCTTCGAGGAGCTCTCCGCCGCGCTCGGCGAGCTGCGCGTCGGGCTGATCCACGGGCGCATGAAGCCGGCCGAAAAGGCCGCGGTGATGGACGAATTCAAACAGGGCAACTTGCAGCTGCTGGTGGCCACCACGGTCATCGAGGTCGGCGTCGACGTACCCAACGCCAGCCTGATGATCATCGAAAACCCCGAGCGCCTGGGCCTGGCCCAGCTGCACCAGTTGCGTGGCCGGGTCGGTCGCGGCAGCGCCGCCAGCCACTGCGTGCTGCTCTATCACGCCCCCTTGTCGCAACTGGGCCGCGAACGCCTGGCGATCATGCGCGAGACCACCGATGGCTTCATCATCGCCGAGAAGGATCTGGAGCTGCGTGGCCCAGGGGAAATGCTCGGCACCCGGCAGACCGGCCTGCTGCAATTCAAGGTCGCCGACCTGATGCGCGACGCCGACCTACTGCCCGCCGTGCGTGATGCCGCGCAGGCACTTTTGCAACATTGGCCACAACATGTAGCGCCATTGTTGGAACGCTGGTTGCGTCATGGCCAGCAATACGGTCAAGTGTGAACCTGTTCACAGGACAACCGTCGCCACCAACCATTGCGCAAATCCTCGCTGGTTATACTCCGAGGACATGCGCCAACGCTGGATATCGATATGACTGAAGCCGCCCTCGCCGCCAACGCCACAGCCCAAGCGCCTGCCGTGATCGTGCAATTGCTGGAGAAACTCGCCGTGCCCTATCAGGTGCGCGCGGAGCGCCTAGGTCAGCCAAGTGAGGCGCGCCTGCAGGCCGTGCTGGTGGACGATGCTATCGGTGCCCTGCTGGTGCTCTATCCGCGTAGCCAAATGCTCGATCTGTCGCGCCTGGCCGAACTGACTGGGCGCCAGCTCACGGCGGTCAAGCCGGAACGCCTGGAGCGCATGCTCGGCAAGCACAATCTGGCCGCACTGCCCGGTTTGCCGCCGCTGACCAGCTCGCCCTGCCTGTACGAAGAACGCCTGCTGCAGGTGCCCAGTCTGCTGATCGAGTCCGGCCAGCCTGGGGTGTTGCTGGAAATCCCCACCGAAGCCTTCAAGGCGCTGCTGAGCAAGGCCAGCGCGGCGCGTTTCGGTGAGCCGGTCAGCGCGATCAAACCAAACCTCGATCGCCCGCATGATGACCGCGCGGAAATCACCCAAGCCGTGCAGGCCTTTACCGCACGCCGCATCCAGCAACGCCTGGAAGAAACCATCGAGATTCCGCCGCTGCCGGAAACCGCGCAGAAGATCATCAAGCTGCGTGTCGATCCCAATGCCACGGTGGACGACATCACCGGCGTGGTCGAAACCGATCCCGCGCTGGCCGCTCAGGTGGTCAGCTGGGCAGCCTCACCGTATTACGCGGCGCCCGGCAAGATCCGCTCGGTGGAAGATGCCATCGTCCGCGTGCTGGGCTTCGATCTGGTGATCAACCTGGCCCTGGGCCTGGCCCTGGGCAAGACCCTGAGCCTGCCCAAGGATCAGCCGCAGCACGCCACCCCTTACTGGCAGCAAGCGATCTATACCGCTGCAGTGATCGAGGGCCTGACCCGCGCCATGCCGCGCGCACAGCGCCCGGAAGCCGGCCTGACCTACCTGGCCGGTCTGCTGCACAACTTCGGCTACCTGGTCCTGGCGCATGTGTTCCCACCGCACTTCTCGTTGATCTGCCGTCACCTGGAGGTCAACCCGCACCTGTCGCACAGCCATATCGAGCAGCACCTGCTGGGCATCACCCGCGAACAAATCGGTGCCTGGCTGATGCGTCACTGGGATATGCCCGAAGAGCTGTCCAGCGCGCTACGCTTCCAGCATGATCCGTCCTATGCCGGTGACAGTGCCGCCTTCCCCAACCTGGTGTGCCTGGCGGTCAGCCTGCTGCGCAATCGGGGCATCGGTGCCGGCCCGCAGAGCGAGATCCCTGATGAGCTGTTCGAGGCGCTCGGTATCAGCCGGGAAAAAGCCGAAGACGCCGTGAGCAAGGTGCTCAGCGCCGAAGTCGCCCTGCGTGAACTGGCCGCGCAATTCCAGCAGCCGCACTGACCACGGCCTCAGGGCTTGCGCGCAACCTGGCGCAACTGCTCGCGGCGCTCAGCGAACAGTTGCGGCAGCACCTCCAGGCTGACGGCCAGCAACTGGCTGACGCTGGCGTGCTCGTAGAGCGCCGCGTACTCGGCCAACTGATCGCTGGGCATCTGCCGGTAGGCATAGAACATGAACGTTGCCACGGCCTGCTCGCTGGACTGGCGAATGGCGCTTGCCTGCTGCTGCGTCTGTGCCTGCAGTTCGACCTCATCGAGACTTTCGCCGCGCGCCTTCAGCGCCAGCAGCGCCTGGGTCTTGCCGACTTCATAACGCAGCAGGCTGGCCAGCTCGGTGGTGCGTGCAGCAGCATCGAGGCGCTTGACCAATTCCAGGCGTACGCCGCGCGGGGGGTGCTCCTGCAACCGCTGGCGGTATTCGGCCAGGCCTTCAGGATCTTCGCCGACCGCACGCTCGGCCGCCGTGAAACGCTGCGCCAGCGGGCTGTCGAGGCGTTCACGGGCTTGCTCGCCTTGCTGCGCATCGAAGCGCGTCGCCACGCGCCGGGCCAGCTCCAGACACAAGGCCTCGGCCGCGAACAGCTCGGCGAGACGTTGCTGTTCAATTTCGCCCTGGCCCCGCTGCAGCATTGGCGCACTCTGTTCGCACAGCAGATGGATGCCCGCCAGCTCGAACAGTGGCAACAGGGCTTTGGCCGAGGCCGGCTCCGCACGCGCCGTGGCGGCGGTCAGCAATAACAGGGGCAACAGGAAAAGACGCATGGCCAGGCTTTCCTCAGGAACATGCCTGGCAGCCTAACCAAAGCGCAGCGTCGCGACCAGCCGCGACCTGTATAAGGCGCTAGTCAGGCTGAGGCGTCTTGTAGGAACCTCAGCACGGGGCGACGCTCGTCGACGCCTGACGGACTGGCATTGGCCGATCAGGCGGCCTTTTTCGGCGCCTCGGTTTTCTTCTTCGGCATCAGGTACTTGGTCAGCCCCTGGAACCACATGACCAGCGCCGGATTGCCCTGGATCTGGATGTCCTTGTTCTGGATGCCCTGCATAAAGGCCAACTGCTTGTTCTTCGCGGTCATGGTCGCGAACCCGTAGGCAGCGTCCTTGAAACCAATGGCGAAAGCAGGGTCCTTGGCGGCACCGCGCTTGCTGCTGACGCGCTGCCCCGCCACGATGAAGTGGCGTGCCACCTTGCCGTCGAGGGTGTGCAACTGGAAGACCATATCGCGGCCTTCGAGTTGTTGGCGGAACGCCGGGTTTTCACGGCTGGCCTTGGCCATCAGGCGGCCCAGCATCCACAGAAGAAAACGGAATTTCATGCACAGGCCCTCGTGATCGAAGATGATGGCCGCGCATTGTAGTGGTTTTCTTGCAGGACTACAGCCCACTGGGAGTACAGTTGTAGCGCCGCACGGTGGCGCCGGGCTGCTTGGGGGAACCCGGAGCCGAGCGGCTCCGGGAAACGGGCTCAGTTGACCGCGTCTTTCAGGGACTTGCCCGGTTTGAAGGCGACGGTGTTGCTGGCCTTGATCTTCACCGGCTGGCCGGTTTGCGGGTTCTTGCCTGTGCGGGCGCCACGGTGGCGCTGGACGAAAGTACCGAAGCCAACCAGGGTGACACTGTCCTTGCGGTTCAGTGCTCCGGTGATTTCTTCCAGTACGGCGTTGAGTACACGATTGGCCTGATCCTTGGTCAGATCAGCCTTTTCGGCGATGGCGGCGGCGAGTTCCGGTTTACGCATAAATGCCTCTTTGACGGTTTTTTGTTGTTGTGTCCGTGCTGTTCTTCCAGAACAGCGCCCAAGGCGCCGCAACAGCTCTGCGCTGCGGCAGACCAGTTGGAGGATGGCATGCCGCACCGTGCAGCGCCAGCCTCGCCAGGTAGTTTAAGTCGGCAACTTCGTGGCGTATCCGACAGAACGGCAGGTGATCATGCCAGCAGTGCCGGCAGCTCCCGGTTCAACGCCTGTTTCTCCTGCACGGCCGTCCCGGTCAGGGCATAGCCGAGCAGCGCCCCAGCGCTATCGCGGCAGAGCGCCTTGATGTCGCCACCACTGCCTTCGACCGTCCATTCGCCTGCGCAGCCACGCGGCGGCGGCGAAACCACCAGCGGGCACACTGGCGTCTTCACCGTCACCGGCATCGGACCGTAGCTGACCGCCGCCGGCTCACCGGCCAGGGTCTTGGCCAGCGCGCGGGCACCGGCCATCAACGGCATGACGTAGAGCAGGTTGAGCCCGTCGACCTCGGCGCAGTCGCCGAGGGCGTAGATATTGGCGTGCGAGGTGCGCAGGTAGCGATCGACCATCACCCCACGATTGACGTCGAGCCCGGCCGCTGCCGCCAGGGCGATACGCGGGCGTAGGCCGACAGCCGAGACCACCGCATCGCAGCTGATCAGGCGGCCATCGGACAGCGACGCCTGCAGCGCATCCCCCTGACGGTCGAGGCTGACCAGCACCGGGCCGAGGTGGAAACGTACGCCCAGACCCTCAAGGCCACTCTGCACGGCAGTCGCGGCGGCTGGAGGCAGCAGGCCTGGCATCACCTGCTCGCAGGGCGCCAGCACTTCGACTTCATAGCCGCCGGCGCTGAGGTCGTTGGCAAACTCGCAGCCAATCAGGCCGGCGCCGAGGATCAATACCCGGTGCTTGCCGGCCACGGCGCTGCGAAAGCGCGCATAGTCTTCCAGGTCATTGATCGGCAACAGCGCGTCCTGGGCATCGCCCTGCACGGGCACACGCATCGGCTCGGCGCCCCAGGCCAGCACCAGGTCGCGGTACGGCACGGCTTCTTCGCCAATCCACAGGCGCTTGTGCCCGGGGTCGATACCGGTGATGCGGGTATGGGTGCGGATCTGCGCATTGAGCTGCTCGGCCATGACGCCGACTTCGGCCATGACCAGGCCATCGGCCTCCTTGTGCTTGCCGAAGCCGGTGGAGAGCATCGGCTTGGAGTAGGAGCGGCCATCGTCAGCGGTGATCAGTAGCAGAGGCGTCTGCACGTCGAGCTTGCGCCACTCCTTGGCCAGGTTGTAGCCGGCCAAGCCGGTACCGATGATGACGACGGGTGCACTCATAAGGTGATTCCTCGCAAGATGAACGACACGATGGCCTGCCGGCCGTCTGTAATTATTCAGCAGATTAGAATGGCCCCGAAGAAGCGGCCCCGTGACCACGGAGGCTGCAATCGGAGTCTCGCGCCCCGGTCAATCAGGCCACCGGCGCCATGAGCGGATCAAAAGACCACGGAGACGCATGATCAATCCAGCTTGACCACCTTGGCCAAAACCACCTTGGGCCCTTTCATCTTCTTGACGATGATGCGCAGGCCATCGGTTTCCAGCACTTCCTCTTCTTCGGGCATGCGCTTGAGGGTGTCATAGATCAATCCGGCGAGGGTTTCAGCCTCGACGTGATCAAGATCGATCCCCAGCAGGCGTTCGACCTTGGCCAGCGGCGTGTCGCCACGCACCAGCAACTTGCCCGGTTGGTAGGCGAGAATGCCGCGCTCGGCCTTGCGGTGCTCGTCCTGAATATCGCCGACCAGTGCTTCGAGCACGTCTTCCATGGTCAGGTAGCCAATCACCTTGCCGTCGGCCTCTTCGACCAGGGCGAAGTGTGCGCCACCCTGGCGGAACTGCTCGAGCAACTGCGACAGCGGCATGTGCCGGCTGACCCGCTCCAGCGGATGCATCAGATCCCCCAGCTTCAGCGCTGACGGCAGCATCTCCAGCAGCGACAGGTGCAGCAGCAGATCCTTGATATGCAGCACGCCAACGAACTCGCCCTTGCTCTCGTCGAAAATCGGGTAGCGGCTGTATTTGTGCCGGCGGAAGGTGGTGAACACCTGATCGAGGCTGGCGTTGAGCTCCAGAAAAACCAGATCTTCACGCGAGTTGGCCCAGTCCACCACCTCCAGCTCACCCAACTCGACCGCCGACGCCAGCACGCGCAGATCCTGGTCGTTGTCGCTGGTGGCACGGCTGGAGTGCAGGATCAGCTTGAGCTCTTCACGGCTGTAGTGATGCTCGTGGTGCGGCCCCGGCTCACCCTGCCCGACGATACGCAAAATGGCGTTGGCACTGGCGTTGAGGACGAAGATCGCCGGGTACATCAGCCAGTAGAAGGCGTACAGCGGCGCGGCCGTCCACAACGACAACAGCTCGGGCTTGCGGATCGCCCAGGACTTGGGCGCCAGCTCGCCGATGACGATGTGCAGGTAGGAAATGATCGAGAACGCAGTGAAGAAGGCGATGCCGTGAATCAGCTTGGGTGACTCCACACCAACCGCCACCAACAGTGGCGTCAACAGCTCGGCAAAGGCCGGCTCACCGACCCAGCCAAGCCCCAGTGACGCTAGGGTGATACCCAGCTGGCAGGCTGACAGATAGGCGTCCATCTGATTGTGCACGGTGCGCAGGATATGCCCGCGCCAGCCATGGGCTTCGGCCAGGGCATCGACCTTGGTCGCACGCAGACGCACGATAGCGAACTCCGCCGCAACGAAGAAGCCGTTGAGCAGCACCAGGAACAGGGCGAACAGCATGAGGCCGAAATCGGCGAAGTAATCGGGGGCAGGGAGACTCGTGGAGGGGTCCATGAAGGTTCGAATTGGCCAGGAATCGCTAGAGGTTGGAGCTTCGCCACGCTGAATGCAAGCATTCAGCGTGCGCGTTGCACCACCTGCGCGGCAGCGAAATGGCAGGTGAAGGTGCTGCCCTTGCCCGGCACACTGCTGATCTCCAGATTGCCACGGTGACGCAGCAGCACATGCTTGACGATGGCCAGGCCCAGACCGGTACCGCCGGTGTTGCTGGCGCGGCTGGAGTCGACCCGATAGAAGCGCTCGGTCAGGCGGGGCAAATGCCTGGTCTCGATGCCCATGCCGGTATCGCTGACCGCCAGATGTGCGCCCTGCTCGTCACCCCACCAGCGGATACGGATATCGCCACCGGCCGGCGTGTACTTCACGGCATTGAACACCAGATTGGAGAAGGCGCTGCGCAACTCCGCCTCACTGCCCTTGAGCTTGAGGTGCGGGTCGGCCTCGAGACTGATGCGATGCTGCTGGTCGCCGGACAACGCCTGAGCATCGTTCTTGATCGACAGCAGCAACAGGTCGATGGCCAACGGCTGATTGTCCGACGGGTAATCGGTGGACTCCAGCTTCGCCAGCAACAACAGGTCGTTGAGCAGTGTCTGCATGCGTGCACCCTGTTGCTGCATCTGCTGCAGGGCACGTAACCAGCGCGGGTTGACCGCCTCGACGTTGTCCAGCAGGGTCTCCAGGTAGCCGGCGATCACCGTCAGCGGTGTACGCAACTCGTGGGAGACGTTGGCGACGAAGTCCTTGCGCATCTGTTCCAGCTGATACAGGCGCGTGACGTCACGTACCAGCAACAGGTGCTCGCGATTGCCATACCGGGTGATGTGAAATTGCAGACGCCGGCGATCATTGGTCGGTGCAGGAATTTCCAGCGCCTCGGCATAGTTGCCGCGCTCGAAGTATTCCTTGAAGCGTGGGTCGCGCACCAGGTTGGCCAGTTGCTGACCACTGTCCTGTGGCGTTTTCAGGCCCAGCAAGGTTTCGGCAGCACGGTTCCACCACTCCAGATTACCCTGGCTGTCGAGCATCACCACCGCATCCTTGAGCGCCGTCGTCGACTCCTGCACACGGTCGATCACTGCCTGAAGGCGGCCACGCGCCTTCTGGTTACGCCGTTGCAGGTGGTAGATGCTGTCGAACACCTCGCCCCACAGGCCGTAGCCATCCGGAGGCGGCTCGTCGGTTTTGTGCTCACGCAGCCATTTGTGCAGGCGCAGCAGCTGGCTGAGGGTCCAAGCGAGATGAATGGCCAGGCCACAGGCCAGCACCCAGGCGTACTCACCGGTGAGGGCACCCAACAGCAGGCAGGCACCAACCAGCAGCAACAGGCGGCGCACCACGGCGCCGCGCCAGTCTTGATTCACGATGGAGCGCATCCTTGTCAGCAGAGCGAGTACGCAGAAACGCTGCGTCAGCGCTTAACCTTTGGTGGAGAAACGATACCCAGTCCCACGCACGGTTTGCACCAGATTTTCATAGGCCGTACCGAGCGCCTTGCGCAGGCGACGGATATGCACATCGACGGTGCGTTCCTCGACATAGACGTTGCCACCCCAGACCTGATCGAGCAGTTGGCCACGGGTATAGGCGCGCTCCTGGTGGGTCATGAAGAACTGCAGCAGACGGTATTCGGTGGGCCCCATCTCGGCCGGTTTGCCATCGATGGTCACGCGATGGCTGACCGGGTCGAGCAGCAGGCCGCCAACCTCGATCGGCGCCTCGCCGTCACTGGGGCCGGCACGGCGCAGCACGGCCTTGAGACGGGCGACCAGTTCACGCGGCGAGAACGGCTTGGTGATGTAGTCGTCTGCGCCGACTTCCAGCCCCTGGATCTTGTTGTCCTCTTCACC